>NZ_KB889965.1:207901-912796 GCF_000372865.1 Methylosarcina fibrata AML-C10 | reverse complement strand
CTGCTGGTAGTCAACGCACTCATGCTCTGGCTGGTGGCGGCCCTGGTGCCGGGCATCCGGATTCAGGGATTCTGGACCGCACTGGTGGGGAGCCTGGTGCTGACGTTGCTCAACGTGGTGGTGGAGCTTTTCATTTAGCCGCAAAAAAGGCGGGGGTGCCGTCTCAAGCCCCGCCGAGCCGATTTAATCGCTCCACCGATAAACGCTGACCGTGCTCCAGCACGCGTCGAGGAAATCGTCATCGATCGGCGGCATGCCGTTCAGCATCCAGTTCACCAGTATTTTTGCGACGTTCGGATAAGTGACCTGAACCCGGTGGGGATTATTCAGCCAATCGGCAATGACCCTGGCGTCGAGATCGTACATGATGCGTCCGTAGCCGAGCTGTTTCAGAGCGGCGGCGTTCGAGATTTGTTCCAGTTGCGAATGCAGCGGCTTGACCAGGATTTTCTTGCCGAGTTGCAGCGCTTCGCTGATCAATTCAAATCCGGCATTGCTGATGATGGCGGCGCAGTCCCTGAGGTCGTGCTGGAAACCGTCGCGCGATAAAGGCCGGATCTTGACGTGTGCCAACGACGAGACAACGGCTGCGGACGTATAAACAAAAAAATCGTGGTCTTTGAACGGAGCGAGCAGCTTGACCACCTCTTCGGAGTTTTCGAACGGCAGATACACGACAATCTTGTTTGCCGAGTAATGCGGCAACGGCCGGGGTAGGGGAGCGATGATCGGCGGCAGGATCGGCTGGCCGAAATGATGCCAATGCAGGCCGACGCTGCGGTGAGTCGGCGCAAAATATTTCATCACCCGTTTCGCGATGAAATCGTCGCCCTCGCGGGGAATGGCGTAATTGAACGCGTATTGATGGCCGATGCCGAGGGATTTTTGTTTCTTGAATCTGGCCGCCCAGGCGGTCACCGGCTCGAAGTCGCAAAGCACCAGATCATAGCCTTGCAAATCCAGCCTCTTCACCTCCTGGATGAAATCGATCGGGCGGGCGTCGAAGGCGGTTTTCAGATAGCTGACGTTGCCGTTTTCAGTATGAAAGGTCAGTCCTTTCCTGACCTGATAATCGTTGAATATGCCCATGTCGAAGTAGTTGGCCGCATCCCGTCCGCTGAACATATAGGTGACCTCGACGCCGGCTTCGGCCAGGGCTTTGGCCATTTCTCTGGCCCGCGTGATGTGACCGTTGCCGGTGCCCTGCACGCCATAAAATAGTTTCATTCGGCTTTATTACCTTTTGCTGTGTTACAAGGAAATCCAATTCAAGCCGGTACTCGACCCGGCTTGTGCAGGAAAGAAAAATCGGGAAAGCGGGCAAATGTCGCGACAGTCCGATCCTTCATCCGCCGGCTTACGGATTCGAGTCCTGGTCGTGCCCGTGGATCTTTTGGATCGCGCCCATGCAGACCGCTATAAACAAGCCGAAGACGATCACGACGGTGTGGATCGAAAAATCGGCCCGGATCATCAACGAATAGGCGCCCAGCAGCAACAGAATGCTCAAATTTTCATTGAAGTTTTGCACCGCGATGGAGTGTCCGGACCCCATCAGCAAATGGCCACGGTGCTGGAGCAGAGCGTTCATCGGAATCAGAAAAGAGCCGGCCAGCATGCCGATCAGAATCAACAGCAGCGTGGCCAGCCCCAAATGACTCACCCACGCCATCGCCATGACCACCACTCCCATCGCTATGCCCAGCGGCAGCACTTTCACCGCGTGTGCGACCGGCACCGATCTGGCTGCGATCGCCGAACCGATGGCAAGGCCGACCGCCACCACGGCGGTCAATTGCGTGGCCTGCTCCAGGTTCAATTGCAGCGAAACCGCGGCCCAGGCAAGAATGATGAAACGCAGGCTGGTGCCGGCACCCCAGAACAGCGAGGTGACCGCCAGCGATACCTGGCCCAGAGGATCCTGCCAGAGCGTCGTCAGGCCCTGCCAAAACTCCCTGATCAACGACACCGGATCGCGATGAGTCAGCGCATGCTCGACCGCCAGTTTGGGAATGTAGCAGTTCAGCGCGGCCGCGATCAGATAAATTCCCAATATCGCCAGAATCGCGAATTCGGGCGCGGTGTCGATGCTCCCGTTGAAAGGCAGCGCACTCAGATGCCGTACGACGTTGACTTCGATATTCTGACCGATCAGTTGCCCGCCGCATATGGCGCCCAGGATGATCGCCGCGACGGTCAATCCTTCCATCCAGCCGTTTGCCCAGACCAGCTTTTCGACCGGCAGGTATTCGGTCAGGATGCCGTATTTGGCCGGAGAATACAGGGCGGCGCCCAGGCCGACCAAGCCGTACGCGATCAACGGGTGCAGTCCCGTCAGCATGCCCAGGCAGCCCATGATTTTGATGCTGTTGCTGATGAACATGACTTGGCCTTTCGGCAGGGCATCCGAGTAGGCTCCGACGAACGGGGCCAATAATATGAACGCAAAGACAAAGGACTGTTGCAGCACCGGGATTTGCCAGGCCGGCGCGCCGGTCGATTCGAGCAGGGCGATCGCGGCGAACAAGAGGGCGTTGTCTGCGAGCGACGAAAAAAACTGTGCCGCCAGAATGGTGTAGAAGCCGCGCATCGTCGCACGGTCGGCCTCCGGCTCGGCAACGCCGATGGGATTGGCCGCGGCGAAAGGATTCGAGGATTTATACAGGTTATCGATGTTTCTATTCATGCGCATTGACCTCGCGGCGTTTATTGGTCTTGATCACGGTTTCTTCCTGCTTGCGCCAACGCACCAATTCCAGAGCGCCGTTGAAATGCTCGACGATGGCGGTGCAGCTTTCAACGAAATCGCCGGTATTGACGTATAAAAATCCTTCCATCTCCTTGATTTCGGCATGGTGGATGTGGCCGCAGATGACGCCGTCGAGGCCTTTGTCGCGGAGCGTGGCGACGATGCTTTTTTCGTAGTCGGAAATGAACTGAACGATGTTCTTGACCTTGAATTTCACGAACGCCGCCAGAGAAAAATTCGAATGAATCCCGAGCGATCGCCGGACAGGCCGCAGGATACGGTTGAGCCACAGCAAAAAGTCGTAACCGACGCTGCCGAGCCTGGCGATCCATTGGTGGTATTGGGCGATCGTGTCGTATTCGTCGCCGTGCACGACCAGCAATTGCCTGCCTTCCGGGG
This sequence comes from Methylosarcina fibrata AML-C10, assembly GCF_000372865.1. Lineage (NCBI taxonomy): Bacteria > Pseudomonadati > Pseudomonadota > Gammaproteobacteria > Methylococcales > Methylococcaceae > Methylosarcina > Methylosarcina fibrata. The sequence goes on along the minus strand of NZ_KB889965.1, from coordinate 909,648 downwards.
TCACGTGCACGTCGGTGTTTTTGATGATGATGTCGCCGAACACGTAATTGTTGTAGTCCCTGACGTTTTCATCGTGATTGCCGGGCACATAGATGATCCGGGTGCCGTGACGCGCTTTCCGGAGCACTTTCTGGATCACGGTGTTGTGCTCTCGCGGCCAGTACATTTTTTTCGAAAGCGACCAGAAATCGATGATGTCGCCGACCAGATAAAGTTTTTCGCTCTCGTTGTGTTTCAAAAAGTCGAGCAGCACGTCCGCCTGACACTGCGCGGAGCCCAGGTGAAGATCCGAAATCCAGATGGTTCTATAGTTATTTTTATCCATAATCTCGTGAACTAGGGCTCAACCTCGATCCTGAAGGCTTCCAGCATCGCCTGATGGGTGGCGGGCAGAGAAGACGCCGCATAGAGGGTATCGTTATAAATGAGCGGGGCGGACAATTGACGTCCGGTTCCCTGCATGGCCGTTTCGACCAGCAGTTTGCCGTCCCGGACCCGGATGCCGTAAATCGTTCCCTGCATGCCGATATCGACGATCCAGACCACGTCCTCGCCCGTTTTGCCGAGTTTCGACACGAACGGCAGCGAAGGATGCGACCGGAAGATCTGCCGGGCCTTGACGCTGCCGGGTTCCGGATATTGCCAGAAGCGCCGGAATTTCGGAGTGCCTTGCTCCGTCACGATCTTCAACGCCACCAGTCCGGCCGAGTGGGTGTGGTCCGGAATGAACGTCGGAATCATCACCACCGGTGCGCCGTCCACAAAGCTCAGCGCCGGTTTGGTGACGATCATGCCTGCCCAGGACCGGTCGCAGGGATCTTGCGGCGCGCCGCAAAGATCGGCGATCTGCAGGCGGTCGAACTGTCGGCCGAGATGATCCGCATCCAATAAGGATACGCCGCCGTCCTTGCCCGCCTGAATCAGCACCGGTCGGCCGTTTTGCAACGTCGCCCGGACCGGGGCATTGGCGCCGAGATCGTAATCCATCCAGGCCAGGCATTCGCTGTAGCTTTTATCGTCGCAGTCGCCGCTCGCCGGCCGCAAGGGCGCATTGCCGTCGGCCAGGCGCGGTATGAACAGGTTCTTACAGGAGGCCATGCAGGCCGAATCGGGATTGACAGGATCGAACGCGGCGCACAATGCTTCATCGCAGCCGGGATCGAAGGCCAGGCCGGGCTTCAGGCGCATCAGCGTGTTCGCGTAATCGCCCCGTTTCAAATCGATCTGTCCGTTGCCGGTGGGCACGAGCAGCTCGTAACTGTCGCCCGCAGGATAAATTTGGGGGCCGGGAGGCGTCCAGATGCCGCCGCCGCAGATCATTTCCTGAGTACCGTATTCTACCGTGACCGGGCAGTCGGCTTCGGGCGTCGTCAGCAAGGCGGCGGTGACCGCTTCCCTGACGCCGCGTTGCCGCCAGGCGTCCAGGTCGATTTCAAACAGCCAGCCGTGGAAAGGCTGCGTATCTCCGGCATTGCCGAAGGCCGCATATATGACGCCCAGGCCGCCTTCTTTTTTCGCCGCATGCTGCAAGGCGGCGTGCGAATAGGCGGTCGGCGGATTGAACCTGACGGTCGATCGTCCGCCCGCGCCCGGTTTTTCGGCCTGAAGTTCGAGCACCGGAAAGGCCTCGTCCAGCTTTTTGTTCGCCAGATCGATCACCGCCAGGCGGTGGCTGACTCGTACGCCATGATCGAGGCATTGATAGACAATGATCAGCTTGTCGCCGGCGATGGCCGGCGTGGCAACCAGTTCGACTTGTTGGCCTTCGGGAGCCGGTGCCCGAAGCTTCCAGTCCGGAACGCCGGTTTCGGCATCCAGCATCGCGATCTCGCCGTCGGAGGCCGCAACGACGATCAGCGGCTTGCCTTGCGAAAAGTCGAGCAGGGGGGACGCCAGTATCGTTTGATCGAATAGAACGGGAGGCAGAGTCGGAGCCGGAAAGAGCGGTGTCAGGGAAACCGTTCGAGATTCGCTGCCGAACGCCAGACCCGGCGCTTGAGAATACGATAAAAGCAGACCTGCCGTCAGAAGAACGGCCTGCATACAAGCCAGGGCAAATTTCATCAAGTCGCATCGTTGTTATTTAACCTGGCAGGAATTGTAAGAAGCGACTGTTACGAAATGATGAAATTCAGGGGAAGAGGGTAAACAAAAGGCCTGCAGCAAGGCCATTCATTTGGACGTGCGGTTTTTATTGTATCTTCACGGTTCCGTCATGACCCTGTAACCACTTTGTTTCGATAATAGGAGTATGTTCAACGAACGTGTGGGTAGGATGTCGAACGAAGTTCAATTGGGACGGCGCCGTTTTCTCAAGACGGCGGGGCTGGCGTTGGGAGCGGGTCTGGTACCGAATCCGGCAGGGCACGGCCTTGTGGCCGGAGCCGGCGGGTTCAACGAGCCTTTCGCTGCGCCGCAGTTGCGGCAAGGCATTCAATTCGGCGACGTGCAGTCGGATCGTGCCGTCGTCTGGAGCCGCGCCGACCGCCCGGCCCGAATGATCGTCGAGTACGGTGCCAGACCGGATTTTTCCGACGCCCGCACGGTGGCGGGGCCTGTCGCTCTGGCCGATACGGATTACACCGCGCGCATCGATTTGACGGCCCTGCCGGCGGGGCAGGCCATCCACGTCCGGGTACGGTTCCAGGATCTGGACAACGCCAGATATCTGAGCCGGCCGAGCTACGGCCGTTTCCGCACCGCCCCCGCAGAAGGGCGGAGCCTCCGGTTTCTCTGGTCGGGCGATACCTGCGGCCAGGGCTGGGGCATCAATCCAGACGTCGGCGGCCTTCGCATCTTCGAAACGATGCGCCGGTCCGAGCCCGATTTTTTCATCCATTGCGGCGACAGCATTTACGCCGACAGTCCGATTCGGGAGTTCGAAGTCGTGCCGCAGACCCGAGAAGTCTGGCGCAATTGGGTCACGCCGGCAGTGGCCAAAGTGGCCGAAACGCTGGACGAGTTTCGGGGACGTTACCAATACAATCTGCTCGATCCCAATCTGCGCCGCTTCAACGCGGAAGTGCCGACCGTATGGCTTTGGGACGATCATGAAATCACCAATAACTGGTCGCCGTCGATAGATCTGGAAAAGGATGCCCGCTACCGGGAAAAATCGATCGCCCGGCTGGTCGCCCACGGCAGAAAAGCCGCGTTCGAATACGCACCGATGCGCCTCAAAGCCGCCGACGGAGCAGGGCGGGTCTACCGGCGCATCCCTTACGGGCCGCTGCTCGATCTGTTCGTTCTCGACATGCGCTCGTACCGAAGCGGCAACAACCACAATCGTCAGACCCAACGGGGCGAAGCGACCGCTTATTTGGGAAGCGAGCAATTGGCCTGGCTGAAGGCCGGGCTGAAAAATTCGGCGGCGGTCTGGAAAGTGATTGCGGCCGACATGCCGCTGGGCCTGCAATCTCTGGACGGCGCCGACCGGTGGAATCGCCCGCAATTCGAAAGTTGCGCCAACGGCGACGGCCCGGTCTCCGGGCGTGAATTCGAGCTGGCCGAATTGCTGGCCTTCAGCAAACGGGAAGGCATCGGCAACACCGTCTGGCTCACGGCGGACGTGCATTACGCAGCGGCGCATTTTTACGATCCCTCAAAAGCCCGGTTCAAGGAGTTCGAACCGTTTTGGGAGTTTATTGCAGGGCCTCTGCATGCGGGCAGCTTCGGCCCGCATGAGCTCGACGACACGTTCGGCCCGCAGGTGATTTTTCAAAAGGCTTCGTCCGTGCCGAATCTGTCGCCGCTGTTCGGAATGCAGTCGTTCGGTCAGGTCGACATTGACGGCGATAGCCGGGTGTTGACGGTCACGTTAAAAGACCTCGAAGGCAGCACTCTGTTCAGCCAGGACATGGTTCCCGTCTAAATTTCTGCGACTACTCCCGGTAGTGAAAATAAACAAGGCAGGGCAGGCCGGCTTATCTCTCTGATTTTTATCGTTTCGAACGTGCCCTGGTCTGGAAATTAAGAGTGACAATTGGTCGGCGAAATGATATTTTCGGGTTGTACGGCCGCTTTTGTGTTAGGGCTAAGGCTCTGAAACGCTGGCGAAAACGGGTGCTTAACCGGAGAATGACAAGATGAAAAATCGCGACGACAATCCTGTATCCGAATCCAGAGAAGCCGGCGATGAGGGGATGAATCCGAGCCGGCGGCGTTTTTTGCAGGAGAGCGCGGCGCTGTCCGCGGCAGGCCTTTTGGGCTTGCCTCAAGCCGGCCTGACCGATTCGCCGCAATCTGCCGCCGTTCCGGGGGACGGACGGAATCGGCCGAATTTTCTGATTCTGATGTGCGATGAAATGCGTTATCCGCCCTTCTACGAGTCGGCGTCGACCAAGGCATTCCGGCGTCAGTATTTGAAAACGCAAAATTTCCTGCGTCGGAACGGGGTGGAATTCCATCGCCATTACGCGGCCTCGGTGGCCTGTTCGCCGAGCCGTGCGTCGCTTTATACCGGTCAATACCCTTCGCTGCACGGCGTTACTCAAACTACCGGCGCCGCCAAGGACGCTTTCGACCCCGACGTGTTCTGGCTCGATCCGAACAGCGTGCCGACGATGGGCGACTATTTTCGCGCCGCCGGCTATTCGACTTATTGGCGGGGCAAATGGCATGCGTCCGATGCCGACATGATCATTCCCGGCACCAAAAGCCAGTTGGTCAGTTACGATGAGGACGGTAATCCGGATCCTGTCAAAGAAGCTTTGTATCAGAGCGCCGACCGGCTGGGCGGCTTCGGCTTTTCCGGCTGGATAGGCCCCGAACCGCACGGAAGAGCGCCGCTCAACAGCGGGTCCTCGGTTCCGGCAGGGCAGCAAGGCCGGGACGTAGGCTTTGCCCAACAAGCTCAGAGTCTTATCCGGCAGCTCGATCACGACAATAGCGCCAGTCCGTGGCTCATCGTCTCTTCGTTTGTGAATCCGCACGACATCACTTTGTGGGGCTTGTACACCAACGTTGCAAACCTGGGATTCGAGTTCGACATCGAGGAAGATGTCGTACCGCTTGAGTTGTTCGATCCCGTCCTGTTCAACCGGACCATGAACGACGATCTCGGCACGAAACCGAGCGCTCAGGCCAGCTACCAGACCAGCTATGCCAAATGGATGCAGCCGATCCTCGATGACCCGGCTACTCTGGAACGCTATTACCGCTATTATTATCAGCTCCACAAAAACGTCGACGAGCAGATGGGCACGGTGTTGCAGGCTCTGCTGGCTTCCAGGTTCAAGGATAATACGTATGTCGTTTTCCTTTCCGATCACGGCGACTTTCTTGGCTCGCATCACAATATGCACCAGAAGTGGTATACGGCCTACGACGAAGCGATCCGCGTGCCCTTGATCGTCTGGCACGGAGGGCAGATTTCCGCCCCCCGTTCGATCAGGACGTTGACGAGTCATATCGATATGCTGCCGACTCTGCTGGGACTTGCCGGCATTGCGCAGGAACCGGTTCGCGCAAGCCTGGCCGAAACCCATTCCGACGCGCTGCCGCTGGTGGGGCGGGACCTTAGTTCGTTAATCCTGGGCAGCGCCGATCCCCGCAGCGTCAACGACCCTTTGTATTTCATGACCGACGACGACCCCAGTCGCGGCCTGAATCAAAACAACTGGACAGGCATCGAATATAACTCGGTTATTCAACCGAACCATATCGAAACGGTGATTGCAAGGCTGAACGGAGAAATCTGGAAATACTCCCGCTATTTCGACAATCCGCAGTTCTGGACGACGCCGGGAACGCCCAACGATCCCGACGATCCCAATTATCCGAATGTCGACGACGTCGTTTCTCTGAATAAAGTGCCCCTGCCCACGGAAGACGGAACATACGAAGTGCCCTTTCAGGTCACTGTCAAACATACTCCCGTTACCGAGGAGTTCGAGATGTATAACGTGAGCCTCGACCCCATGGAGCTGAATAATCTTTATAATGACGGGGTTCATACGGAACAACAGCAGAGGCTCGCCCGGATTCTCGAACAGCAGCGGTGCACCAAGCGGCTTACGCCGTCCAGCGGAACGATTCCGGGGCAGCCCGATTCTTGTGCTCCGGGCTAAGGGGCTTTATCCGGGAGCAGAGAATGCCGAACACGCTTGAAAGTCGCCTGTTTTATAGTTGTGCGAGTTATGCCAGGAGCAATGCCTGCCATCGGATGAGGTTTTTTTGGAACTCCGGAAAATCTGAAGAGGTAACGAGCCATGTCACACAAGATCCGTATCGCCACGTTCAATCTGGAAAATCTGGACGACAAGCCGGGGCTAAAGCCGTCGCTCGACGAGCGCATCGCCCTGATGCAGCCGCAATTGCTGAGGCTGAATGCCGACATTCTCTGTCTGCAGGAAGTCAACGGACAGGAGAGGGAAGGGCATCCTCGCCTTCTTTCGGCTCTGGAAAAACTCCTGGCCAACACGTCCTACGCCGAATACCACCATGTTTCCACGCTGACTAAAGACAGCCTGCAAGTTTACGATGAGCGCAATCTGGTTATCCTGAGCCGCTTCGAAATCGCCGAGCATCATCAATATCTGCACGATTTCGCCGCCGCCCCGCGCTATCAAAAAGTAACCGCCCATCCGAAAGAAACCGAAGCCAGGCCCGTCACCTGGGAACGGCCGATCCTGCACGCGAGAATTCCTATCGACGATGCACGGGTTCTGGACGTCGTCAATGTCCACCTGAAGTCGCGCTTGCCGTCGGACGTGGTCGGCCAGAAATCGGATGCGTTCACCTGGAAAACACCTTCGGGTTGGGCCGAAGGCTTCTTTCTTTCTTCAATCAAGCGGGTCGGGCAGGCGCTGGAGACGCGGATGCTGATCGACAAGCTGTTCGATGAAAATGAAAATGCTCTGATCGCGGTGTGCGGCGATTTCAACGCCGATCTGGATGAGGTTCCGGTGGAGGCCATTCGGGGCGACGTGGAAAATAACGGCAACGATCGGCTGACCGGGCGCGTTCTGGTGCCTTGCGAGCGCACCATTCCCGAACCGGCCCGATTCTCCCTGATTCATCACGGGCGAGGCGAAATGATCGATCATTTGCTGGTCTCCCGGTCTCTTCTGAGACATTATCTGGGATCGGAGATTCACAACGAATTGCTGCACGACGAATCGGTCGCTTTCGGAACCGACGTGAAATTTCCGGAGTCGGATCATGCGCCGGTCATTGCGGAGTTTGAGTTTTCCGACGTTTAAATAAAAACGAAAAACAGGACCGATCTGCGAGATTTTAACGGCCTCGCACACCTTTTCAATACGGCGTTCAACGAGACGCGGTATTTTCTGCCATTCATGCGCATCCTGTGGACTGACTGCCGGCGAAGCCAGGTTATCAAGGTTGCGACGCCGTCGTTTCTTACGTTACAGGCGTTTTGACAACGAAACGCTGTTTCTCGGACCGGACATTGGTTTACAATTTCGACTCCGCATCGGGAGCGGCGCCCAGACGCCGCTCACAGCCCGGAATAACGGACACCCGTCGAATCGATAACAAATAGAAAGACCTTCGTTTGAACCCAAGATGAACCGAGAATTATTTTTACAACATTGGGCGGCAAAGGCCGGTAAACGGTCCCCCGCGTCTTTCGGCGGCGCGGCGTGGCCGGCATGAAAATTCTTCACACCTCCGACTGGCATATCGGACGCACCCTCTACGGTCGCAAGCGTTACGAGGAATTCGAAGCCTTTCTCGATTGGCTGGCAGCAACGATCGGGCAGGAACGGGTCGACGTTCTCCTGATTGCGGGCGATGTGTTCGATACCACGGCGCCCAGTCATCGCGCGCAGCAACTGTACTATCGTTTTCTCTGCCGGGTCGCCGGCTCCTGCTGCCGTCACGTTGTGGTGATCGCCGGCAATCACGATTCGCCGTCGTTTCTGAATGCTCCCAGGGAACTGCTCAAAGCCCTGGACGTGCACGTGATCGGCGCCGTCTCGGACCGGCGGGAAGATGAGGTTCTGGTTCTCGTCCGGGCCGACGGTACTCCGGAACTCATCGTCTGCGCCGTTCCGTATCTTCGGGACCGCGACATTCGCATTGTCGAAGCCGGCGAGAGCATCGAGGACAAAGAGCGGAAGCTCGTCGAAGGCATCCGGCGGCATTATTCCGAGACCGCCGATCTGGCGGAGCGGAAACGCCGCGAGCTGAACAGCGACGTTCCGATTATCGGCATGGGCCATCTTTTTACCGCCGGCGGGCAAACGGTCGACGGCGACGGCGTCCGGGAGCTGTATGTCGGTTCCCTGGCCCATGTTTCCGCCGGAATTTTTCCAAGCAATCTGAATTATCTGGCGTTGGGCCATCTTCATGTGGCGCAGACAGTGAACGGAATGGAATGGATGCGTTACAGCGGCTCTCCATTGGCGATGGGCTTCGGCGAGGCGACCCAGGAAAAAAGCGTATGCTTAATCGAAATGGCCGGGTCCGTAGCCGAAGTCAAGTTGATCCGGGTGCCGGTCTTTCAGAAGCTGGAACGCATCGCCGGCAACTGGGCAACACTCGCCGCCCGAATTCTCGAGCTTTCGGCAATGCGGTCCGATGCCTGGCTCGAAGTGGTCTACGAAGGCGACGAAGTGATCGGCGATTTGCGCGAGCGCCTGGAAACGGCCGCAGCCGGTTCGGGACTGGAAATCCTGCGGATTAAAAACAACCGGCTCTTTGACCGCCTTTTGAGCCGGAGCCATCCGGAGGAAACCCTGGACGATCTCGACGAGAACGACGTATTCGCCCGATGCCTCGCGGTTCACGAAGTTCCCGAAGAGCAGCGGGCGGTCTTGACGCTCGCCTACCAGGAGACTCTCGCCTCGCTTCATAACGACGATTTGCGTGCGGAATAGAACAGGGCACCGCCGATGCGCATACTCCAGATCCGCTTCAAGAATTTAAACTCGCTGGCCGGCGAATGGACGATCGATCTGACTCATCCCGCTTTCGCGGCCGACGGCCTTTTCGCCATCACCGGTCCGACCGGCGCCGGCAAAACCACACTGCTCGATGCCGTCTGTCTCGCGCTGTACGGACGCACGCCGCGCCTGAGCAAAGTCAACAAAGGCTGGAACGAAATCATGTCGCGCCAGACCGGCGAATGTTTCGCAGAAGTGACCTTTGAAACCCAAGCCGGCCGCTACCGCTGCCACTGGAGCCAGCGCCGCGCGCACAAAAAGCCGGATGGTGAACTGCAATCTCCCCGGCATGAAATCGCCCACGCCGATTCCGGGCAGATCGTCGAAACCAAGGCGCGTGGCGTCGCCGAGCAGATTGAAGCCGCAACCGGCATGGATTTCGACCGCTTTACCCGCTCCATGCTGCTGGCACAGGGCGGTTTTGCGGCGTTCCTTCAGGCTTCGGCCGACGAAAGGGCACCGATTCTGGAACAGATCACCGGCACCCATATTTACAGCCGGATCTCGATGCGCGTTCACGAACGCAGGTCCTGGGAACGCAAAAAGCTGGAGTCGCTGCTGTCCGAACTGGCCGGCATGCAGTTGTTGAGTCCGGAAGAAGAGGAGCAACTGAACGCCGCTTTGACCCGAAAAATTCAACAGGACACGGAATGGGCCGCGCAAGTTGCAGAAAAAAACCGGGCCGTCGGATGGCTCGAAGGCATGTCCAGGCTGGAGCAGGAATTGAAAAGTATCGCGCTGCAGAAAGAAGACTGGCAGAAACGTCAGGAAGCATTTGCCCCGGAACGCGAAAAACTCGAACAAGGGCTGAAGGCTATGGAACTGGCCGGCGTCCATGCCGCGCTTGAATCCGTCCGGCGCGAACAGGAAACGGACCGGCAAAACCATCGGCAATGCCTCGAACAATTGCCGCAACGCGAGACCGAGGTCCAAACGGCCGAGACCGCCGTACATCAGGCTGTCGAGGAGCTCGAAGCGAAGAAAAGCGGGCAGAAAAAGACCTTGCCGATCCTGCGCAAAACGCGCGAACTGGACTTGCAGATACGGGAAAAAGAGAAGCTCATCCAGAAAGTAGCAGCCGAAATCGCCGACCTGGAAAAATCGCTGGCATCGATCGATTCCGAACACCGGCAAAATGGGGCGCATCTTCGCAATCAAACCCAAGCGCTGGACGATCTACTCAAAGCCATCGGCGAAACCGGGGGCGACGAACGTCTGGTGGAACACCTGGCCGGCATTCGGGAAAGAGGCGAAGCCCTGAAGAAACACGACGGTCTGCACAGCGCCAAAGTGGCGGAACTCAAAGCCGCCGAGCGGCAGCAGGCCGAATCCCTGCGTCTTTGGCAAGAGCGGATGGAATACCTGGAAAACAGGCAACGCGAACTTCAAATCCGCCAGGACGCCTTGAACCAAAAGCGCAACGAATTGAACAGCCTGCTCGAAGGCAGGGAACTGGCGGACTGGCGGCAGAGCCGGTCAAGCCTCGGCGAAAGAAAATCGAGGCTCGATCAGGCCGTCGAAACGAGTCATTCCCTGTCGGAGACGAAAAATGCGCTGGCCGGGCTCGAAAAGCGGACGGACGATCTTCTCGCCGAGCAAACGGCCCTTGCCGAGCGGATCGAAAGCCAATTCGCCCGATGCGCTTCGCTGGAGCGGGAGACGGGCCTTCTCGAAACCCAGTTTATACTGCTGAAAAAAATCCAGGGCTTCGAGGAAGCGCGCCATCAGCTTCGGGACGGGGAGCCTTGTCCTTTGTGCGGGGCTCTGGAACATCCTTTCGCAGAGGGAAATCTGCCGTTGGCCGACGAAACGGCAAAGACATTGCGGCAGGCGAGGGCGGACGTCAAATCGGCCAACGACCAATTGAACGATTCGAAGATTGCGCTGGCCGAAGCGAACAAGGATCTCGCACAAATCACCCGAAGCCGCGAGGAGTATGGAGGGAAGGGCGCCGCCCTGGCGGCGGAGCTCGATCGGTTGTATTCGGAACTGTCCCTGGACGGTAACGGCCGGGATTTGAGCGAACGGCTCCGGCAGCTTCAGGACGAGACGGTGACAAAACTGGCGCAGGAGGCAGGGATTGTACAGGCCGCCGAGGCCCTGGAAAAGGAAATGGCCGGTCTGCGCGAGTCGCTGGACGGCATCAAGGAAACGGCCGCAGAGGCATCGCGCGAAACACAGGCCGCCGTTCATAACAAAGACGCGTCCGTTCAATTGTTGGAACGCCTGACCAGGGAAGCGCAGGATATCGAGTCCGAAAAACTGCGATTGTTGAGCGGCCTGACCCAGGAGATTGCCGGCTATGGCGTCGAATTCGGAGCGATCGATCCCGTTCTGGCCGAGTTGACCACCCGGCGCGAAGGCTGGCTGCAAAGACAACAGGCAAGATCGGATCTGGAACGGGCGATCGCCGAACTGGAGCTTCGGACGCGTCATCAGGCGGAACAAATCCAGGCCTGCGGGAATGACCTTGAAAAACAGCGGGCCATTGAAAAAAACCTGCTCGGCGAACAGGAAACCCTGACCGGCACGCGCCGGGAATTATTCGGCGATCTGGATCCGGACGAAGAAGAAGCGCGCCTTGCCGAAAGGATTGAAACTGCCGAAAAGGCTCTCGATACGCTCCGAGAGTCGTGGCATCGATCGAGCCGGGAACTGAACAACCTGAACGCCCGAATGGAAGGACTGGTCCGGTCGATGGCCGCCAGAGCCGGGCAATTGCAGAACGACGAAGCGGTTTTTCAGTCGCGCCTCCAAGGGCTGGGCTTTGCCGATGAACAAGGTTTCTCGGCCGCGAATCTGCAGGAGCACGAACGCAAAGCGTTGCAGCAGCAGGCCGAGGCGCTGGATAAGGAACAAACGGGGTTAATCACTCGGGAGCGCGATAAAGCAGTCCAACTGGAACAGGAAAAGCGGAAGGAAATTACGCAGCAAGGCCTTGGCGAGCTTGCCGAAGAGCTGTCCGCACGGGTTGCCGAACAGAAGGCTCTTCAGCAGGAAATCGGCGGCCTTCGCCAGAAACTCAAGGACAACGAGGAGTTGAAGCAAAAGCACCGGGAGCGCGCCGAGGCCGTCGAGGCGCAAAAACGGGAATGTTCCCGGTGGGATTTATTGCACGAGTTGATCGGCTCGGCCGACGGCAAGAAATACCGTAACTTCGCGCAAGGATTGACCTTCGACCTCATGGTCGGACACGCCAACCGGCAATTGCGGAAAATGACCGACCGTTATCTGTTGATCCGGGATGCGGCTCAGCCTCTGGAACTCAACGTCGTCGACAATTATCAGGCAGGCGAGATTCGCTCGACCAAAAATCTGTCCGGCGGAGAAAGTTTCATCGTCAGTCTGGCGCTGGCGCTGGGGCTTTCGCAAATGGCCAGCAAAAACGTCCGGGTCGATTCCCTGTTTCTGGACGAAGGCTTCGGCACGCTCGATGAAGAAGCCCTGGAGACGGCGCTGGAAACGCTGGCCGGCCTGCGGCAGGACGGCAAGCTGATCGGCATCATTTCGCACGTGCCGGCACTGAAAGAAAGAATCGGCACGCAGATTCAGGTCATTCCCGCGACGGGGGGTCGAAGCATGCTGTGCGGGCCGGGTTGCCGCAAGGGCAGCGGGCCGGATCCTGCGCCTTAATCGTGCGCGGCCAGAGGATGATGCGATACGTCTTCCTGGGCGATGACTTCTTCGGGCGTCGGCTTGCCTTCGACCGCCCGGCGGATCGCCAACTTGGTGGCTTCGTAATTCCAGTCCTGAATTTTATCGTTATCCCTGGCCTCCCAGTGAATATAAACCCCGACGCAAATGAATACGTCGTTCGCTTCCGCAATCGGTATGACCCCTTCCTTGACGCTGTCGGCCACGGCCTTGGCCACGCCGCGCTCGGCCGGCCCAAACATTTGCTTGACCTGCTCCGCGTTTTTGATTTCGACTTTATTGAACAGGACGGTGTTGGGTTTGGCCATCAGATTGGGAGCCACCAGCGCCAGCAAGGCGTTGTCGCCTTTTTTCTGGTTGGTCAGGGTAATACAAAAGGCGATTTCCGCGGCGCTGCCGCGAGGTCCCATCAATAGATCAATGTGAGCCATTTCCTTGCCTTCTCCGACCAGGGCTTCGCCGACCATGACTTTATCGATGACTGATGTTTTCATTTCGACTTCTCCGTTACAATGCAAAAAACAATCAAAATTAGGACATGAGAATCATTTCATAATTCCATTTCTGAAAAGCCGGAATTCCTAAGAATAAGTAAATGTCCAATTTTTTAAAACCGGTGTGACAACTGAATTCTTCGGCTTGGTAGCCGGGCTATTTTCTTATCGACAGGTCAATCCCATGTGCGGACGCTTCGCTTTATTCAGCCTCCCTTCGACGCTGGCCCGGCGTTTCGGGACCGATACGATACCGGGAATGGAGGCACGCTATAACATTGCGCCTTCTCAAAGCATTTTCATCATTCGGACCGAAGGCGACCGGCGCCGCTTCGCGACGGCCCACTGGGGCCTCATTCCGTTCTGGGCCAAGGACGCCAGGATCGGCTATAGCATGATCAACGCCCGGGCCGAGACGGTGGCCGAAAAGCCGGCGTTTCGCACCTCGTTCAAACAGCGCCGCTGCCTGATTCCGGCGGACGGCTTTTACGAGTGGCAGGCGCTTCCGGGCGCCAAAACCAAGCAGCCGTGGTTCATCTCGCTCAGGAATCGGGAGCCCATGGCCTTCGCCGGCCTGTGGGAGCGCTGGAACAGTCCGGAGGGCAGGGCAGTGGAATCCTGCTCGATCATCGTCACCGCCGCGAACAACCTCATGCAGCCGATCCACGAGCGCATGCCTGTGATTCTGGCGCCGGACGACTGGAATATCTGGCTGGCGCCGCACCTTAGCAATGCCGACCGTCTGCTGGATCTACTGCAACCCTATCCCGACGAAGAAATGACGGCCTGGCCAGTGAGCACGAAGGTCAACAGTCCGAAGAACGATTCGGAAGAATGCATTGAAGCGTCGGCTTAAGTTTAGCGGCTTGCATTTGAAAGCGGCCGGACTCGCATTTATCGCCGATTTCGGCTTGAATTAATTGCAACTGAAAATTCCGTTCGACTCAGATTAAATGCAAATGAGCTTGCATTCATTGCCCGATCATCGCCTTGGACAATCTGATCTATTTCAGTTACCAGCAACCGGGCCTGACCCAGGACATCAGTCCGGACGGCAAGAAATTCTTCGGCGGTTGGAGACCTCAAGACTCTTACAAGATGGATGTGCTGTGGGTTAATAAAGACGATGTGTCATTACTGAAAAATTTCGATCCTATCGGTCCGCCGCCAAACCTGATGGCCAAAACCAAGACAAAAGCCGACTAGGCTAAACTGTTTCAGCATTGCGCTGTCTTTCAAAGCTTATTCTGACTTTCATTTGCAATTAAAGCGAGTTCACGGAAACGGATTGCGAGTCAATGTGATTGCAGATAATCTGAGCCCGGCTATTATTTCATTTGCAGTTATTTTGAGCCCAAAACTGAGTTAAATGCGAGTCGGGCCGATTCCAGCCATTACAATTATTACTAATCCGATACTTCGCATAATGTATATTATGTTAAAAACTGTTTAATTCGAGCCTATAAAAATCGATTTTGGCAGAAAATAAAGCCAACGCCATTCACTTTGATGTTTTTTTCTATTCTTGATCGATAGACTGTACGCCCGCTTTCCTTTTAATGACTGATCCTTCCGGGCTTGTTACGCGGCCGCTGGCCGCTTGGGTGGTGCGCGAGTTCTGTATTGTTCGTTTATCTCGTCAGTTCATTGTGATGAACTCACGGCTGTTTTATTGATAATTCTTTTAAAAAATGAATATCAACTGAGCTTCGTCTGTCATAATGAGATCGTCATTTCTTTATAATCCATTTTCTCTTGTTGTCATGAAACATCCGGAATTTCCGCTGGCCGATGAACTGATCTATCTAAACCATGCCGCTGTGGGCGTCTGGCCAAAAAGAACCTGTGCGGCGGTGAAGCTGTTTGCCGAAGAAAACATGCAATACGGCGCTTTTAATTACCCGTCCTGGCTGAACAAGGAAACGGAATTGCGCAGGCAGCTTCAAAGTCTGATCAATGCGCCCTCTCCTGATGACGTCGCTCTGGTCAAAAACACCTCCGAAGCGTTGTCTTTTGTCGCGTACGGTCTGACTTGGCGGTCGGGAGACAACATTGTTTCCAGTAATGAAGAATTTCCGTCCAACCGTCTTCCCTGGGAAACCCTGGCCGATCAAGGCGTGGAATTCCGTCAAGCCGATTTAAGCGCAGCCGGCTCACCGGAAGAGGCGTTGTTTGCCCTGGTGGACCGCCGTACCCGCTTGTTGACGATCAGCTCGATCCAGTTCGCCTCGGGCCTTCGGCTGGACCTGAACAAAATCGGGGCTTTTTGCAGGCACCGCGGCATTTTATTTTGTGTCGATGCGATTCAAAGCCTGGGCGCCGTTCAATTTGACGTTCAGGCCTGCCAAGCCGATTTTGTCATGGCGGACGGTCACAAATGGATGCTGGGGCCGGAAGGATTGGGCGTCTTTTATTCGACGCCGGAAGCCAGGGCTCGATTGAAGCTCAGCCAGTTCGGCTGGCACATGATGAAAGATACCCATAACTATGAAAACAAGCCCTGGGAAATCCATCCTACGGCCCGCCGCTTCGAATGCGGTAGCCCTAACATGCTGGGCATTCATGCCTTATCCGCAAGCCTTTCCTTATTGTTGGAAACAGGCATGGCCGCCGTCGAATCCTTATTGCTTGAAAAAACCGGCTATTTAATGGAGTCAATCCTGAACGACGCCCAGTTTATCTTACTGGGACCCGCCAATACACAGCTAAAATCGGGGATTGTCGTCTTCCAGCACCGCACGATAGGCAACTCGGAAGTATTTCGGCATCTGCAGCAGCGAGGCGTGGTTTGTGCTTTGCGTGGCGCCGGAATACGTCTTTCTCCGCATTTTTACACAACGCGGAACGATCTTGAGACTACCTTGGCCCTATTGGCCGAATTGAAATAATGAAAACCGAGCGCCGCAAGATGTCCGATGTTGATTTAAACCGTTTGACAACAAGCTCATTGTTGGGCATTTTATATTATTTTATATCCTACTGTTTACATCATCTATAATAATAAAAAAGACATCCATAAAAAATTCTTTGCAGAAAAACAATAACTTCCGCATAAAGAGCCGCAGTCTTAATTATAAGCTCCCTTAAAGGCAGCTATGACCCCTGATGACTTCTTTACCACCATTCAAGAGGTACCAGACTGTTCAATGCGATAAAACACGAAAATAACCCAAGCTTGGGATTTTATGAAAAAAGTCAGTCCGCAACCCTGCCCGGCTATCGGAATCCGGCTCTATTTGAACCCCATGAGAACTATCAAACGCATTCTTGATAGGATACAAGCCGGCTTTACATCGCTCCCTCAAAACGGGAGCCAACCAATGGATTGGTTATGAATCGCTTGCCGTTCAGACCCATTGCCACTCAATATCCGGTTGAAGGCGGTTTATTACCGCCTTCCAGGTCATAAATCCCGTCAATCGATGAAAGCTATCTCTCGCCGTTCATACAATCTGAAAATCTGGCTGCCGCTCAGTAGCTTCCTGCTTTTTGGCGGCTTATGGATCGGCATTGTCTGGATTGACTACCACAATGCGCTCAAACTGGCGCATGAGCAATCCGAGCGTAGGATCCGGGACACGATGAAACGGCTGCAAATGTCTTTGGAGGATGATTTAATCAAGAACGATTTCTCTGGCGTGGATCGTGAAATCAGCTACATCGATTTAACGGCTGAAACCCTCGTGATCGCGTTGATTGACGATCAGGATCTGATCCTGTCGTCAAACCAAGGGCAATGGCGGCATAAACATGCGTCGTCGCTTCCCTATTTCAATAAGGAGCAATACAAGCGATGTCGTGAATCGTTCCGCATCGATTTGCAATACCATCCGGATACCCGCCTCCATATAGCCTATGTTCCCGTGCAATTTCCCGGCTCCGGACAGACCCTGAGGCCGGCCGGAACCGGAGGCGTGTATTATGTTCACGATCATTCTTCCATAGAAAGAGCCATCTGGCGGCAAATCGTCAGCAACAGCGCTCTCGTCTGGTCGTTGATTCTGTTCGCCCTGGGCCTGTTCTATCTGATTCAGAATTATCTGGTCACTCAGCCTTTGAAGCAGTTGCTTGCGTTCATCCATCGAATTGGCGAGAACCATCCCTCTGCCGTCAATCCTTTAACAGGCTCCGGAGAACTGATGCAGTTGGGCCAGACTCTGGAACGGATGCATCAATCGTTGCAACAGACCCTGAAAACACAGAAGCGCCAGGAACAAAAACTGGTGGTGACTTTGCAAAGCATCGGTAACGGCGTGATCGCTACCGATAACCATGGCATCATTATCCGGATCAATCCGGCCGCCGAACAGTTGACCGGCCGGCAAAGCCGGGAATGCATCGGGCAGCCCATAGAGACAGTGTTCGACGTCATTCATGCCGAAACGCATCAATCGGTTCCGTCCCCTGTCCGGCAGGTGCTCGAAACCCGTCAAACGATTCGGCAAGCGAACCATACCCTGCTGCTTTCCAAAACGGGCGGCCATTTTCACATCGAAAGTAATGCGGCTCCCATTGTCGATGAAAGCGGCCAATTTCATGGAGTCGTACTGACTTTTACCGACGTTACCGCTACCTGCCGGCTGCGCGATCAACTTCGCCGCGAGAAACAATATCTTCATCACATTCTCGACAACAGCGCCATAGCGATTTATACGCTCGCGCCGGCACCGAAGACCGAAACCGGCTTCAAATTCAATTTCGGCTCGGCCAGAATTACGGAACTGACCGGTTTTAGCCTTAACGACTGGCAAACCATGGACAACTTATGGCTTTCCAGAATTCATCCGGACGATCTGGCCAAGGTCAAGCTGGCAAATCGGCAAGTACTTGTCAAAGGCAAGGTCATACAACACTATCGTTTTTTGCATGCCGACGGCAATTATCGCTGGATTGAAGATCATTTATCGGTTTTAACCGATTCGGAGGGGAAAGTAACCGAACTGATGGGCGTCTGGATCGACATGACCGACGCCAGGATAGCCGAGCAAAAAAATCAGATGATGGGCGTAATGCTCGACCAGTCCATTAATGAAATCCATATCATCGACAGCCGGACCCTGCATTTCATCCACGTCAATCAGGGCTGCGTCGACAACCTGGGATACCGTCTGGAGGAACTCGTTAATAGGTCAATACTGGAGATTTATCCCGAATATTGTTCCGACTCCTATGCGCGTTTAATCCGGCCGCTATTAAGCGGCGACCAGTCCCGTCTGCATTTCGAAACGATTCACCGGCGCAAGGACGGATCCTGTTATCCGGTGGAAGTATGGCTGCAATTGTACCGTAATACGCCGGATTCTCTGGTCGCCATTGCGCTCGACGTCACGCAGCGTAAAAATCATGAAGAAAAGATCAAACGCCTGAATAATTTTTACGCCACTCTCAGCAAAATAAACCAAGCCATCGTGCAAATCAACAATGAAGCCGATTTGTTCGAAACGGTCTGCAAGATCTCCGCTCAGATCAATCACGTGAAGATGGCGTGGATAGGCCTGCCGGATGCCGGCGGTCATCTTCTGTACGCTGTCGCCGCGGCCGGAGAAAGACTCGACTGCCTGCATCAACAAAGGATTCCCCTTCAGGCGGATACGCCTCAGGATTTATGCCCGACAAGCCGGGCATTTATTGAAAGCCGGATCATCGTCGTGAACGACTTCCGGAACGACGCCGAAACGCCGGCCGGGCTGTCCATGATCGAAAAAAGTCAGGGCTGGGAATCGTGCTGCGCGATACCGATCACTCTTAACCGGCAGCCTTACGCCGTGCTGAGCGTTTATTCGAATCAGCAAAATTTTTTCGATCTGGAAGTGCTCGATCTACTGGCCGAACTCGGCCTGGATCTGTCTTTTGCGTTAAATATGTACGCGCAGGACGCAGCCCGGAGATCCGCAGAAAAAAAGCTGGAATTGTCGGCCAGAGTCTTTCACCAAAGTCAGGAAGCGATCGTCATTATCGACAGTGATAAAAAGATTGTTTCCGTGAATCAGGGATTTACACGAATTACCGGCTACGAGGAACGGGAAGTGCTGGGTAAAAAACCGCGGATTTTTTCTTCGGGTCTGCATAACAAGAATTTCAATCGCTCCATGTGGAAATCCTTGACGGAAACCGGCTTCTGGCAGGGCGAGATGGTGGACCGGAAAAAAGAAGGCAGTCTTTATACGGCCTGGCTGACAATCACTTTGGTCCGGAATGAAGATGGCCGATTCGTCAATTTCATCGGAATATTTTCCGATATAACCCAGTACAAAACAGCCAAACAACAGATCGAACGTCTGGCTCATTACGACGTTTTGACCGGCTTGCCCAACCGACTGCTGTTCAAGGCACGGATCGATCATGAAATCGTCATTGCCGAGCGTCATAAAAAAACCTTCGCGCTGTTGTTCATCGATCTGGATCATTTCAAGAACATCAACGATGCCTTGGGACATTCCGTTGGCGATCAGGTGCTGATCGAAGTCGGTAAACGATTGATCAGCGCGGTGCGCGATGAAGATACCGTTGCCCGAGTGGGAGGCGACGAGTTCAACGTTCAACTGATGGACTGTGACTGGCAGGGCGCCGCCAAAACCGCCAATCACATTATTGCCCTCATGGCCGAACCCATTCAATACGAACATTATCAATTGTATATTAAGCCGTCGATCGGCATCAGCCTCTATCCCGAAAACGGGGACAGTTATGAAACACTGACGCGGAATGCCGATACTGCACTGTATCAAGCCAAAATCCAGGGCAGAAATCAATACCGGTTTTTCACCAAAGCAATGCAAAATCAGATGCAAAGACGCATGGAAATCGAGCATCAACTGAGACATGCATTGGAACGGAATGAATTGGCGCTTTATTTTCAACCTCAAATCGATACTCAAACGCGTCAGATCAACGGCGCCGAAGCCTTGCTGCGCTGGCAGCATCCCGAGTGGGGCATGGTTTCGCCTTCGGAATTCATACCGGTGGCCGAAGAGTGCGGCTTGATCCTGAGCATTGGCGATTGGGTGCTGGAACAATCGATAGCCCATGCCAGCCAATGGCATCTGGACGGTTTCCCTTTGACCGTTGCAGTCAATCTATCCCTGGCTCAATTTCGAGCCGACACCTTATACGAAAAAATAAAAACCACACTGGCCCGTTATCAACTGGCTCCGCGCTTTCTGGAACTGGAACTGACCGAAAGCGTGGCCATGCAGAACGTTGAGATGGCGATAGAAATCACTCGGCAACTAACCGAACTGGGCATCGAGATCTCGATCGACGATTTCGGCACGGGCTATTCCTCTCTGAATTACCTGCAGCGCTTTTCGCTGCACAAACTCAAGATCGATCAGTCCTTTACCAAAGAAATGCTGCATAACAAGGAAAGCGAAAACATCGTCGATGCTATCATCAGTCTGGCGAAAAGCCTGAATTTGAAAACGATCGCCGAAGGGGTGGAAAACGAGCAGCAACTTTCTCTGTTCAAGCAAAAACAATGCGATGAAATTCAAGGCTACTATTTCAGTCCGCCGCTGCCGGCCGATGAATTTAATCGTCTGATCAAGCAAGAGTTTATGGCTAAAATCCCCATTCGCCGCTTGCAGCCGGTCAGTTTACAAAAAAAATCGGAAAAAAATTCAGGATGAACGATCGAGCCCGGTCAGGCGATTTTTTCGAGATACTGTACAATAAACTGAATGCTGCGCTGGCCTCTGAACTCGTTAATGTCCAGTTTATACGCCGCGAGGCACGATCTTATTCCGAGCCATTGTTCCGGGTGATCGATGAAAAAGGCAATGGCGTCGATCAAGAGGCTCCCTGCCGGTATTCTAAGCACCAGTTTCAGATGACGTTGGCCGACAACGGTCGATTGCACCACCTCGAAAACGCCGTGAAACACCGGTTCCGGAAAGCCCTGCCCCCACGTGGCCGACTGCTGTAATAGTTCGGCAAAAGCCACGGTCATATCCTGTTCGGACAATTCGCCGTCGGATAGGACTTTCTGTTCCAGATCGACTTCGTGCAGACGCTTTCTGACCATTTCGTCGAAAGCCAGGGCAAAGGGCGGGTAATCGTGCATGCAGAGAGTCAACCCGGCCGCCATCGCGTGGCCGCCGAATTTGCTCAGGAGTTTCGGATGGGCCGCGGCGATGTCGCTGAGTACGTCGCGGATGTGCACGCCTGGAATCGAACGGGCCGAACCCTTGATCAGATCCTTGCCGGCCGGAGCAAAGGCGATCACCGGCCGATGCAGGCGGTCCTTGATGCGCGAAGCCAGGATCCCGATCACGCCCTGATGCCAGTTGGCGTCGTACAGGCACACGCCGGCCGCCAGATGGTTTTCGTCGAGCACCCGCATTTCGTTCAATAACTGCATCGCCTCGTGTTTCATCTGGCCTTCGATCTCCTTGCGGCCGCTGTTGAGATCGTCCAGTTGCAGCGCCAGCTCCTTCGCCAGGGTCGGATCGTCGGTTAGAAGGCATTGAATGCCCAGCGACATGTCGTCGAGACGTCCCGCCGCATTGATCCTGGGGCCCAAGGCAAAACCCAGGTCGGCAGCCAGCAGAGTTTCCGCCCGGCGCCCCGCGACTTCGATCAGGGCGTTGATGCCCGGATGGCCCCGGCCCATGCGGATTCTAAGCAATCCCTGATGCACCAGAATCCGGTTGACCGCGTCCAGTTCCACGACGTCGGCCACCGTGCCCAAGGCGACGTAATCCAGAAGCTGGGCCAGATTGGGCTCCTGCAATCCACGTTGTGCAAACCATTTCTTGTCGCGCAGGCGGCTTCTCAGCGCCATCAGGATATAAAAAATCACCCCGACCCCGGCCAGGACCTTGCTCGGAAAGCGGTCTTCGGGCAGATTCGGATTGACGATGGCGTCGGCTGCGGGCAGTTCCGGGCCCGGCAAATGATGATCGGTCACCAGTACGGTCATCCCGGCTTCTTTCGCGGCTTTGACGCCGTCGAGGCTGGAGATGCCGTTGTCGACGGTAATCAGCACGTCGGGCTGCTGTTGTTTGACCAGCTCGACGATTTCAGGCGTCAGGCCATAGCCGTATTCAAACCGGTTGGGCACGACGAACGACACCCCCCCTGCCCCCATCATTTGCAGCCCTTTCATCGCCACGGCGCAACTGGTGGCGCCGTCGGCGTCGAAATCGGCGATCACGGTAATCTTCTGCCGTTGTTCCAGCGCCGTGATCAGATGGGCGACCATTTCTTCCATGCCCGAAAGTAGCCAGGGCGACGGTAATTTCGCCAGGGTTCGCTCCAGTTCCTCTTGGGAACGGATGCCTCGCGACCGTAAAATGCGCGCCAACATCGGGTGCATCTCGCCGAATTCAGCGCGTTTGTTGATCATGGGACGAATTTCGATGACTTTCTTGACGCCGTGATAATACATAGATGGTTTAAAGAAAAACCGGCGGCTGCCGGTCTTTTACGGATGGGAATTGGCGGACATTATAACGTGAATAAGCGCCTACCATGCACGTCCGGCATTTAATAAATTCGCTCCATCAAAAAATAAAAAGGCCCGAGTTACAACTCACTCGGGCCGATGCGAATCAGAAGAGCAAATAATTTATTTGCCGAATATCCCTTTCACATGCGCGATCATGTCCTGAATTGAATTTTCCCTGATCGTCTCCAGCAGTTCCCCTAATTTGAACGGGTGATGATGCTCGTAAGCGACGCCGTGCTGGGGCATTTCGGCCAGACCGGTTTCCCTGGCGTGCTCGATGAAACCGCTGTTTTTCCAGAAGAACGCGCCGGGCATGGTGGTGGGAATCACCAGCACGAAGAACAGCGAACGGCCGAAAGCGCTGCCGGTCAGCATCGACAGCAATAACGCCAGACCTGCGATTAAACCGAGATAATCCGAAAAGCCGTGGAGAGCCAGGAAGAGAGTCAACATCAGACTGACGCCCAGCAGGACGTTTCGGAAAATATACGATTTCCCGTATTGGGTCACCTGGCGATAGTAAGACGCCGCGCCTTCGTGATTGCTGTGCCGCATGTCATGGGCATGCGCCAGATGGCCGATGCCTTCCAGCGCCAGTCCCGTCATCATGATGAGGATCAGCGTGTGCAGCACTGTTCGGGTGCTTTCAACGGCCAGCGGCTGCGTTACGACGCACATCGCGGCAATGATCAACGCTCCCAAACCGAGCATGGAACCTAGGAATGCCGATCCGGTTTGCCAGTGGTTCCAGAAGGGCCGGGCCGGAATCCGGTACAGTTTGTACATATAGAACAGGCCGACCGCGCCGCCGGCTACGCCGATCAAAGCAAAAGCATTCGCCAGAAACCGGGCGAAAGCATGATCGAACAAGGCAAAAAAGACATGGCCCAGCAAGCCGGTGTAAAACAGCGAAACGCCGGCGATTTCACGGCTCACCGGCGACCATCTGAGGTTATTGAATCCCCGGTAAAAACGATGCGGTTTGCCAAGATGCATGTTCAATTTGAACAGCCCAGTCGTTGCGATCATAACCAAAGCGATCAGCAAGGGCCATTTCAGATACGGTTCCTGCAATGCCGCCAGCAAAGGCAAGCCGAGCCAGGAAGCCGCGACCGTCATGATAAAAGCCCCGACCGTCGCCTGGGTGCATAAGGTAAAAATAACATGCGCGCTTTCATGGCTGGTCAGCAGTTTTTTCAAGTTCCAATGTTTTTCCCATCGGTGCTTGTCATCGACGGCCGTCCTGAACAGGCCTTTCTCTTCCTCGTCGTCGCGCAGGTATTTCAGCGGCATCGCGTCGGTGCGGGTGATTTCCTTCGGCATCGGGCGGTTTTGCTGAAAACGGATATTGGGATGGGTAATTTCGGTGGACGGGAACCCCGGAATTGCGGTTTTAGCCTGCACCCGGTTTTGCGGAATGTTTTCAATCACGCCGAAATCTAGCGCATTGCCCAGGCAGGCGGCAACGCAGGCCGGTTTCAGATTGACTTCAAGCCGGTCCACGCACATATTGCATTTGGACACCTCGCCCTTGACCGGGTCCAGTTGCGGCGCGTTATAAGGGCAAACCCAGGTGCAATAGCCGCAGCCGAAGCAGATGTCGGGATCCTGCAGCACCGCGCCGTATTCGGCGAACTTGGTGTAGGCGCGGGTCGGACAGCCTTTCAAGCAAACCGGATCGTCGCAATGATTGCACGCCATCGAAATATTCAGGCGCTTGTAAGCGGGATAAGAGCCGCCTTCGACAAAGCCCACCGAACGGTAAGCCAGATGCACAGGCAGATCGTTTTTTTCGCTGCAAGCCGATTCACATGCATGGCAGCCGATGCAGTTGTCGGCGTTGAAATAGAATCCGTGTTGTTTATAGCGGTTGGGATTTTCTCCGATAACGGGAATGTTGTTGATATTCAGGCTGCGGTTTCTCAGTTCGCTGGCTTTATGGGTCAGTTCTATGTTCTGGCCATAGCGATTCTGTTTTTGCGCCGCCTTGTCGTTCAAAAAAGCATATTTGGGTTCGTCAGCCCGCACTTCAGCCATGAGGTTCTCCGGTATTAATAATTGCGCGACGCCTTGTTCATTCGGGCCGCGACGTCTTGATCGACCGTTTCAATCCTGACCGCCTGCTGCTTGAACGCGGGCTGCCGTGAATGAGGATCGAGCAAGCCCAGGGTGAGCCGGTTGACGCAATCAAAAAAATGAAACGGAATAAACACCATGTTTTTTGGCACGCGCTGGGTCAGCATCACCATCACCACCGCATCGCCCCGGCGCGAGACCGCGCGCGCATAGGTTTGATGTCGTATGCCCAGCTCCTCGGCCGCTTCGGGATTCATTTCCATGAACGGGATCGGGCTGAATTTGTTGTTGTTGCCGATCTTCCCGGTCTTGGTCCGGGTATGCCAGTGTTCCACGAGGCGACCCGAATTCAGCCAGAACGGATACTCCTCGTCCGGCACTTCGTTGTCGTTGATGAACGGCAGCGGAATCAATTTGGCCCGGCCGTCCTTGTAACGAAAGGAACGGGGCTCTGTGTACAGCCTCTGGGCGCCTTTTTCACCCCGCTTGGCTTGATCCTCGGTATAAGGCCACTGAATGCCTCTTTTTTGTTCGATCAGATCGTGGCTCATGCCGGAAATGTCGCACAGGCGGCCTTTGGAAAGTTGTTTCATCTCCTCGAACACTTCACTGGGGCGCTCCGGAAATTCAATTTTTTGTCCTTGCTCGAAGCGTTTGGCCAGCAGATTGAATATTTCAAGATCGGATTTCGAGTCGGCGTATGGCGCCTTGACTTGGCGCGTAATATTGACCCGGCGTTCGGTGTTGGTGAACACGCCTTCCTTTTCCGCCCAGGTCGCCGCGGGCAAAAAGATGTGGGCGTACTGGTTGGATTCCGCGTCGGCGTAACAGTCCTGCACTACCAGGCACTCCAGCTTTTCGAGGGTCTTCCGAATGCGGTCGGTATTCGGCATCGAGGTCATCGGATTGGTCGCGACCAGCCACAAACCCTTGATGTCACCGGCTTCAATCGCAGGAAAAATGTCGGTTTCGGTGAGGCCGCGCTGCTTCGGGAAAAACTCCGGATCGACGCCCCAGAATTTTGCAATTTCCTCACGCTCTTCAGGCTTTTCAAGCACCCGATAGCCTGGAAGGCCCGAGCAGGAAGACCATTCCCGGGTGCCCATCGCATTGCATTGGCCGGTGATCGACAGGCTGGTGCCGCCCGGCTTGCCGATGTTGCCGGTCACCAGATTCAGGTTGTTGATGCCGACGACGCCGTCCGAGCCGTGCGTGCTTTGGTTGATGCCCATCGTCCAGATGCTCATCGCCCGATCGGCTTTGGCGTAATATCGAGCGACCGTGCGGATGGTCTCGGCGTCAATGCCGCAAAGTTTGGACGCCGTTTCCGGATCGTAGTTTTGGACTTCCGCGGCCAGTTCCTCGAAGCCGGTCGTATTCTCGTCGATATAATCCCGGTCCTCCAAGCCTTCGGCGAGAATCACGTGAATTAAAGCATTCTGCAACACGACGTCGGTGCCCGGCGTGATCGCGAGGTGAATGTCGGCAAACTGCGCCAGCATGGTGACTCTCGGATCGACCACGATCAGAGGAAACTTGCGCTTTTCCAGTGCTTCCTTCAGTCGCCAGTAAATGATCGGATGCTGCTCGGGCAGATTGGAACCCCAGGCGATCAGACAGTCGGTATGCTCAAAGTCCTCGTAGCATCCCGGCGGACCGTCCGAACCGAACGAACGTTTATAGCCAGATACTGCCGAGGCCATGCACAAGGTCGTATTGCCGTCGTAATTGTTGCTGCCGATAACGCCGCGGGCCAGTTTGCCCAGCGTGTAGAATTCCTCGGTCAACAGTTGGCCGGTGGAAACGATCGCAAACGAATCGCGGCCGTAACTGCGTTGAATCCTTTTGATCTCGGACGCCATTTTATCCAGGGCCTGGTCCCAATTAACCGACCGATAGGGTTCGTGGATGCCGTTGCGCATCATCGGCTTTTCGCCCCGTCCCGGTGCCTCGAACACCTGATATTCGAAAATCCCTTTCAGGCACAGCTTGCCGCGATTGACGTCCGCGCCTCCGACGCCGCGAGTACTCACCGGCTTGCCGGCGGCATTGCTGCCGATTTCGATCGAGCAACCGGTCGAGCAGTAGCCGCAGGTCGAATAGGTCCATTTCACCACGCCTTTGTCGGCCATTTTGACCGGATTTTTAACATTTCGTCCGAATAGCATAAATCGTCAACTTTGATGAGTGATCGTATGTTTCCGTAAGGTGTGCACCGTGCACCTTGAAGACTACAAAACGAGAGACCCTGCATAAGGTACGCAGTGCGTACCCTACAATTAATCCGGCAAAAATACCGTGCCCTGGGCAAAAATCACCGCGCTGCCGCCGACCCGGAGAGTCAATTGCGCCTTGCCTTTGTGATCCATTTCGATGTTCAGCACGCTGCGCCGGGAATGAGCGTCGCCCCGATCCAACGCAAACGTATGGGTGCCTTTTCGGGTGTGCTCGAACGAGCACAGATACGATGCGAACGCCGGCACCGCCGCGCCGACCGGAGGATCGTCGTCATGGCCGATGTGAGGCCCCAATAACCGAAGATTGAAATCCGAATCGGGATAAGGCGTTTTCGGCGCGAACAACAGAATTTCCTGTGCGGCGGTTTGAGGCGCCACCGAACGGCTCCACGCCGAGTAATCGAAGCGGGCCTTGCGCACCGTCTCGTATTTCCAGACAGGCACGATCAGATAAGGCACGCCGCAGGCGACCAGACGGGCCGAATAGCGGATGTGATCCAGGTCGGATTGCTGAATGGACAAAAAAGCCGCCATTTCTTCATCGGAAGGCGCAAACCGGTCGACAATGGAAGAGACCTTGTTGGTGAACTGCACGAAAGTCGGCTTGCCATTCTCGGAAGTGATGTTCACTTCGATCGGCCCGGTATTCTGTTCGAATACGACCGGGGTGATGGCCTCGTCGAGCAGAATGTCGCCGCACAGGCCCAGCACGTGGGCGGCCGCGACGATCGGATGGCCGGCAAAGTCGACTTCGGCTTTCGGCGAAAACATTCTGAGCTTGCGCAGATCGCCGCCGGGATGGAAGACAAAAACGGTTTCCCACAGATTCAGCTCATTGGCGATCTTCCGCATCCGGTCTTCGCCGAGTCCGTCCGCATTCGGGAACACCGCGATTTGAGCGCCGTTGAAAACTTCATGGGTAAACACGTCGGCAATGTAATACTGATAATTCATCCTTTAGCTCCCGACGCCGACTGCGACTCGGCCATTCTCGATCCGGACCGGATAAACGGGCACCGATACCGCATCATCTTCGACGCAGACTCCGGTCTGCAGATTGAAATGCTGTTTATACAAGGGCGAAGCCACGACCGGCTGACCGCCGAGATCGCCGATTATCCCACGCGACAAGACGTTCGCCCGGCCGATCGGATCGTAATTGCCGATCGCAAATAAGGCCCGCTCCCTGGACAAGTAAAAAATAGCCACTTGCCGTCCTTTCACCTGCGCACAAACGCCCGAATCGGGCTGTAGATCGTCCGTGCTGCATACATCGATCCATTCGGTCATTCCACCTCCCCGGTTACCGTTTCTTTTTCTCTTTCGGCAATCAATTCGAAATGCCTGCGCTCGGCTTTGCCTGCCGGCCGGAACTGGCCTCGCTCTTCGACGAACAGAATGTTGTCGTCCTGCTGGTCGCTGTTAATGAAATGACGGAAGCGTTTCAAACGCTGCTCGTCGTTGATCGTGGTCTTCCATTCGCATTGGTAAGTATCGATCACGTACTGCATCTGCTGTTCGAGCTGTTCGCAAAGGCCCAGTTTGTCGTCGATAATGACCGATTTCAGATAGTCGAGACCGCCTTCCATGTTTTCCATCCAGACCGACGTCCGCTGGAGGCGGTCGGCGGTGCGCACGTAGAAAATCAGGAAGCGGTCGATATATTTGATCAGGGTTTCCTTGTCGAGCCCGGTCGCAAACAGATCGGCATGCCGAGGCTTCATGCCGCCGTTGCCGCAGACGTAGAGATTCCAGCCGGTTTCGGTCGCGATCACGCCGACGTCCTTGCCTTGCGCTTCGGCGCACTCGCGGGTGCAGCCGGACACGGCGAATTTCAGTTTGTGCGGCGAACGCAGCCCCTTGTAGCGGTTTTCGAGCTCGATCGCAAGGCCGACGCTGTCGTCGATGCCGTAGCGGCACCAGGTGCTGCCGACGCAGGATTTGACCGTGCGCAGCGACTTGCCGTAAGCATGGCCGGATTCGAAGCCGGCATCGATCAGCTCCTTCCAGATCGACGGCAACTGATCGACGCGCGCGCCGAACAGATCGACGCGCTGGCCGCCGGTGATCTTCGTATACAGTTTGTATTTCTGCGCGACCTGTCCCAGCGCAATCAGCATGTCGGGTTTGATTTCGCCACCCGTGATGCGCGGCACGACCGAATAAGTGCCGTCCTTTTGCATGTTGGCCAGGAAAGTATCGTTGGTGTCCTGGAGGCCCAGGTGCTCGTTTTTCAGGATGTAATCGTTCCAATAGGAGGCCAGAATCGAACCGACCGCCGGCTTGCAGACATCACATCCCCTGCCCTTGCCGTATTTTTCGAGCAGTTCGTCGAAGGTTCGGATCTGCTTGACCATGACCAGGTTGTACAAATCCTGGCGGGTGTAGGGAAAATGTTCGCAAAGGTCGGTATTGACTTCATAGCCGTGTTTCGCCAGCTCAGAATTCAGCACCGATTTCAACAGCGCTGCGCAGCCGCCGCAACCGGTCGATGCTTTGGTTTCGGCCTTCAATCCGCCGATCGTCGTGCAGCCGCCGTCGATCGATTTGCAGATGTCGCCTTTGGTCACGTTGTAGCAGGAGCAGATCGTCGCCGACATCGGCAGCGCGTCGGGGCCCAGGCCCACCGATTCGTCGGAGCGGCTCGGCAGAATCAGGGCGTCCGGATTTTCCGGAAGCTCGATGCCGTTCAGGCAATACTGCAACAAGGTGCCGTAGCCGGAGGCATCGCCGACCAGGACCGCGCCCAGCAGCCGTTTTTTGTCCTGGCTGACCACCAGACGCTTATAGACTTCGGTTGCGCCGTTCTGATAGGTGTATACCATCGCGCCCGGGGTTTTAGCATGGGCATCGCCGATGCTGGCGACGTCGACGCCCATCAGCTTCAGTTTCGTGCTCATGTCGGCGCCGGTAAAACGGCCTTCTCCGCCGGTCAGATCGGCGACGACGGTTCGCGCCATCGCATAACCGGGCGCCACCAGTCCGAACACCATGCCGTTCCAGAGCGCGCATTCGCCGATCGCATAGATGTCGGGATCCGACGTCCTGCACTGATTATCGATCACGATGCCGCCTCTCGAACCCATCTCCAGACCGCAGGACGAGGCCAGTTCGTCCCGCGGGCGGATGCCTGCCGAGAACAGGATAATGTCGGTTTCCAGTTCCGTGCCGTCGGCGAAGCACATTTTATGCACGTGCCGGTCGCCGTCTTTAATAGTGCTGGTGTTTTTTCCGGTGTGAACGGTCACGCCGAGATTTTCAATCTTGTGCCTCAGCATGGCGCCGCCCGCTTCGTCGAGCTGCACCGCCATCAGACGCGGCGCAAACTCGACCACGTGCGTTTCCAGTCCCAGGTCGGTCAATGCCTTGGCGGCTTCCAGTCCCAAAAGCCCGCCGCCGACGACCACGCCGACCTTGCTGCTTTGAGCCGCGGCCGATATTGCTTCCAGATCCTCGATGGTGCGATAGACGAAACAATGGGCGCGGTCGTGCCCTGGAACCGGAGGAACGAACGGATAGGATCCGGTCGCCAGCACGAGTTTGTCGTAGGGAATCGTCCGGCCTTTGGCGGAGGTCACGGTTTTGGCTCGGCGGTCGATCGCGACGGCCTTGTCGCCAAGATGCAGGGTAATGCCGTGATTCTCGAAAAAGCCGGGCTCGACCAGCGATAAATCGTTCGCCGTCTTTCCGGAGAAAAAAGAAGACAAGTGAACCCGATCGTAAGCCGGTCTCGGTTCTTCACAAAAAGTTACTACATGAAAATCGTTATACCTTTCGCTTGAAGCCAAAGTCGCCAGGAAATTCTGGCCGACCATGCCATTGCCGATAACGATCAAGGTTTGCTTTGTACTCACAACCCACCTCGGTAAGCTAATATCATCCCCTTAGTTTAAGCAATGACTATGCCATAGAGGCCAAGCTTTTGTTTTTTCTTTATTATTAAATCCAATAACCGACTAATTCGCTCAAATATCAAGCAAAATGCATCAGGATGGTGCGAAAAGGCTACTCTGGTGCAAGTGATCACACCGAAGTAGTGCAAAAGGGGTAAAGAACAGGCGTTTGAATAGGGGTTTCAGGGACAGGCGGCACGATCCTGCCTTCGGAGTGAGCCACCGTTGACACGGCTCGGGTTTAAGTCCCGCCCGAACAGAGCGAGTTTAACGCACCAAAAAATAAACCGAAACGATATTGGCCAGCAGCGAAAGCAGAAACAGGCTTCTCCAGACCAGCAAGGGATTTCTCTGAAGTAACGGAACTGCGTGTTCTCCACGCAAAAAAGCCGGATTCGGGGTGGACAAATCGTATAGAAACTCCGACAAGTGATCGTAGCGGAACTCGGGAACGATCGCCGTGGCTTTTTTGAGAGCGCCGTCGATCCAGACAGGCACCATCGGGTTGCAATGAATGCTCGGCACGTAGCGAAGTTTTTCCAGACGGATCCGGTTCGGTTTTTCCGGCATGTTGCGGCCGAAAGGCAGGGCCCCGTTGATCATTTCATAAGCGATGACGCCTAGAGAATATAAATCCGATTTGACTCCTCCGCGCAGTCCCAGATGATACTCCGGAGCGGTATAATTCAAGGTTCCGAGCACATTCTCGTCCTCGGAACGTTCCAATGGAGTCAGCTCCGAAATACCGGCGATTTTGACTGAGCCGAAATCGATTATTTTAA
Source organism: Methylosarcina fibrata AML-C10 (assembly GCF_000372865.1). Taxonomy (NCBI): domain Bacteria; kingdom Pseudomonadati; phylum Pseudomonadota; class Gammaproteobacteria; order Methylococcales; family Methylococcaceae; genus Methylosarcina; species Methylosarcina fibrata. Next base: position 878,155 of record NZ_KB889965.1, on the reverse strand, counting down.
CCGCGCCGTTCCGGTCGAACATGATATTCTCGGGTTTTAGATCCTGGTGCAGCATTTCCATACGATGAAACGCACGCAGTCCCCGGGCGATCTGCTCAATAATTTTCCTGGCTTCCTTGAGGTCGGGAGCGGGATGGTCGTCCATCCATTGCCGTAAGGTAGGCCCTTCCAGATATTCCGTGACGTAATAGATGAAGCTTTTTTCCCGGTCGGCCCCCAGCACTTTCACCACATGATCATGCGCAAGGCGCTTCCCGGCCCATTCTTCATAGAGAAAATGCTCGATGTAATGAGGATCGTCCTCATAGAGAACGGACGGAGTTTTTAATATCACTCGCGTGGATGTATGGGTATCGAACGCGAGATAAATCTGGGTGCGCTTGCTGGCGTGCAGTTCTTTTTCGATCCGGTAGCCGTCGACGACCATACCGCCGGTCAACAGCGGCGGAAAGGGCAAATTGGTGTGACGTCGGAGCACTTCGTCTTCCCTGGCCGTCGGCACCTCGTCGACCGCAACCAGGACACAGGTCAGATTGTCGTCGCTGTTGTTGGTCAAGGCTTCACGGACGATGTGTTCGGCGGTCAAAGTCAGATCGGCCTTTTCCTGAAGTTGTTTTTTTAACGATTTTTCATCGAGAAAATCGTGAACTCCGTCGGTGGTCATCAAAAAAAGGTCGCCTTTGGCCAGCGGCAGTGCGTGATAATCGACTTCCAGGCGCGGTTCGATGCCCATCGCCCGGCTCAGATAATTTTTATCGTGCGATATCCAGACGCGATGATCCCTCGTGATCTGTTCGAGATTGCCGTCCCGCCAGCGGTAGATTCTGGAATCGCCGACGTGAAAGATGTGGGCCGTAGCCGATTTCAGGACTAGGACGGTCAGCGTGCTGACCATGCCTTTCACCGACTGGAAGCGGTTTTGCCCCTGGCTGAACAGCCAGGAATTCGTCGCCGAAAGAATTTTCTCCACGGCGTATTTGACCGACCAGGAATCGGGCGTGCTGTAATAATCGCTTAAAAAACTGGCCACGCAGCAATGACTCGCCAGTTTTCCGGCTTCGCTCGCGCTCATGCCGTCCGCAATCGCCGCGGTAATGCCTTTGTAGTTCAATTGATGTCCTTTCGGTATCAGGGATCCGAAAAAATCCTCGTTATCGGTTTTAATGCCTTTGTCGCAGGCAAATCCGATGCTGGCCTTGAGTTCGGGTGCCGACATGATGATCCTCGAAAAAATCCGCGTTACCGTTTTAATTGACCTCGATCATTTCGATCGAGCCGTCTTCCTGAATTTCAACCATATGGCCTTTGGGCTCGTCTATAAACTGTACCGCCAGCAGCACCAGAAAGGCGGTTGCGCCGATGATCATGAAAAATTCGGACGGCGTAAAGAATGATAATACCGTCAAAAAGAACACACCGCCCACGTTGCCGTAAGCCCCCACCATCCCGGCGATCTGCCCGGTCATGCGGCGCTTGATCAAAGGCACCATCGCGAAAACGGTGCCGCAGCCGGCCTGCACGAACAGCGAACAGGCCACCGTCGTCGCTACGGCCAGGAGTAGAGGCCATTCCGAATGGATTTGCGACATCAGGAAAAATCCTGCGGTCAAGCCCACGATCACGACATTCAACGATCTTTTGCGGCCGAAACGATCGCTGAACCATCCTCCCATGGGCCGCGCAATCAGATTCATGATCGCGAAACTGCCGCCCAGCAAACCGGCCTGCAGCATCGTCAGCCCCTGGGATTCATGGAAGGTATTATAAAAGAACAACGGAAGCATCGACACGACCGCCAGTTCCGAACCGAAGGTAATAAGATAGGCCAGATCCAGAATCGCAACTTGCTTGAATTTGTATTGATGGATCTCTTCGATCGGATGCCGCAGGTGTTCTTTATTGATGTGAATGATTTTATGGACATTGTAGAAATAAAGAATCCAGATGGCGGCATAGGCTACAAGGGCCGGCGTTTCGGGCAACAAATTGACTCCTGCCGGCGATAGTTTCCAGGTTAACAAGGTCAGGGCCGCATAGAGCGGCAAGGTCATCACTATGTAGAAAATCAAATCGCCGTAGCTGGTCACTTCCATCGCTCCCGCTTTTTTGGGCTTGAAATAGGTCGAACCTTTCGGGGTGTCGGACACGCTGAAGAAATAAACTACCGCGTAGAGCAGCGAGACGGCGCCGGTGAGCGCAACGGCATAACGCCAGCCGTCGTCGCCTCCGAAAATCAGGGCGAGAGGCGGCAGAGCCAGCGCGGCGCCCGCCGAACCGAAGTTGCCCCAGCCGCCGTAAATGCCTTCGGCGATCCCGACTTGCCGGGCCGGAAACCATTCTCCCACCATGCGAATGCCGATGACGAAACCGGCACCGATGAAGCCCAGCAAAAAGCGGGCTAGAGCCAACTGGTGAAAATTTTCGGCGAAGGCGAACATGAAGCAGGGCACGCTGCCAGCCGCCAGTAGCGTCGAATAAGTTCGTTTGGGCCCGAATTTGTCGACCAGAATGCCGATGACGATCCGGGCCGGAATGGTCAGGGCGACGTTCAAAATCAGGATGGTCTTGATTTGCGCTTCGTTCATGCCCAGGGTTTTCGCGATCATCAACATCAGCGGCGCATGGTTGAACCAAACGACGAAACTGATAAAAAAAGCCATCCAGGTCATATGCAGAATTTTTATCTTGCCTGAAAAAGCCAGCAGGTTTAACTGTTGAGAAAACATGGTTTATTCCCTATCGGTACATTAAAACTCAAACAAAAGCACAATGTATGCCAAACAGAAGCAGAGTCGGTAAATTCTGGAACTATCTTGGTGCAAAATCGGGATCCGCGGCCAATGCATTGGAGCCGAATCTGGACGTTAAGCACCAAGATAAGGCGGTAAGCTTTATCTTGGTGCATCATGGGTTTAACAAGTCCAACTGCCAAGGCAATGCTTTTCAGCCGCGAGCGAAGTAAATCCGCCGATCATCTTGAAAAACACCGGAACCATGAAATGAACGATTTCAGAGATTGACTGGATTAATGTTAAGGATGGGCATGAGTGATATTTGTCCCGATACAAGATCGGGATATTCGTTAGATGCGCAAAGAATTTTTTTTCTCTATCGTAACGTTGTTGTTGAAACCTGCGCTTGTTTTACTACGGTTTCGCCCGATCCAGAGCAATCATTCACAAGGAGCCACCATGAAAAAGAACACCACTTTATTGATGATCGTTACTGCCGCCTCCTGGATCAGCAGCCAGGCGGCAACTCTTCCCACCGCCCCAACCGACGCGGATTACTATAACAACGGCGCCCCTTCAGCCGAGAAGGTCGAACTGGGCCGGCTGCTGTTTTTCGACAAGATTCTCAGCGGCAACAAGAACATTTCCTGCGGCACCTGCCATCATCCGGCGTTTGCAGGCGGCGACGGACTCTCCGTCTCCATCGGGGAAGGCGGCGTCGGCCTCGGCAGTGCGCGCACCACCGGCAGCGGCAGCAGCGCCATCAAGGCCCGGATCGGACGCAACTCTCCGGGGCTGTTCAATCTCGGGGCCAAGGAGTTTACCAAGTTGAACTGGCAGGGCCGGCACCAGCAAAACACCAAAGGCTTGTCTCTGCCCTGCTCCAATGGCCGAAATAACGTCTGTCCGACCGGCCTCGAAAACGTCATCGCCGGCCAGAACATCTTCCCGCTGGTCAACATCGACGAGATGCCGGGGCAAACCGGCGAGAACGACGTCATCAACGCCGTACCGACCGGCACCGCCGGAGTCAACCGCTTCCCCTACATGTGGGAAGCGATCATGGCCCGGCTGCGCGCGATTCCTGACTATGTCACAAAGTTCAAGACCGTTTTTCCGGACGTAACCGATTCCAGCAAGATGAAGATCCAGCACCTGACTAATGCGCTTGCCGCCTTTGAAGCGACCGCATTCCGTGCCGACAATAGCCCGTTTCATCGCTATCTGCGCGGTGAAACCACGGCGCTGACTTCGGCTCAGGTGACCGGAATGAATTTGTTCTACGGTAGCGCCAACTGCGCGAGCTGCCACAGCGGCAAGTTCCTGACCAATCAAAACTTCGCCGCCATCGCCATGCCGCAGTTGGGACCCGGCGTTTTCGTTTCCGGACGCGCTACCGCGCAGCGGGACGTCGGCCGCTACGAAGTGACCGGCTCCACCGCCGACAAATACAAGTTCCGCGTGCCTTCGCTGATTAATGTGGCACAGACCGCGCCTTACGGCCATGCCGGCGCCTATGCCACGCTCGATGCGGTAATCCGGCATCATCTCGATCCGGTGAACTCGTTCAAGACCTGGGACCGCAGTCAGGCCATCCTGCCTGCAATGCCGAGCGGCGTAGTCGTCAACGACTTCGCGGTCATGGATGATTCGACCAAGTCGAACGAGATCACCACCGCCAACAAACTTGCCAAATCCACACTCAGCGATACCGACATCAGTAATCTGATCGAGTTTTTGAATGCCCTGACCGATCAGGATGCGCTGGATAACTTGATGGAACAGGTGCCTACCTCGGTACCGAGCGGTTTGACGGTAGCGGACTGATCTTTGCGTAACCGGCGAGCCCATGGTCTAACCGGATCGTGGGCTTTCCGATCAGACTCTCCGTCGCCCGGGCCTTTCGGAAATCCGAAGTGCCCAGGCCCGACAATCCGCCGGTATCTTCAGCCTCGTGAAACCGGTTTATAGGATTGCCGGTTGACTGTTAACATCGGCTGCCTTTCTCACGTTTTCTTCTTTGACGGCATGCCTTCGTCGGGTCGACAATTTTTTTCATGATGAAAAGATGAGGCCGGGAGGTTGCCCTATTTTCCAGATCGTCTCCAACGCTCTGAGTCGGCGCCTGCCCTGAGAACGCATGCGAAAGCCGTTCGTTAATGACGAAGACCGGACACTGGATGAACCGGTATAATACACTCTGTTTCTCCGCCTCTTCCATACCATGCGCTCCACCCAATCCAAGACCGCCCGCAGTCCGGCCACCGAACCCTCTGTCTTGCCTGACGGCACCATTCGCTTCGTCTGGCATTGTTTGTCTCAATTCAAGACGTGGATTGTTTTAATGCTGTTTTTTGAATTAGGGCAAGCGATCGGCAATATTCTGGTCCCCTATGCAATCAAAAAGATCATGGACGGCGTAACCCACCCTGTTTCAAACGGATCCTTGTGGACCGATCTGGAGAAGCCTCTCTGGTTATTGGCGGCCCTGAATTTATCGGAAATTCTATTCAGCAGAGCCAGCGGTGCCGTATTGATTACGATGGGGCCCAGGCTAAGGCAACATACCGCCAAATCTCTTTATGCCTACTTGCAATACCACTCGCCTCGTTTCTTCAGCGAACATTTCGCAGGGGCCCTGGCTCATCGCATTACCGAAACCGCGGTCAGCCTCAACCATACCTTATGGGCCGTGCTCTGCGATTTCTGGCCGATCGTCATCACTTTCGCGACCTCGGTTGCCCTCCTGTTCGGCGTGCACCGGAATTTGGGACAGTTCGTCGCAGGATGGGTAGTGATTTACGTGCTGGTCTCTTTCTGGCTGGCAACCCGCTGCCAGCCTTATGCGCAAAATTATGCGGCCATGCGCAGCCTGGTCAACGGCAAGATCGTCGATGGCGTCACCAACGTGATGAACGCCAAATTGTTTGCTCGTCTGGATTACGAGCGCCGTTATTTGAACGGTTTTATGGAAAGCGAAGTGAACACGGCCCAGAGCACCTTCTGGTATATGGAGCGAGTCCGCTGGTTTCAATTTACCGCAGCCTCCGCTCTTAAAATCGGAACCGTTTATTATGCACTGGTCCTTTGGGACAAAGGCGTGATCGGAGTCGGCGACTTTACCATGAGCACCGGGCTCGCGCTGTTGATCATCGGCGATGCGCGCAATCTTTCCCGACGCTTTCTGGAGTTTTTCGAATACCTCGGCAATATCGCCAATGGCGTGGATACGATCGTGAAAAAACACGAGATCGTCGATGCAGCCGATGCGAAAGACTTGCAGGTTTCGCATGGGCGAATCGAGTTCCGCAACGTTTATTTCAGCTACGACGGCAAGCTGCCCATCTTCGAAAACATGAATGTCGTTATCGAACCTGGGCAACGCGTAGGTTTGGTGGGTTTCTCCGGCTCCGGAAAATCCACGTTCGTCAACCTGATCCTGCGCAATTACGATCCGCAAGCGGGCCGAATTTTCATTGATGATACCGACATTGCCGAGGTAAGCCAGGATTCCCTGCATCGCAATTTGAGCCTGATACCGCAGGATCCGGCGCTGTTTCACCGAAGCCTGAAAGAAAACATCAGCTACGGACGTCTGGAAGCCAGCGACGAAGAGATTGTTAAAGCCGCGAAATTGGCTCATGCCGACGAATTTATCAGAACCTTGCCGGAGGGCTATGATTCGCTGGTGGGCGAACGGGGCGTCAAACTGTCGGGAGGGCAAAGGCAGCGAATAGCGATCGCCAGAGTCATGCTCAAGGATGCGCCGATCCTCATTCTGGACGAAGCGACTTCAAGCCTGGATTCAATTACGGAAAAAGCCATCCAGGAAAACCTGGACCGGATCGTGGGGCAAAAAACCGTGATCGCCGTTGCCCATCGCCTCTCGACCATTGCCCACCTCGACCGGATTCTTGTGTTCGACCGGGGCCGTATCGTTGAGGACGGCGCTCATGAGGAGTTATTGGCTCGACAGGGTTTTTATCATCATTTATGGAGCATGCAGGTCGGCGGTTTTTTGCCTGAGAAGAATGCCTGAATTCAGGAAACACGATCGACGGCGTCGGGCAAACCATGGCTTCCGTATCGGTTCATTACCGAATTAGAATAGGGCGATGCCGCTCTACTCCACGCTCTTCAAGTTATATTTTCTGACCCGGTAGCGCAGAGTTTCCCGGGTGGCGCCCAACGCCCTGGCTGCGGCGGTCAGATTGTAGCCGGCCCGCTCCAGAGCGGTTTTGATAATGAAGCGGTCCATATCGTCCAGCGCCATGGATCCGTCCAGCGGCAGGGAAATGGTATTTCCGGCGTCGACCGCCTTGCTTTCGTTCGGCTCCTGTCCCGGCAGTTGCAGCCATTGCACCGGAAACACCGGGCCGTCGGCGAATAAAACACAACGTTCGATGACGTTGCGGAGCTCGCGGACATTGCCGGGCCAGTGATGGGCTTTCAGCTTCGTCCAGATCTCGTCCGGGACCTCGCGCACCTGGCGTCCGGCTTTGGCATTGTATTCGGCGATGAATAACGGCACCAATTCGTCGAGGTCTTCCTTGGCCGTTCTAAGCGGCGGCAGCATCATTCGGAAAACGCTGAGCCGGTGATACAGGTCGCTGCGGAAGCCTCCGTCCCTGACCATCTGTTCGAGATCGCGGTTGCTGGCGGCTAAAATCTGGACATCGACGCTGATTTCCTTTTCTCCGCCGAGCCGACGCACCTTGTGGTCCTCGATGGCTTTGAGCAGCTTGGCCTGTAAATCGAGAGGCATTTCGCCGATCTCGTCCATGAATAGCGTGCCGCCGTCCGCCTGTTCCAGCAGGCCGCGATGGCGGCCGGAAGCGCCGGTAAAGGCGCCCGGCTCGTGGCCGAACAGCTCGGATTCGAGCAGTTCACGGGGCAGCGCGGCGCAGTTGATTTCGATCATCGGCTGCTGGGCTCGGGAGCCCCCGTAATGCAGGATTTTTGCGGCCAGGCCCTTGCCGGTGCCGCTCTCGCCGCCGATGATCAGCGCGCTGAACGGCACTTGCGTGAGCCGCAACAACAGATTGCGTATCTCTTGCGCCTGGCGGCTGCGGCCGACGTAAGCTTCCGGTGAATAGCGGCGGTATTCCTTCTTGGTCTGGTCCTGCACCCGCCGTTGGATCAGCGCGCTGCGGGCCGCGCTGGCGATTACCAGATCGAGGCGTTCCAGGTCGCAGGGTTTTTCCAGAAAGTCGTAGGCGCCGAGCCGCAGGGCGCGAACCGAGTCGGGCACGCTGCCGTAACCGGTCAGAAACAGCCATTCGGCGCAACCGGCGTTTTTTTTCACCGACTCCATGAAATCCAGCGCATTGCCGTCCGGCAGATTCATGTCGGACAGGATCAGCAGCGGCTCCAACTGCTCCTTCTGCAGAACACGGGTAGCTGCGGCCAGCGTATCGACCAGAACCACCTCCCAGCCGGACTGGCGGTAATGGCGGGAGAGCTCCGAGCCGAGCAGTTTTTCGTCCTCGATAATCAGTAAGGTTTTAATCATGAGTGATTTCCAGTGGGACAGCCGGCGGGTAAAAACAGGGACACCTGAGCTCCTCGGCTTTCCCGATTGGCCAACTTAACGGTGCCGCCGAGGTCCTTGACGAAACGCTGCACCATCGCCAGGCCGAGTCCGGTGCCGCGCTGCCGGCTGGTCCGGAACGGACGGATGCCGTGCTCGAGCATTTCCCGGGAAAATCCGGGGCCGTTATCGAATATTTCGATCTGCACGCCGTGTTCGTTTTTTCGCGCCCGGATGCCGATCGATCCGGCTTGGCCTTCCAGTGCTTCGGCCGCGTTGAGGAGCAGATTCAGTAAGGCCTGACGCAGACCGCTCTCGGGCAAACACGCCGGCAATGAAGACGGTACGTCGACTTCGAGCGCCAGGTTTTCGGCGATCTGATAGCGGGTCAGCGCGGCCAGATCCCGGATCAGCACCGCCACGTCGATCATGGAAGAAGCCTCCGGCGAATGACGGCTTTGATCGAGCATGTCGTTGAGTAGCCGGGCCAGCCGTTTGAGTTCGCTGCCGATCATTTCCATGCGCTCGCATTGCGCATTATCGTCGATTTCGCGGCGCAAATTGCTGAAAGCAATCTGGATGCCGGCGAGAGGGTTGCGTATTTCATGAGCCAGTTCCGCGGCCACCTCTCCTATCGCCGCCAGGCGCTCGGCCCGCGCCAGGCTGGCCTGCTGCTCCAGCAGCGCCTGGGTCGCTATGCGGACTTCCCGCTGCAGCGATTGCGCGTAAACGCGTTTTTCTTCCTCCAGTTCGGCAAGACGGTTGACCATCTCGTTATAACTGTTGAAGACCGGCAGCAGCAAGGGGTCGAGATGATCGGTCGTGATCCGGGTGTAATTTTCATCGCTGAGCCGCTGCAACAACGTTTTTAGATCGTTCAGAGGATGCAGTATTCTGCGCTGGAAATACAGAAAGGCAACGAGGAGAATGACCGCAAAGGTGATGGTCGCCATCGACAATTCGGTTTCGGTATCGCGGCTGATGTCGGCCAACAGCTTCTCTTGCTGCAACGCTTCGCGATCCAGCGTCTCGCTCATCAATTTCAAGGCGCCGATCAACCGCGAATTCTTCTCGATCCGGTCCAGATTATGGACATCGCTCAGCATGCTTCTGACTGTGGCCATCGATTGTCTGACGCGAGCGGGCAGTAAATCGCTGTCGGTCGTCAACGCATCCATCTGGCTCATCGTATGGGTCAAAGACGCAATGGTGCGGGTCAGGACTTCGGGATAGGCGGCGGTTACGGACTCGGACAGATATTCGATCAGCGACTGCTGCAAACTCATCGATACGTTCTGAATGCGATGAGAATAGGTCACATAGGACAGAACCGTTTCAAACCGGTGCAGATTGCGCCACATCATGCTGCCGAGGATGGCCAGCGCCAACAGCAGCAGCCCGAGAAACATCAGTCCCCGCAATTGCACAGGACGATAGGATGGCGATTTCATTCGGAATCACTCCCCGTGAGGCAAGAGACCGGTTAGCAAATATCGCAACTGCGCCGCCCCATTTTCTTCAATAGTTCAAATAAAGATTCACCGACAAGATATGGCTTATCCTGTCGGGTGCCTGATTCTTTCGGATGTACTGATTCATGTAGCCGATTTCGGTTTTGACGTTTTTATTGAAATTATAACCGATTCCGGTAAACAGCCGATTCTGATCAAAGCCGTCGTCCGCGCCCCAGTCGGTCCGGTTCAGATTGGCGAAATATTCGTCGGTGGCCACGAGACTGAAATCCGGCGCAAACGGCAACGGCGACGAGATTTTCAGCAATTGCCGAAAGCGCCAGCCGACGTCGTCGCCGGTCTGGGCAAAGCGCTGTTCGAAACGGCTGCGGCTGGTGATCGTGCCGAAAGAAAAAATCTTGTTCCAAAGCAATTGCTGCCAGATCCGGTGTTCGTCGAAAGGCATCGTGGTAAAAGGTTCTTCGGTGGGAATGAAGGCGTAACCGAGCCAGAGGCTGGTATTGCCGTCGAGGGCATAACCGAGGCCGGTACGCAGCATGCCTTGAGAAAATCGGGAAGTGTCCTCGCCGAAACGGCCCTGCCCTTCCAGCCAATATTTAAAGTTTTTCAATTCCGGACTGAACACTCCGAGACTTCCCGTAGCGGTAATGTTGCCCCAAGTTTGGAAGTCTTCCGCGGTTTTAGCCATTACGGCGCTTGAAAGCATGGATGCGATGAGGGCCAATAAAAGCGTCCTCTTTATTAATAATAATTTTTTTATGCTGAATTTCATGTTTATTATCGTGACCAATAGAATTCGGGAGATGATGCGCAACTCGATAAACCGGCATTGTTTGCCCGGCGGTTGCGGATCATACCCTCGATTCCTTTCATTAGGCTTTCAGTCCGGGTCAAAATGCGGCGTTTAAAAAAACCGATCTGCCATAGATCATAGGCCGCATGAAAAGCTTGAAAGAAGGCAAAGCGATTTATTGCCCGAGCAATGCGGCGTTCAAGGAATTCGACAGCACAGTGCCGCCGTGGGTGGTGACGTAATCCACCATCACCGGGATAAATCGCTGCACCATGTTTGCCGACATGCCCTGCTGCTGAAACAAGGACGCCGTCGACAGGAGATTGCCGGCGGTACTGCCTGAAAGGCCGGGCACGGAAGACATGCCGCCCAGAGCCGAATTCTGCTGAACTTGCTGCGCCGCCTGAATCATCGAAGACACGCCCGGCACAGCCTGCTCAAGCTGGGCGAAGGTTTCGGATTGCATCCGGGTTTTAGCCAGTTGAAACAAGGCGCCCGCGCCGGTTTGAGCCTGCGTCTGGGTGACTCCCAACTGCTGTGCCAATAAATCGGTCAAACTGACCGTCTGCAACGCCTGCGCCGTATTGACCGCCTGCTGACCGGTTTGCACGGCCTGGTTGGCCGCGCCCAGAATCTGGCTGGTCTGTCCCAGCGCCGAAGACGTTCCGGGAACGGCCGGATTGTAACCGGTTCCGCCCGGGCCGGTGCATCCTGCAAAGCCCATTGCCAGAAGCATAAGAGATTGTGTTGTAATAATTTTTTTTGTTTTCATGGCATCCTCGATCTGTTTCCAATTGAATTCAAAGCCATCGATGCGGCTTTCACCGAGTCTTGGAGCCGCTCATCAAACCCAGCAAACCCTTGATCAAAGCCAACGGCGTGGGCGGACAACCGGGAATGACAACGTCCACCGGAATCACGTTCGCGACAGCTCCGCAACTGGCATAAGATACACCAAATTCTCCGCCGCAGGCAGCGCAATCGCCCGCTGCGACGACCCATTTCGGGTTCGGCGTCGCTTCATAGGTGCGTAACAGCGCCGTCTGCATGTGCCGCGATACCGGCCCCGTCACCAATAAGACATCGGCATGGCGCGGAGAGGCCACGAAATGAATGCCGAACCGTTCGACGTCGTAGAAAGGATTGTTCAGCGCATGAATCTCCAGCTCACAGCCGTTGCAGGAGCCGGCATCGACTTGACGTATGGCGATGCTGCCGGAAAATTTGCTGTCGATCTGCTTTTTGATCTCAATCCCCAGTTGCTCCAGCTCATCGCCCGTCGGAGGACGGATCCTTTCCGTGATCATGCCGGTCGCGAGGATTTTCTTGAATAGTCTCAACATCGGTTTGTCCTACAAATCATTGCCCGAATAGGAACCGTTCACGGATTTGTTGCAGACCGGAAAATCCGGAACGATATTGTTCAACACCAGTTTTTCCAGCGCCGGCCAGTTCAGAAGGCTGGGATCGCGCGGATAGTACCGGGCGATTCGGTTATCGGCCTCGAAGCGGATGTGGGCGACGATTTCTCCGCGCCAGCCTTCCACGACGCCCAGTCCTTCGCTGCCGGGAGGCGGAATCCGCCAGTCGGCGACCAGGCCGGCCGCATTTTTCAAATGACCGGCAAATTGCTCGATCAGTTTCAAGGAGGCGTTGATTTCCTTGATCCGGATCCATACTCTCGAAGCAATGTCGCCCTGGCTTTCCACCGGGACCTTGAATTTGGCCTGATCGTAAGGCGAGTACGAGGCATCGCGCCTGACGTCGAAATTCTGCCCGCTGGCGCGGCCGACATAACCCACGGTGCCGTACGACGCGGCTATTTCCGGAGACAGATAGCCCGCTGTGTACAGCCTGTCTTCCAGTGAAGTATTCAAATCCAGCGCCTCGACGATTTCGGCGAAGTCGCTGCGCAACCGGGCTATTTCGCTGATCATGGCCTCGGCGCCGTCATCGGAAAGATCGACGGCGACGCCTCCGGGAATGATTTTATCCATGAGCAGACGGTGACCGAAAACCGCCGCATGCGTGCGCAGCCACAATTCGCGCAAACGGGTCAACTGCATTTGTGCAAAAACAAACGCCACGTCGTTGCAGATGGCGCCGACGTCGCCCAGATGGTTTGCGACCCGTTCGCGTTCGGCCAGAATGCCGCGAATCAATGCTGCGCGAGGCGGAATCCGGATCCCTGCCGCCTGCTCCATGGCCATGCAGGCCGCCCAACTATGGCCCACGGTGGTATCGCCGGAAACGCGTCCGGCCAGACGGGCCAAAGACTCGGGCGTTCGTCCTTCGGCGATTTTTTCGATGCCTTTGTGTACGTAGCCCAAACGCTCTTCCAGATTCAGTATCAATTCGCCCACCGCCTGAAAACGGAAATGCCCCGGCTCAATGATGCCGGCGTGCACCGGTCCCACCGGAATTTCATAGACGCCGGCGCCATGGGCCTTGACGAACGGATAATCGAGATCCGGCGGAGTCACTTCCGGAGGTTCGCCCTGCGCCGGAAAGTCCTTGCGCAGCGGATGACGGTGCTTCGGCCAGGCTTTGTGCCGGGTCCAGGGGCGGTTATCGGGGTGATCGGTAAAATGGACGCCGAACATATCCTGGGTATGACGCTCGCTGCGGCCGGCCGCCGGATAAACGGCGGCCTGCGAAGGCAATTGCGGCCCCTTGTCCTCGACGGTGGTACGAATCAGCAGATAAACGCCTTCATGCTCGAAACAGGCGCTGACCTCAAAAACGTCGCCCATGGCCTCTTCTTCGCCCTTAGACGTTTCACGAAGGCGGACCTGCTCCGCCCAGCCGGAAACCCATCGGCAATTCATCGATGCCGCCAATTCGGCAAAGCGCCGCCAGTCCCTGCGGTGAAGCCGCCATAAAAGCGCGTAAGGATGGGGGGCCTGTTCAACGACTATCCCGGACTCGGCCAGGCTGGATAAAAGTTCGGCGTCCCAACCGCTGCTGTGAGCGTTTTTCATAACGGAGCGCTCCCGGCGATCAAAACGGTCGCCTGTGAAAACCAGTCGGCCAAAAATCCCGGAATCGCCAAGCCCAGCCACAAGACCAGCCCCAGATGAATCATCACCGGCCACAGATTGGCTTGAACCGGGCTTTGGGATTCGGGCCTGTCGCCGTAGACCATCGGCTGGATATGCCGGAACAAACCGGCAAAGGCGATGCCGATGCCCAGAAGGAGCAGCGGCGTCAGCCAGGGATAATCGTCCATTGCCGCCAGCAGCACCAGAAATTCGCTGGTAAACACCCCGAACGGAGGAAAGCCGGCGATCGCCACCGTCCCGATCAATAAACCCCAACCGATCTCCGGCTGAGTTTTGATCAGTCCCCGGATTTTGTCGATGCTCTGAGTGCCGGCCAGTTGCGCGGCGTGCCCTACCGTGACGAAGATGGCCGACTTGGTCAACGAGTGGACCGTCATGTGCAGCAACGCGGCGAACGTCGCCAGAGGCCCGCCGATGCCGAACGCAAACGTCATCATGCCCATGTGCTCGATTGAGGAATAGCTGAACAGCCGCTTGACGTCCTTTTGCCGATGCAAAAACAACGCCGCCACCAGAAACGAAACCAACCCGAAGCCCATCATCAGATAACCGGCGGTATGGGAATGAGTCGAGCCGTCCACCAGCATTTTATTGCGCACTACGGCATACAACGCATCGTTCAGCAGCAGACCCGACAGAATCGCGGACATCGGCGTCGGGCCTTCGGAATGGGCATCGGGCAGCCAGTTGTGCAAGGGCACCAGGCCGATTTTGGTGCCGTAGCCGATCAGTAAAAATACAAACGCGATTTCCAGCACGTCCGGATTGAATTGCTCGGCATTCTGGTAGAGCACCGACCACAGCAGCGCATTCTCGATCCCTTCGGACTGGCCGAGCGCTTCGATGCCGTGAGTCGCGGCGTAATACAAAAGAATCGTGCCGAACAGGGCCTGGGCAATGCCGACGCCGCAAAGAATGAAATATTTCCACGCCGCTTCGATCGATTCGGGCGTACGGTACAGACTGACCAGCAGTACCGTCGCCAGCGTCGCTCCCTCCATGGCCACCCACATCACGCCGATGTTGTTGGTGGTCAACACCAGATACATCGCCAGCATGAAGCCCTGGTACATCGAATAGTACAGCTTCAGGCGGCGATCGCTCAACTTGCCGACGGCCTGCTCGTGCGCCATATAGGGCGCGGAGAATATCGACGTGGTGAAACCCACGAATGCGGTCAGGACGATCAGGTACACATTGAAGGAGTCGACCAGAAATCCCTTGCCGGACGAAATGATCGTGCCCTGGTCAAGCACGTTCGCAGCCAGCCAGAGCGTGACCAGCAAACACGCACCGTTGAGCCAGACGTTCTGCCTGCCGACGTCGGGGCGATGCCCGATCACGGCAAAATAAAAAATGCCGGCCAACGGGATCAACAGCACAAGATAGGCGGCGATCATTTGTCCACCTCGCTCAAGCGGTTCAGGCGGTCGACGTCCAGCGAATCGATACTGGTGCGGATATGGAAGAAAAAGATGCCGAACAGAACGGCGGCGACCAGCACGTCGAAGGCAATGCCCAGCTCGACGACCATCGGCATGCCGTTGGTCGCCACGATCGCGGCAAAAAACAGGCCGTTTTCGATGGACATGAAGCCCACCACGTGTGCGAACGCCTGCCGGTGGGAAATCATCAGTAGCATGCCCAGCAAGACCACAGTGAGGCTTACCGCAAGCGCGTTGAGCATGATCGCCGACGAAGTCTGGACGATGGGATACAGGATGTAATAACTGAATACCATGAGACTGGCGCCGCCGAGCATGACCGCCGTATTGTTGCTCAACGCTTCCAGATCCCGGTGCAGGTTCATCTGCCGCACCTGCCGTCTCAGCATGCCGGGAATGACGACGACCTTGAGCAGCAGAGTCAACAAGGCGGAAACATACAAATGCTGGCTATGTTGAGTATAAGCGGCCAGGACCGTGGTCAACGACAGCAACAGCCCCTGCAGGGCAAACACCAGAATCAGCCGCAATAAACGGCCCTGCCCCAGCATCAAAAAAGAGCTCAGGCCGACCAGCGCGGCCAGCGATAAAATGGCCTGAGTATAAAAATCCAGTTCGGTAATCGTCATCAGCGGGAAGCCTCTAAAATGATGTGGCTCAACAAGCCCAGCAGGCCCAAAAGATAGGCGAAGCCGAGATATTCCTGCACCCGGAACAGCCGCATCTTGGCGACCAGCGTCTCGGCCAGGGCCAGAAAAACCGAAAGAACGGCCAGTTTGCCGAGAATGGCCGCCAAACCGTAAGCCAGATTTCGAATGCTGACGGTTTCGGCAATGCCCCAGGGAAAAAAGATGTTGGCGATCAACACGCCGTAGAGCATCAGTTTCAACTGGCTGGCCCATTCGATCAATGCCAGATGGCGGCCGCTGTATTCGAGGATCATCGCTTCATGGATCATCGTCAGTTCCAGATGCGTTGCGGGATTGTCGACCGGTATCCGTCCGGTTTCGGCAATGGCCACCAAACACAGCGCAAACAGGGCAAAGATGAACGACGGCCGCAACACCAGTCCTTCATTCAAGACGTGAGCGATGGCCAGCGACAAATTGGTCGTCGAAGCCGCCATCGTCAGAGTGAAAACGGCCATCAGCATCGCCGGTTCCGCGAGGGAGGCGACCGTCATTTCCCTGGAGGAGCCCATGCCGCCGAATGCCGTCCCGACGTCCAGGCCGGCCAGAGTCAGAAAAAAGCGGGCGAAGGCAAAGAAACCGACCATCACGATGACGTCGGCAATCGCCGAGGTCGGCAAGGCGACGGCGATCAGGGGCACCACGCCGGCAGCCAGAACCGTTGCCGAAAAAACGATGTAAGGAGCGATCTTGAAAAGCCATGAAGCCTCGTGGGAAAGCACCGGCTGTTTATGGGTGAGCTTGATCAAATCCCGGTACGGCTGGAACAGGGACGGGGCCCGCCGATTCTGCAGGCGGCACTTGCACCATTTGATCCAGCCTGCCAGCAGCGGCGCCAGGGCGACGAACAACGCGGTTTGAAGGGTTGCCAATAGCCAGGTCATCAACTGATCACCCATAACATAACGATTAAAGTCCCTAACGAATATCCGAGATAAGTCCGGATATTTCCGGTTTGTATCCGCCCTACCCGTTTTGCCGCTTTGTTCACGCTTCGTTCGATCGGTTGATAAAGCCGAGGCCAGCTAGGATCCTGAACGTGCAAGTGATAAGTCATCGATTCCACCTCTTGATTCATTCCTTCCCGATAATTTTTTTCGATCGTTTCGTCGACGAGCCAAACCTTGGCGAAAATGCGTCTGATCGGCATGGTGAACGCGGTGCCGGTATACTGCATCCGCGGCGTCAGGCCGCCGAAACCGCAATCCCAGCTATCGGCCCTGCGCATTACGGTTGCGGGATTTCGCCGAAGATAGCGGAAACTGATGCCGGCGGCGACCAGGACGCCGACCAATATCCACGGCGCGGAATAGGACGCATTTCCGGGCGATACCGGCGCTAGCCAAAGCCAGGCGGTGACGGAGTTTTCCGGCAGGGTGTGTCCCAGTATCCGGGCGGCTACGCCGTTGAGCACGCCGATGACTCCATTCGGAAAAATACCGAACAATACGCACAATCCCGCCAGCAGCGCGGAGGCCGCCAGCATGCCTCTGTCCTCGACTTCCCGGGCTTTTTCGCTGTGCCTGGAGCGCGCCTGTCCCAAGAAGACGATGCCGAACACGTTGACGAAGGTTGCCGCCGCCAGGGCTGCGGTCAGTGCCAAAGCCGCCGCGGCGACGGGAATCAGGCTGCGCAGCACGCCGTTGTCGAGCACGTCGACCTGCAGCGCCGTCTGGAAGGTGAGCCATTCGGAGACGAAGCCGTTAAACAGCGGCAGCGACGAGATGCTCATGCAGCCTATCAGCATCGCCACGCTGGTTTTCGGCATGCGCTTGATCAAGCCGCCCATCAGGTCGATGTTCAACTCGTGCGTCTGATGCTGAAGTATCCCCGCGCCCAAAAACAGCAGATTTTTGAACAGGGCATGATTGAACGCATGCAGCAACGCTGCCAGAAAACCCAGAGCAGCCAATTGAGGATGACCGGTGGCCAGAAAAATGACGGCAAGGCCCAACACCATGACGATCATGCCGATATTTTCGACCGAACTGTAGGCCAGCAATCTTTTCAGATTGGACTGCATCATCGCATAAAGAATGCCGCCCAGCGCCGACACGGTGCCCAGCAGCAGCATCACGACGCCCCACTGCCAAAGTACGTCCCCGAGCAAATCGAAACAGAAACGAACCAGGCCGTACAGCGCCACCTTGAGCATGACTCCGCTCATCAACGCCGAGACGTGCGAGGGAGCGACCGGATGCGCTTCGGGCAGCCACACGTGCACCGGAACCAGGCCGGCCTTCATGCCGAAACCGAGCAAGCCCAGAGAAAAAGCAATGCTCGCCCAGGCCGTCGACAACGGGGCGCTGCGTAACGCATCGAAAGTAAAGCCGCCGGCAAAACCGGCCATGACGCCGAATCCGAGAATAATGGCCAGAGCCCCGACTTCGGCCATCAGCAAATAAAGAAAGGCCGCCCGTCGGTTGGCCGGATTTTCATGCTGGAAGGACACCAGAAAATAACTGGCGACCGACATGAGTTCCCAGGCGATCATGAAAAAAAACGCATCGTCGGCCAGCAATACCAGCAGCATGCCGGCCACAAAGAGGCTGGTGAACAATCCCAGCACGGCAAACGGGTGATCATCCTCCTTGTACGCACGCACATAGCCCGGTCCATAAAGGCTGACGGCGCCTACGCCGATGCCGACGATCAAAAAGAAAAAGCCGGACAAGTTGTCGAAACGGACGTGCCAGGGGAGCCAGGGCAAACCGAAGCCGATCTGATCGATGATCACCTGTCGGCCGATCAGAACGCCGAGTCCGGCCAGGACGGCGAAAACACCGGACAATCCCAACAGCACAAAGACGGACCGCGTGAGCAAAAGAGGAAATCGTCTTTCGTCGGTTTCGGTAAAGCAGCCCAGCCGACAGGCGCCCTTCAGTTTGGGGAATTTGCCGTGACCATAACGGCTGAGCGCCAACAGCCGGCTTTGCTGATTCGTCAATAACGCGGCTGCTCCGGAAGCAAGGCTCAGCAACACCGCAAGATAGGCCAGAGCAAGAATCATGATAAACTCCAGGTCATACCGACTGCAAAATCAACGTACGCCATTCATACCAACCCGTGATGGTCGCTTTTCCTGCGGCTCATATGATTCCGCTTCATCTTGCGGACCGCCAGAGGATGCCGCGAATAGGTGTCGTGATATTCCATTCCCAAAAAGCGGCAGTTGCCGCCTCGGGATTCGTAGTCGTGCTGGAAATGATGCAGATATTCCATGACAGTATGATCGATCAGATAGGCATTGCTCAACTGAAAAATCACTTTTTTGCCGTTTTCCAGTCCGGCGAGGGCGGCCTTCAATTTGAGGAAGTTGGAAAAAATCGCGGCGCCGACGATTTCGACGACGACGGAATCCTCGTCCAGATTCTCGACGACGAAGTGGATCCTGAACAGATTGTTGACGCGGACGCCCCGCAGCATATGGATCGCAAACTTGACCAGGATCCCTATCGCCACGCCGATCAACAGATCCGTCGCCAGAACGCCGATAATGGTGGCGACGAAAATGAACAACTGTTCCTTGCCCACCCCCATCACTTTCGCGAACTCCTTCGGGGAAGCCAGACGGAAACCGGTAAACACCAGCAACGCGGCCAGTGAAGCCAGAGGAATGCTGTGAATCAGGCGCGGGAACAGAACGACGAACACCAACAGGAAAGCGCCGTGGAAAAAATTGGCCCAGGACGTCTTGGCCCCGTTATTGACGTTGGCCGAACTGCGCACGATCTCGGCGATCATCGGCAAGCCGCCGATCAATCCGCAAACAAGGTTGCCGGTTCCGACCGCGGTCAGATCGCGATCCAGGTTGGAATGCCGCCGGTACGGATCCAGTTTGTCGACCGCCACCGCGCTCAGCAAGCTTTCGAGACTGCCTACCAGACAAATGCTGACGACCGCTTCCAGAAACTCCGGCGTCAACGTTTTCGAAAAATCGGGCAAATAAAAACTGGACAAGAAATTTTCCGAGATCGCCACCAGAAACTTCGGCCCGACCGTCGCTTCGTGATGCGGCAAGAAATGGGCATCCGGCAGGAACAGATACATGTGCTCGTGTTCCAGGTCGAAATAGCGCGCCAGCCCCATCCCCAGCAGCACGACGATGATGGGCGCGGGTATCATTTTCAGCTTCGGATTCCTGACCGTCGACCAGAGGACCATAAGCCCCATGCTCGCGATGCCGATGACGGCGATGTCCGGATTGGGATTCAGAAGACTGTGCGGGATTTGGGCAATGGTCATGAACAGATTGCTGGTGCCGGGCGTCACCCCCAACATCACGTGAATCTGTTTCGCCATGATGATAATCCCGATCGCCGCCAGCATGCCGTGCACTACCGAGGCCGGAAAAAACGAACTCAGCCGGCCGGCTTTGCCGAGGCCGAGCAGAATCTGCAGAACGCTGGCGACGACAATCGCCGCCAGCGTGTATCGGTAACCCGCCATGGCATCGCCTTCTCCCAGCGATTGCACGGCCCCCAGAACCACCACGATCAATCCGGCGGCCGGGCCGTTGATGGTGACGAAAGATCCCGATAAGCGGGAGACGACGATACCTCCGATAATGGCGGTGATCAGGCCGGCGGAGGGAGGAAAACCCGATGCCATCGAAATGCCGAGACACAACGGCAAGGCAATAAGAAACACCAGAAAGCCCGACAACAGATCGTCGCGCCAATGGTTCTTTAATCCGGCCAGGCCGGTTTTGGGTAGAAATGAAGGGGTATTTCCACTCATGCCTATTCTCATGAATTAAATTATCGATGTAGCAGTAATTGTGCCATCTTGTTGACATATTCTAATATTTTACATTTCATTGATATTTATAAAGTTGTTTTGCAGAATGCAGAAAAAATCTCCGGTACCTGTTCAAAACAACCATGCGAATCGGTTGATTTACACCGATGCCCTCTTCCTTCTTTCATGCGTCAGGTTAAAATTTGCTTACTGGATAAAATGCTGCCGATGAGCACACAGGCGTCTTCTTATCCCGCATGGAAGGGATGGATTCGCTTATTCCAGCGGCGTACTCATGAAGCGAAAAGGCTCTCAATGCCGATCCGTATTGAAGCGGCCGAAAAGCTTCAGGCGGATTCGAAACAACCCATGCCCTTAAACCAATCTCACTCACCGACACTCATGGCAATCTTCGGCTTTCGCTCCTTTCCGTTATATCTGCAAGTCATTCTCGCAGTTCTGCTGGGAACTTTTTTCGGCGTCTTTTTCGGCACCGGTCACTATTTTTTCGGTCTGCTGAGCAATGCAGCGCTGGGCCAATTGGGTCAATTGGTCATCCGCTTGCTAAAAGCCCTGGCGGCGCCATTGATTTTTTTCGCCATTATGGACGCCATGATCAATACCGACATAAGTCTGCGCCATGGGCGACGCTTATTGGCTCTATGCGGCCTCAATCTGACGGTCGCCCTGCTGATCGGCCTGACGCTGATGAATACCCTGGAGCCTGGGCGCAGTTGGCAAGGCCGGTTTCCCGAAATGATGCAACTGCCTGGCGAACAGAGCCGCCTTCAGCCCGCAGCACGTCCTGAAGCTTTAACGCTCGATCCTTTAAAGAATATATCTTCTTATATTCCGGAAAGCCTGGTGGAGCCGTTCGTCAAAAACAGCGTGATCTCGATCATCTTGCTGGCCTTGCTCGCCGGAGCCGCGCTGCGCCGATTCCGGCAGCAGGCTTTGCCCGACGATCGTTCCGGGCTGGATTTGCTGGAAAAACTGATCGGCATCGGCTACCGGTTGCTGTTGCAGATGCTGCTGTGGATCGTTCACGCCATTCCGTTTGCGGTATTCGGCGTAGTCGCTCAGGTGGTCGGTAAATCGGGACTGACCGTGTTCGAGCTGGTTGCGGTCTTTCTGGCGAGCATGGTGGGCGGATTGATGATTCATGCCCTCATTTATTATCCGTGTCTGGCCAAATGGGGTGGCCGCATGCCAATCCGGCGCTATTTCGGCCTCGGAGCCGACGCCATTCTGACCGGTTTGTCGACCAACAGCAGTCTCGCGACCATGCCGGTGACCCTGCGCTGCCTGACCGAGAAAATGGGTATTTCGAGCCGGTCGGCCCGGCTATCGGTATGCATCGGCACCAATCTGAACAACGACGGCATCCTCTTGTATGAAGCCATGGCCGCTTTGTTTCTGGCGCAAGCGGCGGGGGTGGATCTCGATCTGCCACAGCAATTGGTTATCGTTGCGGCTTCGGTGATGGTGGGGCTCGGCGTCTCGGGCATACCCGAAGCGGGATTGATTGCGCTGCCGGTCGTTTTGAGTACGGTGGGCCTGCCGGAAGCATTGATCATGACGGCCATTCCTCTGATCACCACGATTGACTGGATCATCGCCCGTTGCCGCTCCGGCGTCAATGTAATGAACGACATGCTAATTGCGATCTTGCTCGATCGGCTGGAAAACCGCCGGAATCGGCGGCCTTGACCAGTCTGCGTCTTGTTCACCGCAGAAACCGCTTATTCTGGCAGGCATCGATGATGCCGAACTCATCTTAACAAAAAAATGCCATCCATTTTTAATTATCGCCACGAGTGAAATAATGATATTTTATAAACCGTACCTCCTGTCGATTCCGCGCTATGAATCATAATGCTTTTTTTACCAGAATAAAGTGGATATTTATTCTTCTGTTGGTCATGATACTCGACATATCCCCTTTCCCCGTTTTGGGGCTTATCCTCTTGTATATTTTACTGTTTCGTCCGATTTGGTTCAGGGATGCGGTGATGGAAATTTACGAAATAAAAAACCGTATCGATTCAAATAATTCAAAATAGGCCAGACAAGCCGGAAGATCTGAAGACCGGCGGTGACGAATGAAACTCGACGGACAGGAATTTATCAAATCAGTGAATTTTGAACGAGAGAGAAATTGAATGGATCGTTATTTTAATCGGCGCAGCATAGAAGAAGATTGATCTGTCGTTTTTCCTCCATGCCTCGCTTTATTTTTAGGAATCTTACGATGGCCAAAGTTACTTTTTTTCCAAGATTGCTTCTTGGTATTGTTGTACTGCTGGTTTTGATTGTTTTGCACGTCATTCCTCTTCCGATACTGGAAGTAACCATCCTGTTCGTGATGATTTTTCGCCCGCTCTGGTTTAAAAATCTGGTAGACCAGATTTATGACCAATAGAAGGCGATTTTCTGCAAGCTAAAGACGGCGCCACTGCCTTAACGGGCGAAGTTCAATAGAACTTTGTCAGGCGCTTGAAGGCGAGCGGATGGCGTTGGGTACGGCTGAAAGGAAGGAATTCTCGAATATGAAGAAAACGGGCTATGACAAATCGCAGCCCGTTTGAATATGGCGTCCCCAAGGGGGTTCGAACCCCTGTTACCGCCGTGAAAGGGCAGTGTCCTAGGCCGCTAGACGATGGGGACTGAAACGGATTTACATCTCAATCTGACATTCGGCAAATACTCGTCACCGCGCAGCCAATAAAAAGGCCTACTTGATGCAGGCCTTGAATTATGGCGTCCCCAAGGGGGTTCGAACCCCTGTTACCGCCGTGAAAGGGCAGTGTCCTAGGCCGCTAGACGATGGGGACTGAAACGGGTTCAGTCGATAAGTATTTGGTGGAGCCAAGCGGGATCGAACCGCTGACCTCTTGCATGCCATGCAAGCGCTCTCCCAGCTGAGCTATGGCCCCATCAGTTGAGAACGGGCATTATAAAGCATTTACCGATCATGTCCAGAATTAATTTAAATTTTTTATAAATTCGATGGCGCGGCGAATTCTGGACAAAGTTTTTTCCCTACCGAGGAGTTTCAAGGTGATGTCGATTCCCGGCGATACCGACGTGCCCAGGACGGCGACGCGCAAGGGCTGAGCCACTTTACCCATGCCCAATCCCAGGTCTTCGGCGAGCTTCGCGACGATCTGATGCAGGACGTCACCCTCCCAGGACGTCACTTCTGCAAAGCGGTCGTACAACTTGGCCAAAACCTCGCCGGAGCCTTGCGTAAAATTCTTCTTCACGGCCTTTTCGTCGTAATGGTCGAAATCGATATAAAAATATTGGCCGGCGGCCGCCATGTCGACCAGCGTTTTGCAGCGTTCGCGCTGCGCCAGGACCATGTCCATCAACGCCGGCCCTTCGGACGGATCGATGCCGAGCTGGCCGATATGCCAGCTCAAATGCCGGGCGACGTGCGCAGGATCGCTGTTCATGATGTACTGGTGATTCAGCCAAAGCAATTTTTCCGTGTTGAAGGTGGAAGCGGACACGTTGACGTCTTCCAGCCGGAAATACTCCACCATTTCGTCGATCGAAAATATTTCCTGGTCACCGTAAGACCAGCCCAGGCGCACCAGGTAGTTCAGCAAAGCTTCCGGCAGATAGCCGTCGTCGCGGAACTGCATGACGCTGACCGCGCCGTGGCGTTTGGACAGTCGCGCGCCGTCGGAGCCCAAAATCATCGGCAGGTGCGCGTAATGCGGCACGGGAGCGCCCAATGCTTGCAGAATATTCATCTGCCGGGGCGTATTGTTGATGTGGTCGTCGCCGCGAATGACGTGCGTCACCTTCATATCCATGTCGTCCACCACCACGGTTAAATTGTAGGTAGGGGAGCCGTCCGCTCTGGCGATGATCAAATCGTCCAATTCTTTGTTGGCGACCACGATCTCCCCTTTCACCAGATCCGGGATGGTCACCACGCCTTCGGTCGGATTTTTGAACCGCACCACCCGCTCCCTGCCCTGAGGGTGTTCCTTGAGGTCCCGGCATTTGCCGTTATACCGGGGCTTTTCCTTGTTGGCCATCTGTTCGGCACGCATCGATTCCAGCTCTTCTTTGGTACAGTAGCAATAATACGCATCGCCCTGATCCAGCAACTGCCGAATAATTTCCTTATACCGGTCGAAATGGTGGGTTTGATAGAAAGGCCCCTGATCGTATTCAAGACCCAGCCAGGTCATTCCTTCCAGGATGGCGTTCACCGATTCCTGGGTGGACCGTTCCAGATCGGTGTCTTCGATTCTCAAGATGAAGCTGCCGCCGTGCTTGCGCGCGTACAACCATGAAAACAAGGCCGTCCGGGCTCCGCCAATATGGAGATAACCCGTCGGGCTGGGGGCAAAACGTGTCGTGATACTCATTGATAATGTTATTGTCGTTAAGAAAAATTTAAATTCACATCTTGTGCTCGGCCAGAAAAAGCAATGACTACAAAACGTCTAAATCACTTGGCTCCTGCGTCCTTTTTATCATCGGCGGCTTTGACATTTCTCCGCTCATTTTATCTCCGGTTCATTCAATCCTTTTATGGAGTACGGACGGAAAAACGGCTTTCCGCCCGGGTTCCGTGCGGCAAATTTTCAAAATTCAATTCGATGGCCTCGTCCATGCCGGCCAAGAAGCAGACGCTTTGGCCCCATGCTTTTCCGGCAGGCAAATTTTAACATTCATTCGGAGCAGAGTACCGACCGAGATCGCCGAAAAAAATAACCGCACTTAATGAGAATCGCTTTTAATTCGAAATAATTCTTTATTTAATATTTATTAAATAAAGAATTATTTCGTTATGGAAATTAAAGACAAAATCTACTGTTTTGAAATCAATAGGCACAATGCTAAAATCGAAAATGCTCGAAACTGTAATACCGATAAAATTTCATCGTTTTGTGAACAAGGAGATATTGAAATGAAAAAAACACTAATAACGGCTACGTCAATTGCAGTTGCACTCCTTGTCGGATGCGCCTCGCACCCGACAAGCATTTCCGAATCCTTTCAAGCGACCGACCTGAATCCGCTGCTTGCCTCCGGCCTATATCAGCAAAAAACCGACAATTT
Organism: Methylosarcina fibrata AML-C10; assembly: GCF_000372865.1. Classification (NCBI taxonomy): domain Bacteria; kingdom Pseudomonadati; phylum Pseudomonadota; class Gammaproteobacteria; order Methylococcales; family Methylococcaceae; genus Methylosarcina; species Methylosarcina fibrata. The sequence goes on along the minus strand of NZ_KB889965.1, from coordinate 852,607 downwards.
TTTTGTTATCAATGATTCCTCTTCCTCAATGTCGGAAGAATATGAAGGGGGAGGATTCAATCTGGATCAGGAACCCGACAAGTTTTCAATCGAAAAGGAAATTTTAAACAGAATAAACCAGACCATCCCTAATTTGAATTTGACTACGAGTATCCGCAGTTTTGGCTTCGGCCCCTGCACCTCCTGGGGAGACACTCAGCTTAATCTGCCTCCTACGGCTTATTCGAAACCCGCTTTCAACTCGGGTATCGATGCCTTGGCCTGTTCAAGCGGGGGCTCTCCGATGGCCAGTGCAATTGAAGGCACCACGATGGATTTATCGGCCACCAGCGGTCAAATAGCCGTCTTGATCCTGAGCGACGGCCATGATCTGGACGGCAGTCCGGTGCCTGCGGTGCAGGCATTAAAACAACAATACGGCGACCGGCTCTGCGTCTATTCGGTCTGGGTGGGCAATAAAGAGGAAGAAGGCGGCAAACTCCTTTTGAATCAGCTTTCGGATATCGCAAGGTGCGGATTTCGAGCGCAGGCCGAAGACATTGCTTCCAGCGGCGGCATGGCCAAATTCGTTCAGAGCGTGTTTCTGAAACCTGCCGCAGCGCCTGATTGCAAATCCATGGATACCGATGCGGACGGAGTCAACGATTGCGACGACAGATGTCCCGACACATTGAAAGGAGCTCACGTCAATCAATTCGGCTGCTGGATCGTCGACATTAAATTCGATAACGACAAGAGCAATATCAAGCCTGAATATTACAGCGAGCTCGACAGCGCTGTCCAGGTCATCATGAACAATCCCGGCGTTCACATTGAAGTACAAGGCCATACCAGCAATACAGCATCGGCCGAATACAATCTGGCTTTATCGGATCGCCGCGCCCGGGCGGTGGCCAATTACCTGCGCGACAAAGTGGGCGCAAACGCCACCTTGACGGAGCGGGGTTACGGCTTGACTCAACCCATCGATACCAATGAAACCGAAGAAGGCCGCGCCAATAACCGCCGCGTGGAACTGAAAGTCCTCCGGTAATTTTTTTGACCTTGATCCGGGAATGAAAAAATTCCCGGATCCGCCAAAGTCACTGTGGCCGGACCGAAAGCCAGCGGCAAGATAGCCGTCTTCGGCTTTCTCGGGCCGGCCCATTCCGTACCCCGCCCTTGTCAAGCCCTCTTGGCCCTACCCTATTTTCTGCCGGGCAAAGTCCAGATTTTTCCTGATGCGTTCCGCATCCGGCAAATTCAAAGGCAACCGGAGAATCTTTTCCGAAGCTTCCCGGCTTTCCCGGTAATGTCCCGTCCAATAAGCGGCGACGGCCAGTTCGTCGTAAATGCGCCATTGATAGATTTCTTTTTCAACAAATAAAATGTCGTCCGGACAAGGAATTTCCGAACCGGTTTTAGCAAACATGTAGGCTTGCCAGAAACATCCTTTATTGCGGCAATAGACGGCCAGCTCATGCAAGGGTTCGGCTCCGCGGTCCGGACGCATTTCAAAAGCCTTCAACAAGAGGGCCAGAATGTCGCCGAAGGGTTTGTCGAGCCGGACGGCCAGTTTTCCCGCGCGATACTGGGCAACAAAATTTTCTTCATCCCAGCCGGGCATTTCGGCCCGAATCAGATAATTCTCGTAAGCATCCTTGAAACGACCGGCATCGTGATAGGACTGGGCCAGATAAAAGCGACTGCGGCAATCGTCCGGATGTTTTTTCAATTCGGCCTCCAAAAGCTGCGCATCCTTGAGGAACTTTTCTTCGGCGGTGATTCCTCTGGATCTGGCTCCTTCTCCGGGCCTGACCATGATCCGGACTTCGGATAAATGTTTTTTTTCTCCCGTTCCGGCAACGTTATGCAAATATTCGTGTACGACGCCCTGCCATTGCCATCGCGTCTTCCGGATATCGATCAAATTGGCGACGGCATAACTTAATTCGCCATATTGTTTTTCCAGAGTGTACGTCATTCCGGGTTCGAGCTTCCGGTAAAACAGGGGATCCGAATAAACCAGCTCTTCATCGGCATCGATTAACAATACCCAGTCCGCCTGTCCGCAGCGGTAAGCATGCTCCAGGGCCTGATTACGGTTGTGTCCGAAATTGACCCAGGAATGATGATGAATCTCTCCGGGAATTCCGGCTTCGTTCATCCACCGTTTGATAAACTCCGGCGTGCCGTCGGTCGAACCGGTATCGACGATGACATAGTAACCGATGACGTCCTTCACCGAGGCAAACAAACGCCCGAGCACGGGAGTCTCGTTTTTGACGATCATATTAAGACAAATGCGGCTGTCTCGCATGGCAGGAATCCTTGTGTATAAACAAACAAGCTTTATGCTGAACATGAATTCATGGCAATATCCTCTCCGAAGCCATTTTCCAACTTTGGTCATTCTAGGTCATGGATAAGATTAAGCCAGCGGCTTTTCATCCGCTTCACCAAGGAACCTGAGTACGGCAACTAGTCTTTTTCTTGAAATTCCGAAACCCCCGTATACAATAGACATACGGATAAGAAAACTTCAATCCCATGTTTTCAATGTCGTGTTCGAATTCTGCCGGAATTGACGTCCGGCCACGAGAGTTTATCGACAAGCAAACCACTGAGTTTTGATCTAGAATTAATACCGGGCGCCTACTCGAAGATCTTTCAGAACCATTCCGTGAATTCATCTGATTATCCGCTTTGCGGCATCGGGAAAACTCCGGATTTTCAAATTCCCATACAAATCATGAAAGAATTGCTTCATCCTCGCAAATACGGCGGCAAGAAAAGCGTTATAGAAACGACGATAGGCACAAGCTTGCTTCATATCGTGATCACCGCCGTATTGTTTTATATCGCCGGGAAACTGACTCTGCCGCTTTCGGTGCCGCCCAGTTACGCTACTGCGATCTGGCCTCCTGCCGGCATTGCTCTCGGCGCTGCCTTGCTTTGGGGAGGCAAGGTGTTGCCCGGAATCTTCATGGCCGAATTGATGATTCATTATGAAGTCTACAATACTCCGTCCATGGTCGATTCGCCGGGCGTGTTGCTGGTCTTTTTTCTTAACCCCGTCAACAGCGTGGCAAGAGCGTGGCTCGGCTGTATTTTGGTCAGGAAATTCGCCGCCTATCCCCACGACATGGTCTCGGCCAGGCTGATTGCCTTGTTTTTTTTGATGGCGGGCCCGGTGGCCACTTTTTTTCCCGCCGTTTTCAGCGTCTTCGGCTTATTATATAACAACGTCATCATCCGGGAGGATATCGTATTCGCATTCCTGACGTGGTGGCTCGGCGATTGCACCGGGATTGCCGTTTTCACTCCGCTGTTTTTCATCATTTTCAACCGCTCCAGCCCGATCTGGCGGCAACGGTCGTTTGCGGTAGGGTTTCCGCTCATCGTGATGTTTCTCATCACCGCATCCGCTTATTTATTTGCGCAGCAACACGAGGTTCTACGTTTACAAAAAATCATCGAAGATCAAGCCTGCAACCTCAGGAAAAATCTGGAGAATCAGTTTCGGCATCAATTGACGATCATGAGCGTCTACAAAGGTCTGGCCGGGATTACCCAAATAAAAGAGGATAATTTTCGCACCGTTTCGCTTTCAATCATCCATCAGCTTTCGAATGCTGCCAATCTGATCTGGCTGGAGCCGGTCGACAACAGGCCCGGTTCGCGCTGGATTAAACGCTATTCGGTGCAGGAATGGACCGGCCAAACCAGTGATTCGTCCATAACCGAGACGGTTCGGAAAGTTGACTTCGGCTCGGGAACGGTGGTCGTAACCGAACAATACGATTTTCTTGTTCTGATGCCCGTAGCCGATACTCGTAAGAACGGTTGCCACTGCCTGAAAGGAGTGGTTGCCGGAGTTTTTAATATCGGCCGCTTTGTCCAGGACTCGTTGACCGGTATTAACGTGAATCATATGGCCATCGTACTGTTCAACAATCGGAGCGAAAACAGGAGGCTACCGATTTTTCAATCGCATGTAGGGCAGGACGGCGCCAATTCTCTGGCATTGTTCAATCGGCAAACGGTGGTGCTCGGTCCCGGCCAATGGATGTTGAATGTGACTCCGGACAATAAATTTCTGAGCGAAAATTACTCGTGGTCGGTATGGCAGTTGTTGGCCGGCGGCATGTTTCTCACCGGCTTGACCGGTATTTCTTTGTTGGTTCTTACCGGACATACCGAATCGGTCCGCTCGGAAGTTTACAAACGCACCGAAGAACTCAAACTCAGCAACAGCAAGCTTGTCGCCAGCGAGGAACAGTTCAGAAAGCTGGTGCATACCCAGTCCGCCATCGTCTGGCGGGCCAATCCGTTGACGATGCAATTTTTATTTGTCAACGACGAAGCCGAAAACATCCTGGGATATCCCGTCAGGGATTGGCTGGACGACCCTTCTTTTTGTCAAAAACATATTCATCCGGACGACTTCGAACGCACCCGAGCGGTTTGCATGGCGGAAACCGCAAGGCAGAACAGCCATCAAGTCGAATTTCGCATGTACGCTGCGGACGGGCGTTGCGTATGGTTGCGAAATTTTATCGACTTGACTGTAGAGCACGGCGAAGTGTCCGAACTCTATGGCTTCATGGTCGATATTACCCGGCAAAAGCAGGCGGAAGAGCAGCTTCGCCTGGCGGCTACCACTTTCGAAAGCCAGCAGGGAATTCTGATTACCGATAAAAACGCCAGGATTCTCAGAATAAACAAATCCTTTACTGAAATCACCGGCTATTCTCAGGAACAAGTCGAAGGAAAAACTCCCGGCATTCTAAAATCCGGTCTTCACGACCAAGAGTTCTACGAAAACTTCTGGAACCAATTAATCCAGGAAGGCCGCTTTGAAGGAGAAATGTGGAACCGGCGGAGCAACGGCGAAATTTATCCGCAATGGCAAACGATCAATGCCGTCAGGAACGACTCAGGCGAAGTTACTCATTATGTTTCGGTTTTTTCCGACATTACCGAGAAAAAAGAGGCCGAAAACAAAATTCATGCCCTGGCCTTTTATGACCCCTTGACGGGCTTGCCCAATCGGCGATTATTGCTGGACCGGTTCGATCATGAATTGGCCGTGGCCCAAAGAAACAAAAAGTTCGGCGCCCTTTTATTCCTCGATCTGGACCATTTCAAATGGCTCAACGATACGCAAGGGCATCTGGTGGGCGATCAATTGCTGATTCAGGTCGCCGCGCGTCTGTCCTCGGTGTTGAGAAAAGAGGATACTCCCGCCCGTCTCGGCGGAGACGAGTTTGTCGTATTGCTCCCTGCCCAGTCCGACAGCCCGGCTATTGCGGCAGAACACACGTTGACCGTCGCGGAAAAGGTCCGGGAAAAACTGAACGAGCCTTTTCTCCTCGATCAATATCAGCATCAGCTTTCGCCCAGTATCGGCATCGCTCTGTTTCCGTCGGACCAGGAAACTCCGGCTAAAATTTTGCAACAAGCCGATATCGCGATGTACCGTTCCAAAGCCAGCGGGCGCAATACCATCAGTTTTTTCCATCCGGCCATGCAGGAAGAGGCCAACCACCGGGTCAATCTGGAATCCCACATCCGGGATTCCCTGAAGAAAAACAGATTTTTTCTGTATTATCAACCGCAGGTCCGCGAAAACGGCACGGTATCCGGAGCCGAAGCCTTAATTCGCTGGCATCATCCGGAAAAAGGCGTGTTGACTCCGAAAGACTTTATTTCCGTGGCTGAAGAAAGCGGAGTCATTCTGGAAATAGGTGCCTGGGTGCTGATGGAAGCGTGCCGGCAAATTCAATCCTGGCAAGCAGAAGGAATTGTCTCGCCCCATATCTCCATCAACATCAGCGCCCGGCAATTCAGACAGAAAAACTTTGTAGGCCAGGTTCAGGAGGCCATTGAGAACACCGGAATTTCGGCCGGTTTACTCGGAATCGAACTCACCGAGAGCCTGATGATTGCCGACATCGAAGAAACCATCGCAAAAATGAAAGCTCTGAAAGAGTTGGGCGTGGCCATCGCCATCGACGATTTCGGTACCGGCTACTCTTCGTTGATGTATTTGAAACAATTGCCGATCGACGTATTGAAAATAGATCGGGGGTTCATCCAGGATATTACCGACAATGCCAGCGATGCCGTGATTGTTGAAACCATCATCAGCATGGCCCGTCATTTGAATCTGCACGTCATCGCGGAAGGGGTGGAAACGTTTCACCAGATGAACTTTCTGAAACAAAAAGGCTGCCGCCATTTTCAAGGCTATTATTTCAGCGAGCCGATCTCGTCCATTCTGTACGCCGAAAAATATTTGGCGGACTCAAACCGGCCGGTCCTGAGTCAGCAGGACAACGCCCTGAATTAAAAATAACCGTCTTGCCTGCGCCGAAACCTCGAAGGCCATTCCCCATCAATTTTTCTTTTCCAGTTTCATCTGCTTCAGATACCTGACAATGTCCTCGGCACCGTCCTTACCGATCAGTTCTTCGAAAACGGGCATTTTGGTGCCGGCTCGGTAATTCTTTGCATTCAAAATGAATCCGACGAGTTCTTCTTCTTTAAAATACTCGGTAATGTTTTTCGGAATGTTGAGTTCGGGACCGACTTCTCCGCCCGACAGATTCACCGAATGGCAACGAATGCAATAACGGCTGAATTGATTAAAGCCGTTATTGATTTTTTTATCCGTCACCGAAGGCGCAGCGGCGCCGAAATAAGATTTGGCGGATTGCAAGGAAACGGAAGCCAGTTGAAACGGCCATGGATAGCGCCATTCGTCCAGGCCTTTCCTGGACCAGACCAGATAATACGGAGCCGGGGTCATCGTTTGTTTGCCGAATTTGAATTCCAGCCATTTCTTATTTGCCGGCGCCGCATTATCCTTAAAAGCAATAAACCCTTCTTCGCTCAGGGCATCCTGGTAGGCCATCGCCACCTTATAGCCGTCGACCGCGGTAAAAACGATCAGCCGATCTTCGGCAGTCGAGGGCGGCATCGGCAGTTTTTCAAGGATTTCCCGTAGAGAATAAGCCTGGTATTCTTTGGACGTTTTATAGACAGGATCGTGTCCGACCGCGACCGTTCGCGCCGGCGGTAACTGCGAATCTCCGGCTTTGATCAGATTGAATTCAGGCCATTTTTCGGCGGCAAAAACCGATTGAATCATTAAAGACAAAAAAAACAAGATATAAAAAAGCCCCCGATTTTTCATACCCATGCCGGCTCTCATTGATTGGTTGTCGATTTCCGGATTATATACCCATTGCTCATGATTCTCCGGCATTTTATTCATGCGTGCCTCGAAATCCGGACAAGCCGAAAACAATTTTTTCAAACTCCGGCGAATCCGATCGATTTTTTATTGCCGAACGCCTAGACTGTTAATAAACGTAAATATTGGTTTGTTTGAACTGCCGCCTGAAAATGCCGCGCAATACATTCTTGCCTGCTGAAACTTATTGCCGATTTCTGTATCAATGATAATTTCGGAACCGTCGACGATCTTCTTGTGGCAAAAACTCTCGTTTTTTCTGGAGGCGGGCCGGACATTACCGGCCGGATGCATGAGGATGCGTTATCCCTTTTTCGATTTAAAGGTTTCGGCGATTTTTCTTCAGTCGGCGCATGGCGTTGTCGTCAAATGCAATTTACTTTGCGGCTCATAACCAAACCGACTGTATAATCTGGCCCGTCATGTCAAAAAAACCTATTTTAATCCTGGCCTTGTTACTTGCCTTTTATCCTGCTGCGCAACAAGCCGTCGAGATCAGTAAAATCGAATTGCCCGATATGGGGGATTCTTCGGGAACCTTGATCACTCCGGAGGAAGAAAAACAGTTGGGCGAGGCTTTTTTCAGAAGCCTGCATTCTCAAATCACCATCAATCAGGACGCGGAAATTCAGGAGTATATCCAGTCCGTAGGGCAAAAGCTGGTGGCTAACAGCGATGCGCCAGGGAATCCCTTCCATTTTTTTGTCGTCATGGAGAACGACATCAACGCGTTTGCCGGTCCCGGCGGCTATATCGGCGTGAATTCCGGTTTAATCCTGACCACCGAAGCGGAAAGCGAGCTGGCCTCGGTCATGGCGCACGAAATTGCGCACGTGACTCAACGGCACCTGTACCGGGCCGCCGAAGCGGCCGGCCGCTTGTCGATTCCTACCGCGGCGGCCACTTTGGCGGCCATTTTATTGGGCACTCAGGCGCCCGCTCTCGGTCAGGCGGCTTTGGTTGCAATACAAGCGGGAAACGTTCAATTTCAAATCGATTTTACCCGCGAAAATGAAGAAGAAGCCGACCGCGTCGGCATGCAGACCTTGTCGCAGTCACATTACGATCCACGCAGCATGCCCACTTTTTTCGAACGTCTGCAGCAATCCACCCGCTATTATGGCCAGAATATTCCGGAATTTCTGCGTACTCACCCGGTCACCGAGTCGCGCATATCGGATTCCCGCAATCGCGCGGAAGCCTATCCTTACAAACAATATCCCGACTCTCTCGGCTATCAGTTGACCAAAGCCAAACTCCGTGTCCTGACCAGTACCGATCTGGCGGAAACCCGGAAATATTTTCAGTCCAGACTGACTCAGGGAACGGCGGAGCAGCGCACGGTAGCCAAATATGGCCTGGGTCTGGCGGCGCTGAAATCGCAAAACGGCGACGAAGCGGAAACGATCTTTCGCCAACTGACGGCCGATTTTCCGGACCAGCCGCAATATGCCGCCGCCTTCGCGCATACCGCTCAGGAAGCCAGAAATTATCCGGCCGCCCTGGCTCGTTATGAAAAATCAATCAAACAATTTCCCAATAACGAATCCGTCAAGCTCGAATACATTTCCGCTCTATTGAAAGCCGGCAAACCGGAACCGGCAAAAACCTGTTTATTTTCTCTTCCGCCTAAAACCCGGCAATTGCCGATCTATTTCGAGCTTCTGGCTCAGACTTACGGTGCTCTGCATCAGCCGGCCGAATCGCATCGTTATCTGGCCGAATACTACTATGCGGTCGGCCAGACCCGGGACGCCATCCTGCAAATCCGATTGGCCCAAAAATCGAAGGGGCTGAATTTCCATTTGTCTTCCATTCTTAACGACCGGCTCGTTTTTTTCATTAACGAAGAAAAACAAGCAAGAGAACACGATTAGTCAGACAGATAATTTCATGGATAGCGAACAGCCTGCCACATGAAAATTTCCGGATAATCAATGAAAAGCGCGATGCCGAAGAAAAGGGATGCTTCAGCGAATAAAACTTCCGCCGGCTCAGTAAAAATGAAGTGAATTCGGGGCTTCTATCACAACAATTATGAACGCCAGCTTAACGGAAGCAATGGTTACCGGCGATGCGGATCGGACATGCTTTAAACTAATATATATCGCTATGTTTTTATTATATTTTTTTAATTTATGAGTTTTTTAACAAAAAAATTATTTTTTTTAATAGACACCGATAACTCTTAGTAATAGAATAAGCCCGCTCATAACGAGCAAGCCTGGTTAAGCTACCGGCATTGAGGAGGATAGTCTTTTAGACTATGCTGATAACAATAATAAATGAAGTTAACCTAACTTGAGTAAAAAAGTTGTATTTGCGATACGTAAATACAACGCAATAATAATAAGAAAACAGCTCAATATGCCCGCTTTATGCGGGCTTTTTATTTCCGGTGAAAAAAGATTTTCGAATGGTCCGGCATTCGCTTAAAGCCCTCTATTTCCCTACGTCCGCCGAGTTAAGCAAGCATGTCCTTTCGCAACGGCTTGCGGAAGCTTATGCAACATGCGCAGAGTAAACCGGCAAAGACATCCCCGCATTCATCCGAGGCTTTCGAAGGGGCCGAGCCTCCGGCGAACGGAAGCCCAACCCATGAAAGAAAACGGCCTATTTATAAGGTAAGCCGAACTCCGATCCACCCCGCCCTGGGCGCGCCGGGAGAAACAAACCGGTTATCGTTGTAGGCATCGCCCAGCACCTCGTCCGGCTCGCCGAATGTACCAAAGGAATTGTAGTTATTGTCGAAAATGTTATCGACCTTGCCGAACAACGTGAAATGCTTGTTGAACTTGTATTCGGCCCGCGCATTGAACAGCCAGTACCCTTGCAACTGACTGGTTACATTCGCCTCGTCGCCCCGGAAAAACTGATCGCTGCTGTACAAGCCGTCGATCGCCAACGACAAGCGCTGCCAAAGCTGGACACCGACCGATGCTTTGAAGATATGCTCCGGAATGCCCGGAATCTTGTCGCCGCGCTCGACTGTCGCCGCTTGATCATTATCCAACGGGTTTTGAATCAAAAAGCTGTCCAGGTAACGGGCATTCAGATAGGTGTAGTTTGCCGAAAAATTCCAGTCGTCAATCGGACTGAACAGAGCAGGAATCAAGGAACTCACGCCCGCTTCGACCCCATAGCGGCGGGTCTTTCCGACATTGCTGAAGTAGCCCTCGCTGATGCTGTCGCCATCGCGCCGGAAAATGATGTCGTCGTGATTGGTGGTATTGAAATAACCGAGATTCCATCGGGTGTCTCCCTTGCCGATCAGCTTGTTGAAATTGCCCCGAAAACCGCCTTCCCAGGTTTTCGCGACCACCTGATCGAGCGGCGGATCGGACAGGAACGCATTCGGCAGCCGACAGGGATCATTCGGATCGGCGCAGCTGAGTTCCATCGGCGTCGGCACTCTGGACGATTCGCCGTAACTGCCGTACACGCCCAGATTGTCGAAGATCTGATAGGTCAGGCCCGCGGACGGATTGAACCGTTCGTAGCTGTGTTTGCCGCTCAGCTTGTCTTCACTGTCTTCGATGTACTGATTTTTCATCGTGATGCTGACGTGATTGTACCGCCCGGCCAGCGTCGCGGTCAGTTTGTCGGTAATTGAAAAACTGTCGCTCAGGTAAAAGCCGTAGGTTTCGGTGACCGTATTCAGACGCACTCTCGCCTCTTCGACCAGAATCCCGCTGCCGATCGTGCCCCGGTCCGGCGTCAACTGCGACAATTCGGTATCGGACTCGAAATGCACGTCCGCATAGTCGTAGCTGCCGCCCAGAAGCAGATTGTTTTTATGTCCGAACCAGTCATGGTCGAACATCGCCTGCACGGTGCCGCCGCGGCTGCGGTTGTAGGTCGCGCTGGTATTGTTGGTGCCGCCTTCGACGTTGTCTCCGGCCGCAATCGGATTGCCGAAAACATCTTCCGCGATTTCATTTTCTTCATCGCACATGAACGTGCCGCATTCTTCAAAGTCGCTGTCGTCGCCGTTGAAAGTCTTGATCCGGTTTTGCCGGTAATAAGCGTTGCCGCTCAACTCAATCTGGTCGGTCAACGCATAGCTGCCGGCCAGTTCGGAAAAGAACATCCGGGTAATGGTCTGATCGGGATGGGTAAACACCGCCTCCCGGTTTTGTTGTTGCAACTGGATCGGCACCGCGCCGTTGCCGCGCAGATCGTTGTCGTTGGCGCCCAGGGTCAGGTCGAGCGAGCCTCGGTCGTTACGCCAGCTTAACGTGCCGAATACTTGATTGGCTTCGGTCGGTGAAAAATTGCGCCAACCTTCCTCGTCGAAATGGTGCAGGTCGATGAAATAACCCCAGGTCCCGTTATTCCATCCGCTCATCAGTTCTTCCGAATGCCGGTCCCAGGAGCCGCCGTACGCTTCGAATTGATGCCGGGGGGCCGAAAAACCGGTCTTGGTCTTGAGCGAAATGGAGCCGCCCAGACTGTTCAGTCCGTACAGCGGATTGGATCCCGGATACAACTCCATCGTGTCGATCGCACCGCGCGGGATCAAATCCCAGTTGACCGAATCGCCGAACGGCTCGTTGAAGCGAACGCCGTTGACGTAAGTCGACAAACCCTGAGGCAGTCCCAATAACGGCGAAGCGACAAAGCCCCGGTAATAAATATCCGGCTGCAACGGGTTGTTTTGCGCTTCATTGACATGAACGCTGCCGAGATAACGGTTCATGTAGTCCGACAAGGAAAGACTCTGAGCTTTCTCCAGTTGCTTGGCGTTCGCCGTCTGAATATTGGCCGGTATTTTTTCGGCCTCGACGCCGCTCCCCTGCAAAGGCGAGACATCGAGAACCTCGACCGTCTCCAGTTCGTCGGCCGACCGGTCCTCGGCCATCGCCGTCGAGAAAATCGTCAGACCGGACAGCGCCATAAAGGCAAGTTTTTTCATATTCGACTCTGATGAATTAGACAAAGGCGGCATCATAGACAAATCGTTTTTCAACAACCATAAGCGGGCCGCAAAAAGGAAAATTTCCCATCGGGCCGAGACCGCTCCTGTGAAAACTTGCAGATCTTTTGTCTCCGGGTACTCCCCGGTCTTTTGTCGAAGAGACAAACCCAACCGGCTCCTTCTCCACGTCAACCGCAGTAACCTTACAAATTGTTGGGATTTGGTTATAATGCTCGACTCATACGATGCAAAAGGCGGAACAGGCACCCTTCATGACAACCAGCATTCAAACCGTAAAAAAATTGCAGCTCTTTTTGACTGCGCAACTGGCCCGGATTACGGCCAGCGAATCTTACCGAAAATTGATGAGTCTTCCGCCTGTACAACGCTGGGCGAGCGTGGCAGGGCTGTTTTTATTGTCTCAGGCGATCGTTTTCGGCGGTTTATACGTCATTTTCGGCAAAATCGTCGTCATCGGTTTTCTGGCCAGCATTCTGGCCGGGCTGGCGACCGGCGTCGGCGCCTTGCCCGCGCTGTTCTTCAGAAACATCTCGAACAATCTTTTCAACAGCATGCTGGGCGGAGCCGCCGGCGTCATGCTGGCAGCCACCGCCTTTTCCCTGCTGGTTCCGGGCATGAGCTTCGGTAATGCCGTCTGGCCCGGCAAAGGCATTTATTTCGTGTCGTTCGGCATGATGCTGGGCGCCTTGTTTTTGCACTACGCCGACCGGCAATTGCCACACGTTCATTTCGACGCGGTGGCCGATCTTCGCAGAACATCGCTGAATAAAATCTGGCTGTTCATTATTGCCATTACCATTCATAACTTTCCGGAAGGGATGTCGGTGGGAGTCAGCTACGGTACCGGAGAGATGAAAACGGGCACCGTGTTGGCGATTGCAATCGCCCTGCAGAATATTCCGGAAGGGCTGGCCGTCGCCCTGCCTCTGGTCGGATTGAATTACAATAAATGGCATGCGGTCGGCATCGCCACCGTCACCGGCTTGGTCGAGCCGGTCGGAGGATTGCTCGGCATCACCATGGTGACTTTATTCCAGCCCATCCTGCCGATTGCCATGGGCTTTGCCGCAGGCGCCATGCTGTTCGTCATCAGCGAGGAAATTATTCCGGAAACCCACGGCAGTACGGGCAACCGTTCCCGCTACGCCACCTTTGCCTTGATGATCGGCTTCATCATCATGATGATTCTGGATAATTTGCTGGGCTGAATTGAGGCTTGAGTACGCCATCTCAAGATCAAAAAAACTCTGCGCTCCGGAAATTGCTTGCCATCTCGAAACCCGTACGTTTTCCGCTCGGGTTTCTTCCCGCCGATTAATCGATTCAAAAAATTTTTTCCGAACCGGCGCCAATCCTCTGCAACTCTTCCAACGCATCAACTCCGCTATTTCCCATGGATAAGTATTCCAATTGTCTTGAACACATTCTCTCCCGGATAAATGCGCTCCATCCTGACGAGATACTCCGCCAGGCGTTGGATTCCATACTGTTACTATTGGGGCAATGGAACATCGCCGAATTCTCGGCCGCTTCAGCCACCACCTTTCTTTTAATCGTGGCGGCTGAAATAGGCGATAAAAGTCAGTTGGTTTGCATGACGCTTGCCTCGCGCCATCGGCCCATGCCGGTGCTGTGGGGAGCCGTGATCGCTTTTGCCTTCTTGAACACGCTGGCGGTTGTCTTTGGTGCCGCCATCGCTCACTGGCTGCCCGAGAGCATGATCGCTGCGGCGGTCGCGGTGTTGTTTGCCGTTTTTGGAATTCACGCCCTTTTGGCTGCCAATGGCGATGACGACGATGACGAGATTAAGGAAAAAAGCGGACACGGCATCTTTATCACAACCTTTCTAATGATTACCGTGGCCGAATTCGGCGATAAAACTCAACTGGCCGTGGTCGCGCTCAGCAGCACGGCCACGCCCGCGGCGATATGGCTAGGCTCGACCGCCGCGCTGGCGTTCACTTCGGCTTTGGGCATTCTGGCCGGCCGGACGATTCTACAAAAACTGCCCCTGACTTTATTGCATAAAATCAGTGGGCTCATCTTTCTTACCATTGCCATCCTCGCCGGCTATCGCAGTTATCTGGAATATGCGAGTCGGTAGCCCAAAGCGCCGATGTCATGGCGAACCGTCTCCATCTCACTGAAAAATAAAGGCCGAATGCGGCCGCCGATAATTCCGTTTGACAAAACGATCATAGCCGTTAACATAACGTCACTGCTTTGAAAAGTTTTTTCTTTGTTTTTCTCAATGAGCGATATTGGAACTCAGACACATCCCGAACAAATCAAACGCCGGACGTCGTCATTCGTCACAAAGCGCATCGTTATGAGCTACCGACGCGCTGCAAAAAAAATTCGATAGCGGCGCTTTAATTTATTAGCCACAAGCGGACCGTCCCATAAGCCGAGACCACTCGAAAACCCGAATTTCATTGATTTTTAAAAAGGCGCTCCACTCACTTGGGCTGAGGTCGGTTATTGTTTGGCGCGTTGCAAGGCGGCAATGGTCAGCGATGAAAACGGTTTGAAGAAGAAAATAATGAACTTTCAATTAAAAATCAGCGAGATGGAATCGATTTCTAATTCAATCTTCAACTTACGGCATTTTTTGACTTTCATGGCGCCACTCGGGCAGAAAAGACTGCGTGACAAGGAAGCCCTTGATACGTATAATTTAACAGTTTTGCCCCCACATGAACCCTTTAAATTCAATTAAAAGTAAAAGCACTTCGTGCACTTGGGGCTATGGTTTTGTAAGGGACGGGAGAATAACCCTTAAATTAATTCACTTTTGGAGGTGACAATGAATCAGAACAGACTACCGGCCAGACAGGGTTTATATGATCCCCGCAATGAACATGATGCGTGCGGCGTAGGTTTCATCGTTCATATTAAAGGACAAAAAAGTCACGGCATCGTCCGTCAAGGGCTCGACCTGCTCAAAAATTTAACCCATCGCGGCGCCGTGGGGGCCGATCCCTATGCCGGCGACGGGGCGGGCATTTTAATTCAAATGCCCGATGCCTTTTTACGCGCCGAATGCGGCAAATTGGGGCTGTCGCTTCCGCCGGAAGGCGACTATGCGGTCGGCATGCTGTTCATGCCCCGCGAAGAGGCCAGCCGTGCCGCCTGCGAAGCGGTATTGACCGATATTATAGCAAAAGAAAAGGCGGTTCTGTTGGGTTGGCGCGATGTTCCGACCGACAATCACGAATTGGGCGAATCGGTAAAACCGGTGGAACCTTTCATCCGTCAGATTTTCATCGGACGCGGCGCCGACTGCGCCGATCAGGACGCCTTCGAGCGCAAACTGTTCGTTATCCGCAAACAAGTGGAAAACAAAGTCCGTGAACTGCAACTGGAAAACGGCCACTTTTTCTACATCCCGTCCTTGTCGTCCCGAACGATTGTCTACAAAGGCATGTTGCTGGCGGACCAAGTGGGCACCTTTTACCCCGACCTGACCGACGAACGCATGGTCAGCGCTCTGGCCCTGGTGCATCAGCGTTTTTCCACCAATACCTTTCCGACCTGGGATCTGGCGCATCCTTTCCGCATGATCGCCCATAACGGCGAAATCAATACTCTGCGCGGCAACATCAACGGCATGGCGGCGCGGCGCCATTCCATCTCGTCCAAAATCCTGGGCGACGACGTGCATAAACTTTGGCCGTTAATTGCCGAAGGTCAATCCGATTCGGCCTGTTTCGACAATGCTCTTGAATTACTGGTGGCCGGCGGCTATTCCCTTGCCCATGCGATGATGCTGCTCATTCCGGAAGCTTGGGCGGGCAACGTGTTGATGAACGACAAACAGAAAGCCTTCTACGAATACAATGCGGCTCTCATGGAACCGTGGGACGGCCCTGCCGCCGTAGCTTTTACCGACGGACGCCAGATCGGAGCGACTCTCGATCGGAACGGATTGCGCCCTGCCCGCTATCTGGTCACCGACGACGACATCGTGATCATGGCATCGGAAATGGGCGTACTGGAAGTACCCGAGCATAAAATCATCAAGAAATGGCGCCTGCAGCCCGGCAAAATGCTGCTGATCGATACCGTTCAGGGCCGCATCATTGACGATTCCGAACTGAAGACCGAACTGGCCAACCGTCATCCTTACGCCGAATGGCTGGACAAGTCGCAGATCCTGTTGTCCAAACTGCCGCCGGAAATCGCCGCGATGGCGCCGGATGAACAGACGCTGCTGGATCGCCAGCAGGCCTACGGTTACACCCAGGAAGACATTGAAGCCATTCTGAAGCCCATGGCCCTGACCGGCCAGGAAGCGGTCAGCTCGATGGGCATCGATGCCGCCCTGGCGGTGCTGTCGCAACGTCCCCGCCTGTTGTACGATTATTTCAAACAGGCTTTCGCACAGGTGACCAACCCGGCCATTGACCCCATCCGCGAAGAATTGGTCATGTCGCTGGTCTCGTTTATCGGGCCCAGGCCTAATCTGTTGGGCCTCGACGAAGGCGGAACCCACACGCGCCTTGAAGTCGAACAGCCCATCCTGACCAATCAGGACCTGGAAACGATTCGGAAAATCGAACCGCGCACCGACGGCCTGTTCAGGACCAAGACTCTGTCGCTCTGCTATTCGTCGGATCTCGGCGCGAGCGGCATGGAGAGCGCGCTGGAAAAGCTGTGCGTCGGCGCCAAGCAGGCCGTATTGGACGGCAACAACATTCTGGTCCTCTCCGACCGGGACGTGGATGCCGCTCATGTGGCCATCCCTGCCCTGCTGGCGACGTCCGCCGTGCATCATTTCCTGACCCGGGAAGGCCTCCGCACCAAAGTCGGTCTGGTCATTGAGACCGGCGAAGCGCGGGAAGTGCATCATTTCGCTCTGCTGGCCGCTTACGGCGCGGAAGCGATCAATCCTTACCTGGCCTTCGACACGCTGACCTCCCTGTGCAAGAATCTGGCCGGACTGACCGAATACGAAGCCCATAAACGCTATACCAAGGCGATCGCCAAAGGCCTGCTCAAAGTCATGTCTAAAATGGGCATTTCGACCTACCAGTCGTATTGCGGCGCGCAGATTTTCAACGCCATCGGCTTGTCGGAAGCTTTCCTGGATAAATATTTTACCGGGACGACCAGCACCACCGAAGGCGTGGGCTTGAAAGAAATCAGCGAAGAAACGCTGCGCCGGCACCGTCTGGCCTTCGGCGATGCGCCCCTCTATCGGGGAGCGCTCGACGTCGGCGGCGAATACGCTTTTCGCATTCGCGGCGAAGCACACATCTGGACTCCGGCGACCATCAGCAAACTGCAACATGCCACTCGCAGCAACAGCCGCGAGATGTATGAAGAGTTCTGTCGCCTGATCGACGAACAAAACGAGAATCTGTTGACCTTGCGCGGACTGATGACCTTCAAGGAAAATGCGGAGCCTGTGCCTCTGGACGAAGTGGAGCCGGCTTCCGAAATCGTCAAGCGCTTCGCCACCGGAGCGATGTCGTTCGGTTCCATTTCCTACGAAGCCCACACGACGCTCGCGATTGCGATGAACCGCATCGGCGGCAAGTCGAACACCGGTGAAGGCGGCGAGCTGGCGGAACGCTTTATTCCGCTGCCCAACGGCGATTCGATGCGTTCGGCGATCAAGCAGGTCGCTTCGGGCCGTTTCGGCGTAACCACCGAATATCTGGTCAACGCCGACGACATCCAGATCAAGATCAGCCAGGGCGCGAAACCCGGCGAAGGCGGACAATTGCCCGGCCACAAGGTCGACGCAATCATCGCGAAAGTCCGGCACTCCACGCAAGGCGTGGGCTTGATTTCGCCGCCGCCGCACCATGACATCTATTCGATCGAAGATTTGGCGCAGTTGATCCACGACTTGAAGAACGTCAACCCGACGGCCCGCATCAGCGTCAAGCTGGTGTCCGAAGTCGGCGTCGGCACGGTCGCGGCCGGGGTTTCCAAAGCCCATGCCGATCACGTGACCATTGCCGGTTACGACGGCGGCACCGGCGCCAGTCCGATGACGTCCATCAAACACGCGGGCCTGCCCTGGGAAATCGGGCTGGCGGAAACGCACCAGACCCTGATCATCAACAAACTGCGCGGGCGTATCGCCGTCCAGGTCGACGGCGGCTTGCGCACCGGACGGGACGTCGTCATCGGCGCCCTGCTGGGAGCCGATGAATTCGGCTTCGCGACGGCGCCGCTGATTGTCTCGGGCTGTTTGATGATGCGCAAATGCCACTTGAATACCTGTCCGGTCGGCGTGGCCACACAGGATCCCGAGCTGCGCAAACGTTTTACCGGCCAGCCCGAGCACGTGGTGAACTATTTCTTCCTGGTCGCCGAAGACGTTCGCAGATGGATGGCGAAACTCGGTTTCCGCCGGCTCAACGACATGATCGGCCGGTCCGACAGACTGGACATGCAGCGTGCCATCAATCATTGGAAGACCGAAGGACTCGACTTCAGCCGTATTTTCTATAAACCCGAGGTTGACCATTCAACCGCCGTTTATCAGTCGGAGCAGCAGGATCACGGTCTGGATAAAGCCCTGGATCATTTCCTGATCGAAAAAGCCAAGCCGTCCCTGGAAAATGCCGAACCGGTGCTGATCAATACGCCCATACGCAACATTAACCGCACCTTCGGCGCCATGCTCTCCGGTGAAGTCGCGAAGCGCTACGGTCATAAAGGCCTGCCCGAAGATACGATCGCCATTAACGTCAAAGGCACCGCCGGACAAAGTTTCGGCGCCTTCCTGGCGCAAGGCATCAGCATTCAGCTCGAAGGCGACGGCAACGATTACGTCGGTAAGGGCATGAGCGGCGGCCGCATAGCGATCTTCCCGCCCAAAGAGTGCGCCATCGACCCGGCCGAAAATATTATTGTCGGCAATACCGTGCTCTATGGCGCGATCAGCGGCGAATGCTACTTCAACGGAGTGGCGGGCGAGCGCTTCGCCGTGCGCAACTCGGGCGCCATCGCCGTCGTGGAGGGCGTCGGAGATCACGGCTGCGAATACATGACCGGCGGCGTCGTCGTTGTGCTCGGCCCGACCGGACGCAATTTCGCGGCGGGCATGTCGGGCGGTGTGGCTTATGTGCTGGACGAAGACGGCCGTTTCAACATTCGTTGCAATCTGGCCATGGTGGAACTGGAGCCCATCCCGGCGGAAGATGACACTCTGGAGTTGGTGGCTCATCAGGGCGGCGACATGGAAACGCATGGCCGCGTCAACCTCATGTCCGACATGACCCGTTATGATGCCCAACGGTTGAAACACTTGATTCAAAACCACAAGCATTATACCGGCAGCCCGAGAGCCCGGCACATCCTGGAAAACTGGCACGAATATTTGCCGCGTTTTGTTAAAGTCATGCCGGTCGATTACCGTGAAGCGCTCAAGCAAATTCAGGCATTGCAGGCTTCCGCTACGGTCTGATTGATTTTTAAGCATATTCAACCCACCATTGACGGCATGCAACCGCATCGGCTTCTTGTTGAAGCCGATGCCTATTCCGTGCAGGCAATGAGGCGTTAACACTATAGAAGGTATTGAAGATGGGTAAACCAACCGGGTTTATGGAAATTCCCCGCTCTGATCGGCGTTCTTTGCCCGCTGCCGAGCGTATCAAAAATTTTCGAGAATTTACGCTGACTCCAAGCGATGCCGAGATGTCCCAGCAGGGAGCCCGTTGCATGGATTGCGGTATTCCCTTTTGTCATCAAGGTTGTCCGATCAATAACATCATTCCGGACTGGAACGAGTTGGTTCATCGGGGAAACTGGCAACAAGCACTGGACGTTTTGCACAGCACCAACAACTTTCCCGAGTTTACCGGGCGTATTTGCCCCGCGCCGTGCGAGGCCGCTTGTACGCTCAATTTGACCGATCAGCCGGTCACCATCAAATCGATCGAATGCGCCATTATCGACAAAGGCTGGCAGATGGGCTGGATAAAACCGCTCATTCCGGTAAAGCGCACCGGCAAACGCGTGGCCGTGATCGGTTCCGGACCTGCCGGCCTGGCCTGCGCGCAGCAACTGGCTCGCGCCGGGCATGAGGTCGTTCTGTACGAAAAAAATGACCGTATCGGCGGTTTGTTGCGCTATGGCATTCCCGATTTCAAAATGGAAAAGCACTGGATCGATCGCCGTATTGCGCAAATGCAGGCGGAAGGCGTCCGCTTCCGGCCCAACAGTCACATCGGCAAGAATATTTCCGCCCGGAAACTACTCGACGATTTCGATGCCGTTGTCCTGGCCGTAGGTTCGGAAAAGCCCCGCGATTTGGAAGTCGCCGGACGCAACGAGCATCAGGGAGTCCATTTTGCCATGGACTTCTTGCGCCAACAAAACAAACGCAACGCCGGCGATGTCATTCCGGAAGATCAGGCCATTACCGCCAAAGGCAAACGCGTCATCGTCATCGGCGGCGGCGATACCGGTTCCGACTGCATCGGCACGTCGATTCGTCAAGGCGCAGCCTCGGTAACCCAGCTCGAAATTCTGCCGAAACCGCCGGAAAAAGAAAACAAACTGCTCACCTGGCCGAACTGGCCCAACAAACTCCGCACGTCTTCTTCCCAGGAAGAAGGTTGCCAGCGCTACTGGAGCGTCAACACCAAGAGCATTACCGGCAAGGACGGCCTGATTACCCATCTCAACGCGGTGCGGGTGGAATGGAAGCAGGAAGGCGGACAATGGAAAATGAGCGAAGTCCAAGACAGCGCATTCACTCTCGAAGCGGACCTGGTGCTGTTGGCCATGGGATTCGTTCATCCGGTTCACGAAGGACTGCTGCATGAACTTGGCGTGGAGATCGACGGGCGCGGCCAGATTAAAGCCAATGACCGGCAATACCAAACTTCCATAGGTAAAGTTTTTGCCGCTGGCGACGGACGCCGCGGGCAGTCGCTGGTGGTCTGGGCGATTCGGGAAGGCAGGCAAGCTGCGCGGGCCGTGGATGAATATCTGATGGGTACCTCGGACCTGCCCCGGTAAAATCCTCTATTCCGGAATCCGATCGATAGGTCTTGAGTCTGCCCGATAAGAACGCAAACCTGTCAGGCTTTTTAAACCTGACAGGTTTGCGGTAAGGATATGACCGGGCCGCAACGATCACTGCGGTTGTTTGGTTATCCGTAAATAAGGCTTAAGGGTCTTCCAGCCTCCGGGAAACATCTTTTTCGCTTCCTCGTCCGAGACCGCCGGTACGATGATGACATCTTCTCCGCTTTTCCAATTCACCGGCGTTGCTACTTTATGTTTTGCGGTGAGTTGCATCGAATCCAGCACACGCAGGATTTCATCGAAATTTCGGCCCGTGGTCATCGGATAAGTCAGCATCAGCTTGATTTTTTTGTCGGGCCCGATAATAAACACGGAACGCACGGTCGCATTGGTCGCAGCCGTACGGCCTTCCGAAGTCCCCGGCTCGTCGGCCGGCAACATGTTGTACAGTTTGGCCACTTTCAGGTCGCTGTCGCCGATCAACGGATAGCTGACCGCGCATCCCTGGGTTTCTTCGATATCTTTGGCCCATTTCTTATGATCCTCTACGGGATCCACACTCAAGCCGATAAGTTTGCAGTTTCGCTTGGCAAATTCCGGCTCCAGCCTGGCCATATAGCCCAGTTCCGTGGTGCATACCGGAGTGAAATCTTTGGGATGAGAAAATAGAATGGCCCAACCGTCGCCAATCCAGTCATGAAAGTTAATAGTGCCCTGCGTTGTGACCGCAGTAAAATTGGGCGCTTCATCATTTATTCGTAGTGACATCTCTATACCCTCCATCTTTTAAAGTTAAAGTAAAGACTGTTATGGTTTAGTTATTTCAACGGATTCAACCGGAAGATCGGTTATTTTCCAGTCTGGAAATTGACCGACTCAACGGAATGAATTCGTTTTACAGTCAATGGGGCATTATCAAGAAATCCTCAGTTCCTGTAATTTTCGGGTTAATCCGACTGAGATTTCCTGGTTAACAACATCAGGCTCGCCGTACCTCATTCTGTTTCTCGCTCTCTGATGAGGAGGCGCAATAAAATCAAAGAGCGGCAACAATGTACAAATACAACATTGGTGCTAACCGATATGTTTACTATATATTTGCCGATTTAGCAACAGTTGATTACTGCATTCAAGCTGATTCGACGAGACAGTTGTCGGCAAAGAAGCCTCGGTCGCCGAAAACGAAGGGGTAAAAAGTTTGGACGGCGCGCATGGGCGAGATTCAATCCCAAAGAGGCGATACGGCCGCGGCTTGAATAAGGCGACCGAAAGAGAAAAGCGGCTTTATCGAGTCATTTAGAAAAGCTTCGGAAAGATTTGATGGCCTGGCGTAGCTTAAATTAAACTGATCATATTCATCAATTCCACAGAAAGACTGGTTTTATTGGTTTCCACCCGGTTTCTGCCGTTGCGTTTGGCTTTGTACAAAGCGGCATCCGCCGCCTTGATCAAGCGGATGACGGCATCGTCGGATTTGGTTAACGACATTCGGTCAGGAACGTGTGTGGCCAGTCCGATCGATACGGTAATGGAAATTGAAGTGTCGTGATATTTAATCACCAAGTTTTCCACTGTCTTGCGTATGCGTTCCGCGATCTCGAACGCTTTATCCCCGTCAATATTGGTCAGAAGGGCGACGAATTCTTCACCGCCATAACGCGCCAGCACATCGTTATTCCGTAATTGGGTTTTTATGGTCTTCGCTGCCAGAGCCAGCACCTGGTCGCCGCCTTGATGCCCGTATTTATCATTGATCGCCTTAAAGCGATCGATGTCCAGAAACAGACAGGAGATAGGATCGGCGTTGCGTTGGCAGCGATCCAATTCTTCGTTGATGCGCTGCTCGAAAAAACGCCTGTTATTTACTCCCGTCAGGGTGTCGATGTAGCTGGTTCTTTTTATGGTTTCGAAGTTGAGGCTGTTTTCCAGGCAAATGCTGATCACCGAACTTAAATGAACGAGATATTCCATCATTGCGGGACCGGCAAAACGGTCGGCTTTGTAGCTTCCTAAATTCAACGTCCCCAGGTATTTCCGGCGGCGAATCAAGGGAGTGATGGCCACGCTGACGGGTTGTTTGTTTTCGCTGAAAAATGAAGACAGAAAGGTTTTCTGAAAGGCTCCGATGTAAGGACGAACCGCAAAGCCGAAAGTCGATTGTAAAAGCTCTTTGTCTTTTAGAAAAATCACTTCTTTTCTCGATTTTATATCGAGTCCCTGATCGTTCAAGATTTTTTCCATTTCGAAGGTTTCGTCCACCAGACACAGGCTGATCACTTCAAAATCAAAATATTTTTTCGCATCATCCAATATGTGCTCAATGATTTCGGACATGGAATCAAGATTTAGCAAACGCATTTCAAAATCGCGATACTGCCTCAAGCTCGCGTTATTTTTCGCAACCAGGTCGATCATTCCGTCCAAATGGCTTTGCAGTACCAATAAATCAGTGGCTAAGTCTTCTTCCAAGTTAAGGTCTCCGAATAAGTCTGCGTTCGAATAGGCGTGATTGGCTGGATAGGTCAAAAACTAACAAAATCCTATCTAAGCCTAGCACTTTATTGCAAAAATGCGACATTAATCACATTTTATTTTCAAGCATTTAAAAAAATTAGGAAGATTATTTCTTCGTTTTTCAAGAGACAACTTTACTTATTTCGAACAGACCCGCTCGCCGTATTCCGGGACTCCCCTAGTCAAAAAAATCGATGACTTGTTGCCCCATCAATTGTTCGCCGGAGGCATTCGGGTGACAACTGTCTTTGGTCTGTTCCGGATAATTTAATGGGCCGGTCACCGGTCCTGCCAGAGCCTCGCCGTTCGTGGTCAATTGCGCCGCCAAAGTCGCCATCCGGGTGGGACCCGATTCACCGGCCAGCGTGCAAACATGGTCTACAGGATCGTAAACGGGTTGAGCGGAAACATAGACGGTGACTCCCGGAATACGGCTCTTGAGTTCGTCAATCACCAAAAGTGCATTGTCATACGTTTCGTTATTCTTATAAGCATCGAGCGAACATAATTGCCACCAGATAACGTTCACCGGCTGGGCATTGTAAGCCGTCTGGAAAGCGGTCCAGAATTTATTGCTAAAGCTTTGCGCCCACTGCCAAACCCCGCCGCCGCCATAATCGGGCTTTGTGCTCCAAAAGATTGTTGAACCTAAATCCAGTGCCCCGTCGACTGCTCCCATCGTCATCGAACAACCGATATAACCAACTTCCGCAACCGTATCGCCACCTCCGCCACCCGAGGTTAACGTGGTCGCTTGAACGGTTTTGGACAAGGACGAGACGTTTCCGGCGCCATCATAAGCCGATACGGCAAAGCTATAGGAAGTTCCGGCAGTCAATCCGGTTGACTTAAACGAAGTAGTGTTTGTCGAAGAAGAATATTTGCCATTTTTATAGATACGGTAGCCTTTGACGCCGGTACCGGCATCGCTGGATTTAACCCAGGATAAGTCAATTTCCGAAGTGGATATCGGCGCCGCCGTGAGGCTGGTGGGAGTGGTCGGTCTGGTGCGATCGAAAGTGATCGAAAAGGCCGGTACGTTGACGAGATACAAAACGATGAAAAACAAAACATAATTTATTCGTGTGTTCATAAGGGATTCTCTGTTTAGGATAATGAAGCGAGCTTGCCGATCAAGCTCTTTTTCCAGTTGGCCTCCTAACCAACAATTCCCCCAAAATTTTTACTTCAGTTTTTTATTTTTTCCTCCGGATCATTATTGTGTTTTAGCCGACTCCGGCCAATTTTTGCTTAAGCGTATCAATACGATCCAAATTCCGTTCTCAATCGTAAAATTGATATTGAACCATTCGTCAGACCGTTCTTCTCCGTCTGTAATAACGCAGCCATGCAGCTCGCTTTAAGATGACGCCTTGCAGCGGTCGGAATCAGACCGATCAAAAGGATATAAATTCTCGACCGGTCGACAGGCTTATTCGACGCCTGAAAGTTGTCATTTTAACAGCAGGAAAAAAGTGAGCTTCAAAGTCTCTTTATAACTATCAAAGCTTTGCAATAGTTAGAATGATAATGACGGGAAATAATCAGGAATTGCGAAGAACCTGTATCAGCTTGCGTCAAGAAGCGCGTAATCTAAAGGCAGGGGACCGGACGGTTGGATGCATGTGACGGCTTTCGATTCTCCTCTCTAAATCAGGATCGAATACAAAATACCATCTGGCTTTGAGGTAGGCAAGATTTTTATAACTGGAGATCGGCATCTACAGAAGAACTGCAGAATCGGCTAAGAAAATGTCAAAGATGCGGGCAGGTATTCTCCCGTTTTCCCTGGACCGGTTTACTTATGTCTATTGTAATCGGCTTAATGGAACAAACTCGTCGCCATTTTCCTGGCTTTTTTTAGTTTCAATATTGAGAATTTCTATTTTACAAGAACTTTGAGGAGGCTCCATCCCTACTTCTTCCAGCCTGTTTATTTGATGAGTGATCATTACTCTCAGTGCTTCTATGGCTTTTTTTTCGGTCGATCCATTGGCTATGCATCCTGGAATGTCCGGGCTATAAGCTGAAAAACGTTTTGTTAAACCTTGATAACTGGGTTGGACAATCGCTACTAATTTCATTTTCGATCTCTTCGATTTACAAGTTTAATGTCGACTTTTCTTTTTCCTATTTTTTATGACACGATTAGTCAAATAATGTTCTTCAATAAAACAAAGTTTATAATTGTCAGTTAAAAGTTTAAATATTCAATCGATGATATTTTAAACATAGAGAATGGATAAATTAATTATCCATCGAAAAGCCAAAATCTGTAAGGAATCTCGAGTATTTACATAGCAGCAGCTCACGATAAGCATTGAGTATTTTCCAAGGACCGTGTCCGCACGGCTAGCCAAAATAAATCCTTCAGCCGGCGTCAAACCGTTCTTCTTAAATGACGACATCAAGTGATTCGCGGCGGAATCACTGTTTCCGTTATAAAACTTTAAAAAATCGCTTCTCTTATCCTCCTGTATCAAATATCCCGATTCAGTCCGGCTTGTCGAGGGCAAATATCCCTGAAAAATCGGGATATCTGCTTGATGTTTAATTCGGGTAGCCAGATTATCATGTAACCGATGTATTAAATCTATTTGTTGACGATATTCAGAAAACAGCCTTAAAGGACAGATGTTAATGAATAAGTTTAAAAATCTGACTCATGGATAATTGCAAATTTATTAATATTCTGTTTCGGCCAGAGCAAAAAAACCCATAAATCAAAAAATAAACCGGAGTATCATTAATGTACCAACTTGCTCGAAAACTATTTTGTTTCCTCTTTACCTTGAGCTTCGCCATTGGCGCCCAGGCGGCAACATACCGTACCTATATCGTCAATAACTGGTCACCCGGATCGGTAGACGTTGTTGACGGCGTCACCTCGGCCGCTCTTTCCCACAAGACAACCGGAGGAAATACTGCGGTTCGAGCAGTGATTTCTCCCGACCGATCGAAAGTCTTTATATCCAACCAGACCTCGGGCAGCGTGTCGGTACTCGACACGGCGACGAACAATATTATCGCCACGATCACGGTGGGCAACAAACCGGAGTTTATGGTGCACCATCCAACCGACAACAAGCTTTACGTCGATAACAAGGATGACGGCACTGTTTCGGTGATCGATACGACCAGCTTTACCGTGATTAATACCATCACGGTAAGGACCCAGCCGCGGTTCATGGTCTATACCGGAGGCTATATCTACGTCGGCAACACCGGAGCCAGCTCCGTTTCAATCATCGATACGGCCACCGATACCGTGGTACAAAACCTGCTTGTCGGCCAAGCGCCTCGAGGCATTGCCGCCTCGCCGGATGGCAGCCGGGTCTATGTGGCCAACTTCGGTTCCAATACGGTCACGGCCATCGATACCGCCACCAAGACCGTAGCCTGGACGGCCGCCGCCGGCACCAATCCTTCCTATATGGCCGTAACGCCGGACAATGCTTACATTTATGTCACCAACACCACTTCCGGCACCGTTTCGGTCATCAATACCACGACACAAGCCCTGGAAAATACCATCTCGGTCGGCCCGACGCCCTGGAATATAACCATCTCGCCCGACGGCAAGCGGGCATTTACCGAGGTCGCCAACGGCAATGCCGCCGTAGCCATCGATACGGCCAGCCGGACAGTCCTGGCCACCATACCGGTTGGCACCGGCCCCTACTGGGCAGAGTTGAGCCCTGACGGCAGCAAACTGTACGTTACCAGCCCGCCGGCCGGCACCGTTTCGGTCATCGATACCGCCAGTCTGACCGTGACCAATACAATCACGACCGGTCTTAATCCCTGGACCGTGTTAGCTACCGATCTCACCCCCGGCATTCCGGCGGACGGCGACGGCGACGGCATCCCCGACAGCAGCGACAACTGCCCGTCGGTAGCCAATCCCGATCAGATTGACAGCAACGGCAACGGCATCGGCGATGCCTGCGACGCGCCGCCCCCTGCACCGACCATCAGCAGTGTGAGCCCGTCTTCCGTAGCACGGGGCACAACGGCCACCTTGACCCTGACCGGCACCGGTTTTGTCTCCGGGATTAGCGCGACAGTCGGTCCTGTAGGGAGCGGCGTGGTGGTGCAGCAGATAACATATCTCAGCTCGACCAGTTGTCAAGTGACAGTGAACGTTACCAGCACGGCACCGAAAGGAACTAAAATTTTGACGCTGATCAATCCCGACGGCCAAAGAGCAATTCGGAAAAACGGATTTACGGTTCAATAAGTCACCCCGAGCGGCATGGAAAAATAAGCCCTGTGCCGCTCAGGATTTCTGACTATCGCATTTACATCCTTTTTCAAACCCGCCAAAGCGATATGCCTGCTTTGGCTTCAATCTCTGCAATAAATCTAATGACTGCCGTCTTCAGCCTGCAATGAATTACCTGGAACGTTTGCAAACGGAGAGGTCAGAAAGGCTCGTCTGCGAGAATGTTCTTTCAAGAGTTTCCTGCCACTCTTTGGAACAAACTTTCCATTTTGGAATCTTTTATTTAGATTCATACTAAACAATTGACGGATTCTTCAAATGGCGAGCGCTCCTATGCTGCCGGCCCTAACCATATAATTGACAAAGGGGGATGACCATGTTGAGGATGGTATTCGAAGTCGTCATGGTACTGGCGGTAGTCATCGGACTATGGATGATGAAGGCGAGCACCGAAGAAAATAAAATTAATGACGACGATAAAGGCAATAACGGTATTTAAAGCTCAATTCAAAACAACGATTGATCCTATGTGCGGCCGATTCGCTCTTTACAGCGATCCTTATGCTTTATCTCACCGCTTCAGTACAGAGGCGCCTTTGGATTTGCCGCCTCGATTTAATATTGCGCCGACACAAAGCATTCTAATCATCCGGGAAGAAAGCAATAAAAGGCAATTTACTTTGGCCAGATGGGGTCTGGTTCCGCATTGGGCGAAGACGATAGAAGTCGGCTATACCAGTTATAACGCCCGGGCGGAAACAGTGGCCCAAAAACCGGGATACCGGGAGGCTTTCAAGCGACGGCGCTGCCTGATACCGGCGGATGGCTATTACCAATGGCAAGCGGTGGCCGGCTCGAAGGCCAAACAACCGTGGTTTATCGTACTGCGTAATCAACTTCCCATGGCACTGGCTGGACTATGGGAAGAATGGCGGAGTCCGGCAGGAGAGAATTTGGAAAGCTGCGTCATCATTGTAACGGAAGCGAACGCCCTTTTGCGGTCGATTTATAATCGTATGCCGGTCGTTCTGGCTCCCGCTCATTGGAATGACTGGCTTGAATTAAGAGCGAGAGACACTCATCGCCTTCAAAACCTGCTGAAACCCTATCCTAGCGAAGAGATGGCGGCCTGGCCGGTGAGCAGGAAAGTCAACAACCCAATGTACGATTCCGAAAAATGCATAGAAACGGTGAATTAAGAACTTGTTTATCAAGCCGGTGAGAAATTTTCGGTAAAACGGAAAATATGGCCGTATCAAATGAAGCCATTAGAAAAGAAGCGGCATAAATATACGGCAACTATCCTGGAAAATTTCGGTCCGGCCGTAACATGGAAATCTTTGGTTTTAAAGGGCCGTTATGGCCGGTTAGCGAAACAGTCCTGACCGACAGCCGGACTTCATCGAAAACAACGTTCATCCTGGAATCTTCCGGCTTGATACGCCGTTAATCGGCTCTTTTTGTCGAATCGATTAATATTTATTGACTGTATTCATTCGCTTGATCCAGATAATCCTGGGCCAGTTCTCTGACCGCCTCGTCGGGATGGGACTGCGCCACTTTTTTTAATTTTTCCGCGACACGGGCGCTTTCTTGTCCGGACAGGCCTTCCACCGCATTCATAACCACTTCCGAGTCCGGATCGTCCAAAGCTCTCAACATCAAATCCACCGCCTGCTCATCGTCGCTGAAATCCTGCAATTGCAAGATGGCTTCTCTCCGCAATTCGGGCTCCGGACTGGTATAGGCTTCCTTTAACAAGGCCACTGCGTTTTTTTCGTCGGCCTGCACCAAAGCAATGAGCGCCTCGGATTTTTCCTCGACATCGGCCGCTCCTTCATAGTCCTGCCGGAATTCTTCCAGCTCTTCGGCGTCGACGGTTTCATCAGCCTCGGCCCCGTCCGTTGGCGTAAACGAAGGCCGGTTACCGGCGGATTCCGTTTTCTTTGACGGAGTGTTTGAATCCGGGGTTTTATCGATCTTGCGGGAATCCTGCTGAAGGGCTTTTTGGAAAAGCGTCCGGGTGTCGTTACCGCCCTCGCCTTCCTTGCCGGTATCGTTGCACGCGCACAGGGTCAATGCCAGCACGACCATTGTCACTCGCTTTTTTATCATCTTTTTTCAGTCATTAAAAATTGTGGAAGACATGCATTTGAGTTAGCCTGGAGAAGCAGAAAGAGTCCGGAAGGAGCGGCAAGTTCAATATTAAAAAAGTTTGAGGGAACCGGACAAGTCATCCGGTTCCCCACGTTAAATCAGAGATTTTTTTAAGGAAAGCGCTGACTCAAACCGACGATGTTCTCGGTATAAAAAGTCGCCGAACTTCCGGAACAGTCAGGATACCCTCCCGCATAATCGATATCGGCTTCGGTTGCCGGAGCCTGGGCGATACCGTTGGTCGCGAAATAGTTTCTAACCCGTCTGGCAATATTATGATCCGCGCAGGAAGTGTCGCCACTGACTCCGACGGCGCCCACCACCTGATCGTTTGCGTCAAACAAGGACAACCCGCCGCCAAATACGTTGATGCCGCCGATCCTTCGTCCTACCAGTGGATCTTTATTGGTACCGAATTTTTCGCTGTTACCCGCATAAGCCCATTTTGTATCGACCGGATTACTGTGCTGAAGACCATAAAGCGGACCGCCTTCGAGCACGGCACCATAGAGACTGGCAGTAGAAAAAGCAAAACCGCCCGTGGAATTGGCGCTCGATCCTTGGTTGTTATTCAAGGTCGCCGCCGTATAGGCTTTCTGAGCCGAAATAATGCGGCTGGCCAACCATTGATCGTTTAATTTTTCGCCCGTTCTGGCAACGGCGCAAACTCTGCCGTCGGCATTGACAACGGTACCCCACATGTCAAAACCCAAGCCCCCGTTATCCTGAGTGACTGCCGCATCCAATGCCGCTTTCAACTGGTCGTAAGTCACCGGACAGTCCTTGGGCGGAGCGGCGAATACGCCTGTAGAAATCAGCGCCAGGATTGAACCTTTTAGTATCATTTTTTTCATAGTTCTATCACATCCTCTCTAATAAGTTTTATTTAAATAGCCCAATTCAACTTATCCTATTGTCAATCCGAATCGGTTAAATTAAGCTTTCGGTTTGCGATTTCTCGGTCCCGCAGAAATCGGCCGCAAACCGGTATCATTATATTTAGTATGATTTCCTCTATCAACTTCTATATAAAAATCAATAATTTTAATAAATTTCATCAAGTTAATGTAAAATGGTGAGCGTTAATAATAAGAAAGCTATTTCTCGCTTCATACTATTGATCGTTGCCATCCCGTTTGCAGCGTATTTTTTCCCTCCCATAACGGCGAAAATTAAAGCCGTCTATTCAACCTTCAGTAATTCGGCTAGAACCCGCCATCCGGAACAGCCTTCAAAGCCCGCTTCAATAACTTCCCGATCGAACTCATTCAATCAAGTTTTGCGGCAACGATATCTGGCGGCAACGGAACAACAGGCCTTTACAAAACAGTCGGCAAACGATCCCGACAGCCTTCAAATGGTCGAAGAAGCCTTGCACTCTTTGCATAACGATCAGGAGGCGGAAGACCGGGAATTAGCCGTCATGACTCTAGGCGAATACGCGACCGATAACGCAAAGGAAGGTATTTTGTTTGCTTTGGGCGATCCCGACATGAATGTCAGAGAGCAGGCGGTCATTCAGATCAGCGAATGGGGAGACGCAAAAGAGCGGCAACGACTATTGATTGCCGCCTTGGAAAACAATAATTCCGATATCGTCGTCCTAACTCTGGAATCGATATCCGAGGTGGATGATCCCCAGTTGATCGAGCGATTGAGCAGCTTGAGCAAAGATAAAAACGAGCAAATTAGAGAAGCTGCCGAATTGGCGTTGGCTCTGGCCGGCGAATAATGCTCCCCGCCGGTTTTTTGGATTTTTTTGAGAATGGAATAGGAAACGGAAGCCGTTCTTTGTCAATCTTCGAATTTAATCTTCGAATTTAAAGTTCAAAGTCGGATTGTTCCAATAATTTACAATCCAGGCCTTCTCGGGGCAAAACAGACACGACTCCAACCATTGAAAATTTTTCCTTTTTATCAAGCAGCGGCAGAACTTTTTCTTCTATTCACTTTTCATTCATCCTGAAATTGATACATTCATCCGTCATGAGGTTTCCAGTCCTGATGATGTATAATATCCGGTTTAACTGCCGTGATGCATTCCGGCATTCCCAATAGATCGAGAGGCTATGACAGAAAGAGCTAAAAAGCGTGGATCCCGATACAATCCGAAAAAGCCCCGAGGCCGTCGGGCCTCGCACTGGTTTGGAACCCTTCTATTAATAGGTCTTGTCGGGTTTGCGTTTGTTTTAACCAGCTATCTCGGCTATCTCGATTACAACGTCCGGAAACAGTTCGAAGGCAAGCGCTGGGCGATTCCTGCCAGAGTGTACGCGAATCCGGTCGAACTTTATGCCGGCTATAACCTGACGGAGGCCAAATTCGAGGAATTGCTGGGGCAACTGCACTATCGGACCGATCCTCTTCTATCGGCGGACGGCACCTTTTTTAAAAAAGATCAAGGAATCATCGTAAAAACCCGTGATTTTACTTTTCTGGACCAAAAGCAGCCGAGTACCACCCTGCGCGTCGACTTTAACCAATCGGGCATCAGCGCTGTTACCGATTTAACGCAAAAAAAAGACATTGCCATTATCCGTATGGATCCGGTGCTGATCGGCAGCTTTTACCCTACCATCAAGGAAGACCGGGTTCTGATCAAGCTCGAAGAAGCTCCGGACATGCTGATCAAGGGCCTCCTGGCTTCCGAGGACCGGGATTTTTACCAGCATTTCGGCATTTCCCTGCGCGGCATCGCCCGGGCGATGTGGAACAACATGCGGGCCGGCGGCATGGTTCAGGGCGGCAGCACCATCACTCAACAACTGGTTAAAAACTTTTACCTCACGTCCGAGCGCAGTTTGTCCCGAAAGGTAAAAGAAGCCTTGATGGCGTTGATTCTGGAATACCGCTACAGCAAGAATGAAATTCTGGAAGCCTATTTAAACGAAATCTATCTCGGCCAGGACGGCGCCAGCGCCGTCCACGGCTTCGGTCTGGCCAGCGAATTTTATTTCGGCGGTTCCTTGAAGAATCTTCCGATGGAACAACTGGCGACCCTGGTGGCGCTGGTTCGGGGGCCCTCCGAATACGATCCGAGGCGCTTTCCCGAACGGTCTTTGCAACGGCGCAATCTGGTGCTGGACGAGATGGCGGCGGAAGGCTACCTGAGCACCGAGCAAGCCGAAGAAGCCAAAGCCAAACCCTTGAACGTGATCGCCAATACCCATCGCTCGGCCAACCGCTATCCGGGATTTCTGGATCTGGTCAAGCGCCAGCTCAGACGCGATTACCGGGAGGAAGACCTGACCTCCGAAGGGCTGGTCATTTTCACTACCCTGGATACCCGGATTCAGGATACGCTGGAACAGACGGTCGCCAGCAAATTGAGTCAGCTCGAAAAACTGCCCAAGACCAAAAATCTTGAAACCGCGGTCGTCGTAACCCATCGGGACAGCGGTGAAATTGCCGCTCTGGCCAGCGGCCGGAAAAATTCGGCATCGGGATTCAACCGCGCCCTCGACGCCGTCAGGCCGATCGGCTCGTTGATCAAGCCGGTCGTCTATCTCAGCGCGCTCGAGTATCCGAACCGGTACACCATCACCTCGCCGGTGAGCGATTCGGCCGTTTTCGTCAAGGGTCCGAACGGCAACGACTGGAGCCCTAAAAATTACGACAATAGGGAGCATGGCACCGTCCCCCTGCATACCGCTCTAGCCAAATCCTACAATCTCGCCACGGTCCGCATCGGCATGGACGTCGGCATTGCGCGAACGGCCAAAACCTTGAGAAACATGGGCGTGACCCGCAAGGTGGAATTGTATCCGTCATTCCTGTTGGGCGCCATGCAATTGACCCCGATGGAAGTGACCCAAATGTATCAAACGTTGGCCGGAGACGGTTTTTCGCCGCCTTTGAAAGCGATCAGAGGAGTCCTTTCGTCCAGCGGCGAGCGTCTTCAAAGTTATCCTTTCACCGTCCGGCAGGCCGTCGACCCTTCGGCGACCTACATCGTCAACACCATTTTGCAGGAAGTCATGCAGAGCGGCACCGGCCAATCGGCTTATTCCGCCTTTCCTCCGGGGTATGGCTTGGTCGGCAAAACGGGCACCACCAACGATGCCAAGGACAGTTGGTTTGCCGGTTACAGCGGGGATTATCTATCGGTGGTCTGGGTGGGACGCGACGACAACAAACCGGCAGGGCTCACCGGCGCCACCGGCGCGCTGCAGGTCTGGACGGCTCTGATGCGGCAAATTTCGACGCAACCGGTCGATCTGATTCCGCCCGACAACATCAAGATGGTCTGGGTGGATCCCTACAACGGCTTGCTGGCCGGCGAGACCTGCCCAGGCGCCAGGAATTATCCTTACATTTCCGGCTCCGAACCGACGGCTTATTCTTCGTGCAGCCCGACGCCGGGAACCCAACAGGATAGCAACTGGTTTAATGATTTATTTACGCAATAATGATCGACGGGATTGCCATGTCTAGAATCAATTTTTACAACCTGATCTTAATCGCCTGGCTGACGTGCACCGGCCAGGCTTTGGCGGCAGACAAGCCGATTCAGCAGTTGAAAACTTTTCTGGCGACCTCAAAATCGCTCAGCGCGAATTTTAAACAAGTGCTGCTCAATGAAGCGGGCAATCCCGTGAGGACCAGCTACGGCGTTTTTTATCTGCAAAGGCCGGGAAAATTCCGCTGGAATTACGAGAAGCCTTTTACCCAGGAAATCGTCGCCGATGCCGGCAAAGTCTGGTTTTACGATACCGATCTGGAACAGGTGACCATCAAAAAACTGGACGAGTCGCTGGGCTCCACCCCGGCCTTGCTGTTAAGCGGACAGATTTCGCTGGAAGATAACTTTATCATGGAAGATCAGGGCATCGACGGCGACATGCAATGGATCAAGCTGTCGCCGAAAAGCGAGGAAAGCACTTTCAAATACATCCTCATCGGCTTGACCAAAGGGATCCTCGGCGGCATGGAATTAAGCGACAATTTCGGCCAGTTGACCCGCATTTATTTTTCCGATGTCATCGTCAATCCTCCGCTGAAACAGACGCTCTTCCAATTCACGCCTCCGAAAGGAGTGGACGTTTTTTCCGATAAATAAACCGGATTGGAGGCCTGATCCGCCGTCGGAGGACGGCCTCGACCGCTTGCCGAAGGATGCTCGTTTGCCTTTATGATGTTTGAGGACCTGACCAAGCCGCTGGCCGACCGGATGCGCCCCCACTCATTGGAAGAATACGTCGGCCAGCAGCATATACTGACGGCCGGCAAGCCGCTGTATGAAGCGATCCGCTCGGGCCGGCTGCATTCGATGATATTCTGGGGGCCGCCCGGCACCGGAAAGACCACGCTGGCCCGTCTGATCGCCCGACATTCGGATGCCGAGTTCATGCCGGTTTCGGCGGTTTTGGCCGGCGTCAAGGAAATTAGGGCGGCCGTCGCCGAAGCCAAATCGATTCAGCAGACGCAACACCGGCGCACGGTGTTGTTCGTCGACGAAGTGCATCGTTTCAATAAATCCCAACAGGATGCCTTTCTGCCGCACGTCGAAGACGGCACCGTGTATTTTGTCGGAGCGACCACCGAAAATCCTTCTTTCGCCCTCAACAACGCCTTGCTCTCAAGAGCGCGGGTGTACGTGCTCAAGTCATTGACGGCCGAGGATCTGCTGACGGTCCTGAACGCGGCGCTTGCCGATTCCGGCAAAGGTCTGGGCGGCCTGGGTCTGGCCGTGAGCGAGGACGTCAAGCGGCAATTTGCCCAGGCGGCCGACGGCGACGCCAGAAAATTGTTGAATCTGCTGGAACTGGCCGCAGAACTCGCGGCCGCGCACGACAGCCGGAACATCGACGAAGCCTGCGCCCGCGAGGTGCTGAGCGGCAGCGTCCGGCGCTTCGATCAGCAGGGCGACGAATTTTACAATCAGATTTCGGCGCTGCACAAATCGGTACGCGGCAGCTCCCCGGATGCCGCCCTGTACTGGCTGTGCCGGATGATCGACGGCGGCTGCGACCTGGCCTATCTGGCCCGCCGCATCGTCCGGATCGCGTCCGAAGACATCGGCAATGCCGATCCGAGAGCCTTGCAAATCGCCCTCAATGCCTGGGAAGCGCAGGAACGTCTGGGCAGTCCCGAAGGCGAACTCAGCCTGGCGCAAGCGGTCGTTTATCTGGCTTGTGCGCCGAAAAGCAACGCCGTCTACAAGGCCTATAACGCGGCCATGCAGGACGCCAGGCAGCACGGCAGTCTGGAAGTGCCGGTGCATTTGCGGAATGCTCCGACCGCCTTGATGCAGGCGCTGGATTACGGCAAGGAATACCGCTATGCGCATGACGAAGCCGAAGCCTATGCCGCGGGCGAAAACTATTTTCCCGAACCGTTGCAGGACAGAAGTTACTATCAGCCCGTCGACCGGGGGCTGGAGATTAAAATCGGTGAAAAACTCAAGTATTTAAAGCAACTGGACCGCCGGCACCGGCGTTAAAGCGGTGCCCTGCCCGGCTCTTTGTCATCCGCTATGCCCGGCAGCCCTGCCGACGGAACTTAACCGAAAAGACCGGCCGAGAACGGCCGAAGCGATGAGTCGAGGCCGATTTTTAATTTTCCAGCTTGTCGCCTGCGGACGGCGCCAGCAGAATCTGGGCGCGTTGATCGGCTCCCGACGGCAATCTTCCGGAGCCGGCTTCGATCCATGCCGTTATGTCCTGCCAGATCGTCTCTCCCTGCAGATCCCGAAGCAGCATATGATAGCCGTTCTGATAAAAAGCAACGGTTTTCACCGTAGCAGGCCTGGCGCTCAAAAACTGTTGAAGAAAGGCATAAGTCGGCTCTTTCGGAATGATTTCGTCTTTCTCTCCGTAAAGCAGCAGTGTATTGGCGTGCAACAAGCCGGCGCTGTCGAACGCTTTGTCCATCAGATTGGTCAGGCCGTACAAGGTTTCCACTCGGGTACTTTTGATCACCCAGGGATCCCGGCCCAGAGCGTGGAGCATCTCTACATTGTCGGAAGGCGTCACTTTAACGCCCTCGCCGGTCAGGGTAAGCCAGGGCAAGCTGTGCGCCAGCGTCCACAACAAGCCGGTCTGGTACCAGGGCATCGTCTCTCTGGCCCATAACGCCGGGGCGGCCAGAATGATTCCCGCCACTTCGGGCCTGTCCTTCCCGCTCATCGCCGTGATAATGACGGCTCCCCCCATGCTTTCGCCCAAAAGATAAATGGGGAGTTGCGGATAACGCCGGGCGATCAGCCTCACTGCGGTTTTCAAATCGTCGGCATAGGCCTTGCTTCCGGCCCACAGGCCGCGTTTCGGAGCGGCCCCGAAACCGCGTTGATCGTAGGCAAAACTGGCAATCCCCTGCTTGCTGAAAAAGCGGCCCGGCTGATCGAAAAACCGGCTGTAGTCGTTGAACCCGTGCAAGGCAATGATAACCGCCTTAGGCTCGGTTTCCGGCAGCCAAAATCTTAACGGCAAACGGGCGCCGTCTTCCGTTACGATGGTGTTTCCAAGCAATTGCGCCGTGTAGTTTTTTTCTCCGGGGGGGTAGATCATCGGCATACAACCCAACAACACGCCGATGCATAAGATGATACTGATTAACAAGGGGTAAAGCATTTTCATAAATTTTCCGGTATTTTTCCGTATAATTTCCTCATTCCGATTCCAATGTGTTTCGACGCCTGCCTTGGCGGGCACGCGACCAGCCAAAGTCCAATTCCTTCTTTCCAATAAAGAAGAGTTTAGAGCAGCGTGTCGAGATAGAATAGAAAATCAGCCATTCCTATCCATTATTTATCATTGATGACTCCTCAAAACCAGTTTGTAAACATACAGTTATTTCGGGAATATTTCAGGCGGATTCTGCCCAATCCTCAGGCGGTATCATTAGCCATCATTTTGGTAGTCAGCTTCGTTCTGATCTACTCTTTGTCAGACATTCTGATGCCGGCATTTACTTCAATCGTCATCGCCTATTTATTGGAAGGCCTGGTGGCCAAGGCCGAAAGTTACAAAATACCGCGCTTGCCGGCGGTCTGTCTGGTGTTTTCGGTGTTTATGGCCGGCCTGATCTTTTTACTGTTTTATCTCATTCCGATCATTTCCCAGCAGGCGATGGAACTCATTCAAAACATACCGATGATCATCGAAAGAGCTCAAACCGGGATCATGCGGCTGCCGAAAATGTATCCTAAATTCTTTTCGGAAAGAAAAATCCTGGAAATGCTGTATACCCTGCAAAGGGAATTGATCATTTACGGACAAAACATGCTGTCGGCTTCGGCCGCCTCGGTGGTTGGCCTGGTCAGCGTGTTGGTTTATCTGTTTCTCGTGCCGATGATGGTTTTTTTCTTTCTCAAGGACAAACACAAGCTGATCGCCTGGTTCGTGCAGTTTCTGCCGCGGGACCGCTATTTGTCGGTACGGGTCTGGAATGAAGTGAACACGCAGATCGGCAATTACGTGCGCGGAAAAATTGTCGAGGTATTTATCCTCTTGGTGGTAAGCTATGCCACCTTTGCGGCGATGGGGCTGAATTACGCCTTGTTGCTCGCGGTCCTGATGGGCCTTCAGGTGATCATTCCTTATATCGGGGCCACCCTGGTGACCTTTCCGGTGCTGGGCATCGCTTATTTCCAGTGGGGCCTGGGCGGAGACGACTTCATGTATGTGCTCATGGCCTACTCGATCATTCAGATGCTGGACGGCGTCATTCTGGTGCCCCTGTTGTTCTCCGAAGCCGTCAACCTGCACGCCATCGCGATCATTGTCGCCATCCTGTTTTTCGGCGGCCTATGGGGCTTCTGGGGCGTATTTTTCGCCATTCCTTTAGCGACCGTCGTCCAGGCGGTGCTGACGGCCTGGCCTCGAATCGGAGATCAGAAGCACGACTATTATTAGAGCGTTTCCTATCACTTGCAGAGGCGAATTCATTCGGCCACGCGACGTGAAAATGCTCCAGCGCACGGGGACAAACCATTCTGACCACGATTTGAACCGGAAATCGCCCGCTCCGATTCTCTTCCTGTGCGCCGGGGAACGAACGGATGAGCGCCGTTACAGCGTCTCCGAGGCGTAATCGGCCAGACGCGAGCGCTCGCCGCGGCGCAAGGTGATGTGCGCGCTGTGCGGCCATCGTTTGAAGCGATCCACGATATACGTCAACCCGGAGGTGGTGGCCGTCAAATAGGGCGTATCGATTTGCGAAAGATTGCCGATGCAGATGATTTTGGTTCCGGGACCGGCGCGGGTGATCAGGGTTTTCAACTGCTTCGCCGTCAGGTTCTGGGCCTCGTCAATGATCAGGTAGCGGTTGAGCAGGGTGCGTCCCCGCATGAAGTTGAGCGAGCGGATTTTCACCCGGTTCATCAACAGATTGTTGGTCGCGCTCTGTTCCCATTCATTGCGGCCGCTGCGGTTGCCCAGCAGTTCCAGATTGTCCATCAGCGCCCCCATCCACGGCGCCATCTTTTCTTCCTCGGTTCCGGGTAGAAAACCGATGTCCTCTCCGATCGGCACCGTTTCCCGGGTCATGATGATTTCGTTATAAAGCTTCTGCTCCATCGTCATCGTCAAACCCGCCGCCAGCGCCAGCAAAGTCTTGCCGGTTCCGGCGGTGCCGAGGAGCGTAACGAAATCGATTTCAGGATCCAGCAAAACATTGAATGCGTAGTTCTGTTCGCGGTTTTTGGCGGTGATTCCCCAGACGTTGTTGTGTTTGCTGCGGTAATCCCTGGCCAGTTCCAGAATCGCCTGACGCTGATTGCATTCCCTGACGATGGCTTCGAAATTGGAGTCCTTTTCGATGTAAAGATATTGATTGGGATACCATTCGGCCACCAGAGGCGCTTCGAGCCGATAAAACGTTCTTCCTTTTTCCTGCCAGGACTCCATCTTGCTGCCGTGCAATTCCCAAAAATCCTCAGGCAGTGCGTCGGCGCCGCTGTACAATAGATCGATGTCTTCGAGCACCTGATCGTTGTGGTAATCTTCGGCCGGCAAATCAAGCGTCGCCGCCTTGATGCGCATGTTGATGTCTTTGGAGACCAGAATCACATTGACGTTCGGCAATTGCTTCTTGAGGGCAAGAACGACGCCGAGGATCGAGTTGTCGGGCGTACGACCGGGCATGCTTTCCGGGAGCAGTCCGGTCATGGCCCGGGTTTGAAAATACAGCCGCCCCATTCTGTCGGCTTCGGCAGGAATCACGCCGCGTTCGATCAGCGACAAGGGCAAGCCGTCTTCGATGGTTTGCTGGTTGGCGTCCCGTATCAGCTCGTCGAGAAAGCGGCTGACCTGGCGGACGTTACGGGCCATTTCGGTCAGGCCTTTCTTGAAATGGTCCAGTTCTTCCAGAACGATCATCGGAATAAAGATGTCATGCTCCTGAAAGCGGAATATCGACGACGGATCGTGAATGAGAACGTTGGTATCCAAAACAAACAGTTTTTTATCCGGGGTGGTTTTAATATTCATCGACAATACGGAACTCGGGGATAAGTGGGATCAATTTATAGATTAGCTTAAATTCCATCGATCGGCCGGCGCTCGACGTCCTGCCGCGGCGGTCGTTCACGGAAAAGGTCGGACATTCGGAACCATTCAAGAACAAAGAAGGCGGCGCATGGCGATTCGGTACATGAATGACGGGAACGGGCGCAACCGTGCGAAAAACCGCCTTATTGCGGGGCGGCAAGTTCCGAGAGCGCCCGCAACACCTCGGCGACGTGGGTTTTAACCGTCACCTTGCGCCATTCGCGTACCAGAATGCCCTGAGGGTCGAATAAAAAAGTGCTGCGCTCGATGCCTCTGACCTGTTTGCCGTACATGTTTTTCATCTTGACGACGTCGAACAGACGGCACAACGTCTCGTCCGGATCCGACAAGAGGTCGAAAGGAAAGGCCTGTTTGCATTTGAAATTTTCATGAGATCGCAACGAATCTCTGGACACACCGAAAACCACGGCATTCATTGCCTGGAAGCGATCGATATGAGCGCCGAAATCGCGCCCTTCCAGCGTACAGCCGGGAGTGCTGTCTTTGGGATAAAAATATAAAACGATGAAGCGGCCTTTAAAATTTGTTAAATTAATCGATTGGCCGCCGGTGGCCGGGATTTCCACATCCGGGGCGGAACTGCCGAGAGTCAGGGGAGTCATCAATAACCTAGCGTTTAATGGGTTCAAGAATGGCGTCGATATTCAATTGGTCGCAAAAGTCCAGAAATTCTTCGCGTAAGGCCAGCAATCGCAGTTGCGGAGGTATTAAAATGATAAAGCGGGTGGAAAACACCGAAGTCTGAATATAAGGCGCTTGATAGGCGCTGCCGGTTATTTCTTCGATTTCGATTTCCCGTTCGCAGAGAAAGGCCGTGAGGGATTCGATGATGTTGTCGCGGTCCAGGGAGATGGTTTCCAGGGAATAAGGCACGTAGTCCCTCCCCTTTTCTTTTTGTTCCGGCCGGATGGCATGAA
The DNA here is from genome assembly GCF_000372865.1 of Methylosarcina fibrata AML-C10. NCBI lineage: Bacteria > Pseudomonadati > Pseudomonadota > Gammaproteobacteria > Methylococcales > Methylococcaceae > Methylosarcina > Methylosarcina fibrata. The sequence goes on along the minus strand of NZ_KB889965.1, from coordinate 811,107 downwards.
TTTTTATTTCCGTTCTTTTCTGGATGGCTTCCAGGGCGCTTTCGAATTTGGCGATCTGGTTCCAGTTTCCCTGGATCAGCAGGTAAGCGCCGTAGGCCTGAACCAGGCGCGACGATCTTAATTCAAGGATACTGCATCGGCTATCGCGAATGGCCGGTAATATATCCGAAATGAGAGTGGACGGGTTATGACCTAGAACGGTGAGAGCCAGTTTCATTATTTTGTTCTTATGATTCTGTAGGTTTATCCTGTTATTAATCACTGCGCTGTACTAGCTTTAAGTTTGATTACCCTTAAACGAAAGACATTTATTTCGATAGCGACTAACATTGAATACCAAGGCCGAAATTTATTCCTATCTTACTATTAATGAGTACAAAAATGACAGTTTCTCTGCACAAAAAATCTAAAGAAAAACGATACCGCGACGTATTTGCACCCTCGGACGCGAATCTTTATGCGCCGTTGACCGAAGATCTGGAGGATGAAGATGCCATCGATCGTTTACTCATGAACACCGGATTCGATGCAGAAAACGACCACGAGCCCCCTGCTCCGTGGAACCCCTGGATTGAGGAACGGGAAGGACCGGTCGATTTTGCAACCCTTGTCGAAGAACGGCCTGCGGCCAATAAAATCGAGCCTCTCATAACGCTTGACGAAGAAGCCCCCGCCGTTTCCTTGTCCTCAATCGATCCGGTTCAGAACCGGCCGGAACCGCCGTTTGCCGACAATTCCGCAGCCGCCGAAACCATCGATTTTGCCGTCGAATCCGAATCCTGGCGCCTGGACGAGCACTCGGCGCTTGCTCTGCCGGGGGCCATTCGTGAAGAAAAGCTTCGGATTGAAGATCTGGTCGAGCTGGGGACGATTCCCAGCCGGATCGAACCGATCGAGGACGATCCGGCCGAAACGCCGGTACCTTTCGGCCAAAGCCAATCCTCTTCGATTGATGAAGAACCTCTCCCCGTTTTGGAGTACGGGACTTCCGAACGACGCGTCATCAGCGCGGAAGAAAAAGAGTTCCGGAACGCGATGGCAGCCCAAACAAAAAAAGCTTTCGTTTTCAGTTGCATTGCTTTAGGGATCAGCGTCGGATCGGCCGCCGTCGCGGTTTTCGCGCTGACTGCAACTGAGCCGTCACGGCAAGCACCGGGATTATCCGCTCAGACCGGGCTGCCTCGGCAAGAAACCTCGGGGCCTGCTCAAAACAACGGAATCGGAAAAACGGCCGAACACGAAACGCCTTCCGAAACCCTGTTGCCCGTTGCGATGCCAAACGGCGGAACAATCCGGCAGACCTCGTTTGAAAAATCCTTCGATGCCGGCAGTCATTCTTCATCGTCCGGCAAAGCCTTTACCATGCCGGAAACGACGAATGCCAAACCGGGCTGGTTCGTTAATTTAGTCTCCTTCAGACAGCGAAGCGATGCCGAACAGCAGGCCCTGCAATTGATCAAAAAAGGCGTTCGCACCGAAATCGTCGAAGTCGAAGTTGATCAGTCCAAATGGTATCGGCTGCGCGTGGGCGGTTTTACCCGGCAGGAACAAGCCGCGGCTTACGCCGAAAAAATAAAAAAACCATTGCAACTCGATTCCATCTGGGTGGCCAACAGTTAAGCCGCACCATTTTATTTTCATCCGGAATGTCACGCGATCTTCCTGGCGCAAAGCAAACCGGACAGCCGTATCGACAAGTTACGCGCCACGGAAACGACCGGATTCAATGAGCACGAATTCAATGATTATTCCAAATTGTTCAAAGTTTCACTGGAAGATGTCATGACCCGGATAGACGGCTCCGCCAAAGGCTCGATCGGCGTTTTCTTCTACGACGGACTGCCTTGCGTCCCTCTGTTCATCATTCTCCGCAGCGAAACCCGGAAAATCGAAGGAATTCGCTCCTGCTCCGGCAGTCCTTTGCATGTCAATCGAAAATACTCTAACCCAACCTCGGCGAGACGACAAAACAAACGCCAGGTCACGCGGGCAGCCTCCAAAACAAGGGATTTATTTCATCTTTCGCCAGCTCTAATCTGATAAACATCCTTCCGCCGCACAGCGAAAGAAAAGCCCGGCTCTGGCATCCGGAGTTCCGGCTGCGCGGCATCGTACCCGGGAGCAAACGCAGTGAGCACGTTTCATTCAATCGATTGGCAAGCCTTTTTCATTCCTTCCCTGCCTATCGGAGAAATCTTCCTGCGCGGCACGATCGTGTATTTCTTTCTCTTCATCGTGCTGCGGCTGCTCAGGCGTGAAGCGGGAGCGCTGGGCATTTCCGACCTCCTCGTCGTCGTACTGATCGCCGACGCCGCGCAAAACGCCATGGCCCATGACTACAAGTCGATCACGGAAGGGCTTGTTCTCGTCTCCACGCTGGCGTTCTGGGATTATTTTCTCGACTGGCTGGGTTATCACTTTCCGGCGGTGCAGCGCCTGCTGCGTCCGCCTCCCCGGCTTCTGATCAAGGATGGGCGGCTCCAGCGGCGGAACCTGAGGCTGGAAATGGTCAGCGAAGAAGAATTAATGGGAAAGCTGCGGGAAGAAGGGATAGAGCGCCTGGAAGAAGTCAAGCAAAGCTATATCGAAGCGAACGGCACGATCAGCGTAATAAAAAAAGATTGAAGCACAGGACAGGGCTACCCAGGCATCGGGCCGGATCAAGATTGAATTCACACGCGGCTTCTTTATCGAGGTTCCTGCGGGAGAAATCCGGCCGCCGTACTCGATCCAACCCCGGCATTCGGCCGGGGAACGGAATAAATGATCCGCTCCCCTTGCGGAGGCTCTAGTCGGCCCGGTCCTTGGCCGCTCGTTTGCGCTCATGCTCGAGCAACAGCTTTTTGCGCAACCGGATCGACTTCGGCGTCACCTCGACCAGTTCGTCTTCGTCGATAAACTCCAGCGCCTGTTCCAGGGTCATTTTTTGCACCGGCGTCAGAATCAGGTTTTCGTCGGAACCGGCGGCGCGGATATTGGTCAGTTGTTTGGCCTTGGTCGGATTGACCACGAGATCGTTCGACCGGGAATGAATGCCCACGATCATCCCCTCGTAAACTTCATCGGCGTGCACGACGAACAATTCGCCGCGCTCCTGCAGGGCAAACAACGCATACGCCAGGGCCTTGCCTTGCACCATGGACACCAGCACGCCGCGTTTGCGCGCTCCCAGCTCGCCTTTTTTCATCGGCCCGTAATGGTCGAAAACATGGTAAAACAAGCCGGATCCCGATGTCGCCGTCATGAATTCGGTCTGAAAACCGATCAACCCGCGCGACGGCATCATGTATTCCAGGCGCACCCGGCCCTTGCCGTCCGGAACCATGTTCAGCAGATCGCCCTTGCGTTCGCCCAGTTTCTCCATGATCGCACCCTGGTGAATTTCTTCCAGTTCGATCGTCACCATTTCAAACGGTTCGCATTTTTCGCCGTCGATCTCCTTGATGATGACTTCGGGCCGGGAAACGCCCAGCTCGAAGCCTTCGCGGCGCATGTTTTCGATCAGCACCGACAAATGCAGCTCGCCCCGGCCCGAGACTTTAAATTTGTCCGGATCGCCGGTATCCTCGACCCGAAGCGCCACGTTATGCTGCAATTCCTTCTCCAGCCGGTCGCGTATCTGTCGGGAGGTCAGGAATTTGCCTTCCTTGCCGGCAAACGGCGAATTGTTGACCTGAAAGGTCATGGTCACCGTGGGTTCGTCGACGGTCAACGGCGGCAGGGCTTCGACCGCGTCGGGATGGCACAGGGTGTCGGAAATTTCCAGTTTTTCGATGCCGGTGAACGCGATGATGTCGCCGGCCCGGGCTTCGGGCACTTCGATCCGTTCCAGTCCGTGGAATCCGAACAATTGCAGCATGCGTCCCTTTCTCTCGACCCCTTCCCTGCTGACGATCGACAGGTTCATGCCGGGCTTGACCGTGCCGCGCTGGATGCGGCCGATGCCGATCACGCCGACGTAAGTATTGTAATCCAGGCTGGAAACCTGCATCTGGAAAGGTCCGTCCAAGTCGACCTTGGGCGGGCTGACTTTCTCGACGATCGTTTCGAACAAAGGCGTCATGTCGCCGCCGGTCACGTTCGCATCAAGCCCTGCATAACCGTTGATCGCCGACGCATACACGATCGGAAAATCCAGTTGTTCGTCGGTGGCGCCCAGGCGGTCGAACAGGTCGAAGGTCTGATCGACCACCCAATCCGGCCGCGCACCGGGCCGGTCGATTTTATTGATGACCACGATCGGATTTAATCCCAGGGCAAACGCCTTCTGGGTAACGAACCGGGTCTGCGGCATCGGCCCGTCGACCGCATCCACCAGCAGCAAGACCGAATCGACCATGGACAGGACCCGCTCGACTTCGCCGCCGAAATCGGCATGGCCGGGCGTATCGACTATGTTGATGTGATAGCCGTTCCAATCCAGCGCCGTATTCTTGGCCAGAATGGTAATGCCCCGTTCCTTCTCCAGATCGTTGGAATCCATGACCCGCTCACCCATCTTGGTATGCGCGGCGAACGTTCCCGATTGTTGCAGCAGCTTGTCGACCAGAGTGGTTTTACCGTGGTCAACGTGAGCAATAATGGCAACGTTTCTTAACTTGCTGATAGTCATAAGTTTTTAAAATAAAAGAGCTTGATTGAAAATAGAGAGGCCAGGCCGTCCCTATCCGAAAGTTATCCGGTTTTTATGTCCAGGCCGGCGCTTGTTCGGCCCGACTCTAATGGTTTGTGCCTGCACTGTAAAACGCTTCGACCAAGATACCCAGCGGATAAAAACTTTCAATTATAACCCGATGATCCTGAATTAATAAATAGCGCATGCCAATCGGTGCCGTAGGGCCTCGGAACAGGCATGGAAAAAGCCTGTCGTGGAGAATATGAAGAATTCAAGGAAGAAAGCACGTGTTAATCGCGATGCACTCGTAAAAATCTTTAAGCGAAGCGCCGTACAAGTTCCATAATCCCAAAGCGCTGACCACGACCAGACCGCCACCGGTCCAGCGTTTGAACAGCACATCATGACGCAGGATGGCGTTGTGCGCCTTCAGGCCGAGCAGATGCCCTATCGCGGCAACCGGCAGCAGCGCCAGCGCCATCGGAAAATGCAGATCGACCGATAAAGCGACGAACGTTGTCATCTTGAGGGTCACCAGGATAAACCACAACACGAACAGAGTGTCGCGCAATTGATGTTTGCTGACGTTGCGCATGTAAACGGCCACCATCAACGGCGCCCCGGACAGGGAAATGCCGGCCACGTAGCCGCCCAGCACCAGCAGTCCTCTGTCCGCCCAGACATGGCGGCTTTCAATGCCCCGGTTGAGCAGCCAGATAAAACCGTAAAACAAGGTAACCGAATAAATGAAGCTGTTCAGCCACAAGGCCGGAAGATTCAACAGGCCGAAGACGCCGACGATGGCCGCAGGAAAAATATAGATCGAGGTGCGGCGCAAATAACGCCAGTCGACGTTATGCAGCCGATTGAGCAGCGTCAGGCCGGAAAAAAACAACAAGTGCATGCCGATGATGGGCAGCCATAAAAGAGGGGTGTCCTGAACGAACAAAATCAGCGGCAAGCCCAGGGCCGCGCCGCCGAACCCGAGGCCCGACCGGACGAATCCGGTCCAGACGAACACGAGGGCGATGCACGCCATTTGATAAAAAGAAAAATCCGGAATCATGGTGGAAAACATGGATCGACTGTTGGCTGGCAGAGGGGACTTTCATTGCGGTTTCGGCCCTTATCGGGCGCGAAAAACCGACGGGACCCGGCTGGACCGGCCTTTTTCAACGGCGGTAAGGACATCCTGCCCGGCCGGGGCCTCTTCAGCCCGCAGAGCCGGGCGAGGAAGAGCGTCGGCGTCTTCGCTCGGCCGGCTGCATAAACCGGAATGCCTAACTTTGCTCCCAGGGCAAGCCGTGGAATCGCCAGCCGCCGAGATTGCCCCGGTGCCTGTTTTCATCCAGAGGGCCTTCGAAACCTTCGACGATATTGACCAGATGTCGGTAACCTGCCTGTTCGAGCGCCACGGCGGCGTCCTGCGAACGCTGCCCGCTCCGGCACAGCAGTAAGACCGGCGCCTCGATATCCGGCACCGCTTGTTTGACCTCGCCGATAAAATTCGGATTCAACTGCCAGTCGGGCCCTTCCTTCCAGGGAATCAGGACAGCGCCGGGCGGATGGCCCACGAAGCCGTGTTCTATTTTCGTCCTGACGTCGACGATGACAGCCTTGCTGTTTTGCCGCATCAATTCCCAGGCCTGTTTTGGATTTAACTGTTCGATCATGATAACCTCACCTGATTTTTTGACCGATAAACCGGGCCTCGTTTCTCAATCCGAGCCGGCAATCGCCGATAAAGCCGTTTTCCCGGTAATAAACGACTCTCAGCGATGAAAACATCGCCAGCAATTCATTGACTCCGAGCAGGAACTCCGGACGATCGGGTCCCTGGCCCATTTGTTTTTCCCGTGTGTAGGTTTGATAAAACAGCAAACCTTCCGGTTTCAAGGCGGCTATTATCGCATCGCTTAACGTCCGGTCAAGAAAACGGCTGATTACGACGACGTCGTAGATCGCTTCCGGTAAAGACAATGAATCGACGTTTTGCCTCCGGGCTTCGATCGGAAGCCGGTAGGCCCCGGCGTATCGGCCGAGTTTGTCGATGGCGACTCGAGACCGATCAAGGGCGGTTACGTTCAATCCCCGCCGCGCAAGAAAAATGGCGTTGGCGCCCAGGCCGCACGCCAGATCGAGAGCGGTTCCGGTCTCCGGTAATAAATACTCGTTGTCTTCCAGAACCTGAGCGGGCGGGGCAAGGTCCGGCTCGGACTCACGGTAGATACGATCCCATTTTTCGTCCGGCGCTTCCATCATTCCGGTCCGGGCTTGCTGACCCGAGGTTCCAGCCAGGCTTGCAGAAAATCCATAAACTGCCGCACCTTGGCCGACAGATATTTTCTATGCGGATAGACCGCATGAACTTCCAGCGGCGGCGGCGAGTATTGCTCCAGAACCGGAACCAGCCGGCCTTTTTCGATATCGCGGCCGACGATGTAAATGGGCAGCATGATCAGGCCCAGGCCGTTAATGGCGGCAATGCGAATGGCATCGGCCACGTTGGCCTGCATTCGGCCGGTGACGGGAATGGTCTTATAGCCCGTTTCGGTTTTGAAAGGCCATTTGTTTTTGGGAGGAATTGCCCAATTGACCAGGCAACTGTGTCGGACGAGATCTTCGGGCGTCTCGGGAGTGCCCTGTTTGGCGAAATAATCGGGAGAACCGCAAACCATCAGGCTCGAACTGGCCAGTTTTCGGGCGAACATGCTGGTATCATCGAGCGGTCCCAGATAAATCGCCAGGTCGATGCCGTCATCGATCAGATCACCGGGACTGCTTTGCAGAATCAGTTCCACGTTCAAGTCCTGATGCAGCTTGAGGAATTCGGAGACTGCCTGGGAGATGTGAGTCGCTCCGATCACGGGCGGAGCGCTGATTTTCAATACGCCCCGAAGTTCGGTCTGAAGATGGGTAATCGCCGCTTCCATTTCCTCGACGTCGAGCAAAACCTGCTGACATCGATCAAGATAGGCCGCGCCGACTTCGGTCAGGCTCAGGCTGCGCGTCGTCCGGTTAAACAGGCGAGTGCCGAGGCACCCTTCAAGATGAATGATGTGTTTGGTCGCCATGGCCCTGGAGATATCCAGATCCCGAGCGCCGCCAGCGAAACTTCCCGCTTTCGCCACCCGCACGAAAACATTCATACTGGTCAGTTTATCCACCGAGGTTTCCTCTAAATAGTAGTCACAGGGATTGTCGATTCCTATTAAAGACACGGTCAAAAATGACTTCTTTAACCGGAATCATAGAACAGGATGTGCTGAACGAAGTGAAGCGCACTTGTGCCCTTTAGGGTATCCATCGCGAACGATACCCTCTGGGGCACAAGTGCGCCTCCTATCGTCGGCAGCATCCTATGCCTTAAACGGGGAAATAATTTACATCCAAACCCTAACGATAGACCGGCAGGAATTGCCTCTTTCCATGACCCGGCGCTTCAATCTTTTCCAATGCGAAGCGAAGCCGAATAGCAAAATAAGTTGACATTTTTAGTTGTTTCATATTAGGAAACAATCCATTTAATAATTACTATATTGTATCCTGTTATTATCAATGTATAGTATTACTAAATCAGTCTATAAACAAATTCTTTTGCACAGCTTCAATCGTTACAGTTATCTAAAACGTCATTCCCGGAGATTGATCATGAACAATTTCAAAAACGACATTTTAATAGGCTTGTTGTTGATTACCGGCGTCGGATCCTTTATTTACGGTCAGTTCATTATTTCCACCGTATCGTTCGCCGTTGCGGCGATCTACAGCAACATTGCGATGCGCGCTCGGTCCCATCATTAACGACTATCACTTCCCTCTAGTGTTTAACTGACAAGCAGATCCTCCTCAATAGTACTCCTGCTTGATTTTTTGCCTCCTTAGCTTGCAAGAGCGAAGGAGGCTTTTTTATTTCCGGGCCTATGAAACCACAGTGGAATGCCCGGCATTCAACCTGATTTTCTTCCACAACAAGTCTTCAATTTCGCATTGCGGCACAAAACCGGTCACGGCCTTTCCCAACAGTTCACGTACCTGCTCGAAGTCGTCCTGTTCCGCAGCCTCTTCCAGAGAGAACAATAACGGCTCCAGAGCGGCCCAGGCGATCACGTGCTCTTCGGCTCGCATGATCCTGGGATGACTGGTCCGGGAGACCTGGTCTCCAATCAATAATTCCTCGTACAGTTTTTCTCCGGGCCTCAAACCGGTAAACACGATCTCTATTTCGCCGTTCGGGTGGGTTTCATCCTTTATTTCCAGCCCACTCAAATGAATCATTCTTTTCGCCAGATCCAGAATGCGGATCGGATCGCCCATATCCAGCACGAACACGTCGCCGCCGTTGCCCATCGCGCCGGCCTGAATCACCAGTTGCGCGGCCTCCGGTATCGTCATGAAATAGCGAATGATGCGCGCATCGGTCACCGTCACCGGACCGCCCCGGGCAATCTGCTCCCGGAACAAAGGCACCACCGATCCGGACGAGCCCAGGACGTTGCCGAACCTCACCATCGTAAAGCGCGTGCGGTGCCGCTTCCCGTAATCCAGGCTCATGGCCTGCAGGATCAGTTCCGCAAAACGTTTGGTAGCGCCCATCGTGTTCGTCGGCCGGACCGCCTTGTCGGTCGAAATCAGCACGAACGTTTCGACCTCGGCCGACAGCGCCGCCCGGGCCGCGTGCAGGGTGCCGAACACATTGTTCCGGATCGCCTCGCCCGGATTTTTTTCCACGATGGGTACGTGCTTGTAGGCGGCCGCATGATAAATGGTCTCTACCCGATAAGTCTTGCAGACTTTCTGCAGGCGCTCGGAGTCGGCCACCGAACCCAGAATGGCGATCAATTCGGATTTTTCGGACAATTTGTCCAACAAGCGAGACAGTTCCTTCTCGATCTGATAAAGAGCATATTCGCTCAACTCGTACAGAATCAGAGAGACCGGCTGCAACTGGACGATCTGCCGGCACAGCTCCGAACCGATGGAGCCGCCGGCGCCGGTGACCATGACCACCTTGCCGGTGATGTCGGCATGCAGCAGGGAGGGATCGGGCGCCACCGGATCGCGCCCCAGAAGATCGCCGATGTCCACTTCCTGCAGGGCATCGAAAGTCACCTTCCCCTGGGCAATATCGGCTAGGCCCGGCATCGACATGACGTGGACGGCGAAAGGTTCCAGCAACCGGATAAGCTCGCTTTTGCGCGCCCGTTTCTCGGACGGCATCGCCAGCAGCACGTCCGATACCTGATGCCGATCGATCAAATAGCTGAGCGAACTGAACGGATAAATCCGCAGGCCGTTGATTTTCCGTTTATGCAGCAAGGCATCGTCGTCTATGAACGCGACCGGCCTGAACTCGCGCCCGTGCTCCAGAGCAGAAGCTAACTGCACGCCGGCATTGCCGGCCCCGTAAATGATCACGTTCCGTCTTCGCTTATGAGGAAGATGCCGTTCTCCGGCCCGCTGCAGATAAATATCGCCGAGCCACCAGCGCGCGAAGAATCGGCTGCTCCCTACCAGAAGCAGCATGATGAGCCAATTCAATGGAGGTACGGTCCGCGGCAGATTACGAATGCCACTTTCATAAATGATGAACGGCAAAAAATAAATGCCCGCGAAAACAAACGCATAAATCGTGATTGCCTGAATGATCGTCCACAACGCCCTGACTTCGATATAGCGAATGATGGCCCGGTACAGACCCAACCGGATAAAAATCGGCACCGCGAGCATCGGCGCAATGATAAAAAGATACCAATCCACGGCGCCGGGCTTGTAGAGCACGCCCAGACGCAAGGAAAAAGCCAGCCACAAAGCCAATACGGCAAAGCAGACGTCGGCACTGATCAAGATCGCTGCTTTGACCGGACGGGAGCGGCCGATAAACCATCTGGCCAGGCTTGACATCATCGATCGGCCTCCCGCTCGCCCGCTTTGAACCGGATCGCCAGAAACACCAGAGGCAAATAAGCCAGCGCCACGCCAAGAACACCGTCCAGCTTGCCCAAACCTACCGCCAACGCCAGCGGCATCAGCCAGCCCAGATTGATCGCCGCGGCCGCGAGCGTGACCGGCTGATGCGCGCCGAACCGGCGGGAGGCCTTCTGATAGGCGTGGCTGCGATGCGCTTCGTGCACGGGCTCGCCGCGAAAAAACCGGCGGCATAACGTCCACGTGGCATCCACGATAAACAGGCCGAGTAAAATAACCCAGCTCCAGAAGAACTGCGGCGAAACGGCGGCGGCCTGGAGCGAAAACAAACCCAGAACCATACCCAGAAAACCGCTGCCCACGTCGCCCATGAAAATTTTGGCCGGTGGAAAATTCCATACTAAAAAACCGCCGGCCGCAGACGCCAACAGCGCCGGAGGCAAAGCCAGGGAATGGTCTTGAGCTGTTATAGATAATAACAGTATGCCGCCCAGGCACGCGGTGACCGTCTCCATGCCGGCCAAGCCGTCGATGCCGTCCATGAAGTTGTAGAGATTGAGCAGCCACACCAGATAGATCAATCCCAGAAAATGGCCGAGCCAGCCGAGGTCCAGCGTATGCCCCAGGAAACTCAAGGGCGGCATGCCTCCCAGCCAATACAATCCCCAACCGGCTCCGAGAAAATGCGCCAACAGCCGCCAGCGCGCCGGAACATGCCGATGATCGTCCCAAAATCCGATCAATGCCACCACGCCGCCGGCACCGCATAATGCCCATAACGCGTTATCGGGCAAAAAGCCCATGCGGTTCAGGACCGCAAGACCCGGCAAAAAGACGCTGACGATGGCCAGGCCGCCGCCGCGGGGAGTCGGCAGCACATGAGAACTGCGCCGATTGGGGGCATCCATTAGATTCGCCGCCAGCGCATAGCGGCGAAAAACTTCGGTCAGTACCGCTGCGGCAATCAGAGCCGGCAGCAGCACCCGCAACAATTCCGTCATCGGGCTGTCCTTAAATAATCCTCGGCCGTCTGCCGCAACGCTTCATCGACGCTCATCGGCGGCGTCCAGCCCAGCAAATTCCGCGTCTTGCCGATGTCGACCCGAAGCGATCCGCACAGCTTCTGCGTTTCCGCCCGTTTGCCCAACAATCCCAGAAACAGGGACAAAAGCGCTACCGGCACCGGCAAAAGCCGGGCTTTTTTTCCCAGGGCATCCCCCAATCTTTTCAAGAGCTCCGTCGTGGACAAATCCTCGCCGTCTCCGGCAAGAAAGGTCTGGTTGGCGGCTGCCGGATGATGGATACAGGTGATGATCAAATCGACCAGATTATTCAACGCCACCAGCGTCCGTTTATTGGCTATCCAACCCAACGGCAACGGGATCCCTTTATCGAGCCAGCGCATCATCGTCAGAAAATTACCCTGTACGCCCGGCCCGTAAACCAGAGGCGGACGGATGATGACCATTTCCATGCCCGACTCCGAGGCCAGACCGCGCAAGGCTTCTTCCGCTTCGTGCTTGGAAATGCCGTAGGGATCGGCCGGCGCGGGCCGATCCGCCGCGGTATAAGGACAATCCGCCGACGTGTTTTCGCCGTTCACCTTGATCGAACTGATAAACACAAATCGCCGGACGCCGGCATCGGCCGCCTGCCGGGCCAGATTCCGGGTGCCCTCGACATTGATGCGCCGGAAATCGGCCAAAGGATCCGACGCGCTATCGTTGACCACGTGCGCGCGTCCGGCCAGATGGATGACCGCATCGATGCTGTCCAGGGCCGAGCCCCAATCGGTCCTTTCATCGATCGCATCGACCGTCACCGTATCGATAGCCCGAAGCATCGGCCGGCCTGAGCGAACCGCCGCCCTGACCCGCCATCCCTGACCGGAGAGTTGGCCGCACAATTCGCGGCCGATGAATCCGTTGGCGCCGGTAATCAGGACGGCTCCACCGGAAGAAATAGGTTTCAATGGAACATTCATGTAAATGTCGGATGATTAAGCTTGTGCGAACACCTTGTCGTAGAATTTCATTAAATCCGCAGTAATTTGCCGACTGGAAAACAGCGCCAGAGCTCGGATCCTGGCTGCATTCCCCATTTGCCGCCGGCAGGCTTCATCGTTAACCAATAACGACAAGGCAGCCGTCAATGCCGGAACGTCGCCGGCCGGAATCAACAGCCCGGTCTCGCCGTCTTCGACCGCATCCGTAATTCCGTAAATCCTAGAAGCCACGGTGGGAATGCCGGCGGCGGCCGCCTCTATGATAACCTGACCGAAGCCTTCCCGGTAACTGGGCAGGCAAAAAATATCGGCCATGGCCATGTAGCTTTCCGGTTCAGGCGTAAAATCGACTTTTCTCAGTTGATCGACCGAAGCCCGGCAAATTTCCCGAACGCGCTCGAACGGCGCATCTTCTTCGGCCCCCACCAGCACCAGCACGACATCGGGCCGATGCGCCGCGAGCAAGGCGAAAGCGGAGGCCAGATCGAAAATGCCTTTATCCCGGTTCAATCTGCCCAGGAAAAGAATCACTGTCCGGTCGTCGCCGATCGCCAGTTGTTTACGAATGGACTGCCTGGCGGAAGCATCGGGTCGGAATTTTTGCCCGTCGACGCCGCAGATCGAGCCCCTGCCGATGACGCTGCCTTTGTGTTCGGAAAGAATCCCTTCGGCAATGAGAAAATCGCGTTGCGACGGACTGTCGACCAGAATATCGGTAGCGAACAGGACGATGAGCCGATCGAACAGTTTCAATGCCGTGCGTTTCCAGCCCCGCCTCGTCGCCCATACTTGTCCGGTAAAGGTGTGGACCCGGTGGGGAACGCCGCAGGCCCAGGCCGCGAACATGCTTAACAGCCCGGTTTTAGGCATGATCGAATGCACCAGATCAAACCGTTCGCGGCGAAACAATGTCACCAATTGCCATAAAGCGCATAAATCCCGCCGGAGGGCTATTTTGCGTTCAAACGGCAAGGGTAGAAATGGAGCGGCCAAGCCGTCTAACAGCTCGGACCCTTTCGGATGACTGCTGATTTTAACCGTCCATTTTTCCGCAGCCGCATCGATATGTCCCCTCATAAAAGAATTCACTGCTGCAGGTACGGTAGCTACATAACAAATTTTTTTCATCGATTTATTATGTTTCGCCGTCATCGTTCCGTGCTTTCAGCAGATGAATAAACGCCGTTTTTCCAAAAGCGAGCCAATTCCGCGATGCCGTCCTGCATCGGTATGCGATGGCTGTAACCCAGTTCCGAGCGAATTCTGTCGCTCCTATATACGGTGGTATTGGTTAACGCGTCAATTCTGGATTGCGTCAAGGGATTTTTTCCCAGGCTGGAGCCAATCGCCGCCAACCGGCGAATCAGGCCTTCCGGCAGTCGAACCCGAGCAGCCGGCTGATGCAAAGCCGCCGCCACGGTCGCGACAAACTCTTCCAGCCGGCAATGGTCCGATACAATATAAATCCGACCGTTGGCCGGCAAGGAAGCCCTGGCGCACAGCAGCAGGGCATCCACAACATTTTCCACATGGATATAATTGGCGATTGCGCCGATTTTGCCGATATAAAAAAACAGGCCTTTATCGATCATACGGATCATTTGAAAAAGGGACTGATTAGGCATATCGGTTCCGTAAACATTGGAAGGTCTGAGAATGACGAATTCCATTTTCGATTTTGCGGCTTCGGCCGATATCAGCTCATCTGCGGCGGTTTTCGATTTTTCATAGGCATTGACGGGACCGATTGCCGAATCCTCACGAATGTCCTTGTGTCTAGGATTGCCGTACACGCCGGTACTGCTCAACTGGACCCAGCGCTTGACTTCCCCCCTGGCGGCCTCGAGCAAATTGGCCGTACCCTCAACATTGGTGGAATGCATAAGCCCCTCCTCCCGCAATTCCGCCGCGCAATGGTATACCACCTCGGCTCCCGATAAAAATTCTCGTAAACTTGCGGCGGAGGAGTTCAAATGACCGGCAAACGGCACTGCTCCATTTAGCTCCGATCGAGGCTCTTGACGGGTTAGATAACGCACTTCGTTGCCCAAGGCCAAATGCCTCCGAACCAAATGTCTTCCGATAAAACCCGTTCCTCCGGTAATGGCGACAATCATAATCAGTTCAATCAAATTAGCCCTTGTTTAAGCTTCTCGTTAATCACGGATCGCAAGCGCAGAAAGAGGACATGAACCTGGGGAAGCTGGAAAACACCATACCATAATACAGCGCCTAAAAAACCGAGCTCCTGCCGGTGTTTACTATAAAAATCCCGCCTGAATCCGATATCCAAACTGATATTATTCAATGCGCTCAAATAAGAACGCTTGATCGCAACTGAGAAATCCTCGGTATAGCGATGGTTCGTCATGGCATCGGCTTCCCGTAGCCTGAGCAGATGCTTCGACAGCCAGCCGATATAAAACGACTGGTCCTGCAATATCCTTTCGGTCCATGAACCTTCGGCAAAACTTCGATAGACCGACATCGGGCGATCGATATACAAAGCGCCGCCCGCAAGAGAGCAAAATATCTGAAAAAAATAGGCATCCAGATTTCTCTTATAAAATCCGGTGTCATCCAGCGCAATACGGTCGAAAAAAGATCTCCGTATGAGCATGGCGGCCGTCGGCATGAAGGAACCGCCGCACCGGATAATCGCTCCGACGTCCAGAATCGCGTCGCCTTTTGCTCGACGACAAAAAAGCAGATCGCCCGGAACTTCTTTTATCGTTTTAACCGCCGGATGAAAACAAATTTCACAGTCGGGCTGGGCTCTTAAAGCCTCCAATTGAATCCGGAGCTTATCCTCGGAACTCCAGTAATCGTCGCCTTCGCAAAAGGCGATATAGTCGCCTTTGGCATAACCGGCCGCGTGCAGAAGCATCATCACGCCTTTGGAATACTGATTTTCATCCTGAAGTATCGGTCGGATTATCGTCGGATAGGCCTCCGCATAACGGCTGATCAAGCTTCTTGTCTTATCGGTCGAGGCATCGTCATGGATGATGATTTCGAAGGGAAAACCGGTTTTCTGCAATAAAAATCCACGAATGGCGTCTTCGATATATCGTTCATGGTTGAACACGGTGCAAATCACGCTAACCAGGGGCTTGGAGCCGGTCCAGGACGACATGATTTCGTTTTCTCCAGGCAGCCGGGCTTGTCTGAAACTGGAAATACTGAATTTATCCACAAAACGGTCCTTTAAAATAGCGGCCCAAATGCAAAGGGGCGGCTTTTAATCCACAATCGTTCATTTTCTCATTTTTCCGGCAGGCAATGAAGAATGAAAACGCCTTCTCGATTAAAAACGGATCGGGAGGGCTTACAGATTTCATTTGGATGCATTCACATGCGGCATTTTTTGACCGGAATAGGCATAACCCAAAAAGGTTAACAGCTTCTTCATTGCCTCGGGCTCGGCGACGTTTAAAACCAGCAGGTCATCCGGCCTGTTCTTGAAATAGGACAGCACCGCCCGATTATGCTCTTCATAGCAGCGAGTGTATAACTGACGGTCATACAAAGTGGACTCATCGGCGCCGTAACGAAACCGCTGAGTGTCCCAGAGAAACCCGGAATAAAGATAATGAAACCGGCGCAAATCCTCGGCGGTGGGTATCCGGTTTTTACCCACCAGTTTGGTATGGAACCGCACGAGCGAGTCAAACCATTCATCGGAGTTATTGCGCACCGTCAAAATGAATTTGGAACCGGGAAAGGCTTCATCCATGTAACGAAAGGTATCGGGATAACTAAAGGGAATATCCTGAAAAGCTTCGGCCCGGCGGCAGTAACCGATTATTTTCCGGAAATCCCGCCGCGCCCAGTCGTGTAACAACCGCTCAGCCCTGGCCTGATTGCCGACCTTCAGCCCGAGAGAACGAAACACCAGTTCCACCGAGGTGGTGCCTGTCTTGTTGGCGCCGATACAAAATATCTTGGGTCTTTTAAAAAAAAATAGTTTGTTTAACTGCCTGTATAAAAAGCCGGTCATCTCGCTATCTGATCCTTTGCCAAAACGGGTTTGTTTCTGCTCAACAATAATCGGCCAATTTCCGGAAGCGCCTTGATCCGCAATAAATAAGCCATCATTAGGTAGTATGCTCCCCCTGCCGATGAGGCCAGCGCCAGCTCGACATAATAGGAGAAATCCCAGCCATACGCCGCCAGCCACATCAATGCTCCCATAAGAGTCGCGATAAACAGGCTGGGAAGCAGATCCATCAATTGCCGGGCTGCTCCGTAATTTAAAAAAACCTTGCTGTAATAGGCATTCACCCCGATTGAAAAAATCGAAGCGATCACCTGTGCCCAGGCAATCGCCATGATTCCGTAAAAACTGCCGGCCACGGTCAAACCGATTGCCACGATTTTCTTTATCAGCATGATATTGAAAAACAAATCAGAGCGTCCCTGAGCCTTGAGCACGTTGATATTAAGAATATGCATGGGCCACATCAGTCCCACAATCCCCAGGACTTGCAGGATGGGGACG
Organism: Methylosarcina fibrata AML-C10; assembly: GCF_000372865.1. Lineage (NCBI taxonomy): Bacteria > Pseudomonadati > Pseudomonadota > Gammaproteobacteria > Methylococcales > Methylococcaceae > Methylosarcina > Methylosarcina fibrata. Next base: position 794,058 of record NZ_KB889965.1, on the reverse strand, counting down.
CTAGCCAGCCATTTTTCCCCAAATAAGGTCAGAATAACGGGTTCCGCAAGCACGATGATAATCACCGAAAGGGGGATGTTCACAAACATGACCAGCCGCTGCGCTTTACGAAACGCCTGGGCCAATCTTTCCCGCTCTTCCGCGACCGAAGAGAAAGCGGAAAAAGCCACCCGGTTGATTACCAGCATAATCAGATTGACCGGCAGTAGCTGCGTTTTTTGCGCACGGTCATAGTAGCCGACTTCCTGAATGGGGTAGAACTTGCCGATAAGAACCGAATACAGATTGGTATGGAGCGTGTCGATGATTCCTACGATCATCAAATAGCCGCCGAACCGAAAAAAAGACCGCAACGAATGGCAACTGAAAGACAGAACGGGCCGCCACGCGTGCCAACTCCATAACAAAACCGTCGATACGAGGCTTGCCGCCAGTGTCTGCAGCGCCAGGCTCCATACTCCAAAGCCCTTGACCGCCAACACGATCGCCAGCATTCCGGACAGAAAGGAAGCCGCTCCGCTGACTTTGGCGATCAATTTGAAATTCATTTCCTTGGTCAGAAGCGTCGTATGGATGGAGCCGAAAGCGTTGATGAATACATTGAGGGCCATCGCGTAAATCAGAGGCTCAATTACCGGCTTTTCGAACAAACCGGCAATAGAGGGTGCCGCAAAACACAGCGTCAAAGAAGCCGCGACGCCCATCGCCAAATTAAAATAAAAGACCGTCGACTCGTCGATGCGGGTAACATTCTGCCTCTGGATGAGCGCCGAACTGAATCCGCCGTCGACAAAAATGCCGGCTATTCCCACAAACAATGCCAGCAAGGCAATGACCCCGAAATCTTCAGGCGCTAAAATCCTGGCCAAAACGATCAGAATGAGAAATTGCATGCCTTGACGCAAAACGACATCGACGGCGCTCCAGATGACGCTGTTTACTATTTTGTTTTGAAACGAGGTCATCTCGAATTTAAGGCAAATGCGAAAGAAGGCTTAAGACAAATGAGTTCCATCAAAATAATCGGATTCGTCAAGCTGCTTTAAAAGCATCCATGATCTAACCCATGAAGGTCAGGAATGTCTTTGGATAATCCGGGCGCTTCGGTTGCGACGATCAAAATAGGACAAATCCATGGCCTGCCGTCCCGGACGGCAGCGGATGAGGCAGGGAAATGATGCCGTAAATACAGATTCAGAGGGTCCTGCACAAGCTTAAAACCATCCATCACAAACGCTGCAGATAACCGACGATCGCATCGATGGTATCGAGACTGTCGAGATCATCATCGGGAATATGGATTCCGAATTTTTCTTCAATTCCCAGAAATACGCTCATCATTTCCAGAGAATCGATGCCGGCAGTCTTATCCAGTTTGGTATCCCCTTTTAATGCGGAAATGTCGGCCGAAACACCCGCATTTTCCATGATTGAAAGAATATCTTCTAGAGTCGCTTTCATCTTTTATTTTCCTTGATCAACTTTAAATAATACGGTGCTTGCCCAGGACAGGCCGACGCCAAACCCGGCGATGACAATCACTTTGCGGGCGTCGGGGTCGAGGTCGCTTAAAATCAGCGGAATCGAAGAAGAAACGGTATTGCCGTAATCGAATGCGACAAAAGGCGCCTTCCGTTCTTCGATATCCAGTTTTTTCCTAAGAGTATCGATAATATACCGGCTGCCCTGATGCAGGGCAAAAAGATCGACATCCTGCACGGTTAATTGATTGGCGGCCAACATGGCGGTAATGTTTTTCGGCACCACAGTGGCTGAAAACGAAAAAACGGCCCGGCCGTTCATCGACAGTTTTCCGCTGTCTTTTCCCACCCGGATGGAGGAACTTTCCTTGCCCTGAGAACCAAACAGAAATTTTCCGCTTCTCCATACCGGCGTATCGCCGATGAGCGTTGCGGTTGCCCCGTCTCCGAACAACAGGCTGGTATTTTTGTCTTGTTCATCGATTATTTTGGAATAAGGATCGGCAGTAAATAATACGCCCTTGCGGAATCCATTGGCTTGCATGAATCCCTGAATGATCGACAGCCCGTACACAAAGCCTGAGCAGCCGAGAGAAATATCGAAAACAGGACAACTCTCGGGCAGCCCCAGCTTGGCATGAACAATGGCGGAGGTATGAGGCAAACCATGATGGTCGGGATTTTGGGTGCATACCACCGCGCATTCGACCTCCTCGGCCCGCAGTCCGGTCTTGCTTTGCAAGTTGTAAAAAGCTTTGCAGCACAGATCGGAGGTCTCCTCATCGTCCGCTTTAACGGCTAGGCGAAGCGCTCCGGTTTTTTCCGATAAAAAAGTCTCATCGACTTCGAATTGCTCGGTTCTTTGCCGGTTATCGATCCGGTCTTCGGGAATATAAGTTCCTATCGACTGTATGCCAATCATGATTTTACCAATGAAAAAAAGAGATCCCCAATTTTTTGACCTTCCACCCATATGTCGCTCTTAGTCAAGCGATACTGCATATTATGCTTGAAGTGCAGTTCCAGCTTTTCCCTTTTCTCGCAGCCTGCGTCCAGATCCACCCGGGTGAAAATCCATTTACCGCCGGCCTCGGGAAACAGATTCTGATGCAAATGCTTGTTCATCGATACGATGGTTTCAATAAAAGAGAAAGGACTCGGTTCGGTCAGCGTAATCGTCTCTCCCCGCAGCCGGCATAAGGAAATGATCCGATCCTCGTCGAAATCGCACCGTTCTCCGGCCTCGTCGGCGGCCAGCTGTTTCAGCGCCACCCAGCAGGTAGTGCGGTCGACATCAAACTGGCAGCGCGCACTGATATCCTCCAGCCCATTCAGATCTTCCCGGTTAGAGGTCAGATACATCTGTGCTAAAGGAGAACAAACAAAATGATGTGCATGGAAACGAATATTGCTCAAACGCTCGATCGGATAGCCGACATCGATCATTTTGTTGAAAAGATCCGGGCCCTGGATATACTGCCGAGCCCCCTTGAATTGAAACCGGACCTGTCTGACTTTCATCGATGATTCCTCCGACTCCTAATTTAACGCTCCGGCCCGGCGTTGACATTGGGCAATCGTTTGGCCGGGTTGCCGAAGACCGAGCTGTTATCCGGCAAATTGTTCACCACGACCGATCCCATTCCGATCGAGCAATTTTTGCCGATATGAAAATTGTCGCGGAAACTGACCCCCAAACCCAGGGTGCTGTTGTCACCGATCGTTGAGTTCCCGCCGATCAGGCACCCCACCGACATCCAGACCTTGGCCCCGATTTGGCTGCCGTGACCCACATTGGACAGATTGCCGAGGACCGTATCCCTGCCGATCCGGGTCGAATTCATGACCCCCCGCGACACGACGCAGGATACGCCGATTTCCACGTTGTCCTCAATAAGAACGCCCGCCAGATGGGGAAAACGGAGCACTCGCCCGTCTTTTGCCTTATACAAAGCGATGCCGTCTGAGCCGATGACCGTATTTTCACGAACGATGACATGATTGCCAATGCAGGTGCCCTGCTTGATGACGCAGCCGGCCGCTATCCGGCACCCTTGACCGATCGATACGCCCTCCTCGACAACCGAGCGCGGGTGGATATCCGTATCCGGATGAACGGCGGGAGGCCTCGCGATCAACGACGTGAACACGGCAAAATCCCGACGGGCAAGCATATGATTGATGAAATCGATGAACAAGGCTCTCGGATCGTCGACCACGATCAAAGCACAGTCGGCCAGCAGCGCTGCAATTTCCCGATCGGTGATTATGTAAGCGTCTTTCAACTGCGCCAGCGCGTCCGGATCGGGCATCCTGTCGATGAAGCACACCGTGCCGGGAACGGCATTTCGGCCGTTGGAGACCCCAATAACCGGCGGCAAGGGCTCCCTGACAACTTTTTTTTCCGGAGTCCGGTTCGGTCCCAGGATCATTCCGGACAGATGGACGAGTTCATCAAATGACAAAGCGGAATTAAATTTAATATATTCCATCCTCTAACCTTTTATAAATGAACGCAGAATGCCGCAAATTGTCGCTGCGTCGGCCTCGCTGACTGTGGTCCCCGTCGGCAGCACCACCACCCTGTCCGCCACCTGCTCCGTATTCGGCAATAACAGCCCGGCATGCGGATACAGTTCGCGATAAGGCTGCATTTTATGGCAACCCGGCCAAAAATATTTCCGGGCCAGTATGTTTTCCGCATGCAAAGCCTGAATAATTTGGTCACGACTGACCGGACACTCTGCTCCCACTTCCATCACCACATACTGATAGTTGTTGCGTTCGCTCTCGTCGAACGAAAGCAGGGTAATGCCCGGCAGGTCCGCCAGGTCCCTCTGATAAATCCGATAGTTTCTGAGATTGGCGTCGATGACCCGGTCAAGAGCATGCAGATTGACCAATCCCATGGCGGCCGCGATTTCGATCATTTTGCCGTTGGTGCCGGGATAGATTACATTATCCAGCCCGGCAAAGCCGAAGTTGCGCATCAGCCGCATGGTCTCGGCCAATTGATCATTATTGGTGACTACGGCGCCGCCTTCGAAAGTATTGAAAAACTTGGTCGCATGAAAGCTGAGCACTTCGCAGGCGCCGAAATTGCCGATCATTCGGCCTTTATGAGAGCAAGCAAAAGCATGCGCCGCATCAAACATCAACCGGAGCCCGTGCTCGTCCGCAATCGACTGCAGCTCTTCGACTGCAGCACCCCGCCCCCAGAGATGAACACCGATGATGCCGGTCGTACGAGGCGTTATCATACGGCGGACCGCTTCGGCATCGAGGGTATGAGTAGCCGGATCGATATCGGCGAATACCGGCGTAATGGCCTGCCAATGCAATGCATGAGCGGTCGCAATAAAAGTGTAGGAAGGAATGATGACTTCCCCTTCAAGCGCCAACGCGCGGATCGCAATTTCCAGGGCCACCGTGCCGTTACACATGGCGACACAATGCTTCACATCGAGATACCGGGCAATTTGCCGCTCGAGCTCCTGCACCATCGGGCCGTTATTGCTGAGCCAGCGTCGGTCGAATATTTCTTCGGCATATTTCAGAAACTCTTCGCGATCGCCTATATTGGGCCGGCCCACATGCAGCGGTTCTTTGAAGGCAGGCGCGGCTCCATGAATCGCTAGAGGCCTTGATGCCGAATTATCTCTCATGCCGGTAGTCCGCTAGATGGGTTTGAAACATGTCTGTTAAGGGTTCGGCCAGCAACTCGGCGCCATAGATGCTGATATGATCATCGTCTTTATAGAAGGAACGCCCGCCCTTCTCGATGAGGCAAGCATCCGACGGGCACATAACACGGGCGACCTCAAAAACCTTGAACGGATACTGCGCCGAAAGTTCGTCGATTATTCGGCTCATAGTGTGTTGCCGCTCCCGATAAGCCTCGTAAGTAGGCATGACCATGGAAACATGGTGACCGAATAATTGCGCTCTTGCCAGTGTCGACGGCACGTTCCAGCCGATTTCCGGCATTTGAGCCACCAGAACCACCCGGATGCCGCGTTCGTTCAGAAAATGCAGAGTGCGTTGCAGGCCGGCTTTTAAAGCCTGAGGATTGCCTTTGATTCCCTCGGACGAAATCACCACGGGGCGCCCCGGTTCACTGCCGTAGCGCGTGCCTTCGGCGGATATGGCCCAACGCGCCACCAGAAACACGGTTCGGATATTTTTGTTTTTTTCCAGCCACAACCGGGTGGCCTGGTTGAATTCACGGCATCCCCGTTCAAAAGCATCGAAACGCTCCACTTCCAGTAGAGGGGGGCAACTCGAATGGGCAAACAACAATCCGGTTACTCCGATTTTATCCGCCGCAAGATGAATGGCTTCCCCCATCGCAAGTGCATGGGAATCGCCCCAGACGACAAAACTGGCAGGAGTACCGGAGTTATCTCCCAGCAGGCAGGCTTCCCCGTTATCGATCCTCGAACGAGAAATATCGATGCAGTTGCCGTCCAACTGCCGGGTTTTAAACGAAGCATCGGCCAAAGCGACGACCGAGTCAGGCAGTCTGCCCGGAAATCCCTTAGCGAAGTGGCCGAGTAAACCGACTGCAACAAAGCCGCTCATTCCTAACACGGCAGAGCCGATCAGAGTTTTTCTCGAAAGAACACCGCTTTTGCCGCGGAAAGGCCGCTCGACGAAACGCCATGACACGGCGGCCAGAAAAAATGAAAAAATCAGCAAAATCGCTTTTTCATGATTCTCTAGCGGATGAACGACATAATATTTGGCGAAGACGATCAATGGCCAATGCCACAGGTACAAAGAATACGATATCAGGCCGATCCACACCAAAGGTTTTAAACTGAGCAGCTTGCCGATTACCGTGTGCCCCTGTTTGCCGGCATAAATGATCATAGCCGCCCCCAAACACGGAAATAATGCCTTGACGCCCGGGAAAAGAGTCTGATCATCGAAAATAAAGACACCGACGGCAATCAATATCAAGCCGATAAGAGAAAGAGCCTCGCGTACAGACTGCGGCACTGGAGAAGACGTAATATCAAGGGCCAGCAGAGCGCCCAACAGCAGTTCCCAGGCACGAAAATGCAGCAAATAAAAGACGGAGGGCGATTGGCCATGAAGAAAAAACTCACTTGAAAAGAGTGAAACCAATCCGATGCCCGCCAAACACAGCGGAGTCCTTCCGGGCGCTAAACGCGCCATCCATAGCAGCAACAAAGGATAAACGATATAAAACTGCTCTTCGATCGATAAAGACCAGGTATGCAGCAAAGGCTTCATCTCGGCAGGCCAGTCGAAATAACCGGCCGTCTTCCAGAATAAAATGTTTGATGAAAATAAGGTCGCTGCGGTAATGCTTTGAAAAAACGACTCGAGATCTTTAGGCAGCAGCAAAAAATAAGCGCAAGCCGAAGTGCCGAGAAATACTGCGAACAGAGCCGGGAAAATTCGCCGTATTCGCCGCTCGTAAAAGGAAATAAAGGAAAAACTCCGATTGCCGATTTCCCGATAAAGGATGGAAGTAATCAGAAAACCCGATATCACAAAAAAGACATCGACGCCGGTATATCCGCCGCTGAATGTTGAAAAATCCAGGTGATAGAGTACCACGGAACCAATGGCAACCGCTCGCAAGCCATCGATGTCCGGTCGATAGTGAAGAGATTTCATAACTGTCGTGCTGAAATAATAGGGAATTGAAGGTTAACGACCAACGATTATTTCGAGTTTTACCCAGGCGCCGGTCATTTTCCCGCACCCAATATTCGGAGCCGGTTCCCCTGCGACCGGAATGGGCCCGAGTTGAAAGATCTGTGCAAACGAAGAATATTTCCCGATAAATTTGAAGTTGTGAGGAACGCTGATTTTTTTGATACGGTCATTTAAACCGAAGAAAATACAAATTCGATAAGAGTCTGAACCGTTGTTAGAGCCTGATGACCTGATTGCCCGCCAAAAACTTCAGAGTTTGCTGAACGCACGCATCCAGATCCACGGAGCCGGTATCGACCGTCAGATCGGGATGAAGCGGAACTTCGTAGGGAGAGGAAATTCCCGTGAATTCCTGTATTTGCCCGGCGCGCGCTTTTTTGTAGAGGCCCTTGACGTCGCGGGTCTCGCAAATTTCAATCGGGCTGTTGCAATAAATTTCCAGAAAATCGCCGGGAACCACCATGCTGCGCACGCGGTCGCGGTCGGCCCGATAAGGCGATATGAAAGCGGTCAGGACAATAACGCCCGCTTCCATGAACAGTTTGGCGACTTCGCCGACCCGGCGGATGTTTTCGATGCGCGCTTCGGTGGTAAAACCCAGATCGCCGCACAAGCCGTGGCGGACGTTGTCCCCATCCAGAACGAAGGTTCGGCAGCCCATTTGATGCAGCTTTTCTTCGACCGCGTGCGCCAGAGTCGATTTGCCGGCGCCCGATAAACCGGTAAACCAGAGTATCGCGCCCCGGTGGCCGTTTAATTGTTCCCGACGCTCGCGGGTGACGGTCGCATGATGCCAGACAACATTGGTTGAGGTGAAGTTTGTGTTGGTATCGTTCATATCCAGTGCCTGAGGGTTGCCAGCATTGCCTGTTCGGTTTTTCCCAGTACGAAAAATTCGGGATTATGTAAATCGGCCTTATTGTATGCGAGCTCGCGTCCCGAAATGTCGCAAACCATGCCGCCCGCTTCATTGACCACGGCATGCGCCGCGGCGGTGTCCCATTCCATGGTCGGACCCAAACGCGGATAAAGATGCGCCACGCCTTCGGCCACCAGGCACAGCTTGAGGGAGCTGCCCATGCCGACGCATTCATGGTCTCCCAGTCGTTCGAGAAGGGCTGCGGTCCTGGGGTCGCTGTGCGAACGGCTGGCGACTATGCGAAGCGGCTCGTTTTCCCGGTGCGGTACGACTTCGATACGCTGCTTTTCGGCATCGCCGCGCTGCACGTAGGCGCCCAGTCCTTTCGCTCCGGCATAACAGACGTTCAGAGCCGGCGCATGAACAATGCCCAGCACGGGAGAACCGTTGTCGATCAGAGCGATGTTGACCGTGAACTCACCATTATGCTTCAGGAACTCCTTGGTTCCGTCCAGCGGGTCGACCAGCCAGAATCTCGGCCAGCTCTGGCGCCGTTCCGGGGGAATCTGAGTCGATTCCTCGGAAAGAATTGGCCATTTCGGCTCCAGTTTCGACAAGCCTTCGGTAATGATGCGATGAGACGCCAGATCCGCTTCCGTCAAAGGCGATTGGTCCGGTTTCAATACGACATTGCCTGCGGGCTGTTCATAAATCTCCATAATGGCCCTGCCCGCATCGATTGCGATGGCCATCACCTGGGACAGCAGTTGTTCAAACATAGAATCCATTATCCTTTCGTCAACGACCGATCAAGCCGGCTTGATCGATCAGAGCCCTGACACCGTGGTTATCAAACGAATCATTGTTTCATAAACGATGCCATTTGGCGAGTTCTTAATTCAATTATTTATTAGAAGGTTAGCTTGTATTGTTACGCTAAAGGCGAAACTCGAACCACCCCCGGATAAGTGTAGCCCAGGGAATCGGTCCCGGCTACGGAATTTGCCGATTTCCGAAGCTAAAGCAAAACGTGCGCCGTTTTCCAATTTTCCATAGAAAAATCCTCGTTTGCACCTTATAGTAGGCGCTCAAAAAATCAACACATTAGAGGTTATTAATGTCATTCGACTCTCTCGGTTTATCCGAGCCGCTTTTAAAAGCCGTAGCCGAACAAGGCTACGAAAAACCGACGCCGATCCAGCAGCAGGCCATCCCGTTGATTCTCGAAGGCCTGGACGTTCTCGCCGGAGCGCAAACCGGCACCGGCAAAACGGCCAGCTTCACCCTGCCGCTGCTGCAACGGCTGATGGAAAATCCGGATTTACGTCAAAAACCGCGCGAAGTGAAGGCGCTCATTTTAACTCCGACCCGGGAGCTGGCGATCCAGGTTTTTGAGAGCGTCAAAACTTACGGCAAACACCTGCCGCTGCATGCCGAAGCCGTTTACGGCGGCGTCGGCATCAACGGCCAGATCCGCAGCCTCCGCCGGGGCTGCGACATTATCGTCGCCACGCCGGGCCGGCTGATCGACCATGTGCACCAAAAAAACATCGATTTGTCGCGGCTGAACATTCTGGTGCTGGACGAGGCCGACCGCATGCTGGACATGGGTTTCATGCCGGACATTCGCAAAATCCTGTCGTTTCTGCCCAAAAAGCGCCAGAATCTGCTGTTTTCAGCCACTTTTCCGAGCGAAATCAAGGCCCTGGCAAATCAGTTGCTGCAAAATCCGGCCGAAGTCGAAGTAGCGCGGCAAAACGCGACCGCGGCCAATATCAGCGAGCGGGTTTACGCAATAAAAAAAGAAGCCAAGCGCGAACTGTTGTCCTATCTGATCGGCAACGGCCGCTGGCAGCAGGTGCTGGTGTTCGTACGCACCAAGCATGGCGCCGACCGGCTGGAAAAACAATTGATCAAGGACGGCATCCGCACCGCCGCGCTGCACGGCGACAAATCGCAGGGCGCCCGCAGCCGGGCGCTGGAGGCCTTTAAAAACGGAAACGTCGCGGTGCTGGTGGCGACCGACATCGCAGCGCGCGGCCTCGATATCGAAGAGCTGCCGCATGTCGTGAATTTCGACTTGCCGCAGGTGGCCGAGGATTACATTCACCGCATCGGCCGCACCGGCCGCGCCGGCATGTCGGGCGAGGCGATATCGCTGGTTTGTCCCGAAGAAGCTTATCTGCTCGAGGCCGTCGAAAAACTGCTGAAAAGAGAAATCCCGCGAGTCGCCGATACCGGCTACGAACCGGTTTCCTTGAAAGTGATGGATGCTCCCAAAAAAAATGCGCCGGTTAATCCCAACGGCAAAAAGGACTATCGCCACGCCAAAAAAGCGCCCCGACGAAACAACAGGCAAAGCACCGGCGGTCCTCGCCGCAAAAAAACCTAAGCGATTAATTTACCACAGCTTTATTTTTTTCGTGTAGCAAGAAATACGAGCTGATATGCTATGGCTTTTCCATGAACCTTTAATAAAGGAGATCCTCAAAATGTCGTTATTGGATTCGTTGACCAAGAAATCCAGATTGAATTCGTACATCAAGCAGACCGCGCAAGCCAGAAAAAGCGAAGGCGCCAAGGCGGAGCATTTGTTCAAAACGGTCTACCAGGGCTATGCCGACATCGTCAGCGGCGACCCTTTGCGGGCCGAAGCCCTGTATTTCTGGGGACATGCCCTCCTGCACCAGGCCAAAACCAAAGCGGGAGACGAAGCGGCCAGGCTGTACCGGGACGCCGTCGCCAAATTTTCTTTCTGCATGACCATCGAACCCAATTATCTGGCCGCGGCGATCGACGGCGGCGTCGCTTACATGGATCTGGCTCGCCTTCAGGGGGTAGCTTACGACGACGAGCTCTACAGTCTGGCCCGGAAGGAATTTGAAAAAGCCAATGCCATCCAGGCCGGGGCGGCCTCCTACAACCTGGCCTGTATCGCTGCGCTTCAGGGCAACTCCGAAGCCTGTCTCAAGGCCTTGGAAAACGCCAAAAACAAGGGCAGCCTGCCGGACGCCTCCGACATTCTCAACGATCCCGATCTGGTTTCCGTCAAGGACCAGGACTGGTTTCTCCAATTCATGGAAACTCTGAACGAACCCAAGCAAGCGGACGCCCCGCCGTCCGAAAACCAGCCGGTCGAAGAAACGAAAGCGGAAGCGGAAGAGAAAGCCCCGGCTTCCGAAGCCTCGGAATAACCGATTGCTAAAAACTCTTTGACCCGTCATCAAGGATCCCCAGATCTGCCAGGTTTCAAAAACCCGGCAGGTCTTTTTTCTTCATTCCCGTCCCATTCTTTCCCGACTTTTTGTAAACCTCCTGCGCCAACCTCGGTCTAATCATTTTCGGAAGGATCTTTATTTGAGAGAATGATTGTCATGCTTGAAAATACCAAGACCGCTTCGCTGTATATCGTATTGATCAGCATTCACGGCCTGATTCGCGGCCGCGATCTGGAATTGGGGCGCGACGCGGACACCGGCGGTCAGACCAAATACGTAGTCGAACTGGCCAAAGCGCTGGCTAAACAGCCTCTGGTCGAGCGGGTCGATCTGGTGACGAGACGGATCGTCGACGGCAGCGTGGACTTTTCCTATGCGGAACCGGTCGAGCCTTTGGCGGAAAACGCGCAAATCGTCCGCATCGACGCCGGCCCCGAAGCCTATATCCGCAAGGAAGAACTCTGGGACCACCTGGATTATTTTGCCGACAATCTGCTGAGCTGGCTGCACCGGCAGCCGCGCTGGCCGGATCTTCTGCACAGCCATTACGCCGACGCAGGCTACGTCGGAGTCCGCCTTGCGCATTGGACCGGCTTGCCGCTCGTTCACACCGGCCATTCCCTGGGCCGGGACAAATGCCGAAGGCTGCTCGCTCTGGGCTTGACGATGGCGGACATCGAGCAGCGCTACCACATGTCCCGGCGCATCGATGCCGAAGAAGAAACCCTGACCAATGCCGATCTGGTCATCACCAGCACCCGCAACGAAATCGAAGACCAGTACGAGCTTTACGATTGCCATTCGTCGGACCGGATGGCGGTCGTGCCGCCCGGAACCGACCTGGAAAAATTTCATCCTCCGGGCTCGGACGGCAATGAAGCCGCCTTCGCCCAAACCCTCGAAAAATTCCTGATCGCGCCGGAAAAACCGATGATACTGGCTCTCTGCCGGCCCGACGAACGGAAAAACATCGTGACGCTTCTGGAAGCTTACGGAGAATCGCCGCGCCTGCGGCAACTGGCCAATCTGGTGATCGTCGCCGGCAACCGCGAGGACATCCGGGAAATGGGCGAAGGCCCCCAGTCGGTGCTGACCGAGTTATTGCTGGTCGCCGATTATCACGATCTCTACGGCCGGATCGCTCTGCCCAAGCGCCATGCTCCGGAAGAAGTGGCCGATATTTACCGTCTGGCGGCGGCGTCGCACGGCGTTTTCGTCAATCCGGCCCTGACCGAGCCGTTCGGTTTGACGCTGCTGGAAGCGGCCGCCAGCGGATTGCCTTTGGTGGCCACCGAGAACGGCGGTCCGGTGGACATCATCGGTAACTGCCGAAACGGTTTGCTGGTCGATCCTCTGGACAAAACGGCGATTGCCGAAGCGCTGTTGACGATCCTGGACAACCCGGAGCTTTGGCGCGAATTTTCCGAAAACGGCCTGCGCAACGTCGCCCGCCATTATTCCTGGGACGCGCACGCAGAGGCCTATCTGGACAAAGTCCAGCCGCTGACGCTGCATACGGTGCGCCTTCCAAAAACACCGCTCATCGCGAAAACCGGCCGCTACCGGAACCATGCGCTGTTCACCGATATCGACCATACCCTGCTCGGGGACGAAGCCGGCCTGGAAGAGTTCGTCCGCACCATCCGGGGCAATCGCAAACGCCTGATCTTCGGCATCGCCACCGGCCGGCGGCTCGATTCGACGCTGGCGGTACTGAAAAAACACCGCATTCCGCTGCCGGATATCCTGATTACCAGCCTCGGCACCGAAATTTATTATACGCCCCAATTGCTGGCCGACATCGCCTGGACCTACCACATCGATCATTTGTGGACGCCGCGCGTGCTAAGGCGCCTGATCGGCGATCTTCCCGGTCTGAGGCTGCAACATAAAAGCGAGCAGAGCCGTTTTAAACTGTCTTATCTGTATGACGGCGCCGCCGCCCCGCCCCTGGCCGAAATTCTGACCTTGCTCAGGCAGCAGGAGTTGTCGGTCAATCCGACCCTGTCGTTCGGGCAATTTTTCGACGTTGTTCCGGCCAGAGCCTCCAAAGGTCAGGCCTTGCGCTATTTCGCCCGGCAACGGAACATTCCGCTGGAACGGATCCTGGTCGCCGGGGGCTCCGGCGCCGATGAAGACATGGTTCGAGGCAATACCCTAGGCGTCGTCGTCGCCAACCGCCACCGGGAAGAACTGTCGATGCTGGACGAGTCGTCAAACTCCATCTACTTTGCCGAGCGGCCGCACGCCTGGGGCCTCCTGGAAGCCATCGAACATTACGATTTTTTCAATCTCTAGCCGATGACGAAACGCATTCTGATCTGCACCGACCTCGACCGCACGCTGCTGCCCAACGGCAGCCAGCCGGAATCGCCGAAGGCTCGAAATTATTTTAACCGTCTGATTTCGCGCCCCGAGATCACCCTGGCTTATGTCAGCGGCAGAAGCCGCGCCCTGGTGGAGGATGCGATCCTGGAATATGGCCTGCCGATGCCCGACTGGGTGGTCGGCGACGTCGGCACGACGATTTACCGGGTCGATGCCGAAGGCTGGCGGCCATGGCCCCGGTGGGAGGAGGCAATCGCTCCCGCCTGGCGCGGCCTGACCAGTCGGGAACTGCGCTCTTTGTTTACCGATTTGCCGAATCTGCGCCTGCAGGAAGAAAGCAAACAAAACCGTTTTAAACTGAGTTACTATGTCCCGCTGCCGATGCCCGTCCGGACTCTTCAAGCCGAAATGACGCTCCGCCTGCGCGCTCTCGGCGTGGCGGCCGATTTGATCTTCAGCACCGACGAAAACGCCTCGGTGGGCCTTCTGGACGTGTTGCCCGAACGAGCGACGAAATTGCATGCTCTCGAGTTTTTGATGCAGCATCAGGGCTTCGATCCGGCCGGCACGGTTTTCGCCGGAGACAGCGGCAACGATTTGCCGGTGTTGATCAGCGCCATTCCGTCCGTGCTGGTGGCCAACGCCAGCCGCGAAGTCGCCGAGCAAGCCGAAGACCTGGCCCGCAAGCAAGGAACCCTCGCGTTCCTGTACCGGGCGCAAGGAAATTTTCTGGGCATGAACGGCAACTACAGTGCGGGCATTCTCGAAGGCCTCCATCATTTTCTTCCTGAAACGCGACTTTGGATGCAACCCGATGACGACTCATAACCATCCGATTTACATCTTCGGCGAAGTGCTGTTCGACCATTTCCCCGACGGCAGCCGCGTGTTGGGCGGCGCCCCCTTTAACGTCGCCTGGCATTTGCAAGCCCTGGGTCAGGCGCCCTGTTTCATCAGTCGCATCGGCGGCGATCCGGAAGGCAATGAAATCTCGGGGTTCATGACGGCCTGGGGCATGAACCGGAGGACGCTGCAAACCGATCCTGCGCATCCCACCGGCAGCGTCCGGATCACGATCGAACACGGCGAGCCCCGTTTCGACGTCGTCGACCAATGCGCCTACGATTTTATCGGACAGGAGCCTCTGGCGCTGCCTACCACCGAAGGCGTCCTGTACCACGGCTCGCTGGCGGCAAGAAACCCCGTTTCCAGGGCCACGCTGAACCGGCTCAAGGCCGCGCACCGGGGCAAAATTTTTGTCGACGTCAATTTAAGGCCGCCCTGGTGGCAGCCGGAATTCTTGCTGACGCTGTTGAACGGCGCCCACTGGATCAAACTGAACGAAGCGGAACTCGACATGCTCTGTCCCGGCCATCGGGATCTTGAAACCGCGATGCGGGATTTTTTCGCACGGTTCGATCCGGAAATCCTGATTGTCACCCGGGGCGGACAAGGCGCCGTGGCTTGCGACAGACTGCATCGTCTCACTTCGGTGCGTCCTGCCGGCGGCATCACGGTAGTCGATACTGTGGGCGCGGGCGATGCCTTCGCCGCGGTGCTGCTGCTGGGCCTGGTCGAACAATGGCCGCTCCGGACCGCTCTCGAACGGGCGCAGGCCTTTGCCGGCGCCCTGGTCGGCCGGCGCGGGGCGACCGTCGAAGACCCTACCTTTTACCGCCCGTTTATCGAGCAATGGAATCTATCGAAGAATGTATCCGACTATTGAGCCGCCATGTACGAACAAGTTTCCCATTCCTTATTGAACGCCATTCTGGACAATTTAAGACCGGAAATCAGCCGGCAGGATTTGCGGCATTTTTATACCCGTCTCGGCGCCAATTTTTACGCCATCTATTCGCTTTTTTATACGCTTTACGGTCATCGGGCGGATTTTAAACCGCAAATGCTGCGTCTCGTGGAAACGATGGCCAAAGGCTACATCCGCCGTTCCGCCGAGCTGGAAGCGATCGACATGCAGCGGGAACAGGACCACAACTGGTTTTTGTCGCAAAAATGGGTGGGCATGGCACTTTATACCAACGGCTTTGCGGAAAATCTGGCGGACCTAGCCGACAAAACGCCCTATTTTCAGGAACTCGGCATCAACATGGTGCACGTCATGCCGATCCTGATGTGCCCTACGGGCAAGAGCGACGGCGGCTATGCCATCAGCGATTACCGGCAAATCGACGACCGACTCGGCGACATGAACGATTTTCTCAAGGTCGCCGAAGAATTCAGGAAACGCGACATCCTGCTGGTCCTGGACATCGTGGTCAACCACACTTCCGACGAGCATGAATGGGCCAAAAAAGCGGCGATGGGCGACCGTTCGTATCAGGATTATTACTTCATGTTCGATAACCGCGAAATCCCCGACATGTTCGAGCAAACGATGCCGGAAATTTTTCCGGAGAACGATCCCGGCAACTTTACCTGGAACGAGGCCATGCAAAAATGGGTCATGACCGTTTTCCACCATTATCAATGGGATTTGAATTACAGCAATCCGGCGGTGTTCATCGAAATGCTCGACATCCTCCTGTTTTGGGCGAACCGGGGCGTCGACGTGCTGCGGCTTGACGCGGTCGCCTTTCTCTGGAAAAAAATCGGCACGACCTGCCAGAACGAGCGCAACGCCCATCTGATCCTGCAATTGCTGAAAGACTGTTGTCAGGTGACCGCTCCCGGCGTTCTGTTCATCGCCGAGGCGATTGTCGCGCCGGTGGAAATCATCAAATATTTCGGCGAGGACGCCATTATCGCCAAGGAATGCGAGATAGCCTACAACGCGACGCTGATGGCCCTGCTCTGGGACGGCATTGCCACCAGAAACGCCCGACTGCTGTATCAGGGCATCAAACATTTTCCTTCCAAACTGGAACGCGCGACCTGGCTCAACTATGTGCGCTGCCACGACGACATCGGTTTCGGTTTCGACGACAACGACGTCATTGCCGCGGGCTACGAGCCGTTCGCCCACAGAAAATTTCTGGTCGACTATTTCAGCGGACGGTTCGCCGGTTCGCCGGCCCGGGGCCTGGTATTCATGCCCAATCAGGCCACCGGCGACGCCCGCATCAGCGGCTCCCTGGCCTCTCTCGCAGGGCTGGAGGCGGCGCTGGAAGACGGCAATCCCGAGCTCGTTTCGGCCGCCGTCGACCGGATCGTCCTTCTGCACAGCATCATTCTGTCGTTCGGCGGCATGCCGCTGCTCTACAACGGCGATGCGTTCGGCGTCCTGAACGATTACAGTTACCTCGACGACGCCCATAAGCACACCGACAACCGCTGGATTCATCGCCCCAAAATCAATTGGGAGCGCGCGGAAAACCGGAAAAAGCAGGGCACCGTGGAATACGCGATTTTCAACGCAATCAAAAAGCTGATCGCCATCCGCAAGGAGACTTCCGCCTTTGCCGATTTCAACAACCGCGAACTGGTGGACGCCCGGAACGATCATCTGCTGTGCTTCATCCGATTCAATCATCAGCGGCCGTCGGAACGGATTCTGGTGGTCGCCAATTTCGATGCTCATCCGCAATATCTGGATCTGGAGGCGATCAGCGGCAGCGGCATCAACCTGTACAGCCAATTCATCGATTTATACAGCGGCCGGAGCCCCGCTCAATACGAGCGCCGGATCGTCTTGCCGCCCTATCATTTTTATTGGCTGACCGAAAAATAAAACGAAGTCCGGCACGAGACAAGAGGTGGCACCGATGAACAAGAAATACCGATTGGCACACGACAGCCTGGGTCCGATGGAAATCCCTGAAGACGCCTTGTACGGCGCGCAAACCCAGCGGGCCATCGACAATTTTCCGATCAGCGGGCTGGCGATGCCGCCTGCGTTCATCAAAACTCTCGCGTTGATTAAGAAAACGGCGGCGCGCTGCAACCGAGCCTTGGGGATGCTCGACGCCGAGGTCGCTGAAGCCATCTCTGAAGCCGCGCAAAGCCTGCTCGACGGCGAACACCGGGAGCAGTTTCCGGTGGACGTGTTCCAGACCGGCTCGGGCACCAGCACTCACATGAACGTCAACGAAGTGCTGGCCGCCCTGGCCACCCGGAAGCTCGGCCGGCCGGTCGGCGCCAACGACCACGTCAATTGCGGACAAAGCAGCAACGACGTCATTCCCACGTCCATCCACGTCAGTGCGGCTCTGGCCTGCCGGCGGCATCTGCTGCCGGCGCTGACGTACCTTGTCGAAACCCTGGAAGCGAAAGCCGCATCGCTCGACCACATCACCAAAACGGGGCGTACGCATCTGATGGATGCGATGCCGATCCGGTTCGGACAGGAACTGGCAGGCTGGGCGCTGCAGATCCGCCGGGGACTGGAACGGATCGAGAGCACCCTGCCCCGGCTCTGCAAACTGGCCCAGGGCGGCACCGCGGTCGGCACCGGCATCAATGCTCATCCGGATTTTGCCGGGCAATTCGCCGCCCTGCTGAGCGAGGAAACCGGCCTGCCCTTCCGGCCCAACGATTCTTTTTGCGAAAGCCTGAGCTGCCAGGATACGGCGGTGGAATTGTCGGGCCAGCTCAAAGTCGTCGCGGTCAGCCTGATGAAAATCGCGAACGATCTGCGCTGGATGAACAGCGGCCCCTTGGCCGGTCTCGGCGAAATCGAACTGACGGCGCTGCAGCCGGGAAGCAGCATCATGCCGGGCAAAGTCAACCCGGTGATTCCGGAAGCCGTGGCGATGGTGGCTGCACAGGTGATCGGCAACGATGCGACGATTGCGGTGGCGGGCCTGTCGGGCAATTTCCAGTTGAACGTCATGCTTCCGGTCATCGCCTACAATCTTCTGCAGAGTCTGGACATTCTGGGCAATGCGAGCCGGCTGCTGGCCGACAAAGCCATTGCCGATTTCAGGGTCAATCAGGACACGATCGGACGCTCCCTGGCAAAAAATCCGATTCTGATCACGGCGTTGAATCCCGTCATCGGTTACGCCAAGGCGGCGGAAATAGCGAAAGCCGCCTATCGCCAAGGCCGGCCGATTATCGAGGTGGCGGTCGAAATGACCGATCTGTCCCGGGAGGAACTGGAGAAGTTGCTGGATCCGATCCATTTAACCCAAGGCGGCGTGGTTAAAACCGAATCGCCGCCTTGAGAAGCCGTTTAACAGTTGGCACAGCGGTCACCGTAAACCTGTCGGAAGATTTCCCTTTTTGCTTCCAGCCAGTCGTACAGCTCATACCCCGGAGAGAAAGAGCGTTTTTCCGCTTTGTAATAAGCCGCTTCCGCAATCATGGCGTGAATGTCGAGGGTGAATCCCTTTGCCGGCGCGGCGGGAAACACTGGCGCAGACGCCGAAGGTTTGAGCGTCCTGAATCCGAACCGGATCAGCGCCGGCAAGGTTTGCGGAGACTCGCCCTTGATGCCGACCGCTGCGGGCTCCACTTCTTTCCTGGTCAGCAGCATGCTGTCCCATATCGACAAAATGGCTCCGTAATTGCTGTCGTGCTCCTTGCGTTCCTGCGAATGGTGCGTGCGATGCAACGAGGGCGTCACAACCAGATGCCCCAGCCACTTTTCGCCCCGGAAGGCAATGTTTGTATGATGGAACATGACAAAAAACGGATAGACCGTTTCATACGCCAGCACGACCTTTTTATCGATGCCCAGCAGCACGATATAAACCGCCTTCAACAATGCCGTGAGAATCATTTCCACCAGATGAATCCGGAACGCGGTCGAGACGTTCAGATAAGAGTCATTGTGATGAACTCTGTGAAACATCCATAATCCGTCGAAGCTGTGGCAGGTTTTGTGCCAAAGATAATGGAACAGATCGAGCAACAGCAACGACAGCACCCCCTTGATCACAGGATGGTCAATCCAGTGCAAAAGGCCTTTTCCGGAAAAAGGTTCGATCAGTAGCCACACCGATGAAATCGATAAAACCGAAAACATGAGGCTGTTGAATGCGAACATCCCCAGATTGGTCCGGTAGGATTGCGCTCTATTCTTTCGGGAGTGTTCAATTTTGGGAGCACGCCACTCCAGACTCGACAAAACGATAAAAACCGATATCAGAAAAACAACCGTGATTTCCTCCGATAAAAACACATGAGAAGAAAAAGCGGTTTTTATAAACTCGGTAAAAGCTGCAAAAATAGGCAACATGGACTTATCCTCCGATAAAATTTGGCAGAAAAATCTTTTACAAGACCATCTTAGAGCAATTATGCGACAGAATTGTGACGCAAGCGGCAAACGCCCGGTCGACATCAATTCTACCTTACCAATTCTTAAGCAATGTTTATGCCACGGTTAATCGGTCGGTTGTCGTAGCCGTCCGCGCAATAAGGCTCTTTATCGGAAGACTGCCGGAGAAAGACAAGCTGCCATAGCCAGCCCGCGGCTTTTAGCGCCTTTCCAGCTCGCCTGTACAGCCTACGGAACCCCTTATCCTGACGGCACGGATATAAGGATGCACCGCGTATCTTTTGGGCGCCTGGTCCAATACGGCGCATCGGAAATGGTACGGCTTGGTATCCTGCATGTGATTAACTTAACCGAAGACTTGCTCCGAACGGAATCAAGCACTGCCTGTTCATCCGGCCTTGTCGAAGCCGAAACTTCGCGCGCCAGCGTTCAAGTCCGCCGGCGGTTCAAACCAGTTGTCGGTTTGAATTAAATCCGCATGAAAACGGAAACGGACAAAGTGAAGATTTCCGCACTCCCACGGCGGGTCGTGGGAATGCGGACGATTTGTTCCTGCCTGACAGGGGCTCGAAAAGACTCTAAATGCCGCCGATGAAATCTCTTTTGCCGAGCGGCAGGCCGTTGTGGCGCAAAATCGCGTAAGCGGTCGTGATGTGAAAATAAAAATTGGGCAGCACGAAATGGACAAGATAAGTCAAGCCTGAAAAGCTGACTTCCTGATGGCGCAGTTTGAGGGTGACCGGCTTTTCTTCGGAGCCGTCGATTTGTTCGGCCGTAACGCTCTGGACGAACGCGGCGGTTTTGGCGATGCGCGCCTGCAACTCGGGAAACGTCGTTTCGTTATCCTCGTAGACGGGCACTTCCAGACCGGCCAGGCGCGCGGCGCAGCCTTTCGCCATGTCGGTGGCGATTTGCACTTGCCGGGACAGAGGATACATGTCGGGCGCCAGGCGCGCATTGATCAAAACGCCCGGCTCGATGTTTTTCTCGTCGGCGTAACGAGCCGCGTGCTCGAGTATTTTCGATAAATTATCCAGCATGCGGACGAATACCGGGATTGAAGCTTGGTACATGGAAATTTGCATGAAGGCGACTCCGTAATGCAAGTGAAAAGGAAAGACACGTTAACGAAAGAACTCTATTTCAGGATTCAAGGGATTCGCGCCTTGTTCCCGCTCTTCCGGCTCTATAAAAAGACTGCGGCTGCAAGATACCGGTAAACTGGCCGGGACGGCAAGCGCCCATATCGAGTCGGAGAACATGGTAGCACGTTGCGGGTTCTCTCGCAGCCTGGGCGGCGCTGATCACGGCCGGCTTCTGCCGAATAAGCTATTCAATCAGAATGCGTCGGTCGCGGTCATGCCCTTCAATTTACAGCGGCAGCAATAGGTTGATATAGTTTGTCTACTTATCGGCGCGCCTGTTTTTATTAGAGCCTTACATAACTAATAAACATTATTCTCAATTCAATGGTTCGAGTCACTGTTGTCTGCCTGACGTTGTTTTTAGACGGCTGCCTTTCACCCGCTGCTCTGGACAGTTTATCCCTCGCATATAACGAAGCCACTCAAAACGATATTTCCAAACAATTGCTTTTGAATATTGCGAGAGCTAAAAATGATGATCCCATTCACTTCTCGGGGATATCGAACATTGCCGCCACTTTAAATTTTCAAGCCAATCTCGGCGTTTCGCCGGCGCTTACCGGCAGTAGCGGCTCAACGCTCGTTCCAACCTTCGGGGTAGCCGCCGCGGAAAATCCGACCATTAGTATTGTGCCGATGCAAGGCGAAGAATTTACAAAGCGGATGCTGGCGCCCATCAGCGAAGATAAACTGGCTTTATTGCTGAGACAAAACGTCGATATAGATTTGTTATTGAGATTGGTGGTACTGGAATATCGGGCCATGGACGGCAAACCCGAGGAAGTCTATCACAATCGTCCTCGAGATAGGACGGACTATGCTCTGTTTCGCCGGATTGTTCTTCACCTTTCTTCGATACAGGATCAGGACGAACTCTATTTCGAACCGCTGACGGTCGTAAAGCATTGGCAATTGCCGATCAGCCAAATGAACCCGAAAGAATTTCAAGAATTAGAAAAAGAATTCAATATCACGCTTGATTCTCGAAAAGGAGTTTATCATCTCGACAAACGCAAGGAAGGCCGGATGGTGATTACCAATTACGATCTTAAACTGTTATCGGAACAAGAACGAAGCAGACTCCTCGAAGAGAGCGAAAATAGCGCCGTGAATGACGTGATTGTAGACATTCGTAAAGGCTATCGGGGAGGCGAATTTCCGCTGCATGGCCGATTCAGGCTGAGAAGTTTCAGCAATATTCTCTATTTTATCGGCCGGACGTTGGGTACTGAGCCGGAATACGATATACAAAAAGATCCGCGTACCCCTTTTGTTTCCGAGAACCCTACTTTTACCCTGGCCATCATGGAATCCGACGCGTTGCCGGCTGAATCGGATTTCAACGTCAAATACCAAGGTAAATACTATTCCATTAAAGAGGACCGGGATTACAATTGGAACAAAAAAGCATTTCGTGTGTTGTGGCAGATTTTTCAAATGACGATGTCCGAATTGCCTAGAGGCAACGCGATTCCGAGCATTACCATTTCAAAATAATGCCATCTGGCCAGCCGGGCGTCGGCGCGGTACCGCCCTTCTGTACGAAGGGCTTCATTTCCGGCTGCCGTTCTTTATGGGTTTCGATTTTGTGACGACGCTTTATAGGACTCCGTATGCGCCGTTCGGGAAAAGGACAGATACTTGTAGCTGCCCTTGCGCATATTGAAAAAAAAGAGCTCGGGCACACTCATTAAAACGCCGGTGGCGCCCGATTTCAGATTTTTTCCCGAATCGGCCGGCCAACTGAACAGCCCGGCAATCCCTTGAGCGATCCCGGCCGCGGTATTGGCAAGGCCGAACAGCGGACGAAGCAGCGTTTGATCGTCGGTAAAAAACACGAACCACGCATCGTCCGGATTGTATTGGTATAAACGGCTGCTCAGGATGCTGCTTTCCCGGAAAGCGGTCAACAGGCCGTCATCCCGGTTTATCAACTTGGCCAGTTCGAGTCTCCGGTAAGAGTCAAGATCCAGATTCTGTATCACCCGATAACGATTCCGGACCGAGCGGTAGGACACGAAGGGAATGAAGTTCACGGCAACGTCGACGTAGCCTCCGAGGCGTTTTTCCGATTCCCGCTTGATGAACGATTCCGGATCCGTCAGCGGCTCGTCCGAACGGTAAGACGTCAACAAGGCCCGATGAATCGTTCCGAACAGTTCGGTGACGCAATTACGCTGGATCAGATCGTAGCGGTAGTGTCGGTTCAAGGTTTTCCCGAACGCCTCTTCCACGTTGTTCAAAGAGACCAGCTCGGACGACAGCCGGGCGCGGGCCAATTTCGGCAGCGGTCCGGCCGGAAAACCGAGACTTTTCGACGGCAGCGCTTTTTCGCCGTTAAAGCGGAATGCAACGCGCTGTTCGCTCTTTAACAATTCGAGAGAGCGGTTGGCGGCCATCTCGATCCGGCTGTAGTCGGCCTCGGTCAGGCGTTGACGGGATGCGGCCGAGCGCCGGAGCCGAGCCAGAGATGCGCCGGCGTCGTTGAGCAACGTCCTTAACCGAGCCCGGTGTGGAAGGTATTGGGCCGGCTTCAGCCATTCGCTGTCTTCGGCAAAATCGTCGACAAAGGCCCAATAGCCGGACCGGAGCGTGGCGGCGATCGCCAGCGTGCGGGCCAGGTTGATCAGAACTGCATAGCCCCAGTCCGGCCGGGAAGCTGCGAACGCTTCAATCAGGGCATGAGACAGATCCTGCTGCAGGGCCAGCAACCCTCGCCTCTCCTCTTCGGAAATTTTGAAAGGTTGCCGGTCGGTCTGCACGAGCACGTCGGGCCGCAGCGGCGTTGCCTCGGCCAGGACCTTGACTGCATGCCAGGCCGTCAGATAATCCGAGTAACGGTCGGAAAAGGAATAAACAGACGCCGGAAATCGGGCGAGGTCCGGATCCGCATGGATGGCAGACCAATCGACAGGCGTCAATGCCTCGATGCTTTCTTCCAGTTGTTTGCGCTTTCGCTGCAAAAAACCGCGCCCGTAGCGCCGCTCGATGTTTTCGCGCAGGTTGCGAATAATAAACGACTGTTCCCGGTCATCCTCGTGGCTTGGCGGCGGGGCCTGCCGGCTCGGATCGGGATGGAAAAGGCCGACGCCTTTCAAGCGCAAGACCGAAGCGGCCTCGGGGTCGGCGAGATCCCGGCCGCCGGTGGATTGTTGCAATAAATGCCGGAGCAAGAGGCGATCCCGGCGCAAATCGCCGAGCAGTTTGAACTGCCCTTCCTCCGCTAAAAAACGCTGTTTGAACTGATCTTTCAGCAACGCCAGCGTATCGTCACCGACTTCGATGCGACCAAGATGCATAGGCCGGTTCTGCAAATACCGGTAGATAAAATGGAACTCCTTTTCTTCCTGCCGGAACAGGCGAATCAGGCCGGAATCGACGTGCTGAAAGTGATAAATCTCGTCATCGAACTGGACTGCGGCATGACCGCCGCTCGAATTGCCCTCGCTGGCTTCGATGTAAAGGTAATTGAACGAGGCGGACGAGGCATTCGAGGACGCCAGCGTCAAGGCCGCCGCCGCGATCGCGGCGGCGGCGAAAACGAGCCGTTTCGAGCCCATCATGATCGGAACGAACGGCCTTGAGAATTCTACGATAAAAGCTATTTTTCCGATTCGTAACCTTTCTGGATGTTCTGCATCTTCGCCTCGTCGGAGCCGGCAAAATTTCTTTTATAGGTTTCGTACGCGACGCCTTCGATTCCTGCTTTCTTCAGGCCCTTGCCGATCGCTATGTAGGTCTTGGGCTCCTGATCCCAGTTGACGATGCCTCGCTTGGCGGCGATGTCGCTCAAGCCTTTTTGATACGCGGCGTAGTCGGCCTCTTTGGAGGACTTGACGTAGGCCATCGTGTAGTCGGAGACTTCATTCTCGTATTTTTTTTCCTTATTCGATTCTGAAGAGTCGCTGATGGAGCCGGAAGAATCCGACGAACTCTCGATACTGTCGGAAATGCTTCTTGAACTGTCCGAGAAGGAACAACCGCCGACAAGAATCGGCAGCGCCAGAATCACGGCATTGAAAAACGGATTGGTAAAGCGTTCTGAACTGAAATGCATGGTCATCTTCTGCTTGAAAAATCGTGGAAAAGGATTGCGTTATAGTGTTTTGCTGTGGGCCGCCCTTCCGTTGCCTCAAGTTAGTCGAGGTAGTCGACGTTCATTGCGCCATGTCCGGACTGATCCAGCCTTGCCGGACAAAATATTGGGTCAGTTGTTCGGAAATCTTGTCGGCGATTTTTTTGGCCTGCTGCGCGGAAGCCGATTTGTAGGATTTGACGCCGCCAATGGCCGCGTTGGTGGCCAGAACCGCTGCCGTGCCGGCTCCGGCCGCCGCTCCCGCGGGCCCCATAACGGCGGCGCCCGGCATGTTGCCGCTGTCGGCGTGGGCTTCAAACACCTCCAGCTCGGTATAACCCGACGGCCCCGGAGCCAGCACCCGAACCTCCGCATCCACCGAGGACTCGCCCAATCCGAATCCGATCAGGTTGCGGCGAAGACGGTTGCCTTCGTCGATGTTGACGAAACGGCCGGTAATCAAGATCGAGCCGGGAGCCACCGGCACATTGTCGATCGCACGCGTGGCGGTCAGGCCCATGTTGGCAATTTTTTGCGTCAATTCGGTCGCCAGGGCATCCGCCACCTCGCGCCCTACCTGAATTTGCTCCTCGGTCCGGTTGGAATCGCCCAGGTTCCTGCCCAATCTCGCAAAAATGCTCGAATTTTGTTTAACGTCTTCAGGAGTCACCGCAAAGTTATATATCAGCACCTGTTGCGGCCTGGGCAGCCCGGAACTCGCAAGTTCGTTCGACGTCTTCACGTCGGTATGGGCGCATCCCGTCAGCCACAGGAGCATTGAAACGGTCAGCCATTGAAATGAATGGGTGGTACGCATAAATAATCGCCTCCGATAGTGTTCAGCCATGAGCCGGAAATCTTGCCCCGAATTACGGCTAAATTAGACTCTCAAGCCATGATAAACACAAGAATTTTTAGTGGCGAATCCGTCTTGTCGACGTATGCATCCGGCGGCCCTGGATCAATTCTGGGCGGTGCCGCCTGAACAAGGCTATTTTCCTGCAATTACCCAGATTCAAAAACCGCTAATCGGTTAAAATAGCGGATTGCCAAACCGTGTTTTAACTCCATGAAAAAAATCGAACTTCTCTCTCCCGCCGGCACCCTGAAAAACATGCGCTACGCGTTCGCGTTCGGCGCCGACGCGGTCTACGCCGGGCAGCCGCGCTACAGCCTTCGGGTACGCAACAACGACTTTCTCGCCGAAAATCTCGGCATCGGCATCGCCGAGGCGCACCGGCTCGGCAAGAAATTTTTTCTAGCGACGAACGTAATTCCGCACAACGCCAAGGTCAAGACTTTTCTCCGGGACATGGAGCCGGTCGTCGCGATGAAGCCCGACGCCTTGATCATGGCCGACCCCGGTCTGATCATGATGGTGCGCGAAACCTGGCCGGAGATGCCGGTGCATTTGTCGGTGCAGGCCAATACGGTCAATTACGCGACGGTCAAGTTCTGGCAGAGCGTCGGAGTCGAGCGGATCATCCTGTCGCGCGAACTGTCGCTGGACGAAATCGCCGAAATCCGCCAGCAATGCCCGGACATGGAACTGGAAGTCTTCGTGCACGGCGCGCTCTGCATCGCCTATTCCGGCCGCTGCCTCCTGTCCGGCTATTTCAACCGCCGCGATCCGAACCAGGGCACCTGCTCGAATTCCTGCCGATGGAAATACGACACGATGCCGGCGCAGGAAAACGCCGAGGGCGACTACGTCCTGTCCGGCGGTCCGCTGTCGATGAGCGATTTGAGCCAGGGCGGCTGCGGCGGCAATGACCGCCATCCCCTGGCCGACAACATCTATTTCCTGCAGGAAGAAAACCGTCCCGGCGAGCTGATGCCGGTGATGGAGGACGAGCACGGCACCTACATCATGAACTCGAAGGATCTCCGCGCGATCGAGCACGTACAACGCCTGGTCGAGATCGGCGTCGACAGCCTGAAAATCGAAGGCCGCACCAAGTCGCACTATTACGTGGCGCGCACCGCGCAAACCTACCGCCAGGCGATCGACGACGCGCTGGCGAGCCGCCCGTTCAATCCGGAACTGCTGGGCGTGCTCGAGAACCTCGCCAACCGAGGCTATACCGACGGTTTCTACCAGCGCCATCACACTCAGGACTACCAGAACTACCTCACCGGCTATTCGAAAAGCCATCAGCAGCAGTTCTGCGGCGAAATCCGGAATTACGACAGCGCGACCGGCCTCGCCGAAATCGAAGTCAAGAACAAGTTCGCGGTCGGCGATAGGGTCGAGCTGATTTTGCCCGAAGGCAACCGCGACATCGTCGTCGAGCGCATGGAGGACCTGCACGGGCAGGAAATGCAAGAAGCGCCGGGGGCAGGATATGAGGTAAAGATACCGATTCCGGAAGCGAATGCGGGGTATGGGCTGATGGCGAGGTATTTCTAAAGGGAGCTTCTGATGCGGGTCGGGGCTTGCAGCCCCGACCTTAACGTTTTGGCAGGGCAAACATCTTATCTCCAATCCGCTACTTGTGTATGTGCTCTAATTCCATGATAAGCCTGGGAATATCATCCCTAATAATGCTCCATAAGGTATCGTTATCTATGCCCAAATAACCATGAATCAGCCGATTTCGTGTCGCGATGATCTGACGCCATGGAATTGACTGATAAGCTTCCCGAATTTCGGAAGGGATATGGGTTGCGGCTTCACCGATCAATTCCAGATTGCGAAGCGTTGCATCATAATTCAAGCCCGTGGCTTCAAATGTTGCCTGATCTAAATCCTCGCAATAAGCCAACACATTTTCCGCAAAGCGAATCATGTCGTCCAGATAAAAACGCCATTCCCGCTCAGACATTAATAGCCTCGCGTTCTATAAAAGGACGCAATTCGGCGCGCATCGCCTTTTCGGTCACCAAATCGACAGGATGTCCCAACTCATCTTCCAATAAAAATTGCACGCCAAAATATTTTTCGGATGTGGCAGGGCCGTCAAAAGCCACAAGGATGTCGATATCGCTCGATTTCTTGGCCTCATCACGAACCGTGGAGCCGAATAATGCCAGACGGGTTACCCCAAAGCGTTTAACCAATTCAGGTTTGAGTCTGGCAAGAATATCAAGCGTTTGTTGGCGTTTCATAAAAAGCAAAATTCAACATATGTAAATGTTCAGAAATGTTGGGCTTCCTGACGTCAGCCCAACCTATCGAGCTAATTTCATTCTTTTTACCATCCGTTTGAGCAAGTGCGTCACATGCTTTGTAATCCAACTCAATGCTTTCCTTCACTCCCAAATTAATGAGCTTTAACAAGTCGTCTTCAATCCAATCCCAAGGCTGTTTCAAGTATCTTTCCTCTGATGTTACTCTTCGTTATAACCCATAAGGCGGATTCGCTTCAGCAATCCACCATGTTCAAAATCGGTATCTTGAATTTAAATATAAAGAGTGTTTGAAATAACAAAAACTATTCTACGCTCAGTTTCATCGTAACGATGATTGTCGGATAGTTGTCGTGTTTGTCATGCCGTTTTCGTCTCACTATGCAATTGTTGGCGCTCTTCCAGCTTTTTATGAATGCTGCCGGGGCTTAATTCCAGGCCGTTAGGCCAGCACAATGCGCCTAATTCCAAAAAAAATTGCTGAAAGTACGCCTCGTCATTTAACGGAAGCGTCAATTCGGTTTGTCGATCGATCAAAGATTGTAAATCGTAATCTCCCCATGAGTGATCGGAAAAATACAGACGTAATACTTTTTGGTGGATGTGCTCTGCTCGAATGATTTTAATCATTGTCGGCTCCTGCTATACGTTGCAGCGGTTTCAGTTCGATAGCGTACTGCCAGTTGGTCAACAATTCTTGCTGATGCTCTTTTGTCCATTCCCGCACCAGTTTTATTGCTTTACTCGGTAGTGAGCCCGCTAAAATTTCGCCGCTTTCGATCGACATCAATGCTTCGTGCCCCTGATATTCCACATGAAAGTGCGGAGGGTGATGATCGTCGTGGTACATGCGTATATAGATGCCAAAAAAGTACGAAATTACGGGCATTTTATACTCCCTTATTTTCAGTAATTACAAGAACAAATATAAGCTAGCCCGAACATCAACCAAAAAAATCCACGGCAAATCCCGATGCTTCAGCCGCTTTCGCAAACAAGGCGTCGGCCGTGGCGATGCGGTCCAGTCCGTGATGTTGGGCAATGGCCAGATGCAGCGCATCCAGAGTGCGCAAGGCATGATCCGGCAGCATTGCGATCAGATGGGCCGCGCTCTCCAGGTGTTTGTCTTCGACTTTCAGAGCAGCCAGATGACCCTGGGCAATGTCGTCGAGGAAAGTGGCATAGATTTGCGCTTCCACATTCGCATCGAATTCCTGCATGCGTTTGCGTCTGGCCAGTAAACACCGCATCTCGGTCTTCGTGAGAGTGCTGACGACGGCGACGTCCAGCCCGATAACATAAGCGCTGACCTCTTCTGAATTGGGTTCGGAGAGATACCATTTGGCCAGCGCGCTGGTATCGAGATAAACCACGCCGTTACCGCTCATCGCGATCCTGGCGAATCAATTCGGCGGATGAAACTTCGCTGCGTTGCGTCAACTGTCTTAGTTGGGCATGGGTGGGACGTTTTCTCTTGACTTGAACCGGCAGAACTCTGGCAATTTCTTTTTTGTTGCGCGTAATAATGAGCTCCTGTTGTTCTTCGACAAGTTCATCGAGTTTTCCTAGGAGGCCGCGCATTTCTCTAATATTCAAGTATCGCATAACAGTCAACAAAGCACGTGCTACATTAATATAAATTGTAGCACATTTAGGGTTGAAAGCGATCGGACAGGGTCAAAGGGTTTTAAGAAGCTTGATAATTCCAGCGGGCTATAAAGATTTAAGCCAGAGACTCAAATTGACGCACGCCATACTGCGAATTTTGGATTTCGGTTGGGTTTGTTTGTAAATTCATTTTAATGGATGAATTTTATGTCTTCAGCCCGGAGACTTTGGGACGTATTCATTTGTCGGCTGATCAAGCCGGGCAGACGAGTGGCGGGATGAAAGAAAAAATAATACTGGGGCCATTACCTGGCATCTCGGATGCTCCCCAATGACGACTGTTGCAGGCGCTGCGGCTGAGCAAATCATATTCCTTTGGAAAAACTGCGTATCAGCGATTAGAGGAGCCCGGCGTCGAGTCGGCTTGGAACATATAAAAAAATAAAAGGGCCGATGAAGGCCCCTTTATTATCGATTACTGCATTGGGTTTATCTTCGCCATTTTTCCTGGGCTGTTGTCTCTGTATGCAGTACCAATCGTCTATGCCTAATAAAGAAATTGCGCTTTAGTAATTCGTGCTTCGGCAGAGGCCAGAAAATAATGCTTAGCCAATCGACAAAAAACAGCGCGATTATTATTCGCCGTGAACTATTACCTTATAGGTTCCGACTAATCCCAAGAAATTTTTCGCTTGCCAATCGATATGATCGACTTTTGTAATGCCCCCGTTTCTTTTTGCCGTATCGATGCTGCAATCTCCGGTAGAGAACATAGCGACATAACTTTTACATGTAGCTTCTCCGGTTTTTGAAGCTTCCCCGGATGCAGTTGCCGTAACAGGCAAGGCAACGTTTGTCCATATCCCGCCAACCGGGTAAGGGGTTGCGCATGCCGTTAATGCCATCGTCAAACTGGATACGGCCAAAATAGTGAATGTTTTTGTCATAATTAAGCCTCATTATTCTCTTTATTGTTAATACAGGGTAAAAAAGTAGGAAATTGATTGTCCCGATAATCAAGAGCTGTCTAGGGACTAGAACCAAGATCTACCCATTGCCGGGCTTTCAGGTTAATAAAAACAATTAAACAAAATTACAGCATTGTTTAAGGTGGATTAGGTTGCCGTGCTTTTTCTTTCAAATTTTTCAAATAATGGAAAATTCAGCTTTGTTTTTAGCAACCTAATGAAAACAAATAACACGAAATTCGATTAAGATCAATTCCTGAGACCGTAAGAATTTCTACATAATAGCGGCTTACGGCTGGAAATCATTTTAATTTCCTGACGGTATCGCCTCCGTCAATTCTTCGTTGTCATTGTCTGTTAATTACAACGGTAACCCGACGCTTTCATTGGCCGCTATGCGCCCCAAACAGACCCGCACCAGCGATTCGGCGCGCGTTTGCGTTGCCGCTTCCGCATAACAGCGCAGCTCCGGCGCATTGCCGGAGGCGCGAAGATGAACGATCTCCCCGTTCTCGAAGAACAGCCGCACGCCGTCGGTCAGATCGGAACCGGCCGCTTTCCCGCAGACGTCGCCGAGGAGCTGTCGTACAGCGTTTTCCGATGCCGTCAGTGCCTGTAAAAGACGGCGGCTTTTTTCCGGGGCGAAGGAAGGCAGGCGGTCGCTGGCGGTATAGCAGGCCGGCAGGCTCTTCGGCAATTCGGACAGTCGGACGCCGCGCTCCCTGGCCATCGCCAGCAAGGACAACATCGGCAGGACCGCATCCCGGGTCGGCAGCGGTTTCAGTCGGCGACCTTGTTTTTCCAGTTCGGTGGCCACCAGAAAACCGCCGTTCGCCTCGAAGCCGACTACGGACGTGTGTCCTTGCCCGATCAGTTCCTGCATGCCCTCAATGACGTACGGCGAGCCGATTCGGGTGCGTTTGACGATGAAATCTCCGCATTTTTCCACGGCCGAATTGCTGTTGACCGGCGTCGCCACCGCCTCGGCGCCCAGATATTGCGCGCACAGGATGTCGACGATGTCGCCTCTCAGCCACTGGCCGCTTTCATCCCCGAGCAACGGACGGTCGGCGTCGCCGTCGGTGGACAAGATCGCATCAAAACGATAGATTTCGGCCCATCGCCTGGCTTTCTCGGCATCTTCCTGGCTGACCGCCTCGGTATCGATCGGCACAAATTGATCGGTCCTTTCGATGGGAATCACCTCGGCCCCCAGCGCCTCCAGAAGTTCACGCAACAGATCCCGCGCGACGCCCGAATGTTCGTACAATCCCAGACGCAAACCGGTCAGTGGCTTCGGCGCGAAAAATTGCAGATAACGGCCGATATAGCCTCGATACGCCGCCGGGTGGGTTTCCGGAAGCGCGGCAACGGATAAAACCTGGGGCAGCATGACGTCCGCTTCGCCGATGGCCGTTTCATCCTGCTTGGAAATCTCTCCGTCGGGGCGATAAAACTTGATGCCGTTGCGGTCGAAAGGAATGTGGCTGCCGGTGATCATCAAGGCCGGAATATGCTGTTCCTGCGCGTAAAAAGCCAGGGCCGGCGTCGGCAGAATGCCGCAAAAGTCGGCGGCCAGACCCGCATGCCTTATAGCCTCTATGCAAGCGCCCGCCATGGCGGGACTACTCGGACGCAAATCCATGCCCAAGGCGACGCGCGAACCGAAAGGCGCCCCGATACTGTGCAAAAAGGCCAGCGTATAGGCGAAACACGCTTCGCCATTGAAATCGGCCGCCAGACCCCGCGCGCCGCTGGTGCCGAAGCGAATCGGGCTTGACGCAATGATATCTCGACTGTTTTTCATAATTTCCTTTGCTGTGATTGAACCGCCACCTTTCCGGAATGCTATCCTTCGGTGCCGGGTAATATAGCTTGAGTGATCCCCGATGATCGAAGCCGGCCATATTGAATTAAAAAAATGATTCGATCAATAGCGCCGCTTCGGGTTTTGCCGCAAATTGAAGAGCGTTCAGCCCAGAAACGGCATGGCCAACAAATAAAGGCCCAAACCGATCATGACCGCGCCGCTGATCAGCTTGAGCCAACGCCCTTCGTGTTCCTGAAGCCGCTTCTGGCTGAGAGTGACGATGCCGATGCCGAGTACGATGAGATCGTCGAACATATAGGCCGCGTTGTACAGCAACAGGTAACCGTAATAGCCGAAACCGCCGGGCTCCCGCAAGGTCAGGATGCGGGTGTACAGTGCCGGAAAACCGGAAGTGCAGAGAAATTCGACGATCTGAACCAGAACGGCCAACACCACCGCTCCGATCATCGCCCCGGTCAGGTTCTCGGACTGAAGAATCCGGCGCATCTGCGCGTAGAGGCCGGGCTTCGACCGGTCCGGTATCGACAACGAAAGACCGCGCCCGTAGGCTGCAAAATCCTTGACGTGAATCGCGCCTGCGGCGATTGCCAGGACGGCGATAATGATTTCCGAAAGCCGCGAAAGGCCGACGATCAAAAAAAGATTGAGCCAGGCCGCCATGAACAGGAAATAGGCCAGTCCTTCCACTGCGATAAAGGTGCCGGCGACCGCGGCCATGCGCCGGCGGTTCTGCATCGGCGCCAGCAATGAAATCATCAGAATCAACACCCACATCGAACACGGGTTGAAGCCGTCGAGCAAGCCGAGGGCCAGTGTAAACATGGGCAAGCCCACCCGGTCGAGCGATACGCTGCGGCCGAACAGCGTGACTTCGAATCTTTCGGGCTCGGAAGGCGCCGAGGACGCCCTTTCGCATGAACGAGGCTCGCCTTCGGGGCAACTGTCCGGGAAAGATTTTGCCTGATTTAGCTCGGCCAGAAGCCGGCTTCCGGTATGGGCCTCTTCGGAAAAGCCGACGATCAGACGGCCGTTGATATAAAACGCGGGCACGCTCAATCGGGTCAGACCTTGAGCGAGAGACAATTGCCGCAATCGCTCAAACGCCAGGAAATCCCGGCCGACATCGCGTATCGACAGGCGCACGTCCGGTTGCCGGAGGACCAGCGCAGACAGAAATTCCTTCGCCCTGGCGCAATGCGGACAGCCTTCGCGCACGAAAACTTCGATGTCCGGAGAAGCCTCAACGGCCGCGGAAGAGTCCACGGTCTCCGGCGGCGCCGATTGAGGTTCGGCGGCTTGACCGGCGGCCGTTCCGCCCATGAAGGCCCATAGCAGAACCGGAATAATTATTTTCGAAAAGATCATGCAGAAACCCGGGAATTTTGATGGGAAGGCTTGCTTGACTCGCCAGGGATCATTATAAGATGAAATGGATTAAGCCGTTCGCTGTCCAAGCGCATTGAAATTCACTCCATGGCATCACTTTACTATGAAACCATTTGTCATCGTCAAAACAGGCTCGACCTTTCCCGCCATACGGCAACGCTTCGGCGATTTCGAAGACTGGATGATGGAAGGTTGCGGCTTGAGCCCTGCTGAAGTTCCGGTAATCGACGCGATGGCGGGCGAGGTTTTACCTGCCGTAGAAGATTTGTCGGGCGTGATCATCACCGGATCGCCGGCGATGGTCACCGACCGGACGGACTGGATGCAGGCTTTGTCCGCATGGATCGTGCAGGCCGTGCAGGAAGACCTGCCGTTGCTGGGCGTGTGTTTCGGCCATCAACTGTTGGCTCAGGCGATGGGAGGGCAAGTGGATTATCATCCCGGGGGGCGCGAAATCGGCACCGTCGAGATCCGGTTGACTCCCGCAGGCAGAGAAGATGCCCTGTTGGGCAGCCTGCCCCGGACGTTTACCGCTCACGTCACCCATGCGCAAACGGTGATCCGGCTGCCTGAAAAGGCGCTGCGGCTGGCAGGCAACCCGTTTGAAAACCACCACGCATTTCGTCTGGGCGAGAGCGCCTGGGGCGTCCAGTTTCATCCCGAATTCACGGCGAAAATCATGCACTCTTATCTCGGCGAATACGCCGGCGCGCTGCCGCACGGTGGAAGCACCGAAGCGTTAACAGCCGCAATCGGTCATACCGAGGCCGCCAATGCGCTGTTGAAACGGTTTTTTGACTTCTGTATGGAAAGGAATCGCAAAGCGGGCTTTACAAATTGTGAAGTCGACTGACCCGTCGAACCGGGCCGCTCCGATCAGTCACCGTACCATTTCTTAAAAGTTATTGTTTAATGAATCCCTCTCGATTGCTCTTATTCAAAGCCGGGAGCCCGGATGGAGTTATACGGAATCCGGGGTCATCGGGGCTTCGATGATCCCGGATTCCACTGCATTGCATCAGAGGCTACCGGCTGTCCCGTTTGCAATCGATCGAACCGGCAATGCGTCAGCTCACCGATTTCACTTCATTGTCCATCGTCAGGCGCTGCAACCAGTCCTTGATCGTTTGCATGTGATGATCTTCGGTCAGGCCGGCCTGCTGAAACTTGTCGACATAATCGGTGAGCCCCGCCTCGTTCGCCAGTTCGACCAGCAGTTCCCAGGCGGCCGAATCGGCCAGCTCCGCCATCAGGACGGCCTCCACGCATTGCGGAATCGAACTGCGCGGATCGTTGAGGAGCTGCATGAGGCCCATGGCCGCTACGCCGGACGAATCGGCGCAAGGCGTTTGCGCAGTCGGATCGCCGCCGAGGGAAACGATGCAATCCTTGACCAGGGCAAAATGCTCGGCTTCGTCGTTACGGAATTCTACAAGGGTGGAGATGTCCAGCGCCGGCTCGGCGGATTGGCATTTGGTGATGAGCGCATCGTACAGCCGGACGCCGCTGCGTTCGAACGCCAGCCGCTGACCCAGTTTATCGATCAAAACGGAAGGACTGTTGCCCTGGAGCGCCTGAGCGCCGGCGCTGAGCGCGCCTTTAAGGGTACTCGGAACCGGCACCGCGCCCAACGGCTCGTTGTTTTCTATATAGCTTTTCCGCATCGTGAAGGCATCCATCGACGTGTCTTCGGCGTGCGGAGGAAATTCCTCATAGCCTTCCATCATCGATTGGGTCATCACAGGATGAAGCTGGGTCGGGGTTTTATTTAAACCGAATTCGGCAGAATCTTTCATAATGGCCTCCTCAGTGTTGAAGTTGACTTGCGGGCATCGGGCTTAGAAGCTTGTTGATCTCTCCGCCCGGTTGCCACACATAATCCAAAGCCACGATTTCCGATGGAACGCCGTCGGCATGCAAACGCTGCCGGTACATTTTCGACGCTTCGCTTTCCTCACTCAGGCCGACAAAGGCGGTGCCTTTGGCCCTCAGGTCGACTTCGGCGCGCAGCACCTCGCGGACGAAGTCGCGCTGGCTCTCGTAAGCGATCGGTTCGGGCAATTCGGCGGGCACTACGCTTTGCGCATCGCGGTTTTCATATTGTTCGAAAAGATCGCGGACCACATGGAACTGGCCGAGTTCGTAATCCAGGAAGCGCTCCCAGATGGACTTGATGCGCGAATTGCTTTCCTGTTCGGCGCAGCCGTAGTAGTTATAAACTTCGTTGGCTTTGTGCAGCAGCCACTTTTCGAGCCAGGTTTCCTCGGGATCGATGATGGCCTGGTATTGAGTCACGTGCTGCTCTTCGATATGAGCGATTTCCGCGTAGAGCTGCCGGGCCAGAGGATCGCTGAAGAGCGGCCCGATGTTCATATAGTAATTCCAGGTTTGCTGCTCTCCGGACATGATCGTCAACGCATGCATTTTGGTCAACGGCGCGGCCTGGCTGCGGTCGTACGGCTCCCGCAAATCGTCCTCGGGCGCCCGATGCTCGTAGATCGTGGGCCGGCCCGGCAGCACGTCGGTGTAACTTTGCAGAATGTTGTTCGAATCCTTGCCTTCCAGGCGATCCAGCAACGCCGAATAGCGGTACATATGGTCGAAATCTTCCAGCAGGCCGAAGCGGTAGACCTGGGCAAGATAAGGATCGGGTTCGGTTTGCGCGACAGCGGCGGTCACCTCGATGGCGACCTGCTCGTAGCCGATCGTGGTTTCCAAAGGAGAATGGTCGGCGCCGATCATCCAGTTGACCAGAGTCGCCTGCTGCTGGTCGATCCGGCGAAGCTGGGCCAGAGGCAGTTGCAGATTCCTGTTCATCCGGGCGCAGGCTCTGGAAAATTGAATCGATTCCAGCTCGATTCCGTTCATCAGAATAATCCTGACCCGGGTAAATGCATCGTCGTCCAGTTTGCTGATGGGAACCTGAACCATCTCCTTCCAGGTCAGAAATTGTTTGTCGATCGGGCGTCCCCGATGTTCATAGATATTGAATGCCATTACCAACCTCCTCTGAGTAGTCATGGAATTGTTATTGGAAAGCGGCCGGGAAAAGATCCGAACCACGAAACAGGTGCTTTCTTCAGCGACCGCCGTATGCGCCAGACCCCGGATACATCAAAGCCCCACCCTTCCGAACGCTTGAAAAAATCGGATATTCGTTTGCTAGCGGAACTTGCGCTGCTTGGTTATATGGGCGAATCGTCCTGTAGACGATTTCTTCGGCATTAACTGCCTGATCCACAAAATCGGCATAAATCATCATAAAGAGAGGCAGTCGGACGATCTGTTCGGTACTGAACATAAAATACGATAGGGCTGATGAGACCGAACCGACACCCGGCATGCAAAACTTTGAACGCGGCAATTAAAGGCTATCTCACATTGGATCGTAGCGGTACAATGAGGATTGGCCGCAGTTAACCCCGTAACCTGAAACCGGATTCGAGGAGTGACGACTATGAATACGCCGCAACCCATTAACGTCTACGGCTCGCAGTCGAGCGAGTATTATCACGCCTTCCAAACCTTTCTCAATCACACCGATCAGAAAGCCAAGGCTCATCAATGGCTCAACGGCTTCGTGGAAACGCTGCCGTCACGGCAGGTTTTCATAGACGTCGGCGCCGGCAACGGACTGGTTACCTCGTGGTTTACCGATGCGTTCGATCAAACGATTGCGCTTGAGCCGAATGACTCGTTACGGGCGGAACTTAAGAACAATTGCCCTTTGGCTGAAGTGTTCTCCGAAGGGATCATGGAAGCGGCCATCGCGGACTCGGGCGATTTCGTACTCTGTTCCCACGTGCTCTACTACCTGGATAGTTCGGACTGGATGCCGACCCTGGAAAAACTCGCCTCGATGCTGTCGTCCGACGGCATACTGATAGTCGTTTTGCAGCACCACGACACGCAGTGCATGCGGATGATGCGGCATTTCCTGGAACGAAGTTTCGATTTGCCTGCTCTGGCCCGGGCCTTTCGGGACAAACAGGGCGATCGTTACGAGGTCGCCATCGAGACCGTGCCCGCTCACGTCAACACCACCGATTTTAACTCCGCCTACACCATTGCCGAGTTCATGCTCAATCTGCTGCCGATGGATCATCCGCCCGCGCGCCGGGATCTCGAGGACTATGTGCGAAATTATTTTATCTGCGCGGACCTGGGATTCCGCTTCTCCTGCGATCAGGATTTTCTTCAGATTCGGCCAAGATAATGAATTCGTCCGGACGATAACGTGCCGGAAGTATTTCATTATCCCCGGTTCGCCTTCTGCGCAAGTTCAGGCGGCAGCAATGGCGCGCTTATTTTTTACTCGCTTCAATTCGGGATCGTGACGGTCACCTGTCAGTACGAATGGATAAGCCTGAATCCGGCGTCGTGTTTTGCCGGACGAACTCGAGCCCGCAAGTGAAAAGCTGGAGAAAGTAAAGATCCAGACCAACTTCTATCCCGTCCAAAAACCGTCTCACATCTGTCTCTTGAGACAACTTCGAGACAATTATGAGACATAATAGTGTCTCAGATGTCGCCTTTTGCAAAAGAGATTTGCCGATAACTCCAATCAAATAGCTGATAAAACTAACTACTTCTTCTTATTGAATTATTGGCATGATCTTTGTGTGTAAATTCTCTTGAATGGGTAGCCGAACAGAGCGATCTCTCAGCCGACAGTTGGTCGGGTTGATCAGTATAAGGCGAAGGAGTTTGCGCAGCCGTTCGTTCGAGCGATTTGAAAGATGAGTAAAATGCTCAGTTGAAAAGTTATTTAGAATAGAGTAAAAAACTTATATAGATTTATCAAAGCCAAACCTATCGCAAGGTAGGGACGGAAAGCCGCGGATCCCCATGGGACAGCCGGGCTGCCGATTATGACCAGCGTCATGGCCACCGAACAATGAGACCCAAGGCGGTGAAGCATGAACAAATCAATTTTTCTCTCCCGCAGACTTTTTCCCTTGGCTGTCGCCGGCGGTTTGCTTTCCGCTCTGACGCCCCTTGCGGCAACTTCGGCCCCCCCCCCCGCTAACGATCCGCACCTCGATATCGAGCACCGGCGAAGAAGGCAATGCGTCAAGCGTTGACGGCCCCGTTTCCGCCGACGGACGCTTCGTGGCGTTCGATTCGTCCGCCAGTAACCTGGTCTCCGTAGACAACAATGGGGTTCAGGACGTCTTTCTTCGTGACCTGAAAACCGGTTTGACGCAGCGGGTCTCGCTGGGCAACGCCGGCAATGAGGGCAAGGGCGGCAGTTCCGTTCTCGCCTTATCGAACAACGGCCGCTTCGTGACTTTTTTATCCGAGGCCAGCAATCTGATCGCCGGTGACACCAATGGCGTTGCCGATGTGTTCGTGCGCGACCTGAAAAAGGCCCGGACGCAGCGGATTTTCGTCAATAGCTCGGACGAGCAGGGTTACCCCGCAAACTATGGCTTCTCCCTATCCGCGAACGGCCGTTTCGTGGCGTTTTCGTCCAATGCTGCCAATCTGGTGCCGGACGATACCAACGGTGTCAGCGACGTGTTCGTGCGCGACCTGAAAACCGGCGTAACGCGGCGGGCTTCCGTCGACAGCGCCGGCGTGGAAGGCAACAATGGTAGCGGTTCATATGACAGCAGACGGGTCCTTTCCGCCGACGGCCGTTTCGTCACGTTTACATCCGGTGCCAGCAATCTGGTGGATGGAGACACCAACGGATTAATGGATGTCTTCGTTCGCGATCTGAAAACGGGGGTGACCGAACGAGTTTCCATCAGCAGCTCTGGAGAAGAAGCCAGCATTTCCGGATATGATCCTTCGGAATATTGTGCCGGTGCTTGGTTTTCTATTTATAGTGGTTCGCCTTCTCTTTCCGCCGACGGCCGCTTCGTAGCGTTCGAATCCGATGCTTGCAATCTGGTGGAAGGGGATACCAACAATGGTTTTTACTCTGTAGGTTACGACTATCCGGGGACGGATATCTTCATACACGACCGTAAGACCGGTGAGACGAAGCTCGCTTCCATTGATAGTTCGGGTGTTCAGGTAGGCTTAAGCTACGACCCTTCAATTTCCCGCAATGGCCGTCATGTCGCATTTACCTCCTTCTATGGCGGAGAACTTAATTCTTATTACTACATAACGACCAATGTGGTAGTGCATGATCTGAAAACCGGGGAAACAAGACTGGCCTCGATTGATCCTGTGGCGGGAGACTATTACTACTTCGGCAGTCAACGTCCCCGTATTTCCGATACGGGTCGTTTCATCTCATTTTCGTCCGATTCCAGCAATCTGGTTCCGGGGGATAACAATGGCGGAGCCAGCGGCTACGGAGTCTATGACGCCTTCGTAAGCCGCCTGTGGTAGGCGGAGGCCTATGATATTTGCGACTTAACGTTGCACCATTCAGTGGGTGGCTGATTGTGCTACTCATTCGGAAAATCACTTAATCAGTAGGAGAATTTTATGAGATTTACCCAAATACCACCGGAGAATTCCAATCTCTTCGGTAAAGGGGCGCGTTACTGCGCCAGAGCATTCAGTCTGTTGGCGCTACTGGGCTTTACGGCCGTCGGCTACGCTATAGATTGCAGTACGCCCTTCGCATCTCTGCATCCGGTTACGGATGATGTCCCCCAGATCACCGCTACTATCGAGGAAGCGACATCGCAGACGAGCAATAATATTGATTATTGCCGGGTCAAGGTTCACGTGCCGCCTCAACCGGCTAATAGTTCCGTTTCTCAAGGGATTAACATTTGGGTCAGCCTACCGACGAAAGAGAAATGGAATGGGCGCATGCAGTCCGAGGGCGGCAGTGTCTATGGGGGGGCGAGCACCCCTCCGACCTCGATGTCGTCAGGATATGTCGGCATAACAACCGATACCGGACATTCCGGTTTTTTTCTTAGCGGTAGTTTTGGCATGCTTCCGTCCGGTGGTGGCCCCAACATTCCGGTTCAGATTGATTTCGCTTACCGGTCCGTGCACCTGATGTCCGTCATCGGAAAACAACTGATCCAGGCTTTCTACGGAACATCACCCAGCCGTTCTTATTTCAACGGCTGTTCGACCGGCGGCCGCCAGGGGCTCGCGATGGCGCAGCGCTATCCCGAGGATTATGACGGCATTCTGGCTGGCGCCCCGGCAATTAACTTTGACGTTTTTCAGGCCGCCATGCTCTGGCCGCCGATGGTAAGCCTTCTGGAGAATGGAGGAGCGGTACCCAAGGCGAGGCTCGACCTGGCCACCAGCAAGGCCGTGGCCGCCTGCGACGATCAGGACGGCGTGGTCGACGGCGTGCTCACCGATCCACGCGGATGTACCTACGACGCACAGAAATTGGTCAGCAAGACCTGCAAGGCAAACAGCACAGACTGCCTTACCGCCACCGAGGCTAACGCGATCAACAAGATCTGGTACGGCTCCACCAACGAGAAAGGGAACAAGCGCTTGTGGTACGGCGAAGTTCGCGGCACCGATTTGTCAGCCTTGACATTATCCCCGGCAGGAGCTCTAAACCCATTTCCGGTTGCGACACAGCAGCCGAAATACTGGGTCTATTTCGACCCGAACTGGGACTGGAAGACGGAGCTGGACTACAGCAACTTCGAGTCTTATATCGATGACACAATCACCCAGATGGCTCCGGGAGGAACAGCCACGGATAACCCGGACCTCTCCGCCTTCCGCGACCGCGGCGGCAAGCTGATCCTGTGGCACGGGTTTGCCGATCAGTTGATCATGCCCGAAGGCACCATCGATTATTACGACGAAGTCGTCAACACACTGGGCGGGGGTTATACGCATACGCAGGAATTCGCCCGCTTGTTCATGGCGCCCGGCGTCGGTCATTGTGGAGACACGGGAACCAATACCGGGCCCGTGCCGCAAGATCCGTTCAGTTATGTCGTCAACTGGGTCGAGAACGGCGTGGCGCCCGAGACGATCCTGGCAGCAAAGAAGACTACGAGCGGGGTAGTGACACAAACCCGGCCGCTCTGTCCCTACCCTGACGT
Organism: Methylosarcina fibrata AML-C10; assembly: GCF_000372865.1. NCBI lineage: Bacteria > Pseudomonadati > Pseudomonadota > Gammaproteobacteria > Methylococcales > Methylococcaceae > Methylosarcina > Methylosarcina fibrata. The sequence goes on along the minus strand of NZ_KB889965.1, from coordinate 752,158 downwards.
CGCGGTTTATACCGGGAAGGACAGCACCGGCATCAATGACTCGGCCAACTTCGAGTGCAAACGGGGAAAAGACAATTATCCTCACGACAAGCCAATAAAATAGCGCCGTCGACGAAGGTTTCTTGCCATGCCGCAAAGGCGTGGCTCTAAATCTGCGAAAGCGATAAGAAAGTCCAGGCTGAGAATTTTGTTCCTCGGCCTGGACAGTCACGCCACGAACTGAATAATCAAAAAGCAGGCCCCTATGAATACGATTCCTTTTTCCCGAGCGAAGATCGGCGTCATGCTGAACTGCTTGATTTGGCTGATGGGTTCAACCAGCGCCCTAGCCTCCTACGAATATCAAGTGCTTCAGTCTCTGGGCAAGCCGGAAGGAACGCCCCGCGGCAAGCTGGTCCAGGGCAGCGACGGCTACTTCTACGGCACCACGGTTTACGGCGGCAGCCAAGGGGCCGGAACGGTGTTCAAGATCAGTGCCACCGGAAACTTTACTATGCTGCACTAATTCGACGGAGCCGAGGGCGGAAAGAATCCTCAAGCCGGACTGATTCAGGCCAGCGACGGCACTTTCTATGACACTACGGTCAATGGCGGCGGCATCGTCTTCAAGGCAAGAAACAGAAAATCACGGTCGGCCGCGAAGTCCATCTCGACGGCAGCGCCAGCGTCGATGCCGACAACGGTCCTTCGTCGCTGACTTACCGATGGGCTCAAATAAGCGGACCGACCGTAACCCTGAGCGGGGCCGATACCGCCACGCCGAGCTTTACCCCCACGGTCAAGGGCAGCTATAAATTCAGTCTGACGGTCAACGACGTAGCCATCGACAGTAAAGCGGACAAAGTCACCGTCCAGGTAAAGAAGACGCCATAAGAAGAAACGAAACAACGGGCCGATTTTCATGCTATCCGTCTTTCGTTCGAACGAGTTATAACGCAAAATGGTCGTCAGACTAACTCGTAAAATTAGTAAAAAGGAGAATTATGAGATTTGCCCAAATTCCTTCGGAAAACTCCGATCTCTTCGGCAAAAAAGTGCGTTACTGCGCCGGAACCGTCAGCCTGCTGGCGCTGCTGGTCTTCACGACCGTCAGCCAGGCGGGCCCCAGCCCTATTCTGGAATGCAGTATGGCCGGCGTCGGATCTGTGGGCCTGGTCACCGATGATTCCTCTTCCCTTGCCGCCACCATCGAGTCTGCGGCTCCGGAAACAACGAACACCGGTATTCCGTATTGCCTGGTCAAGGTTCTCGTGCCCGAGGCTATCCACATTTGGATCGGCCTTCCGACGGGCGGGAACTGGAATGGGCGTCTGCAATCGGAAGGCGGCAGTGTTTACGCAGGAATAAACACCATTCCGGCCTCGACGGCGTCGGGCTATGTCGGCATTACCACCGATACCGGGCATACCAGCATCTATTCCGATCCGTCTGTTGCACCTCTTGACGGCAGTTTTGCCATGTCGTCGCCCGGCAATCCCAACATTCCGCTTCAGATGGATTTCGCTTATCGGTCCATACATCTGATGGCGGTCATCGGCAAGCAACTGACCCAGGCTTTCTATGGGACGCCGCCCGGCTACTCTTATTTCAACGGCTGTTCGACCGGCGGCCGCCAGGGCCTGGCGATGGCGCAGCGCTATCCCGAGGATTATGACGGCATTCTGGCCGGCGCTCCCGCAATCCATTTTGACCGCTTCCAGGCCGCCATGATTTGGCCGCAAATGGCAAGCCGCCTGGAAAACGGAGGAGCCGTGACACCTGACAAACTTACCCTGGCGACCAACGCGGCCGTTGCCGCCTGCGACGATCTGGACGGGGTGGTCGACGGCGTGCTCACCGATCCAAGGGACTGCACCTACGGTGCGGAGGAATTGGCCAGCGCTGGCTGTACGGCAAGCGACAATACCTGTCTTACCGCCTCGGAGGCGGCTGCGATCAACAAGATCTGGTACGGCTCCACTAATGAAAAGAAAAACAAGCGCCTGTGGTACGGCGAAGTTCGCGGCACCGACTTGTCCGCTCTGGCAGGCCCGGATCCGTTTCAGGTTGCGATAGAACAGCCGCGGTACTGGGTCTATTTCGACCCTTCGTGGGATTGGCAAGTCCTGGATTACAGCAACTTCAAGGCCTTCTTCGATAAAACCATCGATCAGATGAAGGAAGGAGGAACGGCCACGGACAACCCGGACCTTGCTGTCTTCCGCGACCACGGCGGCAAGCTGATTCTGTGGCACGGTTTTGCCGATCAATTGATCATGCCCGAAGGCACCATCGACTATTACGACAAGGTCGTCAATAAACTGGGTGGGGATTACCCGCATGCTCAAGAGTTCGCTCGGCTGTTCATGGCCCCCGGCGTTGCTCATTGCGGGTACGGGATCAATACCGGGCCCTTGCCGCAAAATCCGTTCGATTACGTCGTGAACTGGGTCGAGAACGGCGTGGCGCCCGAGACGATCCTCGCATCAAAGGCTATTACGAGTGGGACTCAAACCCGGCCCCTCTGCCCCTACCCGAACGTCGCGGTTTATAGCGGACAGGGCAGCACCGACAACGCGGCCAACTTCGAGTGCAAGCCTGGAAAAAATAATGCTGTGCTGATCCAGAGTCCGAACGGAGGCGAAGTCTGGAACGAGAAATCCAGACAGACCATCACCTGGATTTCGCGCCACCTCGACGACAAACTCAGTCTGGCGCTGTACCTCTCGATCGACAACGGCCAGACCTGGACCAAGATCGCTTCGCCGAAAAATACCGTTGCAAAAGCCTGGAAGGTGCCGAAGAACCGCTATGTTTCGAAACAGGCCCTGTTCAAGGTCTGCGTCAAGCCCGACGAATCCTTGTGCGACGTCAGCGATGCGGTCTTCACGATCAACCAGGCCCCGAAAGCGGAAGCCGGGAAGAAACAGAAGGTCACGGTCGGCGCCGAAGTCCGTCTCGACGGCAGCGCCAGCGTCGATGCCGACACCGGGCCTTCGCCGTTGACGTACCGATGGACTCAAATCAGCGGTCCTGCGATCATCCTGAACGGAGCCGATACCGCCACCCCGAACTTTACCCCGACCGCCAAGGGCAGCTATAAATTCAGTCTGACGGTCAACGACGGAGCCATCGACAGCAAGACGGACAAAGTCACCGTGCACGTGCTGAATGCGCCTTAATGCTTAAAGGATAAGTTGGATAAGGGTCGTGGCTAAAACAAAGAAAAAACTGGGCACTAAGAGCAAGAGCCGAAAATAAAAAAATTCGATGTTACCTCAGAGTTTGATTCGACGATTTGTATAGACATGCTCCCTCAGTAGAATCCATTGGAAGTTTGAGTATGATCTGATTTATTAAAACCAAACCTATTGCAAGATAGAAGCGGAAAGCCTCCAATCTTCAAAAGAAAGCTGGTGCCGAAGGTGGACGTCGTCAGGATTATTCACGGCAAGCAAGCAGTCGGGTTAGCGGCGGTTAACTCAATAACAAGAAAACGGTGATCAGTTATGACAGCACTTGGTACTTATTTAAGAAAACTAACTCTCCTGTCACTTGCAGGCTGTGTGCTCTCGGCTCTGGCGACTGTGTCCATCGCATTGGCCGCCCCACCCCTAACAGTTCGAGTATCGGTATCCAGCTCGGGGGCGGAAGGTAATTCTCCTAGTTCTAATTATAGTTCCGCAATCTCCGCTAAACACCGCTATGTGGCGTTTGATTCCTCTGCCAGCAATCTGGTTGAAGGGGATAGCAATGATGCTATCGATATCTTCGTCCGCGACCTTAAAAAAGGCGTGACTCAGCGCGTGTCGGTAGATAATACGGGGGTGGAAGGCAACAGCATCAGCTATTACCCCGCTCTCTCCGCCAATGGGCGTTATGTTGCGTTTTATTCCTATGCCAGTAATCTAATTGAGGGGGATCACAATGATTCTTCCGATATCTTCGTGCGCGACCTTAAAAAAGGCCTAACGCAGCGGGTATCGGTAAGTAGCGAAGAGATAGAAGCTAATTACGGTGTTGACTTCGAAACTCCCGCTCTCTCCGCCAATGGGCGTTATGTTGCGTTTTATTCCTATGCCAGTAATCTCGTCCCGGGAGACGACAATGGTTTTTCGGATCTCTTCGTGCGCGACCTAAAAAAAGGCGTGACCCAGCGCGTGTTCTTAGATGGTGTGAGAGGCACGCCTTACGGCTATTTCCCCGTCTATTCCCCTTCCATTTCCGCCAACGGTCGTTTTGTGACGTTTACATCCACTTACGGCGCAGGAGCACTAATGGGCTGTTCAACTGGGTTTTGTTCTTACACTACGAATGTTGTCGTGTATAACCTTAAAACCGGCGTGACAAAAATCGTATCGGATGATCCGGAGGCGGCAAACAATAAAGCAATATTGAGTTATTCCCCTTCTATTTCCGCCAGCGGCCGCTACATATCGTTTGGTTCCACTTCCAGCAACTTGGTCGAGGAGGATAATAATGGCGTTTCGGATGTCTTCGTGCGCCGCATGTGGTAAGTTGCGACAAGCAACAAGCCGCGACTCAACTCTAAGAACTTATCCATTAAAAGCGATCGGCGCTGGCTTTGACGGCTATGCGGAGAAAACTCTGCGCGTCTCGAGCACCTGTCTGGTCAGGGTGAATTATTCCGCTACAGTGCGCCGGCCAAATGGGCAAACCGGGTCGTTTCCGTGCGGGTGACGGCGGATCGGCTACGCATGGCTGTCGAGGATCGGTTGATTGCCGAACATCCGCGCCGTTTTGACTAGGATCAATTGATCTGCGATACCTGGCACCCTGCCGATATCGGAAAAAAGCCTAACGCCCTTACACCATGGGGCGACGTATCAATAATGGAAATTGCCCACCTCGATCCGTGTCGTTCGAGACCGGGTATTCAAACAAGATCAAGCGGATCGGCAAGCGGCACGTTTTCCTCATCATCGCGATCTGAGGTACAGAGGGGTCTCACTTGTGAATATTTGTGAACACGCGTTAGAAGTAGGTGTCGGCTCAACAGCCGACCTGAAGATTAACAGTTAGTAACTGCTTGTTATATTTAATTCTTCTGGCGGAGAGAGAGGGAGTCGAACCCTCGATACGGCAAACCGTATACCGGATTTCGAGTCCGGCGCATTCAGCCTCTCAAGCAAAGCATTGAATTTTTTAAAAAAATTTCAATGCTTTGCTTGCTCTTCGAATCTGCCATCTCAAGACATAACCCCGGAAAAACGGAGTGGATTTGTTGTATTTTGTAGCACATTTTTGTAATTGCGTAAAATCGTTTTTAGTCCGCATAGCTTTAGTGTTACGCTGTATACTGATTTAACTAAAGGAGGAATGTAGATGTTGCCAAAATACAGCGAAATAATGGATCTAATGAAAAAAGGAGCCACTATGGAGGCCCAAGAAAAAATAATGGAATTAAGAGCAGGAGCCCTTGAGCTACAAGAAGAAAACCTAGATTTAAAAGCAAAAATCAAGGAGTTAGAAGCAGCCTTAAAAAGACAGGGAGAATTGATCTATGAAAAGCCGAGTTATTGGATAGTTTCCGACAACGGTAAAGATGGTCCCTTTTGCCAACGTTGCTATGATGTTGAGCAACATCTTGTAAGACTACAAGGCGGGGAAAATGACTCTTGGAATTGTAAATCGTGTAAATCTCTTTACAGGGGACCTAAGTATGTTAACCGCCCCCTTGCGATAGGCAGTGGTGAGTTTTAATTTTGAATATATTTTTTATAAAAAATTTTATGAAGAAATATTTTCGAAGATTTTAAAAATTAAGATAACTTGGGTTTTTATTTATATAAAAATAGTCAATGCCCATCTTCTTTAATTTTAATTCTTAGCAGCTTACAATGACTAAAGAACCTTCTCCACAGACAATCAGCGAATTACTTACACTATCTAAAGATTTCAACAATGAAGAGTTCTCTGAGCTCTTTGAGAAATTAAAAATAAAATTCGATAAATTTAGCCAAGAATTAAAAGAAGAGTTTGCTGCTAAAGAAAAAATACTGATTGAAGATGTAAACAACCAGCAGTTAGTATTAAAGGCTAAAGAAACTGAATTGCGGCGAATGAGGAAAGAACTTATCGCCAGAGAAGAACAACTACAAAAACAATTACAAGAGCGAGAAGTAATATTTGTAAATAGAGAATCCGAATTACAGCGGCGAGTAGTTGAAATGGAACGTCGTTCTGCCAGTTATGAGTCGACTCTGAATCAAATTCGCGAGCATGCATTAAACGAAAAAAGGGATTTTGAGGAAAAATACAAAGAAGCTTTAAGAGAATTGGCTGAGGAAAAACTGCGATATCATGCCGATATCCAACAGAGAATTGAAGGAAAGTCATCCGCATATGTAAATGATGCAATTGATGCTTTAAAAAAGAAGGAAAACCTTTTTTATTGGACTTCTTTCGGATGGTCACTCTTAGGGGGAGTTAGTATTTTAGTAGGCTTGATCATGCTTTTGTATTCCTTGCATAAAGGAGCTCAAGAAATAATAGGGAATAAGGATATTGGATGGATGCTCATTTGCTTTTTAGCTGCAAAGAGCTTAGTGGGACTAGGTATTATCTTTGCTTTAGCAAAATACTCGATGATGTTCAGCAAGGCTTATATGCATGAAGCTCTTAGAAATATCGAACGTCAGCATGCCATTAATTTTGGTAAGTTCTATTTAGGAACATATGGAGCAGGAGCAACTTGGGAGAGCGTTAAGTCAGTATTTGAGCATTGGAATATTACCCGCGATTCATCATTCCTTGTGTCGGGTATTGAAAATTCCAAAAGTAACACTTTAATGACTAGTTCAACTATTAGCGCTATTAAGAAAGGAGTTGAAAACGTGGTTGACATAGGTAAAAAGATACAAGAAAAAGACGAGTAATTTCTTAATTGTAAAGTTATCTAAGATTGAAAATTTCGTTCCTAATCTTCAATCCCTACCCACTTTAATAACTCTTTCTTTTCCGCCTTACTTGCCCGCTTGAAGTGCTCAATTAAGGTTTCATTTTTGCCGTCTTGTTTCAAATAGGCATCAAGGCACCTTTCAAGTAGAACGGTCATACTCAGCCCCTCCCTTGCGGCCACTGTTTTAAATTCCCGGTGGAATTCTTCCGTTACCCGCGTCGCGAATTGATGCGTTCGCCCGGTTGCGTATTTCGAACGGCCGTCTTTTGATGTTTGCATAGTTTTCCTTTTTCGTAATCAATAATATAGCAGCTAGAATTATATACAAAAAAGCATTATAATTCATGTAATTGAACAATGTTTAATTTCACGGAATTTTTATGCACAAGGAAAAAAAGAGCTCGACGGCGAAAGCCGTTTCGAAAGTTACCTCATGGCGGAACGGTTCGGCCGGTTTCTTTCAATGGCTGGAAGACGTTAAGCCGCTTGTCCCGTCGTCCAAAGGCGGTTTCGAAGTCTACGCACCCGGACCACTGGAAAGAGCGGAAATCGAAAAAGCAATCGACGGCGATTACCGCACCATCGTTTTTTGTTGGCCACGTAGACACGGCAAAACGCTTGTTACTGCCTTAATTATCGTTTGGCGGTTCCTAACCCGTAAAACTCAAACAATCGGCATTATTGCAAACAGTGAAAAGCAGATTGTTGATACCGCCTTTAAAACCGTCGCCTCTATTCTCCGGAAAACGCCCTACACTGCCGACCTTATCAAGTCGGGTTCAATCATTATTGCCGATACCGGCACAATTCAATATCCGGCACTCGATAACATCATCAAAGGTTATTCCAACAATCCGGCGGCGCTGTATGGTAAGAAATTAACGATTGCTCAAGTATCGGAACTGCATGCGGCGGCCAATGATGCAAGTTACCAAGTTGTAGCCTCAAGCACCATCGACACTGAAGACGGCCTTGTTTTGATTGATTCCACTGTTGGCCCGCGTTCATCTCCCCTATTCGCGCTTTACAGCATTGCCGAACGCGGGGACGATGAAACGCTGTTTTTCAGTCACATCCAATATCAAGACCTGAAAGATGCAATGGACAATGCACCCCACTGGATTAAGCCAAGTGCGTTAAAAAGCCGGGCGGCGCAAATGTTGCCGGCCGAATTCGCGCAACAGCATTTAAACCAATGGACAAGCGGCCAATCCTCTTTATTTCCGCCCGAAGTATTGGATAAGTGCCGGGATAAATACCGTTTAGACATTCCCAGCATTGTCGGCGGTGCGGCTTATATTGTCGGTGCCGGATTGGACCGGGCTTATGGTTTTTCGGTGCACGGCGACAACACGGTAACAACTTGTGTTATCAAAACGCTGCAAGGGGAAGACGATCATTATTATGTATTGGCATCGGACAAAATCAGCTTTTCCAGTGCGGCCGGCATTCGTAAGGCATTTACCCGTTACCGGAAAGAATTCAACTTAACCCGTGCCGTTATTGAATCTTACAATTCGCAAGATATAGCGGCGTGGTGCGGTGATCAGCCCTTTGATCATGAAGTTGTCCATGCTACGGCCGACAAGCAAGCAAACGCATTTGTTGCGCTCTATAACGCGGCCGCCGAAGGCAGGTTGCATATTCACCCTTCTTTTGAAAAGTTGCTTTCGGAAATGGGAACGCTTGAATACCGGATCGTGAACGCGTCGACCGGCCGGAACGGACAACAAGCCCCACGGTTCGAAGCCGCCAAAGGTTGCCATGACGACCATGTTTATTCATTGGCGTGGGCAGTCTACAGCTTGCGTGAGTTCGAGCTAAACCCCTACGAAATTAACGGCATTCATTGCCACGGCTCCGGCCCGGCCATCCGGCTTTGTTTACTCAACGATGGGGAAATGATACCGCCTTGCGCCGAAACCTGCCGAAGCATGTTAACCGCCCACAATCTGTATAAAAGCTATTTGGCGCGGGGAAGTTTAACCCCTCTTTCTTTTGATGAATTCGTCCAAACCAAGTTAAAAAATATCGGCGCCCATACCCTACCGCGTTGAAATTGTTAAATTTTTCTTGCAAATTAAACAATGTTCAATTATTATATAGCTGCTATATTTTTAGCTGTTAAATACTATGTTAGATAGATTAAGCAACTCAAACAGTGAATTTTTAAAAATCGTCAAATCATCAACGGCGAGGAAGGCGCGCGCTGATAAGTGGATGAATTACTACCACGATCAGCAAAGTGAAGAAACGTTGAGACTGATTAAACAGCGGTGGTCAAAACCTGAAAGCTTTCGAGTTTTTCAGGTCAACGCGGTTAAAAAAGTCATCAACAAGCGGGCGAACCTTTACCTGTAACGGCTCGCGTTTCAAAACGGTCGGACTCGCATTTATCGCCGATTTCGGCTCGAATTAACTGCAACTGAAAATCCCGTCCGGCTCAGATTAAATGCAAATGAGCTTGCATTCATTGGCTCCGGCTTGCATTTGATTTTGTTGGACTCACTTTATTTGCAAATGAAATCCGGCTTCAAATCGGCAAACCGGCCGCCAAAAATTGCCCTCGTAGTTCTGCTACACGCGTAGCGTCCAGGTTATTGCTGAATAGCGCCTTGATCTCCGCTGGTTTGACGTCGAATTGTTCGACCAGGTCCTTGATGCGGTAACCGTGGCGGGCCAAAGTCGGCTCCAGGTCATCCAGTTGGCGTGAAAGCACTGATTCAATCAGGTCGGCGGAAATCGGCGTTTCGCCGGTTTGGTAGCCAGCTTCCAGCGCTAATGCCAAGTGCAGTTGGATTTGTAACGGCGTCCGCAAGCGCGTGGCCAACTGATCGATGGCGTCCGGCGTCAGGATCGATTCAACCGGCGCCTCGTTTTTCGTGCAGGATTTCAGCAGCCAATGAATGTATTCGCGCTGGCTGCCGGCAATACCATCCAGATTGAAAACATCGGTGCGAAAGCCAATTTCTTCCATCGTCGGCCGTCGCAAATCGTTGCGTAATTTTGGATGGCCGGAAAGCACGACAGACAAACGGCCATCGCCATCCTCGATCACCTCCATCAGTCGTTTCAAGCCGATCAAGGTGTGGCCATTCAGGTCATGCGCTTCGTCGACGAACAAGGCCACCGGTCGCTTGTTCTTGCGCACGAGTTCACGCAATGCCCGCTCGCGCTGTTCGCCTTTCGGAATTTGTACTTTCTTGTCGGTGGCCAGATCGTAAAACAGGGCGGCAATCAAAGTGCTCAATTTGACGCTATGCTTATCGACACTCAGTGATTTCGAAACGGTGATTTTGTTTTCGTCCTTCAGTTGCTGCTGCAAGCGCCGCATGGTGACGGTCTTGCCGCTGCCGACCACGCCGCAGACCGCGATGAGCTTGCCTTCCTGGATAGCACCCTTGATGTCCTTGAGCAATTGCTTGTGTAGTTCGGTTTCGAAATAACCGGCTTGGCTTAGCGGCTGTGTCAGCCCAAAATGTTGCGTCACTTCAACCCGCATGTCCTTCTCCTGCTTGTTGTTCACGAAAGTAGCTACGCACGCGTGACAACACCACGCTGCGCGTCAGGGTTTCGGCCAAAATCTGATCGATAGCCGTTCGCTGAGAGGGCGAAAGCTTTGCCAGTGGCCTGGCCAATTCATCAGCAATAGCCAGTTTGGCGGCGATTGTATTGGGAAACTGGTATTCCTGTATTGGGGACTCGAAAGGCTGCTTCGGCAGTTCTACCGTCATGTCCGTCGGTGTCAAGCGGATGTCATCGCCGGCCAACGCCGAAATCGGCAATGCCAGTTGATTTGCCAAGGTACGAATACGGTTGGCACGCGCAACGTTTTTACCATGCTTGAAAGCGCGGTAGCGATGCAGCGGGATAGGACCGGATATCGGATAGTAAGGCCCAAACTTTTCGCCTTCGTACTCGACATACATTTCGTCGTCGAAGAGTCCCCATAACAAGATGACGGTCTCGCCTGCCATGTCGGGCTCTACTTCGTATGTCGTGCCGGAGATTGTAATCCGGGCATCGACGCCCACCTTGCGGGTTTCGGGTTCCCGTGCAAAGCGGCAGAATTGCTCCCAGCTACACATTTCACGTAGGCCCTCCGCCGGCAAATGGGTCAGCCAGTCGGTCAAGCGGGAATGTTTCTCGGTGCGGTGATTCTGATCGTTATAACGAAGCAGATAGCGCAACAGCCATTCGTTGGCCTGTTTTTCGGTCTCCGGTTTGTGGAAGTGGTAAAGAGTTTCGTGGGCTTCCTTGACAGTTCTGAACGGTCGTTCGACTTTGCCTTTTGATCGTGCAGTGGTACGCGTACCATCCTTGCCGGCCGGCATGTGGGTTTGCCATTCAATACCCAGTGCCAGCATCACATTCTGGAACACCAGGCTTTTGGCGACCGGGCCGTTATCCAGGTAAATCAGCTTGGGCCGGCCTTGAAAGGGACAGCCGGCATCGGCTTTAGCGGCCATAGCATTGAACAGAAAGCGCAGGGCCGATTCGGTATCTTCGCCATACACGCAGCGGTATTCCTGATAACAGAAACCACTACGGTCATCGACCACGCTGAACAACATCAAGGTGGGTTGACCCTTGGCCGGATCGATCCATTCCGGTTTGTCGATATGCTTGAGATCGGAGGGCGACATATCGAATTGCCAGCAATCATTGCTAAATTCGGCTTGGAAACGCACGGCGGGCGGTTCGCGTAACAAACGTGGATGATCCAGATGATAAGCCGACAGGTAGCGGTTGATCGTGGCTCGCTTCAATAAGCCCTTAGGCGATTTGATCAAGCCTTGGGCAGTTTCCACACCATAGTCTTCCAAGAGCCGAATGGCTTGCTGGGTCGATAAGTGCCGGCCTTGTTTATTGGTGGTCCGCAGTTTCAGCGCCGCAATCAGTTCGCAATAACGCTCCAAGTCGGCCGCCGGCAGCAAACGAGATTTGCCATAGTCGGCACGGTGTGTGGCGTGCGGTTTGCGGAAGTCAGTTAGCGCCCGATAGACGGTCGTGGTCGAAACGCCGTATAAATCGGCCACCGCCGCAATCTGGTTAGCGCGTTCCGGACTTTTGGGCGGCAAGCGGTCGAGCCGCTGCCGTAATTGCAGCAGGGAATCGACCGGAATAATCCTACGTTTCCTGTCCACCGCTCGCCAGTGCGCGATATACCGTCGCGCGACCGATGCCTAAGCGCCGCGCGATTTCAGTGGCGCCCAATTTTTCTTCGTCGCGCAGACGCTTGATTTCGGCGGTATCGACTGAGGGTTTACGGCCTCGATGGGGTCTGCTCACGAAACGGAAAAAATCGTACGCTAAGCTAATTGCACAAACGAACGTTTGCGCAACAAAAAAGCTCTTCCCGAAAACAAAGGGATTGCTCGTTGCATAAACATATTGCATAATCATATTAATTAGCAATAGGTTTACGCAATTATGCTCATCGGTTATGCACGGGTTTCAACACAAGAACAGGACAACGTAGCGCAAATTAATGCGCTTAGAACTGCTGGCTGTGAACTTATATTTGAAGAGAAGGCTAGTGGCGGTCGATGGGATCGACCGGAATTGCATCGCTTACTCGGACAACTCCGCAAAGATGATGTTCTGGTGGTATGGAAGTTAGATAGATTGTCTCGATCCTTAAAAGATGTTCTGACTTTGATGGAGAAAGTTGAACAAGCTTCTGCCGGATTTCAAAGCCTAACGGAATCTATAGATACGACTTCACCGGGTGGCCGTATGATGATGCAGATTGTCGGTTCTTTTGCCGAGTTCGAGCGTGCCATGCTACGGGAACGCACTCGTAATGGGTTAAATGCCGCACGGGAGCAAGGTCGTGTAGGCGGTCGCCGTCGCAAACTTAAAACGCATCAAGAACAAGAAATTGTGACTCTTGTGAATACTGGCCAAAAAACCGCAGCCGACGCCGCCAGACTATTTGATGTTCACCCGGCAACAGTCTCACGATTACTTGCACGGCACAAATGATAATGATGTGGGCTATTCAGGTTGTGAAATTTCTGATCTTTACCAGCCTCTAGCTTACCGTCACTTGATCTTTCATGTTTATTCGTCAAATTCATTATCTGCTCGCGCTTGCAAAGACACGACATTTCGGCCGGGCCGCTGAAATCAGTCATGTTTCTCAGCCAGCCTTGTCTACCGCGATCCAACATCTTGAGGAAGAACTCGGTATTACCATTATTAAGCGCGGACAGCGTTTTCAGGGCTTTACCGAAGAAGGCGAGAGGATTTTGCAATGGGCAAGAATTTTAGCCCAAAACTGGGAAGGCCTGCGGCAAGCCGCAACTCAATATAGCCAACAACTCACCGGCGTTTTGCGAATAGGCGCCATCCCCACTACCTTGGCTGTTACGCCGCTATTGACCGAGCCGTGCCAGTCTGAGCATCCAGGCATATCCATCAAACTGGTTTCACTTTGCGCCGAAGAACTGATACGTCAGCTCGATAGTTTTGAGCTGGATTTGGGCTTGACCTATCTCGACGACCCCAGGCTTAAAGGATTCAAAACATTACCGTTATACCGCGAACGCCATGTTCTGCTGACTCGTAATCCGGAGCCTCGATTGCTTAAAAGCAATTTAAACTGGAGTGACGTGGCGGGGCTGCCGTTGTGCTTGTTGACGCAGAATATGCAAAACCGTCGTCTGATCGATGCCGCCTTCCGCGATGCAGATGTCACACCCAAGGTCATGCTGGAAACCGACTCAATCTTTGCTTTATATGCACATGTCCGCAGTGCGGGTCTCTACAGCGTGGTTCCGCACAGCATGTTAAACCAGTTCGAGACACATCAAGACGTAACCGCCATACCATTAACCCCCGAACTATCGAGGGAAGTGGGATTAATCATTCGCCGCCAAGATTTACTTTCCCCCATACAAGACGCCGCTTGGAACATAGCCCAACAATTGGATTTGCAACAACGATTCGACTCTTTGATAACTGTTAGTTATCAAACCATACCTCAAAACGATTAGACGCCATCGCTTCTAAAGCAAACAATACGGTTACCCGGCCGGGATACATCGGGGCGTGCTGCCATGGCAGATACGCTCAGCCACCCAATAAACACCAAGGTAACAATAAAATGGCAAAAATTGTTTTAGTTCTTTACGATGATCCCGTCGACGGCTATCCAACCTCCTATGCGCGTGACGATTGTCCGCAGCCGGAAATTTATCCCGACGGCCAAACCCTGCCGACACCCAAAGCCATCGATTTTGTGCCCGGCGCATTGCTCGGCAGCGTATCCGGCGAGCTGGGCCTGCGCAAATATCTGGAAGCCAACGGCCATGAGTTGATCGTGACTTCCAGTAAAGACGGCGAAAACAGCGTATTGGACCGCGAACTGCACGATGCCGAAATCGTGATTTCGCAACCGTTCTGGCCGGCTTATATGACCGCCGAGCGTATCGCCAAAGCGAAGAAACTCAAAATGATAGTCACAGCCGGTATCGGTTCAGACCATACCGATTTGCAAGCAGCGATTGAAAACAATATCACCGTGGCCGAAGTCACATATTGCAACAGCAACGCCGTGGCGGAGCATGTGGTGATGTCGATACTGGCGTTAGTGCGCAACTTCATCCCATCCCACAATTGGGTGCTGAAAGGCGGATGGAACATTGCCGACTGCGTTTCGCGGTCCTATGACCTTGAAGCGATGAGCGTCGGCACCGTGGCTGCTGGCCGTATCGGTTTACGCGTATTGCGTTTGTTGAAACCTTTTGGCGTCAAGCTTCATTACCTGGATAGGCATCGTCTGCCGGAAGATGTGGAAAAGGAATTGGATTTGACCTACCACAGCAGCCTGGAAAGTCTGGCGAAGGTCTGCGATGTCGTGACTTTGAACTGTCCGCTGCATCCTGAAACTGAGCACATGATTAATGAGCAGTCATTGAAATGGTTCAAGCGTGGGGCTTATCTGGTCAATACCGCCCGTGGCAAACTCGCAGATCGCGATGCAGTCGTTGCTGCTTTGGAAAGTGGCCAGCTGGCCGGTTACGCCGGCGACGTTTGGTTTCCACAACCCGCGCCGCAAGACCATCCTTGGCGCAGCATGCCGAATCACGGTATGACACCGCACATCTCCGGAACCAGTTTGTCAGCGCAAACCCGTTATGCAGCCGGTACCCGCGAAATACTGGAGTGCTACTTTGAAGGTCGTCCTATTCGTGACGAATACCTGATCGTGCAAGGTGGTCAGTTGGCTGGCGTCGGCGCTCATTCCTACAGCAAAGGCAATGCTACTGGGGGTTCGGAAGAAGCGGCTAAATTCAAGAAAGCTTGATAGTCACCGTTTGATCTAACTCAAGGGATGCGTGGTGTATTGCCCGCATCCCTTCTTGTTTTCGAGCTAAATCCATGTCGCTTAAAAGTAAAAACAGAACGAGCGCCGTAGCACTTCCAACAAGGCCGGCGATATCAGCAATTTTGGTAGCTTGGCTTGCATCCAGTTTGGCCATCGCTTGCGTTGCGTATTTGGGCCAAGTTTCTGATCAACCACTGATGCTCGGTTCCTTCGGGGCGTCTTGTGTTTTATTGTTTGGCTTTCCGGATGCGGTATTTTCTCAGCCACGCAATTTAATCGGTGGGCATGTGCTGTGCACGTTAATCGGCCTGAGTTTTCTCAAATTCCTCGGTACTGATTGGTGGTTCATGGCATTGGCGGTGGGTACCGCGTTGGCCGTGATGCTCGCCACCCGAACCGTACATCCACCAGCGGGTTCCAATCCGGTCATTATTTTTCTGACCCAACCAGATTGGCAGTTCCTATGGTTTCCCACGCTCGGTGGTGCATTGGTGTTGCTATGTCTATCGCGTATTTATTCGAGAATATCCCGCAAGGCACAGTAACTTTATGCGCGTTCACGTACTTCAGCATGTCGATTTTGAGGGCTTAGGCTGTATCGAAGCCTGGCTTGAGAATCGGCATGCTACCGTTACTTTTACACGATTTTTGGAATCCGTTTCTTTGCCGAATCTTGATGAGGTTGATTTCATCATTGCGCTCGGCGGTCCCATGAGCGTTAACGATGAAGACCAATTCCCTTGGTTGGCGGACGAAAAGCGATTCTTAGCCAAGGCCATTCAAGAAAACAAAATCGTTCTTGGCATTTGCCTGGGTTGCCAGCTTATTGCGAGTGCGCTGGAGGCTAAAGTGTACCCCAATAGAGAAAAGGAAATCGGCTGGTTTCCGGTGCATTTACAGCAAAAAACCGCTACTTCCCTGGTATTTCCTGGAACTATGGAAGTTTTCCATTGGCACAGCGACACCTTTGATTTACCCAAAGGCGCTCGTCTGCTTGCCAGCAGTATTGCCTGCCGTAACCAAGCTTTCCAGATTGGGCGGCGCGTTATCGGCTTACAGTTTCATCTTGAAATGACGCCAAAAAGCATGGCAACCATGCTCAAAAATGGGCGGCACGAACTATTAACTCACCGTTTTATTCAGAGCGAGCGGCAGATTCGGTGCGCTCCGGCTATTAGCTATAAGATCATCAATGATTTTATGGGCAAAGTACTTGAATACTTGATGCACAGCTATTCCTAGCACCTTTTTAGCGGGCGGGATTGCCCAATTAATATATGTCACGTCGAAGTTTATTAACCCCCACAGAACGTAGCGGCCTGCTTTCGTTTCCCTTGACAGACGACGAACTGATACGCCATTACACCTTTTCCGAGCATGACTTGTCATTAATCCGGCAGAGACGCGGCGAACATAACCGTCTCGGATTTGCTGTTCAGTTGTGTTATTTGCGTTACCCAGGTTTTGCTCTTCCGATAGATTCGGAACCGCCAAGGCCACTGTTGATGTTAGTGGGGAGGCAATTAGGTATCGATCCAAGTACCTGGCCTAAATATGCACAGAGAGCTGAAACTCGTCGCGAACACCTGATGGAATTGCAGGCGCTGTTAAAGTTAAGGCCATTTAATACTACCGATTACCGACATTTCGTCCATCAACTCGCAGAGTTGGCTCAACAAACTGATCGTGGCATCGTACTCGCGGAATTCTTAGTCGAAATACTGCGAAATCAGCACATCATCATACCAACAATTGATGTCATCGAACGCCTCTGTAGCGAAGCCCTCACGCGAGGCACTCGTCAACTTTATGAATCGCTAACGCAATCATTAACTGATCTACATCGACAAGCGCTTGATACCCTACTGACAGTTCGAGACGGAACGAAAGGAAGTGGACTTATTTGGCTTCGCCAACCACCAGGTCCACCAAAACCAAAGCATATACTGGCGCATTTGGAACGGCTGAAAACCATCCAAGACCTATGGTTGCCGAATAGCCAGGCAAGCGCTATTCATCAAAATAGATTGCTTAAACTCGCCCGCGAAGGCGGGCAAATGACCGCTCAACACCTACGGGATTTAGAGTCGGCCAGACGCTATGCCACCCTAGTTGCGCTAATATTCGACACTCGCGCTACCTTAATTGACGAAATTATCGATTTGCATGACCGGTTCATGGGAACGTTGTTTAGCAAGGCTAAACGACATCATGCCGAACACTTTCAACAGTCCGGTAAATCGATCAATGAAAAAGTGCGCCTGTATTTTCGCATTGGTCGTGCTCTATTGGATGCAAAGGAATCTGGCGGAGATCCCTTTGCGGCAATTGAAGCTATTATTCCATGGGATAAGTTCAGCGAGAGTCTTGCTGAAGCAGAAACATTAGCCCAACCCGAAGAGTTCGACTATCTGTCACTGGTTGGCGATGGCTATAATCAACTTCGCCGGTACACGCCAACTTTGTTAAGCTCTTTAAGCATGAAGGCCGCACCCCCCGTTCGTGAATTATTGGTGGCGGTCGAAGTACTGAAAGGAATGAATGATCGTCAGGCTCGCAAAGTACCGGACGATGCTCCAACCTCATTTGTCCGTAAGCGCTGGAAGAATCTGGTGCAAACACCAGACGGCATCGACCGCCGCTTCTATGAATTATGTGTATTATCGGAGTTGAAAAACTCATTACGCTCCGGCGACATATGGGTACAAGGATCACGCCAATTCAAGGATTTTGATGAATATCTTTTACCTTCACTGCGATTTACGGCACAACTCGCGAAAAACGAATTGGGTTTGGCCGTAGAAACCGACTGCGAACACTTCTTGAAAGCTAGGCTGGCCGAATTGGATCGTCAACTGGCGGCAGTTGAACGACTTGCTGCGGCAAATGAATTGCCAGATGCTACCATTTTGAGTAGCGGACGTCTTAAGGTCACGCCGTTGGACAATGCCGTTCCGGATGAAGCAGAAGCGTTGATGCAACAGGTGTACAGTCTTCTACCACATCTGAAAATCACCGAATTGCTATTGGAAGTCGATAGCTGGACAGGATTTACCGGCCATTTCAAACATCTTAAAAATGGCGAGGCTGCCGAAGATCAACACCTATTGCTGACAACCATTCTTGCTGATGCCATCAATTTGGGACTGAGCAAAATGGCGGAATCCTGCCCTGGCATGACCTATGCCAAACTGACTTGGTTACAAGCTTGGCACATACGCGACGAGACCTATTCCGGAGCGCTTGCCGAACTGGTTAACGCTCAGTTCCGCCAACCGTTTTCCAGCTACTGGGGGGATGGTACGACTTCCTCATCCGATGGACAAAACTTCAAGGCCGGTGGTCGCGGTCAGTTTGCTGGGCAAGTTAATCTAAAGTATGGACAGGAGCCGGGGGTACAGTTTTACACACACATTTCCGACCAGTATTCGCCATACCATATCAATGTGATCAATGCCACGGCACGTGATGCTACTCATGTTCTGGATGGACTGCTATATCATGAATCTGATTTGCGGATCGAAGAGCATTACACTGATACGGCGGGCTTCACCGATCACGTGTTTGGGCTGATGCACCTACTTGGATTTCGGTTTGCCCCGCGAATCCGAGACCTAGCCGATAAACGCCTGTATATTCATGGTGACCCGAAATTATATCCGACGTTGGAAAGCCTAATCGGTGGCGGCATCAACGTGAAACATATTCGCGCACATTGGCCGGAAATACTGAGATTGGCGGCGTCAATCAAGCAAGGCACTGTCACTGCCTCACTTATGCTTCGCAAACTTGGTAGTTATCCACGTCAAAACGGTTTGGCTGTAGCGTTACGGGAAATAGGACGTATCGAGCGAACACTATTTACGCTTGATTGGATGCAAAATGTTGAATTACGTCGCCGTGTGCAAATTGGCTTGAATAAAGGCGAAGCAAAAAACGCACTTGCCAGAGCGGTATTTCTAAATCGACTGGGCGAAATTAGAGACCGGAGCTTCGATAATCAGCGTTACCGTGCAAGTGGTCTCAATCTGGTGGTGGCTGCCATAGTGTTATGGAATACAGTCTATTTGGAAAGAGCAGTGCAGGCATTGCGGGATTCAGGCAAAGAAGTCGACGAAAAACTACTGAAACATTTATCGCCGCTAGGATGGGAACACGTAAACCTGACCGGCGACTATATCTGGCAGCAAAGCAAACAAGTTGAAAAAGGTGGGTTTAGACCTTTAAATACACGCCGATAAGCTTAGCGTACGATTTTTTCCGTTTCGTGAGCAGGCCCCTCGATAAACGCCACGCGCTTTGGCGGCAGTAATGCCTTCAATCTGGCGTTCGCGGCGCAGATTGGTTTCAAATTCGGCAAACACGCCCAGCATATCCAGAAACGCCTTGCCGGCCGCCGTGCGGGTGTCGATGGGTTGCTCGGTGGCTTTTAAGGTCACGCCTTGTGCCTTCAGGGTAAAGACGATGTCTTGAAGGTCTTTGATGCTGCGGGCTAATCGATCAATCCGTGTGACGACCAAGGTGTCGCCGCTACGCAAAAAATCCAGCAGTACCTGAAGCTCTGTCCGCCCCGTCCGACTGGTGCCAGTGGCTTTCTCCGCCCGAACGACTTCGCAACCGGCGGCACGAAGCGCTTGTTCTTGCAAGGTGAAATCTTGATCGTTACTGGAAACGCGAGCATACCCGTAGAGAGCCATAAAATCGATAGTGTCTCATTAGCCTTTAGAGGCTTAGACAGTATCATATCAAAATTAGCAAAACAACCCTATTGAGACAGATAAACTGTCTCATAGAGCTGATTCATATGGGTATACCGAAATGGAACAAGAAAACCGATAATTTCATTTCCAATTAATACGAGCCTGTTTAATACAATTACCGTTCCATTGCTATCCCATCCTTGATTCGTATAAGTTGATTAATACTGGTAAGAACCTTTCTGAAAAAATTGTCCCTGTAAGCCCTGCAACGGCTACAAAAAACATAGAAGCAACCAATTTTTTAATCAAAGTACCATTTCTGGTTTGAAGAACAAATGAAAGACTAAAGGCAATGCTTGTAAACGAGGCCAATATCGAAGCCTTACTTGCAAGCGCCGCCGAAATGCTTCCGTGTGACGCAAGATTGGCCGAAGCGGCCACGGCACTGGCGCTCGACATTAATCCGCCAATGATACTCACAGTATAAAACCCGGTTTCTCCGAAAATATTTTGGGATATTGTTCCAAACATATGAATAACTAGAAATACAAAACCGTATTTCAATGCAATCCATAAAGAAAATGGTAAACCCAGTTTTAATTGTATAGGTTCATTTTCGATGATGACCCTATCACTACGATAGCTTACCAAAACCAAAACCGCGCTTGTAAAAAACATCAGCACGAACGCCAACCAACTATTTAATAAAACACTTGGTGCCAGGATGAGCAAAAGCATCGCATTACGGGCTAACATCGCAGTTGTTGCCAACAAAATACTTCTATAAGCATAGTCGACCAATTTATCGTTATCTTTAACGCGACTGGTAAGCTCAATGACGGTAAAATTACTGTTTACCAATCCTCCTAAAAAACCGGAAATTTCCGTGCCTCGCATACCATAAATCTTTAAAAGAACATAGTTTGTAAAACCTATGCTTGAAATTAATATAACTGTAACCCATGTCGCTCTTGGATCAATCAATTTCCAGGGACCAATTGAACCGGATGGTAGTGCCGGATAAATTACAATAGCTAGAATCGCCAAAAGTAGTGCGGAACGTAGTTCGCTTTCCGTTAATCCGACCGAAAAGCCGCTGAGAGGTTCTTTCAAGGCCAAAAGTGCGGTGACTATAACCATAACCGCTGCAGGAGAAATGGTATGTCCTTGTCCGCATAGAATGCCAGCGAAACAGGTGATTAACATGGCGGCGGAGGTTGTTAACTCGATAGTTTGTTTAGTATGCAATAATTGAATGTTTAGGGTATACGTCAATAGCCCGACCAGGAAAAGGCTCAGTAAGGCAAAATTTTCCCCCATTGCGCCTCCTATTCCGCCGAGTAATCCAATAAATCCGAATGTTCTAAGACCGGCTTCTTTGTCGCGTCTTTCTCGCTCAAGCCCGATTAACAAACCTAATACCAGACTCAGTGACAAACGAATTAAAGTTTCACCATAAGGCCAAATAATCGTAGGCAACAAAATAGATTGATTCTGCATGCTATTTTAAAAATTTAATGATTAATAGATTCTATATTCAACACTTAAGAAAAGCTCATTTATTCCAAATACACGATAACATCCAATCCGTTAGATTGTTGGTTTTCAACCTCTGAATTAGTCGACTTCCGAGCGAAAAAAGAGAGTTGTCAAGTGCGATGTAAAAAGTTAACAATAATTACGGGATCATTTTTAATGATCAATCCTTGAACAGGTCTTTTAAAATCGATATAGCCCGCCTTCGATAAATTATGCGTATCCTGCTCGCCGAAGACGATCCGTCGTTAGGCGCCACCCTGCAATCCTGGCTGCAACTCGACGGCTATGCGGTCGATTGGGTTAAACGCGGCGACCATGCCGAATTGGCGTTGCGCGCCCAATCTTACCAATGTCTACTACTCGACCGTGGTTTGCCGGGATTGAGCGGCGACCGTTTGCTCTCCGGCCTGCGCGCCCATGGCGACGACATGCCGGTATTGCTGATTACCGCCCGCGACGCCCTGTCGGACCGCATTGCGGGCCTTGATCTCGGCGCCGACGATTATCTGGTGAAACCTTTCGACTTGGAAGAATTATCGGCGCGCCTCCGCGCCGCTATCCGGCGCGGCTCCGGGCAGGCCAACGGCGTGCTGCGCCACGGCGGCATAACGCTTGACCCGGCCGGTAAGCATGTTACCCAAAACGGGGCAACCATTGTGTTAACGGCACGAGAATTCGCCATCCTTCATACCTTAATGCTGCACGGCGGCCGGCCGGCCGGCCGCGATCGACTCGAAGACGCCCTGTATGGCTGGGGCGAGGAAGTGGAAAGCAATACGGTCGAAGTACACATTTACCACCTGCGCAAAAAGCTGGGACACGGCCTGATCCGCACGATGCGCGGCCTGGGTTATGTGCTGGAATCGCCGTGACGGGTTGGCTTCTGCAATGGCTGCGCGGCAAGGCCGGCGGCGTTTCCCCTTCGCCCTATTCGCTACGAAGGCGATTGTTGGTTTCGGTGCTGGGGGCCAGCGCGCTGTTATGGTCGATCAGTTTGGCGATCATGGTCAATATTGCCTGGGACGAAACCAACGATGTGTTCGACGACGGCCTGGAAGACGCCGCTCAATTGATTCGCGCGGCGGGAGCCGACTTATCCGGGCCGGCAGTGGCGAATACCGGCCCGATAGACCGCGACCGCCGCCATGCCGGCATTTATTACCAACTCGTCGCTAACAACCGCGTATTGCGCCGTACCGGGCCGAGCCCCGATGAACCGTTCGTGACCGATTTCGATCGGCACAAAGGGTTTCGAACCGCATGGGTCGGCATGGCGCCGTGGCGGGTATTCGTCTTGCGCGACGAAGACGGCGGTCTCGAAGTCCAGGTCGGCCAGCCGCTGGAAGCACGCACCGAAATTCTCGAAGAATTGGCGGACGATCTGATCTGGCCGGCCATGATGTTACTGGCATTACTCGGTGCGGTTATCTGGCTGGCGATCAGCCGGTTGATCGGACCGATCGAACAAACGGCGCTGACCCTCGCCGGCAAGACGCCGGAAGACTTGACGCCGGTGGCGGTTGTCGAGCAACCGGTGGAATTGCAACCGATCGTCAATGCGCTCAATACCGTGTTGGGCCGTTTGGACCATGCGCTGCAAGCCGAACGCCGCTTCACCGCGGACGCCGCCCACGAACTGCGCACGCCGCTGTCCGCGCTGCGGATGAAGATCCAGTTGCTGGAACGGCAGCATCCCGAGCATCGGCCGTCGTTACGCCAGCTCTATCACGACACCGACCGCTGCACCGCGCTGATCGAAAATCTGCTGACACTGGCCCGTTTCGATGCTGCCCAAGCGGCGGCATTGCCGCGCGAACCTGTGGCGTTACCGGATTTGCTTGACGAACTACGCCGCTATCATTTGCCTCAAGCCGAAACCGGACAGATCGGCTTGGCCATAGAGTGCCGCGTGGCGACATTAGTCGGCAACGCGGATTTGTTACGTATCGCGTTGCGTAATTTACTCGACAACGCGCTACGTTACTGCCCGCCGGGGTGCCGGGTGCGCATCGACGCGAAGTATATTGCCGGCGGGATACGTCTGGCGGTGCGCGACGACGGTCCGGGAGTCGAAGCATCCCAGCGCAGTCGGCTGGCCGGGCGTTTCTTTCGGGTGCTTGGCAACGACCGCAGCGGAAGCGGCCTAGGGCTGTCCATCGTCGAGCGCATTGCCGCGCTGCACGGCGCCACGCTGCATTTCGAGACCGGCCTCGATCAACGCGGCTTGAGCGCAGTGCTGGACTTTCCCATCGCCGGGCAGGAAAAAAACGCCGTTTAGCTTCATATTCGCTTCATCGCCGCATGGTCAAATGATTGCCACGATCCCGGTGCATACCCACGTTTGTACGGGACGTGCCTTTCATTTATCGATTATTTGGAGAAGCAGCCATGAAACGCTTATCGACCTTAACGACCTTGATTATTCTCGCTTTCGTTGCCAATGCCGCGCTGGCGGAATACGCCGGCCCAAGCAATGTGCCGGCCATGACCGTCAAGCAATTGCTGGATACCGGCACGGACGACCAATACGCGACCTTACGCGGCCGGCTGGTGTCGCACGACGGCGGCAAACATTACACCTTTGCCGATGACAGCGGTAAATTGCGCGTGGAAATCGAACCGCAACTGCTGCCGGCCGGCCAAACCCTTGACGCCAAGACCCGAGTGGAAATCAGCGGCGAGTTCGACAAAGACTTCGGCGAGGCGGAAGAATTGGAGGTCAAACAACTCAAAGTGTTGCCTTGATTTATCCAGGGGACGGCTGGCTTCGCTCCGTTCCCTTTTATGAATTTTGCAAAACAATACGGATGCCAACGATGTCCGGAATCGTTAGCAAAGCGCTAAACAATCTTCATTTCCACAAATTGCCCGCCAGATCGGCTGGGTTCGTCCTGCTGGCGGGCAGCCTGTGGGGGGCAACGGCAAAAGCCGATTCCGTGGAAAACATGGCGGGCAGTTGGAGTTCGCTCACTCTTTCCGGAAAGCTCGGCGATTTCTCTCCCGGGCTTCGGGGATTCCGCTGGACCCTCATCGATCAGACGCGCCTGCGGGACGACAGTCCCTCTGCCTGGCGCCTCAACGAAGACCAGTTCTACGCGCAGATGGGCTTTTCCGTCAATTCCTACGCCAGCGTCTGGCTGGGCTATGTCCATGATTGGCATCATTCTCTCGGCAAGACCGACTACCACGAAAGCCGGCCCTACCAGGATCTAGTGTTCGACTTTCCGGTCGCGCGCTTTACAGCCAAGATCCGCACCCGTCTGGAAGAGCGGGTCAACCAGTCTACGGGCAACGTGGGGATTCGTTTGCGACAAATGTCCTCACTCCAGTTTCACCTGGCATTCATCGATCCCAAACTGTCCCTGTACGTGGGCGACGAGGTGCTCTGCCATCTGAATGCCAATAGTTTCGGAGCGACAGGGTTCAGCGAAAACCGCGCGATGGCCGGATTTAGTTTCCAGCTCAACCGGCAGCTAGGCATGGACCTGGGGTATCTTGGGCAAACCATTCAGGAAACCGGCGGTGACATAGTCCTCACGCATAATGTGAACGCCAACCTGAGTTATCGATTCTAATATCATACGGTTTAGAGATATTAAATGACCACAGCAACCCGCTTGCCATGAAAGACCGCCGATTTTCGGGCCTATCTTGTGCTTTGGCCGCCACGATTGTTTTGGCTTTTGGATGCGCTAGTCAAGCACCAAAACCTACCGGTGAAACACTGATCGCCCATTCTGTAGACCGCAAGTGCGGTCCTGCATCGGAGTTTAAGGACATTTCCGGTTCGGAACGGTACGATGAAGAAAATCCCGCGCTATCCCTTACGGAAGTCTCTGCGTTATCTCCCGCAACATTGGACATCGCCAATATCATAGGCGTTACGAAATCAGTAGAGGATCGTCATTTGCAGGA
Organism: Methylosarcina fibrata AML-C10; assembly: GCF_000372865.1. Taxonomy (NCBI): domain Bacteria; kingdom Pseudomonadati; phylum Pseudomonadota; class Gammaproteobacteria; order Methylococcales; family Methylococcaceae; genus Methylosarcina; species Methylosarcina fibrata. The sequence continues at coordinate 726,768 of NZ_KB889965.1, read as the reverse complement.
TGGTGAGAATCCGCAACGTGAACCAGACAAGCGAATACAACGGTTGCAAGTTAGAGAACAGCTAGCTATTCGGATATTGCAAGCTTTGCTGGCCGTAAAGAGTGCCGCAGCGGAAGCCGACTGCGAAGAAGAACGAGCTGCCGATGCCGCCGATCGTCTTCAAGACCGTCAGGAACTTCAGTCGACCCAGTTCACCGTTCTTTCCCTTCTCGGCAGCGGTTTGGGCGGAGCGTTATCCGGCGGACTATCTCTCGGCGCGCAAGCCGCTTGGTCGGCAATCGCAGGCATTATCGCGGGTGTTACCGAAGCAGCATTTGGCACCATGGCACTATCGAATTCTCTGACCCATGAGTTCAGCCATGAACGAAATATATTGAAGGAAATTTGGGATGGCCCCAAGCAATCGAGATTATTTCCACGGTCAGTGTGGCGGTTCTTGAATCGGCCGTTGCCGGAAGATTCTTCTCACCGATCCCTGCGGGAGACATTGATTGCTCGTTGGCGACACGATGGGCGTCTCGGAGAAGCTAACTTAGTAGAGGAGCAACACCGTATCGAGCTGTTTTTCGGTGCTGGCGGCTTGTACTCTGCAGGCGAGCTACGGGATCGAGCTGTGATGTTGGATATGGTGGAGTCCGATGTAAATCTAATGAGCCATGATCTGGAATATATTCTGGATGAGCTTTTGTCACATTCAATTTTATAAACTTACGTTCGGTGGATTCTGGTCGATATTAAACCACGGGAGATCAAGACGCTATTCAGCAATAACCTGGACGCTACGCGCGTAGCGGAACTGCGTAGCCAATTTTTGGCGGCGGGCTTGCCCATTTGAATCCGGATTTCATTTGCAGTTAAAGTGAGCCGAAGAACATCGAATGCGAGCCCGAATGGATAAATGCAAGCTCAGTTGCATTTAATCTGAGCCGAACGGAATTTTCAGTTGCAGTTAATTCGAGCCGAAATCGGCGATAAATGCGAGTCCGGCCGCTTTCAAATGCAAGCCGCTACATTTACCGATTAGCCCCAAGACGGACGTTTACCGGAATTGACCAAGTAGCGGCGGAAGAAATTTACAAAGCCGCTGGTGTCGACATAGTGTTAAAACGCCTGAGCCGTTTGACGAAGTTGCTTAAAACGTCCGTTTTACAAGTGGGCTGGATGAATGATCAGCTTACTTTATCGGTTATCACCCCAAACATTTTAGACGTTGAGTATGGCAACCCGCTGTTTCCTGAGCGGTTTATCGTCACTCACAAAGCGGCAAAAGAACAGGAAGTGACCTATTCCGATTGGACGGCGGGAACGTATACCCGGCGGGACTATCGCGGCAATCCTGTGAAAATGGGGGGCAATCCGAAAGGCGTTAATCCTTACGGGTTGCCCCCTTTTATCTGTTTATTCGATTCACTACCGGACGATCAATTTTTTGTTGCCGGCGGGGACGATCTTATCGAAGCGCAAGAGGCAATAAACGTTGCCTTGTCGAATCTTTGGCGGGCGGTTGAACTGCAAGCCCACGGGCAAGCATGGGCCGCCGGTATCCCGGCCGGCGAAGCGTTGAACGTGGGGCCGGAAAGGGCCGTTACCCTGCCCGAAGGCGGTTCATTCGGCTTTGCCGCCCCCAATGCGCCTATTGGCGATATTTTAGAAGCCATTCAATTTGTATTGCGGCAAATCGCGGCCTCAAACGATCTTTCGGCGGATGTTTTCGACCTTGATCGGCGTTCTGAATCCGGCGCGGCAAAACATGTTGAACAAATCGATTTAAGAGAAGCACGGCAAGACGATATTGCTTTATGGCGGCGATATGAAACGCAATTGTTTGAAATCATCAAGCGCGTGGTTAACACCCATCAACCCGGCACCATTGCCGAAGACGCCCGCGTTACGGTTGACTTTGCAGAAATGCAAGAGAATTTAACCGAAACCGAACGCCTGAACAATGCACGGGCAAAGCTTGAAATGGGCGTTTGGTCTCCGGTTGATGTTTTGATTTCCGAAAACCCGGACGGATACCCGACCCGGCAAGACGCCATTCAAGAGCTATTGCGGCGCAAAGACGAATCCAGCCAAATTACTTTAGTTGATTAATATGACACAAGAAATAACACAAACCGAACAACAAACAGGAACCCCGGTCACCGCCGATTCCCATAGCGAAATTGAACGTTTAAAAACAGAACTCGCGGCAAATACGGCCGATTTGGAGTTTGTCGCAAACGCAATGCTTGCAACGATTCCGGACGGCTTAAAAGCCTTGATTCCGGAAGAACTGAGCCCGGCAGCAAAAGTGAAATGGTTCAATAAAGCGAAAGAAACCGGCATTTTCAGAACGGCAGTGCCAGAAACCGATACAAAGAAACCGGGTATCACCCCGCAAAAGGTGAACCCGGACGAATTACCACCGATTGCTCGAATGAGCCACGGCTACAAATAAGTTTTTTAAATTTTTCAAGGAGAGAAAATAAATGTTAACAATTTCAGAATGGCAAAAACTAAATCCTACCCCGCTTGCAAGTGGCGTAGTTGAAATTTTTGCCCGTGAAAATCCGGTATTGGCCAATCTGCCTTTCGTGAATATCAAAGGCAATGCCTACAAATACAACATCGAAGACACTTTGCCGGGTATTGCCTTTCGCGGCTTCAATGAAGGCTATACGGAATCAACCGGCGTTGTAAATCCTGTTACCGAATCCCTTACTATCATCGGCGGCGATTCGGATTTCGACGTTGCACAAATCAAGATGGGAACCGGCGATAACGATAGCCGGGCGGTTCACGATGCCATGAAAGCAAAAGCTTTAACCTTAAGTTGGTTATCAACGTTTTTTCATGGCGATACCGGAACAAACCCTAAAGAATTTGACGGCTTGAACGTTCGCTTAACCGGAAATCAGGTTATTACGGCAGGCGCAAACGGCGCCGCTTTGGATATGGGTATGCTTGACGAATTGATTGACTCGATTCAGGGCACCCCAAGCATACTTTTGATGAACAAGGCCGCCCGCCGCAAACTTGTTGCATTGGGCCGGGCAAGTGGCGTTGTCAGCGTTACCCGTGATTACTTCGGCCGCGAAGTTGAAACTTATGCCGGCACCCCAATCGGGATTATCGAAGACGGCGCCGACGGCAACCCCATTTTAACAAGCACCGAAACGCAAGGTTCCAGTAATGCAACCACTTCAATTTATGCGGTTAAGTTCGGTCCTGATGCAATGCACGGCATCCAAACCGAACCGATGGACGTTCGCGATTTGGGCGAAATCGAGACAAAGCCGGCTTACCGCACCCGAATTGAATGGTATAGCGGTTTAGTCTTGAAGCACCCCAAATGCGCAAGCCGTTTAAAGGGCGTCATTATTTAATTTGCTGTTGTAAAAAGGTTAAGGAAGCAATCGGGCAAGGATGCCCACTTTTTTAATATTCAATTACGGAACAAAGATGAAGACGACGGTTATTCTTGATGGCGTTATGGGAAAAAAATTCGGCAGAAAATGGGAATTGTTTGTTAAATCCCCGGCTGAAGCCATTCGTTTAATAACAGCCAATCGTCCGGATTTCCTGCCCTGGATTCGAGACAACCTACCCACTTATGAAAATTATCGAGTCAGGACTTACGCAAAATATCTGATCGCTGAAGGCACATGAATCAAAGACTGAGGTCAAAAGCGACATCAAGTTATGATCAAATCTTTTATGACTCGCCTGGATTATTGCCAATTTCTGCTGGTCAGCCAGATCAATTATACGCTGACCTATTTTGCCGATCACCATGACACCTTCAGCCACGATGCCATCAACCGCTACCTGCAACGAGAACGGATGACCCCGCGGCTGATATGGGACAACGTCCGCAACGACATCGTCCTCACACCGGCCGGCTACCTGATCTTCGACGACACCGTGCTGGATAAGGACTTCTCCCGAAAGATTGCCCTAGTACGTCACCAGTACAGCGGCAATGCCCATGGCCTGATTCGCGGTATCGGCGTCGTGACCTGCGTCTATGTCAATCCGGAGTTGGATCAGTTCTGGCTGATCGACTACCGGCTCTACGATCCCGATGGCGACGGCCAATCCAAACTGGATCATGTCCACGACATGCTCGGCAATGCCGTGCATCACAAGCGTTTGCCGTTTCACGCCGTGCTGATGGATAGCTGGTACGCCACGAAAGACCTGATGTTATTCATCGAATCCTTGCAGAAAGTCTATTATTGTCCGCTCAAGGCTAACCGCCAAGTGGATGATTCCGGCGGCGAGCGACCTTACCAACGGGTCGACTCGCTGATCTGGAGCCCGACCGAGCGGGCGCACGGTAAAACCATCAAGATCAGAGGCTTTCCCAAACACCACAAGGTGCACCTGTTCCGGGTTGAGGTGTCCACCCACCGCACGGATTGGGTCGTGACCAACGAGCCCACTCAGCATTCCACGGCGGCCGCACAACAGGCGTGCGGCTATCGCTGGAAGATCGAGCAACTGCACCGCGAAGGCAAACAGGTCACCGGAAGGGAACGCTGCCAGTGCCGCTCTGCCCGCATTCAGCGCAATCATATTGCCTGCGCTTTCCTGGTTTGGGTTCGACTGAAGCAATTGGCCTACACCTCGGGACGGACGGTCTATCAATTGAAACAGAAGCTACTCGATGACTACCTCTGCCAACAGCTCAGAAATCCATCTCTACGCATGAGTCTTGCGTAAGTCCTGCGAGTGACTTGTGAATTCGAAAATGGCGTTAAGGAAGTCATTGGTGAAGAACAGTTGGAAATGTTGGGTAAATTGAAAAAGATTCGGTTTACTCCACTGGCGGCCGGCTCTGGTAATACCTTTAAAATCATAGCCGGCGTGGTTCTCTTTACGATCGGTGCATTTACCGGGCAAGGATGGCTAATGGCAATAGGCGCCTCTTTGGTAATAGGCGGAGTTGTCGGTATGTTGACGCCACAACCCAAGATCAACACGGGCGACATCGGCAAAAAAGCCGATGGCACATCATACTACTTTGACGGGCCGGTCAATACGGAAATGGAAGGTGTGCCCGTTCCTTTAATTTACGGAAAAAAGGTATTGGTTGGTTCGCATCCGATTTCAGCTTCCTTGACGGTTGAGGAAGTTGCAATTTAACGCCTGAAATTATCGAAACAATTAAGGAATTATGGAAGCAATCGGGCAAGGATGCCCATTTTTTCAAGGTTGAATTATGGCGGCAATCGAATTAGGAACAAACTCTTTCGTTAGCGAATTTGAGCTTTACGAATACACGGTAGTAAGGCTAAATGCCGTTGACTTACTGGGGGATAGTCAATTCAATAATGCCTTGTTTTTGGCTACACGGCTTATCGATCAGCTCGAATTTATCGGGCAACCCACAGACCCGGAACAGCCGTTACAGTGGCCCAGAACAGGCGTTACCAATCGTAACGGGCAACCTATCGCCTCGAACGTCATACCGGGCAAAATCAAAGACGCAAATTGTGAACTTGCCTATTTTCTGTTGAATCACGATATAACCGACCCGGTGCAATATCGACAAATCTACAAATTGAGTTCCGCCCGGGTAGGCGAATCGGAATCCTCTTACCGCACAATGAAAGAAGGTCCTTTACCCGATTATGTCATGAGCTTGCTTAAGCCGTATTTGGTCGAGCAACCCCAATATTCGGCAAAACTGATTCCATGAACGACTTTGAAAATTTGATAGATAACTTCGAACTGAAGTTAAAAGAGTCGTTTTTATCGGCAATTGACTATATCCGGGAAAATTACCCTACAGATACCGCACAATTAAACGGTATAAACAACTTCGACAATTTAACCATAGAGCAACTTGAAGCCCAGTTATTACAGGGTTTTAAAGAAAATTTGACCGCTCTGCATGATGAATCAATCAATTTGCTTTTGTTGACTTTGGGATTGCCGGATTTCGAATATCCGGTTTCACTGAAAATCGAATTCATCAACAACCAACTTCGGGAAATTTCCGCCGAAATCAAAAAGGCGGTTCATTTGGCCGGGCCGAATCCGAAGCGGATACTCGAAACTATCGGCTTATCCCCGAATCAAGCAAGGAGTTTAAGAGCTTACCGGCAAACGCTGGAATCTATAGCGCTAACGCAAGACTATAGCCGACCCAGTATGGACACCCTACCCCCGGAAGTCATCAGAAACCTTTCAGCCAGTCAGCGAAACGTCATAAGAAAGTCAATCGAACGTGGGCTTGATCCCGAAGCAATTGACAGACTTGTAATCAAGCAATACAAGGCTTTATTGGTTCATCGTGCAAACGCCATAGCCCGCAATCTGGCAAGTAAAATTGCCCATACGGCCCAACAATCGGCAATCAATATTGCCGGTAAAGCCGGGCTAATCAATCCCAACAATTACCGCCGTTTCTGGCGAACCGCCCATGATGAACGGGTAAGGCATGCCCATTACCAAACCGAAGTAATGAACAGCAAAGGCGTAAGCATCAATCAGCCATTTCAAACACCATTCGGGCCGTTTATGAATCCGCCACTTGAAATCAATTGCCGTTGCCGTGCAGTGATAAGGAAAGTCCCATGAGCGAGAGTGAAGATTTTATAAGCTTTCAAATAGATCAAGTTATTGATAAAGAATTGATTTCTTTAATGCCAGAACGGCAGCTTTGGTGTGGCGTATTGCTTCAAGCCTTAAGCGATGCAACCGGAAAGCGAACCAAATCAGTCCGAACCCTTAGAAGCTATCAACAGCAAGCAAGGAAATGGTTTTATGAAGGCGGTAGTGATTTTAAAGCCGTATGTTGGTTAGCCGGTCTTGATGCCGATGCAGTGCAAAAGATCGTTATCGATCGATATTTGGCGCATTCAAAGGCAAAGGCTGGAAAACCAAACAAAGGAAAACAAGGGGCCGAATTGATGTCGGCTTGATGGTTGCATTGATGTCGGGTTGATAATGGGAAACCAAATAAAGGAAACAAAGGAAAACAAGGGGTCGAATTGATGTCGGCTTGATGGTCGAATTGATGTCGGGTTGATAATGGGAAACCAAATAAAGGAAACAAAGGAAAACAAGGGGTTTCATTGTTGGTTGCGTCAATGATGGGTAAGCGAACGAGCAAATAGCGGTCCGAAGCTCAAAAAAGAGAACAGAAAGAGAACAGAAAATGGCAAGTGATGATTTTAAACTTCCGGAATTACTGATCGACGGGCAAAAGATTGACGGCCGAACCGCCATAGCCCGCCGGTATCGAGACCAATTGGCCGGCTTGAATTATCAGGTAGGCGGCGACCCGACGACCGCCGAAGCTATGCTTATGCGGCGGGCGGCCACGCTTGCGACACTGTGCGAACGAGACGAATTAAAGATTCTCAACGGCGAAGAAATTGATGAAGGCAATTACAGAGCCAATACCGCGCACCTGAAAGGAATCCTGATCAATCTGGGGACAGTCAAAAAAAGCCGCGATATCACGAAAAGCGATTACCGCACCTTTGATGCACATACGGCGGCGGTTCTGGAATCGGATTAACCTATACGGAAAACCCCTCGAAAATTCCCCCTTCCCTACCCACAAAAATCAAGGCTTTCAGACTGGCAAAAATAATATACGTTTAACACTTGTTTTCCGTATATGTAACAGCTATAATTATAGCCACTAAATAACAGCCGGGGACAAGTCATGAAAAGAGCCGCCTTATACATCCGCGTTTCAACCGATCAGCAAACAACAGAAAACCAACGTTTAGAACTTGAAAAGATTGCCAACAAATCAGGTTGGGAAATCGTGCAGGTTTATGAAGATGCCGGCATTTCGGGTTCTAAAGGCCGCGATAAACGCCCGGCATTGGATAAGATGCTTAAAGCCGCCACACAACGGAAGTTTGATGTCATTATGGCGTGGTCCGTCGACCGCTTAGGCCGAAGCCTGCAAGACTTGGTAGGTATCATGCACGACCTACACAGTGTCGGCGTTGATATGTATTTGCATCAGCAAGCCATCGATACCACAACGCCATCAGGCCGGGCGCTGTTTCAAATGTGCGGCGTCTTTGCCGAATTCGAGCGGTCAATGATTCAAGAGCGCGTTCATGCCGGATTGAGCCGGGCAAGACAACAAGGTAAGCAATTGGGCCGGCCGAAGACTGATACATCGGTAGAACAAGAAATCATCAAACTGCGTTCTGAAGGCATGGGCGTTTTAAAGATAGGCAAAACGCTTGGTATCGGCACAAGCGTTGTTCAGCGAGTAATTAAAGCTGCCGAAGCATAACGATTAATACCGATCGATTCAAACGAAAGCCGCCACTGTGCGGCTTTTTTTGTGCCTGAAGCATTCTCAAGCCCATGGGCGGTAAATTTACTGCAACAATGCTTGCAGGGAACCTGCCCTATTGTTTCTTTATTTGAAACAACGTCTATTGCAATTTTCATGCCGTTTATAAATACATGATTTTATTATTTAAATTCATAGTTAGCATAGTAACAAGCTAGTTATTTTATTGTTTCTTTTTAAGAAACAATACTGCATCCACTCCAGCCCGCAAAGCCCGAAATGATGCGGCTTTAGAGCGGTTCGGCATTGGCGCCGACGGCGGCGGCTTGGTATGCCCGGATATGATGGCAAAGGCATCAAATGATAATCATTATCATTTGTATTATTGATACCCTCTCACCTCTTCAAAACGGCGGCCGGCGGCCGGCCCGAACCGACCAAAAAATTTAAATCAGCTCCACCGCCCCTTTTTATCACCACTAACAAATAAATATGTCATTAATAACGTTATGTGATAAAATATCGCCCCATTGTTAAACATCAAACAAGGAAAATAATGAAAAATCAAAAATATGGAAGACCACCCAAAGGTAAAACATCAATGTCCGGGGCGGAAAGACAGGCCCGCCATCAACGGCGAGTTAAGATCATTGCGGAAGAATTAAATGAAGTCGGTTTAAAACCCGTTACTGTTTTTGTGCCGGAACCCTATATACAGGCATTGCGGGCATTTGAAGCTCAATTTCAGGCGCAACCCAATATAGTTGATGTCACGGTTCACAGTTCAAACTGGCTTTGCCGAATCATCGAAGAATTTATTGAACAGCAAATCGGCATTCATCCAGATTCGGAAGTCGCAAAAATTTTTCATAGCGGCGACTGGATACACAGAGAATCAATTGATTTCGAAGGGGCTGCAATGACTGCAAAACGCCGTATCTATGAATTCGAAAAGGAATTACTGGAAAGGAAAGACGAAGCGGCTTAAGCCGAACGATACATCAAAGGCAAAAAAACCCGGTAGTTTGCAGCTACCGGGGACATGGATAACACAACAGAATGAAAAAATGATGGAGTATATTATACTATGGATTTACATAAAAAGCTTTATTTTTCAACATCTAGCGATTTATTTTCGACAAATGAAGAGTTAGTAAGGATTCCCAAATATTTAAGCGTTAACGATGAATTCATTTTAAATCCGGAATATCACAAAGACGATCCAGACACTGAAGAAGCGTTGCGAATTTTGGACGAAATAGCGTTGCTTGACGACACCCCGGCAACCATTAACCGGCCGGCGCCCGTTCCCCATGCTTCGGCGGACACACCTGAAGAATGGGCTGAAATTGATGCCGTATTTAGTGAAATTGGCATCATGCCGACTGTCCCGGATTCCCCGGCCGCCCAACACGATCAAAAGCAACCGGAAATTATCCCGCCCCCGGCATTGCCTGTTCAGGAACCCGAAGCGGCGCCTGATACGCCCCAAGCCGAACCGGAAACAGATTTTGCTTTGTTGTCGATAGACACCTTATTAAGCCTTCAAAAATCGCATTTTTCAGGTGATTTCACTTATACCAATACCGAGCAATCACTTAACCGAAATATTGCCTTAGAGCTCACAAAACGGGGCATTTCGCCGATCGAACGCGGCTTTCCGAAGTATAACTGGGTTGCATGTAAAACCCCGGCGATTAGCGCCTATATGCTCGATTTACAGATATTTGACTTGCTTTGGTTATGGCATACTCAAAACGGCCACCAAACCGACTCGGCGGCCAATGATGGCCTTTTCGATGGCATCTTTACCAGTGATCAATTCGACTTCGAGAAAGCGCACAAAATCGCCATAGGTCGATATGAAACAAAAACGGGAAAGGTGGGACATTTAACCGCTATCCAAAAGATCAAACATTTACGTTTGCCGGAATGTTGGCAAGAGCAATTAGTCGTCTTACGATCGGGTGCTATCCGGCAGCGGCAGGATGAAGCCAAAAACAAAGCACAGCGCGAACAGGAAAAACTTGATAGGCTGAGGGTGCGAGCAATTGACATCCGGCACAAGTTGGATAAATACGCTAAAACCAATCCCGTTAATACAAAAATTATTGATATGAATGAGTGCGTAAACATTTGGGTTGCCCTTCAGTATTCCGGCGGTAAGATCAGTAATCTTTCTGGAATCATGGCCGCTTATGAAAAACTATCCGGCGATAGCATCGGCAAATCAAAATTAAGGCGGCGCGTTGAACTCTTTAAAAGGGCGTCAATTTTATAAGCGTGTCGGGCAGCGTGTCGGCCTAAAGGCGTTTTCGTGTCGGGCAGAGTGTCGGCCTGAAAGACGCGTGTTTACTTGCTTTGAAGGCAATTTTTGGTGTTTTTTATGACCACTAATTATATAGACTTATATAGATATGTAATTAAAAGAACGGAGAGCAAAAACAGTTCGGCTTCGCCTCACTTCGTTTTTTGCTCTCCGGTGGGTTTAATAATTCCGGAAATTAGAAGAAGTTGCGGGGATGAAGGCTTTTCCCCGTGAAGAAGAAGTTGCGGGGGATGAAGGTTTTTCCCGTGAAGAAGAAGTTGCGGGGGATGAAGGCCTGCCGGGATGCAGAAACGTAGAAACGCAGATCTACAGTCCTGATGAGAATCTCCGGAACCCGTAGGCCTGCCGCCGGCGTCCAATAAGTTGCGGAAAGACTTCTCTTCGCCGCGTCAACTGAGTTTTAACGTAATATGTCAAAAAACGCGATTTAAGACACGAAAACTTCCGTTGTGCGGTAAATCGGTATTACTTTTTCGTTTTCGTTGCTGAAATAGCTTAAAAAAGGGCTTCCTGAAGCTCTAAAACGCATTGTTTGAGTCACGGGTAAATCAATCCGTCAATCGTGCTTGTTTTTTAGATTGTTGGGGGTGGAAAGGCGGCAATGACGCGGTAATCAAAAAACGTGATTTAAGCCATCAGTCAGCCATGTTTTCCCTTACCCGCTACCCTACCATTACTTTTAAGTTTTCGCTTGAGAATGAGCGGTTTTAGGCGTCAAAACGGCGTTAAAAATAGACAAGTTTGACCCCGAAGACAAGTCCGGCCGATTGATGGCTTATTGTTTTTGATTGGGTTAACAAATAGGCTAAGCGGCCCCGTCTGGAGACCGCTTAGCAGGTGGTTTTGTTACAATTTTATTACGCGGCGGTTTTCAGTTTTTCCATTTCAGCTTCCCATTCGGCTTTCATTTTATCGCCATGCCTTGAGGCTGCCGAATCAATATCGATGTCTAAAACTTTCATTTTTGACACCCGACCTCCAACGGTAATTATTTCGTCTTCGTAATCGAAGCAGCCAAAAATATTTTTCTTTTTAGCGATACCCTCGATAACTAACGGCTTACCCCTACTTGTAAACCGATTTGCAAACCAAGCTGCTAAATCTACATCAGTCGTCCAACTCATGCCATATTTTAACTTGTTGGGCGCTGCTCCCGATCCGCCCCTATAAATTTTGACTTCATCCGGTAGCGCCAAAAACCTCTCATACTCTGTCGATGTCATTAAATGCTGCGGATCAGCAAGTTCAAACATTTGAATCCGTTCATTCAATGAAAAATGGATCAACAGACTTCCACCCTTTCCCCTTTGGTGGGTTTCAATCAATACAGACGAAAATACCGGCTTGGGAAGGATAGAATATAGTAGATGTTCACACCATGCCCAACCGCAAAAATCAATCCTTTTGCTGTCGTCAAGTGCACACCAAATCGATAAGGCCGCGTCTTTCTGCTCCTCTACAGATTTCGAGTTATTAAAAATGATTGGCATGTTTTCATGTATGCTTTTGAGCTGGTAGTCATATAGAAAACCGCTGTATCTTTCGATCATATTAATTAAGTGATTAATTTTTTTGTCCACTGTTACCGCTTCAATTTTTGCTGTCGTCATTCAGAATCCTCTTGTGGTTGAAAAGCCCCTCTGCCAAAGGGACGCGGACTATACACCGGACTTTGTGGAACGTCAAAGCGCGTTTTAGCGAATATTCAAAAACGCTTGATCGTCCCCAGCCCACTGAGTAAGCACGATATCCCCTAATTCCGGATGCCGGCCGGCATGAATGACGACTTCAGCCCGGTTTAAAGTCTCAACGTCGATCAATTCGAAATACAGATCAGCCATTTGTTGCAAAGATATTTTTTTCATGATGTAACCTCAATTGATTAAAAAGAAACTAAATGCTACTCAATGGCTTGCAAAAAATCAATTTTTTTATTTTATTTTCAATAACTTACGATAGTTCACCAGTGACTTACTTCATGCCGGTTTAAAAAAATCGATACCAAAATCAAAGCGTTCGATAGTCTCTTTCAGTTCCGAAATGTTATCCGTCCGGCTTCGCGTCCAATACCCGGCGGCAACTTTTGACGTTTTGCCGAACCCGTCAATTTCCCCGGTCTCATGTCCGGTAAGCTGAAAAACCCCTGAAATTTTATTGTTTATCGCATGGGTAACAAACGTATGCCGAAATGAATGAAAACCGCTTAACCGTGCGCCTGGCGTTGTGTCTTTCAGACCGATGCTTGCAACGTAATCGGTAAACCACAATTTCGCATTGACCGATGCCTTACCATAGCGTGGCCGCCATTTTGGAAAAATCAACTTGTGACCGCCGGCTTTGATGCGTTCGACGTAATTTAAAAATCCCAACTCGATTAAGCGGCTATGGATAGGAACAATCCGGCGCGATGATTCGGTTTTAAGACTCTTTTCGACATTTTCGGCGCTTTCCCCTGCATCGTCGAAATTGAAATACCAAATGCCTGTTTTTTCATCCCGCACAATATCGGTTTGCGGGTTAAGTTGGCAAACCTCATTGATTCGGCAGCCGGTATGCAGGCCAATTGCCGGCAGCCAAAAACAATGCTCGGTTTCCGGATCGGCGGCAAAACTCTTCATCGTTGGATGAGTAAATAGCTTTTGAATCTCTTCCCGCGTCATGGCGCGTTGCTTGTTGATGCCTTTGGACCGCTCACCACGGTATACGGCGCCCTGAACGCTAAGGCTTGGGAAGCCTTGATCATGGTAGTGAACCGCCCCCCAATTCAAAAAAATGCTTATCAGTGCCCGGTAAGTGGATTTAAACGTTCCCGCCGAAATACATTCCCCGGTATTGGCCGCGATAATCTCACGTAATGACATACCCTCGTATTTTTTAGCCTTGCCTGCACGCGGTGGCAACCCCTGCACTTCATCAAAAAAAGTGTTGATATGCGCCTGCAAAATGCCATCAATCGGCCGGTCGCCAACAAGCTCAAGAAAGATAGGCAACGTGGCATTAAGCTTCACCAGGGTAGCCTTGTTATTTCGGTCGTAACGCTTCAGGAAGTCTGCAATGACGGCCGACAACAGCGGCGCGGATGATTTAACTTGAACAGGTGGGGCAATGACCGGCGCTACAAGTGCGGCCATCTGTGGTTCGGGTAAAGCTAAATGGTTGAGTGCAAGGGATTTGCCGGTTTTCAGATCGTGCAAAACCGCTTTGTAATGTGCGGCAAGTTTTAATGCCTGATAGGTTGCCTCGAACCGGTTTTCAGTTTTAAGGCTTTTGATGATTTCGCGAGCGTTGATTGATTCGCGAAGTTCGGCGGGAACGCTAAGACGAAAATAAAAGACGTTTTTTCGCCTTACAAGATAAGGAATTTTAGCCATGACAACAGCCCATTTTGTAGCAAGTTTTTGTAGCAAAAACCGCTTTTCTAATGAGGTTATGTTGTCTTTTTTACTTACTTTTCAATAAGTTACTTCTGGCGGAGAGAGAGGGAGTCGAACCCTCGATACGGTAAACCGTATACCGGATTTCGAGTCCGGCGCATTCAGCCTCTCTGCCATCTCTCCTGCATGAGCCGTTTATTGTAACATAGAATTCTGTTCGAAGGACCGGTATCTTTCGGGACGGCCAAAATTAATACCGGGTCTCCCCTGCCCGTCTGCTTTTCAGGACAAGAAAGGCGGTGATAACGAATAGGCGTGAGGTTGCAGTGGGCTCAAAAGTTTCGGAGAGAAAGCGGATATAAAGCTTTGGATGTTTATCGCTTTTAAGCCCACGGTTTAAGATTAGTAATTAAACGGGCCTTGTCAAGTTGACGGCAGACTGTATTTGAACAGTCAATAATAAATAATAGTTTGAAGTAAATATGGGCAGAGACACGAACCGATGCAGTTACTGATTGAGATGCGCATAAGCGTTGCGAATGGGATCTGCAGAAACTCTAATCAATCCGTAAAATGGGGCATCCATTTCCAGCACAAGGAATACGGCGCTGCCAACAGATAGCGCACATACGAAAAGGATCCCTAAAACCGTTGCGTTCCGGGATGCGAACAACCCAAAACTCGCAAATATGATCGTAAGCCAAAACACAAGAATGACCAGAAACGGCATGGGAACCGACGTTTCGCTGCTGGTGAGCATTAGCCATCGGGTTTGCAACAGCGCTTCGGCAAGATCCAATGCGCGGGACTGGAGCGCCCGTTGAGAATCATCGTGCGGCTTCAGGTTGCGGATTGCATCGGCAAGTCCTTCAGCTTCAAGCATTGCTCCCGCACGCGTCGGATCCAGGCTGGCAAGCTTGGTCGAATCCTGCGGCCAGATCTTTTCGATGCGGATCCCAATTATGTGCCGCAAGCCCGTACGTATTTCTTTTGTCTCGGACCCGTAGCGAGCCAATACGCGGTCGAGCGTGAGGACTTGCATGGCGGTTTGCTTCACCGCCGTGTCCACGGCATCAAAGGAACTTTTGGATGAGGCAGTAACCAAGCCGAGCACAAGCGCCGTCATCGTGGCGATGAGCCCGATACCGACCTTCACCGTTTCTTTCGACTCTTCGTCAAGGTGATGTTCCGGCAACACGTTGCGCAGCCACATCCCGAACAAAGCGCCTAAGAACGCGCATGTGAATACGATAAAACCGGTCATAGTGGGATTCATGGCGCCGTACAGATTTTCCCTTGCCGCTAAATAAATTAAAAATTCGCTTACCCTATACTGCTTTCTTTTTTACTGTCAAGCCAGGCAGTGTTGCGCATTTGGGAGGATTCCTATCCCGATCCGTATATTTTCTCATTTTGGGTTGTTACGAAGTTACCATCGGAATGGTCTTGTTTTTAAGAAATACATCTCTACGTCGGTCTGGTTAAAATTATCGGTAATCATGTTGTTTCCGTATGCGTTTGCCTCAGTGATTCTGCTGGAGGGACTGTCCGAATCATCCGCTGTCGTCATCTGGACGACACCGCTGCCGCCATGGTTAATATTACGACGTTCAAGAATAGGGATAGCCGGTTATTTTTTTACATTGTCCGGATGTGTCCTGATTGGCTCCATTATCGTCCCCCCCAGTATTTCGATTATCATACGGTGTTATCCGAAGATGTCCGAGGGGCTGTTACTATTCGGACGACGTTTTTCAATATACCATTGTTCAGCGAAGCATGTTGAATAGATGAAGTCCACGACGCTGACAGAATTAGCTGCCGAAGGAAGCCCATCGTTTGCGGCTGATGGGCCTCACGTCGTTTGGCCCGTCCTATGGCACTACATCAATACGCATTCATCCTTTACGAAATGTTCTTATCTTACAAGAAAGCACGATTGGAGGGGTTGAAGCACGAAGCCCATCCTAACGATGCGATGGGTTTTGTGCCTTGGAACCCTGGGATGCGAGACTGTTGAAGCGTCATTATTTCCAGTCCGCATTCGCCTGTTGCACGACATAAGCGGCAACGTTTTTAATCTGCTCCTCCGACAAGGTTGAGCCAAATGCCGGCATGGGAGGCTTTCCGTTAGTAACCAGTGTAATAATGGCCGCTTCGGAATCCATTTGATTGTTTTTTAGATCGGTCATGCTTAACGTTTTGGCCGGGTTAAGCATATTTTTTCCACCCGAATGACACATGTTACAATTTTTGGCAAAAATTTCCGCACCGGCCGATGCATCGGCCGCTTGGGCATTGCCAGTCAAACCCAAGACAAGCATGCTTGAAACGAATAATATAGATAAGCGTAACATTTTTATTCTCCAGAAAATGATTTGTATTTGATGGACTGCCCACTCATTCTACAATAAAAACAGTCCTGGCGAGTACGCAGTTCACGCTTGCCGCCATTTTTGCGAAGATCGAGCTTGAAGGTATAAATTTCAATTCGGCAACGGACGTCTTGTGGGTGCGCTGCTTTTGTGTTTTGAAAATCGGCGACGCCTCCGGTTGCGCCGGTAGACAATACAGTGTGGTGCTGGTGGCCGTCTTCGCCGTGACTTTTCTGAACGAGCAACCATCGTTTTGGGAATGGATCGGGATTTTTTTGGTAGGTCTCGTCGTCGTAATTTTAGCTGTCCGGAAATGACCCGAGAATTCATCATCCAAACGGGATATAAAACATGAAACCCATTCTGCAATCCATCGAATTCGTTACCCGCCTGATCCATCATTACTTTATTTGGATCATTCTTGCGTCTTATTTTGTGGCCGCTTGGCTGCCGGGATTCGGTCTATGGGTTCGTGAAGTCGAATTGGGCAGCCTGGTTGTACTACGGAACAAAATAGACCTTTCGTTACCGCCCCTGTTGCTCTCGTTATTGCTGTTCAATGCCGGTTTAGGCGTGAAACCTAAAGAACTCGCCCGCGTAGCGCACAAACCGCAGATCCTGTTAAGCGGTTTATTGGGTAATCTCGTCACTCCTCTCGGCTTTATTATAGGCGCCAGCTTCGTGATGGCGCTTTGGCATAATCCGGAAGAGGTTCAGCACATTCTCGTTGGTCTGGCGTTGGTCGCCTCCATGCCTATTGCGGGGGCATCCACCGCATGGGCGCAGAACGCCGACGGCAATCTTGCCTTGAGCTTGGGTTTGGTGCTGTTCACCACTTTCTTAAGTCCTCTATTGACTCCACTGGTCCTGCATGCGGTTGGATTTGTAACCACAGGCGACTATTCCGAGGATTTACATGAAGTGGCTTCCGACGGGGTGGTGAGCTTTTTGGGGATTTGGGTCATTATGCCTTCATTGTGCGGCATGCTGGCGCATCATTTGATCGGAGAAGAGCGAATCGCTGCCGTTAAACCCCACATCAAGCTCGTCAATTACGGGGTCTTGCTTTTACTCAATTACTCCAATGCGTCCTTGAGTCTGCCCAAAGCGATGTCCGAGCCCGATCTCGACTTTCTGGGACTTCTATTGGTGATTGTGGTTGCGCTCTGTATCATGGCTTTTGCGACCGGTTATCTGATCGCTCGACTCTTTCACACCAACCGGCAGGACATGGCCGCGCTCATGTTCGGCTTGGGCATGAACAACAACGGCACCGGGCTGGTGCTGGTTTCAGTCGCCCTGGCCGATCATCCGGAAGTTATGCTGCCCATTATTTTTTATAACCTCGTCCAGCATTTGATGGCTTCGCTTGTTGACTTTACGGTGTTTCAGAAGGGTACCGGACTGTATAAAACGGCTTAGTTGGAGTCTGTATTGGAAAACTCCAAACGATGGACAAGCAACCAAGAGTGCTTCTTAACACAGGTCATTAAAGCATGCAGCCGACGAAATTGTTTGTACGCCTCTTCGTTAAGTCAACGGTGTGGCTGGCCATCATGGTTTTCTTGCTCTTCTTCCCCGCAGGCAATTGGCATTGGGTACAGGCATGGGCTTTTCTCGCGATCTTTGCCGGCGGCTCCATTGCTTTCAGCGCCTGGCTATGGCACCGCGATCCCGATTTGCTGGCAGCCCGGCTGGGGCCTCTGCTGCAACGCGGCCAGCCGCTGTGGGACAGAATTTTTCTGGTTGCATTCGTATTCCTATGGTGTGGCTGGCTGGTGCTCATGGCGCTGGACGCGCAAGCCTGGCATACGTCCGACATGCCGCCCTTGCTCAATATGATAGGCGGCCTGTTGGTCATCGCCGGGTTCACGGCAACGCTGTTGGTGTTCCGTGAAAACAGTTTCGCTGCGCCTGTAATCCGCGTGCAGATTGAGCGCAAACAGCGCGTGATCGACACCGGTCCTTATGCGCTGGTGCGCCATCCGATGTATTCGGCGGCATTGCTCTATATCGTCGGAATGCCGTTACTGCTGGGATCGTGGTACGGGTTTTTGTTCGCACCGGTCATGATTGCCGGCATAGCGCAGCGTGCAGTGTTCGAGGAACGCCTGCTCAAGCGCGATCTGCCCGGCTATGGCGATTATTTGACGCGCGTGCGCTACCGGCTTGTTCCCGGCGTATGGTGACTCTAAGCGCCGTTTTAGGCGACAACACGTACGGCACGATAAAATTAGGCTCGACCGCCTCTCGGCGTGTTTCTATGCAAAAATACTCTTTGCTGAACCTATTGTTCGGGACTTTTCCATTATGAAAACACAGTATTTAAATCTTATTCGGACGTTGTGGGCTGTTTTGATGTTTGCCGATTTGATGCTATTGATTGGCCACGAAGTTAAGCTTTATCTTCCGGACGTTGAACTCTGGATCGAGCATATGGGATTTTTTGCGCCGCTGGGGTTTATTTTCTTATTTGCGATTTTGTCCCCGGCTTTTGTTTCAATCGACGCACTCTGTTTTGCCGCCGGCGTTTTATTTCCTTTAATTACCGGCGAATTGGTAGTATTGATCTCGACTTTTCTTTCGGCCGCCATCATGTTCTACCTGGGTCGGAATTTTTTACGCAAATGGGTCCTGAGATGGATCGCCGGAAATAAGCGTTTTACGACCTTGAACAGACTCTTAACCGGCAAAAACGAGTTCAAATTAATGTTTCTGCTGCACTTAACGCCGCTGCCCTTTGCCCTGCTTAATTATGCCTTGTCCGTTACGAAGGTCTCATTCCGGCCCTATCTGGCCGCGACCAGCGGCATTTTAATCTACAACGGCAGTCTGGTTTATTTTGGCTACGCGACCAAACATTTGACCGGTTTAATAATAAGGTCGGAGCAAACCGGTTTTGCTCCTTATTCAGCGCTGGTCATCGGTTTATTCGTTTTGATTGTCACGTTGATCTACATAATTAAAATCGCCGGCAACGCTTTAAAAGAAATGAACATGGATAATTTCAGCGAATAGCTTTGCATGATGGAAGCTTGCTCTTTCGGTCCTTTTTTCCATTCGACTCGCTCCCTTCGAGGCTCACTCAACGAATAGCCCACGGGTTCGGCTGGAGCCCTGCGGAAACGCGGCCCCATATAAGGGCTTGGGCACGAGGAAGGTGTTTCCGAACGGCAAACCCTTTCCGGACACCTGGATCGATATGATTGAAATTCATACCGGGTCGCCCTCCCCGCCTGCTTTCCGGTTGCCCAAAGCACCTCCCGGCAAACATCTGCCGTTCCATGAGACTCCGGCTACTTTTCCATCGTTTTGATAAACGCATTGGCTTCATTGATGGATTTTTCCATGGCGGCGATCAAATTGGAAACATCCGATTTGATCGAGCCCAGTTCGGTTTTCAGGGAAGCGATGGCCTGGGCGTTGAGATTATGCTTCAAGAACATCACCTGGTCCTTGAAAACCGTCAGAATGGGTTGGATTTTCGATTCGGCGCTTTTCATGGCCGTAATCAATTGCCGATACTGAATTTTGGTTTCCTTGAGCTTGGTTTGGCTGCTGCGCTTGAGCGAGGCGCTGCTGTACTGCGTGATTTCATTCTCCCATTCGCTGAACAAGGCTTCCGAGACGTCCTCGATGTCCCGGATGCGCTGCCTGACCTCCTCCGCCTTGCCGGCACTGGCCTCATACTCGCCATTGAGCTTATTGTAAGTGGTTTCCAGATCGCCGCCCTGAAAACCGGTCAGCGCCGTGAACTGCTCCAGGGCGGATTTGAATTGTTCTTTCGTCTCTTCCTGCGTATCCCGCGCTTTTTCCACCCGGTAGACCATGACTTCCCGCTTGGGAATTCCTATTTTTTCCAGTCCGCTGTAATACATGCTGGAACAGGCGCTCAGGCTGAAGGCCAGGGACAAAAAGATTATTTTTATATGGTTCATTGATCTCTCCGTGGGCAGTTTGCAGGCATTATAGGATAAACCGCCGCATTGAACCTACCGGCAACGCGCGCCATTCTTTGACGACGCGTCCGCAAGAGATCGTTCCGTGCTGGCATATTAGGGGCAAGGACATTATTATCTACCATGGCGGAGTTTGTTTATGAAATATTCGCCTGTTATTTTTGTCTCTTTCTTAAATCATTTCCCGTTATGAAAAGAGAAGCCGTTACGCGGCAAAAACCGAAAACCGTGTGATTTTCGCAGCACGGGTGCCGGGAGGAAATCAATGGCGTTAAAATCAACAAGAGATGACACGGCATGAAGAATGCGGCGATTCTTCCAGCAAGAGCCGCTGTCCGCCGGCGCGGGCTGGGCGTCTTTTCATGCAAAACAATTTTTCTTCTGGGCGCTTGTTTTTTAGGCGCTAGCCGGGCTCTGACGGCAGCAGCCGACGCCCAGTCACCATGCCTTGATCCGCACATTGTGTTGACTAAAAAACATCCGGATTTTTCGCTCGACTCCGACGAGGTGAACACCTCGTACACGGTCTGCGACGGCTCGGGCGACTGCCAGACGGTGCCTTTCGTCAACGACGGCGTCAACAGCCTGATCATTCAGGGCAGCAGCGGCAAGAATGTCATCTACGGCACCCGCGGCCCCGATACGATCTGCGCCGGGAACGGCAACGACGTGGTCGATGCCGGAGAAGGCGACGACGTCGTCTACGGCAACAACGGCAAGGACGTGTTGTACGGCGGTTACGGCAACGACGAGATCTTCGGCGGCAACGGCAAGGACGTCGTCTACGGCTTTGACGATGATGCCACCGACGATCCCGATCTGCCGGACGATGCCGACGACGACGTTCTGCAAGGCGAGAACGGCAACGACGTAATGACCGGAGGTCCCGGCCATGACACGCTGGCGGGCGGCAACGGCAAGGACGATCTGCACGGCGACGACGGCAACGACTCTCTGAGCGGAGGCAACGGCAAGGACACCCTCAACGGCGACGACGGCGACGACACCCTGAGCGGCGGCAACGGCAAGGATAACCTCAACGGCGGCAACGGCAACGATGCGATATACGGCGGCAAAGGCGCCGACTTTTGCGAGGACTCCGGCAACAGCGACGGCACGGACGACTGCATCAGTTATCCGGCGGGCATTTATGCCATCGACACCGTCGTCGATAAACCTTTTGTCGACGGGGTTCTCGTTCGCCTGTACTGGAGCGAAATCGAAAAAGCCGAAGGTGTTTACGATTTTTCAAGGCTCGCCAGAGTCATCCGGCAAGCGGAATCCTTGAACCAGAGCGTTTCCATTGCCGTTATGGCCATGGCCGAGCCAGCCTGGCTGCTCAATAAAACGGAAACCTTCTTCCATCCTCAGTTCGGGATGACCAGCCTACCCTGGGATGCCACGCTGCTGGCCGCTCTTGAAAAACTCGCCAATGCCGCCGGCACCTATTCAATAAATGGCGTCGAATTAAAAAATCATCCGGCCGTGAAGCAAATCGACGCATCGATCGGCGGCATTCAATCCATTCGGCTAACCCAACTGCCGCCCGGATACGATGCCCCCACGTTTATCAATGCGGTCTATGCTTCGGTCGGTTATTGGGCGAACGCCTTTCCCGGCAAGTTTCTCTACGCCGGCTTATTCGGCATTTCGGACGGAGCCACCGGCCCGACCACGGCCGAGGCGTTAAGGGACGGACTTCTGTCCCGCTTTAACGGCGCCGGTACGCCGCGCATCAACTTCTTTCAGGAAGTGTTGACCGGAAACGCGCCAACGCTCAATTCGGATCTGGCCAATATCCTGGCGGGCGTCAAAAATGAAACCCGCATTCTGTTCCAGGCCTGCGGCGAATGGTCGAACCAGTCCGCCTGGCCGTGGTGCCACTGGCTCGCCAACGATTCTCCGGGCGCCGGCTTGAGTTATGGATTCACTAATTTCAACAGCACCTATTTCGAATTTTATCCGGCCGACCTGTTGAACGATGCCAATGCCGGCCAATTCGAACAATGGCACGAAACGTTGCAGCAGTATCTCCCGTGATGGATTCCGACCGTTCCCGAGACGCACTTGAGTCCTTTACGGAGTTCGAAGCGCTTTTTCCAGTTTTTTGCATTGCTCGGCGTCCAGCCATTTATCGCACCAGGCATTCAATGAGAGAGCGCTGCCTTGCATCAGTTCGAATTCCCGCTTCGCTTCGCCCGGCTGCTCTTTAGGCCACCAACTGTGTGCAGCGAAATGATCGGCAATGTAAGCTCGGGCTTTAGACAATTCGGCTTCTGTAATACGCATGTTTTTCGAAGTCATCCGGTTAATTCACCAACAAAATAATTGAAAGATAAGTTCATACATTACTCGGACCTTATTTTGCGGCAATAGTTGTCCCTTTCTCGAGGCCTGAAAATCAAAAACACAAACTAACAAAAAAATAACAATTTGCTAACAACTTGAATCGGTGGAGTCGATATACTGCGAAAAAGCCAGGCAATTAGCAAATCTTGTACCTTCTCTAACAATGAACAGGAGTGAAGCGATGCTGGAATCCCTTGACGTGTTGATCGGACTGACGGTCGTCATGTTGATCATCAGCATGGTAGTCACTTTGCTGAATCAGGCGGTATTGAATCTGCTGGCCAGTCGAGCCGACAATCTGAGCGACGGTCTGACCGATCTGCTCGAATTACTGGATGCCGGCATGACTCGCAAGGAAGGGAAAGTCATTGCCGAAAACGTTCTGTTGCATCCCGTCATTGGCGGAAAAACAGGATCGTGGATGCCTACCCGGATACCTTTTGTGCGAACCGTTGTTCAGTTTTACAAGCGGGGCAACGTCATCCATAGAGAAGAATTCGTCAAATTATTGCTCGGTTTCGGGGCCTCCTGGAAAAGCCTGAACGATGCGTTGAAAAACCTTGAAGCGGAGGTGGCAACGGGCACAAAAGAAAACATTCAAAAAGCACTTGACCCGCTCAAATCCGATTTGCAAAAAATTCCGGAGTTGGCGGCAAAGCCCTTTGAAAAGTTCATCAAAAATCTGGAGTCCGCGGCCGATGCCGCGACGCGGCAGAAAGCGTTCGACTCTCTGCAAAAA
The DNA here is from genome assembly GCF_000372865.1 of Methylosarcina fibrata AML-C10. Taxonomy (NCBI): domain Bacteria; kingdom Pseudomonadati; phylum Pseudomonadota; class Gammaproteobacteria; order Methylococcales; family Methylococcaceae; genus Methylosarcina; species Methylosarcina fibrata. The sequence goes on along the minus strand of NZ_KB889965.1, from coordinate 703,383 downwards.
GCCATTTCAGAGAAAAAAGCTCCTTTCGAGAAATTATTGACAGCACTCGATCAAAACGGCATTCAAGATCCCGCCGATACGTTAAAAAACGTCCGGCAATTGGCGCTCCAGTATGAAAAATCCCACCCGGAGCTGGCCGGCGATTTCCGTCAAGCCAATGCGCTCCTGCAGGAAGCTTTCAGCGAATTTCTCGCGAAAATCAACCAGAATTTCGATCAAGTGATGGACCGGGTCAGCGTGCGCTATACCGCCACCACGCGGGTGGTGACTTTCATCAGTGCGGCTGTCGTCGCCGTTGCCTTGCAACTGGATGCGATCCATATAATAAACCGCTTGTCCATTGACGACGCGTTACGAGCGTCTTTTGTCGAAACCGCGGTCAGAATGGGCAAGGACCAGGCAGTAGCCGATGCTCAGGCGAAAAACAGCGACGCTGAGCAAGCTCGAAAGGAAGCCGAAGCCGCCGAAACGACAGCTAAACTCGCAACAAGCGCTAACGCAGCCGATGCCGCCGATAAAGAGAAAGCCGCACTGGAAGCCCAATCCAGGGCCGACGCTCTGGCCGCCGCCGCAAAAGAAGCCAATAGCGCCGACGTCAAGAGGAAAAAAGAATATCTGGCCCTTTTGGCCAAAGAAGGCTTGATCAATCTTCCGAACGACCTTCAAACATGGTGGAGCAACTGGGACAACGTCAGTCTTCCCGGCGTCGTTATTTCGATCCTGTTGCTCAGTTTAGGCGCACCGTTCTGGTACAACACGCTCGGAGAATTTCTAAGATTGCGTTCGTTACTGGCGCAAAAGGACGACGCCGAGAAAAATGCCAGACAACTGCCGGGGGCATCGGGAACCGTTTCCCCGCAGTCCCCGCCCCCGGACAACTCAACCTCGCCTAACCCGTTACAGGGAGAGCGAGGCGATCCGAACGCCGTCGGCTAAAGGAGGATAATGTCGTGGAAATGCAATGGATCGGTTGCCGTGCTAACCGGCTGTACGAGTTTTCAACGCCATCTCACAAGAATTCACCCAAACCTTACTTGATCCTTGCCTCAAGATGATCCTCCTCCCCATCCGGCGAGCCTTTGATCAAGCTGACCAGAATCCACCAGCTCGCCTTCAAAAACAGCGCGGCGCCGAAAATCAATAATACCCCGATCAGATAGACGTTCCCCAATAGGGCGCCTTCTTTAAGATAGGGAGTGTCGAGAGACAGATTCGCCAATTGGCGGAACAAAAACAGTGAGCCGATAAAAACCGTAATACTTATAAAAAACTTTGCCCCATTCAGAAACAGCGGCAGAATCGCCAGAATTGGGCATAACACGATCAGCAGATTGACGGATTTACTGATCACGGCCGTCAATAACGGATTCTGTAATTGCGACAGCCTTTCTTTTGTGGCATAGACGACCTCGGGAACCGGATCTTTTAACAAAGGCGCAATTTCAGCCATGGCTTCTTTTCCCTGCAACACGACCAGGGCACCCATGGCGGCAATGCGTATTTTCGGCTCATTATCTTTCAGAAAATGGACAAGCGCAGGAATCGACTCCGTTGCCTGTAATTGCGCCAGGGCCCGGATCGCCTCGAGGCGTACTTCCTCCTCGCTATCCTTTAAAAGAGGCAGAATATCCGGAATCGCTTCTTTCGCGTCTAATTCTTTTAATGCAGCGGCTGCTTTGGCGCGGAGGTTTTTATTGGGGCTTTGCAATAGAGCGGCCACGTCGGCAATCGTTTTCTTTTCGGGGATTACGGCATTTTTACGATGAATTTCCGCCAACAATTCCAGAGCACGGGTTTGCACGCGCTCATCCTTGTCATGCAGCAGGGATGCGATATGAGGAATAAATTCTTCTTTCTGCAACCGCGACAACGAATCGATCGCCTGAAGGCGCACGCTGCCGACGCTGTCGTTCAACAGTGGCAGCATCTCGGGAACGGCTTGTTCTCCCCGGAGTTCTTCCAATGCGGCAATGGCATTGATCCGTACGCCGGGATTGCCGTCCCGCAAAAGAGGAATCATCTCCGGAACGGCTTCTTCGGCCTTTACCGTGCGGAGCAGACTCAAGGCCATGGAACGAATTTCCGCATTATTGTCGTGCAACAGAAGCATCATGCCCGTCACCGCTTCTTTTGCGTCCAACGCCTGCAGGGCCTTGATCGCGCTGACGCGCACTCTGTCGTCTTTGTCTTTCAGTAACGAAATAATGCCGGGAACCGCTTCTTTTCCATCCAGCAAGGCCAGTACTTCCATGGCCCGGATACGGATGCGGCTGTCGTTGTCTTGCAAAAGCGCCGAAATGCCGGAAACCGCCTCTTTTGCCCGCAATTCCGCCAACGAGTCCATCGCGGCGGTGCGCACCGTGGTGTTGTCGTCTTTCAGGAGTCGAATCATATCCGGAATGGCCCCTCGAGCGTTCAATCGCACCAGGGCCGCCATGGCGTTGATGCGCATCTGGCTGTCCTTTTCCTGCAACAGAAGAACAAGAACGGGAATCGCTTCCCTGGCACGAAACTGCACCAATACTTCGATTGCTTTATTCCGCACGGAATCATTCTCATCCTTCAAAAGAGGAATGAGGCTGGAAATCGCGTTTTTTGCGTCCAATTGTCCCAGAACTTCTATCGCTCCTTCGCGCACGCCGGGATCACTGTCCTGCAGCAGCGGGATGATGCTGGAAACGGCTCCCAGTTCCGCCAGTCGCTGCAACAGTTGCGCTACTTCTGTTTTGCTGTCGCTTGCGTTTCTTTCGTATGGTCTTGGCGTGGGAGTCTTCGCCGGAGCTTTGGAAGGAACCGTTTCTTTTTTCTGCGGTTTCGACGAAACATTCTTCGGTTTTTGAGGAACTTTCGCCGTTTTCGAAGGCGCTTTTTTGGCGCTGCCGTTCTGTTTACCCGCTTTTTTTTCGGGTAAAGATTTTTTTTCGACTCCGGAAGAACGATGAGAATAACGATGAACCTGTTCGGCTAGGGCATTATTATTGGCCGCTAAAAAAATCATGATAAAAATCATGTGTACCATTACATTCATAAATAACGATCTTCCTTAATATAGCGGGTTCCCAAGGTCTGAATTCAGCAAGGTAAAGTCCGCATCGCATACTTTTTCGAATCTGACTTAACAATGGGGTTCGAAAATAATACAGGGTGCGTACCTCATAAACGGACGCAACAACTCAACATTAATTTTATTGCAATGCCTCGATTTCCACCAAATTATCCGAAAACGACGGCGCATTGCCCATATTGACCAGCTCCGCCGAGCTGATGCCGTTCACGGTACCGTCGTTCAACTGCCGCCAATAACCCAGCGTTGCAACGATTAATCCCGGCTTCACGTCGTCGGTGATTCGGGCGACGCCCGCAAATGCGCCGCGCCCGTTGAAGACCTTGACTTTGCCGCCGGGCCGGATGCCGCGGGAATCGGCATCCGCTTGATTGATTAAAACGAACTGCTCGCCCTGCCCCTGGATTTTACTTTCCATGTTCGCGTAACAGGAATTCAGGAAGCCGTGGCTCTTCGGCGAGACGATGTTCAGCGGATATTTGGCGGCCAGTTCGGGATTCGTCGCGGCCGATTCCCTGGGCGGCACGTAATCCGGCAAGGGATCCAGCGCTTCTCCGGGCTGGAAGCTCTCGTACATCTGCCGGAAAGGCCCCGGCACGAAATTGGTCGCGCCCTCGGCTTTCAAATGGCATTTGCCGGACGGCGTCGGGAAATGGCCTTGCCGGTGCGGCGCGCGGTCGTCCCGGGTGCCGACGTTCAGACGCGCGAAGCCGTGCTTCCGCAAGTAATCCAGATCAATCCCCCGGCAGGCAGACGCATTCCAGTCGACGTAATGCTCCAGGCATTCGGAATCCGACCACTTGAAATTGTCTTCCTTGAAGCCGAACCGTGCGGCCAAGCGCCGGAAAATCTCGTTGTTCGGGACCGCTTCGCCCGGCGATTCGACGCACTTGGCATTATAGGTCAGATACAGATGCCCCCAGGACAGGATGAGGTCTTCCATTTCCGCGCCCATCGATGCCGGCAGCAGGACGTCGGCGTATAGAGCGGTATCGGAGATGAAGTGTTCGGCCGACACCAGGAACAGATCTTCTTTCATCAATCCTTCGACGATCCGGTCGGTTTCCGGCGCCTGAGTGACCGGGTTCGCGTTCCAGCACATGATCGACTTGATCGGAGGCCCCGCCGGCGGCTCGGTAGTCAGAGCGCGGCCGATTTGCAAGGCATTGATCACGCGCGTGCCTTCCGGGATCAGGTCCGGACGGCAGATCACGTCGAACTTGTAGGGATGCTCCCAGACCGGAAACTGCAGGATGCCGCCGCCGACATGACGCCAGGCGCCGGTCAACGCGGGCAGGCAGGAAACTGCGCGGACGGTCTGACCGCCGCCGTGATGCCGCTCCAAGGCGACGCCGATCCGGATCGCGGCGGGTTGAGTGGTCGCATATTCGCGGGCCAGCTTGCGGATGTCTCCGGCAGGAATGCCGGTGATTGCTTCCGCCCATTCCGGCGTCCGCGTTCTGGCGCGTTCGGCCAGTTCCGCAAAACCGACCGTGTAGCTGTCGACGTAATCCCGATCGACCAGTCCTTCCTCGGCGATCGTATGAATCATCGCCATCGCCAAGGCGCCGTCGGTGCCCGGCTTCGGTGCGAGATGCCAGTCGGCTTCCTTGGCGGTTCTCGATGCATAGGCGTCGATCACGACGACCTTGGCGCCCTGCTTCTGCGCATCCTTGACGATGTGCCAGTGGTGCAGATTGGTGCTGACCGAGTTGCAGGCCCAGATGACGATGTATTTCGAGTGAACGAAGCTTTCCGGATCGACTCCGGCAGTCGGTCCCAGCGTCAACAGCCAGGCGGTGCTCGAACCTTCGCCGCAGAAGGTGCGCTCGGTCACCGTCGCGCCGAGCCGGTTGAAAAACGCATCGCCGCCGTTCAGCCCGTGTACCAGGCCCTGATTGCCGAGGTAGCTGTAAGGCACGATCGCCTGAGGTCCGTGTTCGGCGATGATCGCCCGCCAGCGGGTTTCGATTTCATCCAAGGCTTCGTCCCAAGTGATCCGCGTAAATTGTCCGCTGCCTTTCGGGCCGCTGCGGCGCATCGGATACAACAGGCGGTCCGGATGGTAATGACGTTTTTCGTAATCCTTCAATTTGACGCAAAGCCCTCCCCGCGTCATCGGATGCTCGGGATTGCCTTTGACGCCGGTCAGTTTGCCGCCTTCGACTTCGAAAATCATCGAACAGGTATCGGGACAGTCGTGAGGACAGCCGCCGGGATGAGTCGTTTTTATTGCTTCGGCCATGTTGGATTTCCGCTGGATCAAAAAAGCCGATGATAACTGATTCGGCTCAGTTCCGTCATGTATTTAGCCCTCCAGGCTATGCAGCGCGCATCCAGCGACCCTTTCCGGCCCCGAAAGCGCCGCCGTTCAATGCCCATCGGCTCGATGGCGCCCTTGCCTCCCTGTTATAAAAACGCCCGGCGCTCATAGGGTTCACTCTCGGGATCGCGCTTGTAGTAACCGGTGCGTCTTTGATTTTTCTGATAAATATCAATTTTATATCTACAATAACTTTGTCTTCATCATTTGCGGCATCATCATGTTCTTCCATCAGGATCGGTTTATCCAGTTCGACGATCAGGTCCCGTTACAGAAAAAGCTGGCGAACCTGCATCGCATTCTTCAGGGAGAAATACCTTTCATCTCGCGCATCGCGGTGGCGCTCTACGACCAGAAAACCGAAGTCTTGTCGACTTTCCTCCACAGCAGCGGGATGGACGATCCCTTGCCCAACTATCAGGCGAGTCTCGACGAAGCGCCTTCGCTGAAAGAGATTCTTCAGCAAGGCAAACCACGAGTGGTGAACAATCTGACCATCTTTCAAAACGGCGAACACGAGCACACCATTCGAATCGGCCGGCAGGGCTATGCCGCCAGCTATACCCGGCCGATGTTTCATAACGGCCTGATTTTCGGGTTTCAGTTTTTCAATTCGTTTGAAACCGACGTGTTTACCGAAAGCTGTTTGCATAAACTGGACATTTACGGACAAATCGTTTCCTTGCTGATCGTCAACGATTTGTCGGTCGTGGGCATGATGAACGCCGCAGTGAAAACCACTCAACACATCGTCCATTTCCGCGATCCTGAAACCGGCAATCATCTGGACCGCATGTCCCATTACGCCCGCCTGATCGCTTCCGCGCTGGCGGAAAAATACCGCCTGGACGACGTGTTCATCGACCGCGTTTTCACGTTCGCCCCGCTGCACGACATCGGCAAGATCGCCATCCCCGACAAGATTCTGCTCAAATCCGGACCACTCGACAACGACGAGTTCGATTGCATGAAAACCCATACGGTAAAAGGCCGGCAAATGATCGACGATTTGGTGGCGAATTTCGACCTGGGCGGCCTCAAGGATATCGATATTCTCCGCAACATCGCCGAATATCATCATGAAATGGTCAACGGCAGCGGTTATCCCGAGGGTTTGAAAGGCATGGCCATTCCGATCGAAGCGCGCATCGTCGCGGTCGCCGACGTCTTCGACGCGTTGACTAGCAAACGGCCCTATAAGGAAGCCTGGAGCAATGAAGCCGCCTTCGCTTTGCTGCAAGAACTGAGCGGCGAAAAATTCGATCGGGACTGCGTGAATGCCTTGATCGCGCACGAACCGGAAATTCTTCGCATTCAGCATGAGTTTCAAGAAGATTTTTATTCCTAAAACGGTTCGCAATTTCGTCCTGAAAAAATTACCAATGCAGAGCCCTTAACCTGGAAAATTTCTTCCGTTGATGCGCCTGCATACGATCCATCACATTGATCAGGGCTTCAATCGCGTCGAGAATATAGGGTCCCTTGTTCAGCATCACGCATTCGGCGCGCACCGCCATCGCGGCGTCAGTAAATTCGGGCCGAGATCGGACGCCTTTCTTGGCGATCGATTCCAGAACCTGCGTCGCCCAGATCACCGGCACGTGCGCGGCCTCGCAGAGCCAGAGCAGCTCTTCCTGAATTTCCGCAAGCCGGGCGCTGCCGAGCTCGACGGCGAGATCGCCGCGAGCAATCATGATGCCCAGGCTGTGCCGGCCGAGGGTGCCGAGAATGATGTCGGGAAGATTCTTGACCGCGCGGTTGGTCTCGATTTTGGCGATGATCGGCAAATCGGTGGCGCTCCGTTTCGCCAGTTCGTCGATCAGATAGTCCATGTCGGCGAGTTTTTCCACGAAGGAAAAACCGATCAGATCGGCGTGCGCGCAGGCAAAGTCGAGATCGCTCAAATCCTTGTCGCTGAGCGGCGGCAGCCCCAGATCGGTCATCGGAAAGTTGATGCCTTTGTCGGACTGGATGCGGACGCCGTCGCTTCTGGCCTGAGTCACGCGCAACAAGGCGCCCTGTTCGGTGAGTCCTTCCACCATTGCTCCGATCTTACCGTCATCGATCCAGACCGGCTGACCCACTTTCAGCCGGTCGATGAAGGACGACAAGGTGCAACCGATGTGCGCCGGAGCAATCTCGATGCCATTCTCGTCGTAGCGGGCAGGACCTCCGGGAACGATGTTGTCGGTCAATAACAGCAAATCGTTTTTAAACAAGCGGATGATCTGACTCGCTCCGGAGAATTCGCCCAGATTGAATTGCACAATGGGTGTCTTTTCCGCTACCGGAGCCGACTCGTACAAGGCTGACTCGCAGCCCGAAGCCAGATAACTGCTTTGCGGGCAGGAAGCCAGCCATTCGGCTTCGGATAGAGACTTTTCAAGAAGCAGATGGCGTTCTTTGCCACGCGCGTCGGTAAACGTCAGGATAAAGCCGGGAGAAAATTTTTCGAAGACAGTTTGCGGCACCGTAATTTTAAACAAGGTTTGATGGGCTTCCGATGCTGTAAAAGGGCAGGTTTCGTCCGAAGCCAATACCAGATAACCCGGACTGATGCATTGCCCTGAAGCATCCCGCTTGATTTTGATGTGATGAACGGCGGGACCCTGTTCAATGGATCCGGTGCGGATTTTATGGCCGGCCAGATCCATCAAAACCCGGCAGGACTTGCCCGATTCGGTCTCGGCCCGGCGAATGTTCCGAATCATGGCCTGCCATAGTACGGGATCGTCGTGAGCGCAATTAATCCGGGCGCAAGTCATGCCTTTTTCCAGCAGCGCATGGACCAATTCATAGTCCCAGGCCGCGTCGGTCGACAAGGTGACCATCACATGGGCTTTGCTTTGCTCGTGAAACGGTCCGAACAGCTCGATAGCATGCTGCTCCAGCAACTGATGCCCCCGGGTAAAACCGAATTCGCTCGGATTTTTGTCGCCGGGCAAAAACGCCTCGTCGGTTGCGCGCTTCAATATGTCGATCAGAGCGTCCAGGGTGGAAATGACCGAGGCTTCCGCCCGGCCCAACGAGGACAGGCCGGCCTGAGCCAGCCGGTCCTGAAGGTTGCGCAGATCGTTTTGCCTTAAAGCCAGATAGTGCGCCAGATTGCAGGCGCTCCGGGTGAACACGCCGTCGCGGTATTTATCCCGGTATTGATGCAGGCGGGAATTTGCGTGAGTTTCGACTTTCCTCCGCAATTCCGAAACCTCTTTTAAAAGCTGTTTGAGTATGTCGTTATAGGGATCGCTATTGATAAGGGAATTCACAGTGTTTCGAAAATCCGGGCGTAGGGTTCCAATCCCTTCAATAATAATCAGAATTTATGACAGTCGTATGACTTCGCATTTAGGGGGCATCTGATCGTCGATGTTCAAGTATCCTGCAAAAAAAGGCCGGAGAGCATCCGGCCTTTTTTTTCGTCGCAGTTAGTGCAAGAGTCCTTGCAGCAATCCGTTCAGCTTGTGCACGAACGCGGCCGGATCGTCGAGCTGGCCGCCTTCGGCCAGGATCGCCTGGTCGAACAGGATGTGCGTCAGATCGGCGAAGCGCGCATCGTCCTGCTCGGCTTTCAGACGCTGGATCACTGCATGATCCGGATTGATTTCGAAGATCGGTTTTTTGCCGAAGCTCATTTTCTGGCCGGCTTCCTTCATGATCCGTTCCATGTTCAGGCTCATGCCGTAAATATCGGACACCAGGCAGGCCGGCGATTCGGTCAGACGGTGGCTCACCCGGACCTCGCTGATTTTGTCGCCGAGCACGTCCTGGATCTGCTTCAGCACCGACTCGAAATCCTTGCTGACTTCTTCCTGATGCTTTTTCTCTTCCTCGTCGTCCAGCTTGCCGAGATCGAGCTGCCCTTTGGCGACCGATTGCAGGTGCTTGCCGTCGAATTCGTCGAGGCTTGAAACCAGCCATTCGTCGACCCGGTCGGACAACAGCAGCACCTCGATGCCCTTCTTGCGGAAGATTTCCAGATGCGGGCTGTTCTTCGCGGCCGCGTAGCTGTCGGCGGTCACATAGTAGATCTTTTCCTGGCCTTCCTTCATCCGGCTAACGTAATCTTCGAGGCTGACCGACTGTTTGTCGCTGTCGTTAAAAGTCGACGCGAAGCGCAGCAGTTTGGCGATGCGTTCCTTGTTCGCATGGTCTTCGATCGGTCCTTCCTTCATCACCGCGCCGAATTCGGTCCAGAATTTTTCGTATTTTTCCGGTTCGTTTTTCGCCAGCCCTTCCAGCATGCCGAGCACTTTCTTGACCGCGCCGGATTTGATCGTACTGATCTGTTTGCTTTGCTGCAGAATCTCGCGCGAAACGTTGAGAGGCAGCGAGTTGGCGTCGACGATGCCTTTGATGAAGCGCAGATAGCGCGGCATCAACTGCTCGGCGTCGTCGGTGATGAACACCTTGCGGATGTACAGCTTGACGCCGTGCTTGTTGTCGCGGTCCCACAGATCGAATGGTGCGCGCGACGGCACGTAGAGAAGCAGGGTGTATTCGTTGGTGCCTTCGACCTTGCTGTGCACGTAAGCCAGAGGATCCTGAAAGTCGTGGCCGACATGCTTGTAAAACTGGTTGTAATCGTCTTCGGAAATGTCCTGGCGCGCCTTGGTCCAGAGCGCGGAGGCACTGTTGACGGTTTCTTCCTCGATTACCGGCGCCGGTTTTTCCTCTTCTTTCTCTTCGTCGTCGTAGGAAGGCGGAATTTCCTTGTCCATGACGATCGGCAGCGAGATATGGTCGGAGAACTTGCGTACGACCGAGCGGATGCGGTAGCCGTCGAGAAACTCGCTTTCGGACTCTTTCAAATGCAGGATGATTTCAGTGCCGCGCTTTTCCTTGTCGACCGTTTCGATCGTGTAGTCGCCCTCCCCGCTCGACTCCCAGCGCACGCCTTCGTTAAGCGGCGCACCGGCCTTGCGGGTGATCAGCGTCACTTTATCGGCCACGATGAACGCGGAATAAAAGCCGACGCCGAACTGGCCGATCAGCTCGCTGTCCTTGGCCTGGTCTCCGGTCAACGCTTCGAAGAACTGCTTGGTGCCGGACTTGGCGATGGTGCCGATGTGCTCTTGCACTTCCGCGCGGGTCATGCCGATGCCGTTGTCGATCACCTTGATGATGCGTTGGTCCTTGTCGACTTCGAGGCGGATTTTCAAATCGCTGTCGCCTTCGTACAGGCTTTCGTCGGACAGTGCCAGAAAGCGCAATTTGTCGGCGGCATCGGAAGCGTTCGAAATAAGCTCCCGCAAAAAGATTTCCTTGTTGCTGTACAAGGAATGGATCATCAAATGCAACAGATGTTTGACTTCGGTTTCAAAGCCGAGGGTTTCTTTTTTTGCTTCTACAGTCATGGTGAATGTTTCCTGGTAAAAAATTGCATCCGGGCAATCATTGGGTCTTTTTGTCATTTTTCAAGTCCGGCCGGGCTCGATTGCAACAATCGCGCCTTTGAACCATACTGAAAACGAGGTTTTAGTGTAAAAACAGGCATCTTTCGCTGAATCGGGCAGCCGGCCGGCCCATCCTTAACGATCTCATCTTGTCAATTTATTGGCATCCATCTTGCTTGAGAATAATTACAGGAAAGGCGGTAAACCATCGGCGGCGCCGGATTCACGGACAGATCCTTTGAACAAGCCTGACCTAAACCTTGGTTGCATTACCGTGATTGTCGCTGACGCGGTGGTTGCGGCATTTCAGGAATTTGGAGACTTCGACTATGAAAATCGGAATCATCGGCATGGGGCACGTAGGCTCAACCCTGGCGTATGGGCTGGTATTGAAAGGTTTATGCAAACATCTGGTTCTGGCCAACCGGAACGTCACGAAAGCACAAGGCGATGCCCTGGACCTGCAGCATACGCTGTCGTTCTGCGAGCATCCCATCATCATCGAAAGCAGCCGCATCGAAGAGGTCACGGCTTGCGATATTCTGATCATGACCGCATCGGTGCCGTTCGCGGCGATGAAATCCAGAATCGAACTGGGTCCTGCCAATGTCGCTCTGTTCAAGGAGTTGATCCCGGACCTGGCGGCCAACAATCCCGACGCCATTTTTATCGTCATCACCAATCCGGTTGAAGTCATGACTTACCTCACCTACCGGCTGAGCGGATTCAGCGCTTCCAAAGTGCTCGGCATCGGCACACTGGTCGATTCGGCCCGATTCCGCTCCCTGCTCTCCCGGATGGAACAGATTCATCCGGCCGATTTGCGCGCCTACATCCTGGGCGAACACGGTCCCCATCAATTTCCGGTGTTCAGCCATGCTTCGGCCGGCAGCGAACAGATCGTCGACAATCTTCCGAACCGTCTTCTCTGCGAGACCGTCAATAACGCGGGCCATGAAGTCTACGGCTTGAAAGGCCATACCAATTACGCCATCGCCACCGCCGCCTGCGAGGTGATTCAGGCGATCGTTTACGACGATCACCGCACCATGCCGTTGAGCCTTTATTTCAACGAGTGGCTGGGCATCAAAAAAAATTGTTTCAGCATTCCGGTCGTGGTCGGCCGGGCCGGCGTCACCCGGTATTTGCGTCCTGATTTGAATTTATTGGAGCAGCAAGCATTGGCAACGACCGCCGCGCTGGTAAAAGCCAACATCAATCGGTTACTCTATCCCGATGGCGGCGGGCTGGATGACGAAGAATCGCCGATGGAACAAGAGAGCACCCAATCGGCCAGGCGAAGAACGGCATGCACCTAAACTTACCGACTTTCTTTCACCTTTCACAAGAATTTGACAAAATCCATGCGTTTGCTGTTGATTGAAGACGATCCGGATCTGGTGCGCATCCTGAAAAAGGACCTGGAAAAGGCCGGTTATGCGGTGGACGTGGCCCTGGACGGGATCGAAGGCGAATTTCTCGGAAACGAAGACATTTATGCGCTGGCCGTGCTGGATCTGGGCTTGCCGCAGCGGAGCGGATTGACCGTGCTGCAGAACTGGCGGGCGAAACGGAACGCCATTCCGGTGCTGATCCTGACGGCGCGCGATGCCTGGTATGAAAAAGTGGACGGATTCAAGGCCGGCGCCGACGACTATCTGGCCAAACCTTTTCATATCGAGGAACTCCTGGCCCGGATCAAGGCGCTGCTGCATCGGACCCATCAGCAACCCGGCGGCGGCCATTTGCAGGTCGGCGGCTTGACCCTCGACGAAGAACGCCGGCAAGTCCGAACCGAAACCGGCGAGGTCCACGATCTGACCGGCATCGAATTCAAGCTGTTGCGTTTTTTTCTGCTGCATCCGGGACAGGTGCTCAGCAAGTCGATGCTGACCGATCAGATTTACGATTTCGAATCCGACAAGGACAGCAACGTCATCGAGGTCTACATCAATCATCTGCGCCGTCTCCTGGGCAAGCACCGATTCGAAACCCGCCGCGGGCAAGGCTATGTGTTCAAGGACCGCACGGAATGAAATCGCTGCAACTGCGTCTGGGCGTCGGCTTGCTGATCAGCCTGATCACCGTCTTTTTTACGCTCTGGTGGCTAACCGCCGACGCCGTGCGCGCTCTGGCCGAAGACGCGATGGCCGCGCATCTTGAGCACGATGCCGAAAGCATCCTCGCGGCCGTTCATACCGACGCCTCCGGTTCCCTGGCAGTGGACGTTGCCCAGATTGAACCGGTTTATCTCCAGCCTAAATCCGGTCAGTATTACCGGGTGACGAGCCGGAATCAGACGCTCCGCTCGCTTTCTCTGGGCGACCGGGATTTTCCCGCGCCCGCCCTGCCTCCGGGCTCCTCCGAAAGATTTTACCGGAACGGGCCCGAGGGACAACCGCTGATGATCATGGCCTATGGCTACCGGAAGCACGACCGCTCGCTGACGGTCGCCGTCGCCGAGGATTTATCGCCGACGCTGACGTTGATCGAGACTTTCGAAACCCGCTTCACGCTGTGGTCCGGGGTTCTGCTGCTGTTCCTGATCCTGGTGCAGATCGTCATTCTGCGCGGCGGCTTCCGGTCTCTGGTTCGGATACAGCAGCAGCTCCGCTCCCTGGAACGCGGCGAAAGAACCCAGATCGATACCGACGTGCCTTATGAAGTCGTAGCCTTGGTGCGCGAAGTCAATTGGCTGTTGAAAATACTGGATCAACGGCTGCAACGTTCCCGCCATGCCCTGGCCGATCTCGCTCATGCCCTGAAAACGCCTCTGACCGTGCTACAGCAATTGCCGCGCGAAGAAGCGCTGGCCTTGCACCCCGAAATCCGCGGTGTGCTGCAAGCCCAAACCGGCAACATGCAAAAATTGATGGAGCGGGTATTGAAACGGGCGCGTCTGGCCGGCTCGGGGCCTTCCGTCGCCAAATTCGACGTCCGTCGGGAAATTCCGGCGCTGATCCAGGTTCTGCAAAGCATGTACCGGGACAAGAAGCTGAGAATCGATTTTGTTGCGCCGGAGGCGGGAGCGTTACACATCGACAGAGAAGACCTGCTCGAGCTAACCGGCAATCTGCTCGACAACGCCTGCAAATGGGCCAAATCCAGGATCAAGCTCACTTTTCATTGCAACGGCCGGATCCGTTTGATTGTCGAGGACGACGGGCCCGGCGTTTCGGATGACGACCTGGCGATATTAACCCAGCGCGGCGCGCGCCTGGATGAAGAAGTCAGTGGTCACGGACTCGGCCTGGCCATCGCCCAGTGGATCGCCGAGCAATACCGGGGTCGTCTGACTTTGCGCCGCTCGGACGAATTGGGCGGGTTTTGCGTGGAGGCCGAGCTCAATGCAATCGAGCGAACGGATTAGAGCATTTTCATTTTATCTGTAAGGCATACCCGGCGCCGCGAAGATAATTTTCACATTCCGCCGGAGAGAACTGGTCCAACACCTCGGCAAGAGCCTCCCACAGCTCCCCGGCCTTTCGGAGCCCGGCTTTCAGCTTGGCGAAGAACTGTTCGATGGGATTGAAATCCGGACTGTAAGGCGGCAAGGGTTTGAGAACCGCTCCGACCGCTTCAATGGCCTCGCGAACCCCCGCCACCGGATGGGATGACAAGTTATCCCAGATCACGATGTCGCCCGGTGCGAGCGTCGGACAGAGGAACGCCTGCACCTACGGCTTGAACAGGGACCCGTCCATCGGTCCCCGACTCACCATCGGGGCGGTCAATCCCCGCTGGCCTAAGACGGCCACGAACGTGCTCGTATGCCAATGCTTCTGTGAAGACGAACCGCGAACCCGCTGTCCGCAGTCGCCCCAGCCGGTGCGGCGCACCATGGCCGTATCGAGACCGGTCTCATCAACGAAGACCAGTCGGGCCGGATCCAGCATCGGCTGCGCGGCTTGCCAGGCATCGCGCTGAAGGCGCTTGCCCTCACACTCTTGCTCGGCCGCTGTCAGTATTTTTTTAAACGTCGGGCCCAGACGCCGAAGACGATACCAGAGCGTCGAGAGGTGAACCTGGATCCCCAACTTCTGCCGCAACTCGACCGGCGTCGTATCGGACTTCTTTCTCAACAGGGTACGCCGCCTCTCGTCCTGTTCGGGGGATAGCTTGGGCTAGCCTCCGCCGCCGTGGGGTTTGGCTTCCAGCGTACCGCACTCCCGCCACCGCTGCGGCAACTTTTCAATAAAGGACGGGCCGACCGCGAAGCGTTTCGCGACCTGGGCTACAGTCTGTCCTTCCTCGCGGGCTTCGATCATCCGCTGGCGCAAATCCATCGAATGAGCTTGAGGCATGAGGTTCTCTCCTTCAAATAAATCTTCGATGCCTCTTACCGATAGAAGTTGCCATTAATTCAATCTGAAAATGCTCTAGCGAATGTGCAGCGGGTTAATCTTGAACCGGAGCAGAACGGCAAATCCGGATTTGAACGCTTTTACGACCACTTGAAAACGGCAACACCCAAGCACTTACGGAACAAGCACAAGCGAGACACCGCCTAATCGATCTTGCGTGAGTGCGGCATGATTCGGAAGGCCGTCGATGTGGTTAACAGCGATGTCCGAATCGCCCCCGCCGAATGGGAGGTCTTGCCCAATGCTTGACGGCCTCCTTGATGGCATTCTGGGCGATTCGCCTACCCGGCATGAGAAAACCGCCATCCTGGCCTGGCTGCACTTCATCGGCGAAACGGACAAAGCCCTCATCGACGACGTGCTCGACTATTGCGCCGGCAACCCCGAAGCCCTGGCCTACTACCTGAAGCGGGCTGAAGAAATCCCACCGCCGGATGACCGCCATCATTGCCGCGAATGCCTGAACCTGAGGAACGGCTATTGCACCCGGCAGCGGTTCAGGCCGGTCGATGACATTCCCCGCCGCTGCAAAGACTACACCGGCACGGACGAATACGCTTGAACAGTACGCAAGGCGGTACGCAAAGAGTACGCATATCCAATCATTGGCGAAACGAAGGAACACCACCATGAACAACATTACCGAAACCACCCTCCCCTTACCTACCAACATCAATGACCGTATAGCCGCTCTGAAACAGAAAGCCACCTTAGCCATCGAGACATGGCAGCCGGAACCCGGCGAAAGCCTGATAGGCGAATTGATCGGTTCACAAAAGGCATCGGGCATTTACGGCGAAAACATCCAGATCCTCATCAAGGACGAAACCGGGCACGTTACCGCGGCATGGCTCACTGCCTGGTTAAAAGATAATCTGAGGGCGCAAGGAGCCGATAAAGGCGACTTGGTAGCGATTACCTTCTTAGGCAAGAAGATGTCGCCAGCGGGGCGACCGTATAACGCTTATTCGCTGGTCGTCGATAAATTGAACAATGTTTAATTATAATCAACCTGAATCAGCAGGATTTCAGCAGGATGGCAGATACAAAATTCAAGCCCGGACAATCGGGCAATCCCAAAGGCCGGGAACCCGGAGCTACCCCGGCAACAAAACTTCGAAAAGCCATTGCCGACGCCATGCCGGAGATTCTGGCGCAACTGGTCGAACAGGCCAAGGCCGGAGACGTGGCCGCCGCCAAGGTCTTGATTGACCGGGTATGCCCGCCATTGAAGCCGCAAGCTTTGCCGATTAGCTTGCCCGTGAACGGATCGCTGACCGAACAAGGCGTCGAAATTATCCGGGCAACGATGGCCGGGCAGATACCGCCCGACATCGGCAGCCAGTTGATAACCGCCCTGGCGGCGCAATCGAAAATCATTGAAGTGGATGAACTGACTAGACGAGTGGAAGCCCTGGAGGCGAAACAATGAGTATCAAGACGAGAGTAAATAAACTGGAAGCCAAACACCGCCCCATAGGGCTGGTGGTGATTATCCTGATGGACGGAGAAACCGAGGAGCAGGCGTTACAACGCTGTTACCCAGACGAGAAACCGGATCAGGTGGTATTCTTGGATGAGGCGGATAAAACCGCCTAAACAACAAGCCGGGGCAACTCGGCTTTTTTGTGCCCGGCGTTCATATCGGCATTGCAGTGATATGCTACTTTCAGGAAACAACGCCCAAAGCAATAATCATGCCCGCCTGTAACGCACGGATAGCGCGGCTTTCAGAGAGTTGGCACGGAATCATGCTAGGGAATTGATTGTTTCCAAATAGAAGCACGTCACTGCATGGGGGGATGCCGGAAGCGGTAGGGGTGGGAGTGGGGGGGATGGCGGAAACACGCAGCCTAATTTTTCAGAAAAGTTACCCGAAAGTTACCCGAAAACCCTTTTTTCTGATTTCCGGAGTTTCTGGATTTTCGTAAGTCCTTGATTCAATTGGTCGGGACGAAAGGATTTGAACCTTCTACCCCTTGCACCCCATAAGGGTAAATCCTTGTTTCAGGCAATCTCACAGAGTTTCTATCGAAAAATTATTCCCTTGTTTTTCATTGTGTTGCACTGTTGCACATTCTCAAGCCGTATCATATAATCTCACTCAAGCGCATAAAAATGTTATCCCGGATGTTATCCCGGAAAAATGAGCAAAAACCGCGGTTCTATCCCTTGCACAACGTACAGGTAATAGCAAATGGCAGAGAATTTATTAACCGACAAGGCATTCCGAAACCTTAAACCAACCGATAAAGAGCAGCTTATCAAGGATGGCGGCGGGCTGTTCGTGCGGATTCGTCCAATAACCGACGGCGGCGCGGTCTCGTTCAGATTGGCTTACCGGATCGGCGGCAAATTGCGATGGGCGACCTTGACCGCCACCACGTTGTCCGGAGCCAGGAAAGAACGCGAAATATTCAAGGCGCAAGTTAAACGCGGCATCGACCCAAGCACAGAGAAGCGGTTGGAGAAGGAACGCCAGCGGCAAAAGCAACTCGATGAACAGGCCGAGCTTGCCCGGCAGCAAGCCTTGATTACCGTCCGCGACCTGTTCGAACGCTGGGCCGCTACCGACCTGCAAAACCGGAAGGATGGCGGCAAGGAAATCCGGCGAATGTTTGAAAAGGACGTGTTGCCGTTTATTGGACAGCTTGCCGTGGCCGACGTGAAGAAAGGCCATATAACGGAGATTACCGACGCGCTATTACTGCGTGGCGTCAACCGCATGGCGAAGCTGATCTTGTCCCTTGTCCGGCAGATGTTCCGCTTTGCCGTGGATCGTGACCTGATCGAGTTCGACCCCACCGCCAGTATCAGGAAATCGAAAATCGGCGGTAAATCGGTCGAGCGTGACCGCGTCCTGACCGACGACGAAATCCGTGCCCTATTCCGCCAATTGCCCGACGCTCATTTGATTCCCTCAACCGAGTGCGCTATCTGGATCATGCTTTCGACCTGTTGCCGAGTCGGGGAACTGTCGAAGGCTCGATGGGAGCATGTCGACTTTAACGCCAAGACCTGGACGATACCGGACGAGCACAGTAAGAACGGCAAGCCCCACACGATTTACTTGTCGGACTTTGCCCTGGAGCAATTCAATCGCCTGGCGGCCTTCCGGGAGTCCGACATCTGGCTATTCATGGACAGAACCAAGACCACCCACGTCTGTGATAAATCCATATCGAAGCAGATCAATGACCGCCAGACCGACCGCAATCTGAGCAACCGCAGCGCCCACAAGGACGCCTTGCGGCTATCCGGCGGTAAGTGGACGCCTCACGATTTACGGCGCACCGGAGCCACGATCATGGGCAATTTGGGCATCCTGCCCGACGTGATTGAAAAATGCCTGAACCATACCGAGCAGAACAAAATGAAGCGGGTTTACCAGCGTCAGGAATTGAAGGCCGAGCAAGCCGATGCTTGGCGGAAATTGGGCGGCCGGCTGGAGCTGTTGACACGCGGGGATGCAAGGAATGTGATCGTGCTCAAAAGGGCTTCACCAAAATGACCATTGAGGCTTACAAAATGACGATGTTCAACCCGCCCCATCCGGGCAGTATTTTAAAAGAAGACGTGCTTCCCGAACTGGGTATCAGCGTGACCGAAGCGGCTACTCAATTGGGAGTGTCCCGCGTGGCGTTGTCCCGGCTGATTAACGGCAAGGCCGGCATCAGCGCGGACATGGCGCTAAGGCTCGAAGCCTGGATGAAAGGACCGACGGCGGAAAGCTGGGTTCGGATGCAGGCCGAGTATGATTTGTGGCAGGCCAGACAAAAGCCCCACCCCAACGTGAAGCCTATCGAAAAACCGAAGGCGGCATAACCTGTTTACCACGCCTAGCCCGACGGGGCGAAAACCGGACACCTTCAACCGGCTGGCGTGGTTCCTATTATGAAGGGTAACGCTTTGAAGGAGGCGTATGACTGTTCAAATTCTACCTTTAGAGCCGGAGCATTTTGAATTACCCGATGAAGAACTCGGAAAGTTGATTCTCGGACTCTGGATAGCGGATCATGCTAAAAATGCTGGTCTTGACCCTTTAAATATCCCATTGGAAGCTGGAAATATAATTGTCGAAGCAACACAAAAATTGCCGGATGACCACCTAAGCAATGGTGAGCTTGATTCCCTATTCCTCGCTCTGCGATTGGCTGCTAACGGCAAATTCGAAGCAGCCGGGAAAAAATTAAAAGCTCATGCTCAGCACCAAGTTCTATATGAGGGCGCAATCAACGAAGCATTGCACGGGAAAAGCAGACAGCGGCAGAACGCAAGAAAACCACGCTCTAATTCCCTTCAAGAACTGATTGTCGAAATCCTTATCGGTAATCCAAGCTTAACCGAACATGGGGTTCTGGAAGCTTTGCGTCAACATGAGGCGGGGCCAGTGATTGAACAAATTGATGAGGATGAGGGAGTAATCAGTTTTTACGATAAAGGCAAGCTTAAAGACGCGCCCATATCAGGATTGAAAGACAGAATGTCGAGAGCCAGAAAAAAAGTTAAATCGCTCTAACCGGCTAGAGCGAATCCACCCCCTTATTCTGTAGCCATACCGCACCAATCCCGGAGCGGCACAACCTTTATTGAGGAATATCAATGGCTACACACACCACCCCAACTATCAGACCCACCACCGCGGCCGCTGTTGTACCCGATGTTAAGCCGCTTTTACGCCGCCCTGCCGTTGAAGCTGCGACCGGCGAAAGTCGATCAACGATATACCGCAAAATCGAACGCGGCCTTTTCCCAAAACCTGTTTGTATTGGCCGCGACAAAAACGGAAATGCAAGTCAAACCGGCTGGCCCGCGCATGAAGTGGCGGCGATTAACGCGGCGCGGATAGCCGGAAAATCAGACG
Source organism: Methylosarcina fibrata AML-C10 (assembly GCF_000372865.1). Classification (NCBI taxonomy): domain Bacteria; kingdom Pseudomonadati; phylum Pseudomonadota; class Gammaproteobacteria; order Methylococcales; family Methylococcaceae; genus Methylosarcina; species Methylosarcina fibrata. Next base: position 683,375 of record NZ_KB889965.1, on the reverse strand, counting down.
AAGAAATAAAGAAGCTTGTCGTCGAGCTGGAAGCGGCGCGGACGATTGGCAAGGAGGCATAAGCCAATGACCGCACACAAAAAAGCCGCTGGGAGTTACCCGACTCCAGCGGCTTACAAAAATTCAGAGCAGCACCATTTTACCACAGCGGACATAGAACGGCAGTTCACCGACGCGGCCGGCGTCGCCGGAATCCACTTGACTGGAGCAATTGTTGCCGATGGCACCTTGCACCGAGGCCATCTGGACGGACACAAGCCCGGAACGAAAAACGGCGCCTACATCCTGCACCTGGATGGCCATCCGGCGGGCTGGGCGCTGGACTTCACCACCGGCGCTTCTATGACCTGGCGGGCCTACGGCCGGCGAGCACGATTATCCGATGCCGACCGGGCCGCCATTGCCGCCGAACGCCAGCGGCGCGAACAGGAACGCCAGCAAGCGCACCGAACAGCCGCCGATAAAGCCCGTTTTATCTGGAGCCGCTCAAAGCTCATTCACCAATCAGAGGAACATCCTTATTTGGTAACCAAGCGGATACAGCCGCACAACGCAAGGCTGAGCGAATACCAAGGCCGGTCGTCTCTGGTCATTCCGATAATGGGGGAATCCGGTTTGACTTCCCTGCAATTCATCAAGGCCGACGGCGGTAAGCGGTTTTTACCGGGGGGCGAAATCAAAGGTTGTTTCTTCGGGATTGGCATGTCTGGAGTGACAGCAAGCGAGCCGGGCCGGATTCTGATAGCCGAAGGCTTCGCCACCGGCGCGAGTTTATCCGAATGGTTCCGGCAGCCGGTTATCGTGGCGTTCAATGCCGGCAATCTGGAGCCAGTCGCCAGACGGATCAAGGCGCTGTACCCGAATCACGAGCTGATTATCTGTGGCGACAATGACGCATCCGGCACCGGCCAGAAAGCGGCACGGGCGGCGGCGCTGGCCGTGGGCGGGAAGTATCTCATCCCGCCAATAGTGGGGCAGGATTTCAATGACGCCATCAATGCCTGGCGGGATATGGTCAATACGGAGGTGGCGGTATGAATGCACCTTTTATCGAGATTCCGACGCTTGATGATGCCGTTGACCCGGATGCAGATGACCAATGGCCTAATCCGCAACCCTTGCCGGAAGGCTTGCCGCCTGTGGCCGCTTTCGATCATACCTTGTTGCCGGATACGTTACGGCCTTGGGCGCAAGACATCTGTGAGCGCGTCCAATGTGCTCCCGATTATGTGGGCGTGGCGATCATGTCGGGCTTGGGGTCCGCCATTGGCCGTAAGATCGGCATTCGGCCGCAAGCCAAGACCGATTGGACCGTTACGCCGAATCAATGGGGACTGGTAGTCGGGCGGCCTGGCGTTCTGAAAAGTCCGGCGATGGAGGCGGCGCTTTCTCCACTCAAGCGATTGGCGGCCGAAGCATCGAAGGCGCACGAAGCGGAAATGGCCGATTACAAAGCACGGGCGACCTTGTTCAAGCTGCAACAAGAGAGCGCGGCGGCGGAAGTCAAAAAGAAGCTGGCAAAAGGCAGCGCAACGGAAACGGAATTGCTCTTTGCCTTGCAGGTCGATGAGCCGGATTTGCCGGCCTTGCGGCGTTACATTGCCAACGATACGACGGCGGCCGCTCTGGGCGAGTTGCACCGGCAGAATCCTAACGGCTTGCTGGTCTTTCGTGATGAATTGGTTGCGCTGCTCAAATCGTTGGACCGTGAAGACAACGCCGAAGCACGGGGCTTTTATCTGACCGGCTGGAACGGTGACAGTCCCTATACCTTCGATCGCATTACACGTGGGATGAATCTGCATATCCCGGCAGTTTGTTTATCGCTGTTGGGATCGACGCAGCCGGGCCGGATTGCCGAGTACATCCGGCAAGCCGTGCGCGGCGGATCGGGCGATGACGGCTTAATCCAGCGTTTCGGCTTGCTGGTCTGGCCGGACACCGGCGGCGATTGGAAAAACGTGGATCGATGGCCGGATAGCATCGCCAAAAATGAAGCCTTCCGTGTTTTCGACCGACTGGACCGTTTGGACCCGATGACTATCGGCGCGGCGCAAGATACCGATTACCACGGCGAACCGGACGGAATGCCTTACTTGCGCTTCGATGAAGGCGGGCACGGCTTGTTTTTGGAATGGCGTACCGACTTGGAAGCCAAGTTACGCAGTGGAGACCTTCATCCGGCGATGGAATCCCACCTTGCCAAATACCGCAAGCTGGTTCCTGGCTTGGCACTGATCCTGCACGTTGCCGGCGGCGGTACCGGGCCGGTCTCAGAACAGGCAACGCTGCAAGCCCTGGCGTGGGCCGAATACCTGGAAACCCATGCACAACGGGCCTATGCCAGCGTGACAAGCCCGGAGTTATCGGCGGCAAAGGCAATCATTCAGCGCTTACGCAAGGGCGACTTATCGCGGACTTTTTCAAGTCGTGACGTATGGCGGCCGGGCTGGGCGATGCTGTCGGATCGGGAGCAAGTCGCCGATGCCTTGCGTCTGCTGGTCGAACTCGATTGGTTGGGCATAAGGCAAGAGAAGACCGGCGGACGTACCGCGACGATCTACACCGCCAATCCGAGAGGGTTTTCAGAATGAGCTACCTTGACCGATTGAAAGCGCAAAATTCAGAAAAACAAGCCACTAAGGCACTGTCAAAACCGCCAAAAGCCCCTTTAGGCAGTAAAGGCAGTAGCCAAATGGCTCATTTTCCCCAAAACAATGAAGTTCGGCCGAACAGCGAAACATCGAAAACAGGCGATTTGAACAACCGATCCAGTGTAAAACCTGAAGACAGAGCCGCCATTCTCCGCTGGCTTCATTCCATAGGTGAAACGGATCAGGCCGTGATGGATGATGTTATTGAGTATTGCGCCAGTAACCCGGATGCCATGGCGTATTATCTAAAACGAGCATGCTCATGCCCGAACTGATCTATTAATTGAAAACCACCGCCGAAAGGCAAGGAAAAAATAAAATGGAAAACCAAGACAATCTGTCAGCCACCCTAAACGACCGTATCGCCGCCCTAAGAAAAAAGACGACGTTAGCCATCGAGACGTGGCAGCCGGAACCGGGCGAAAGCCTGATAGGCGAATTGATCGGTTCACAAAAGGCATCGGGCATTTACGGCGAAAACATCCAGATCCTCATCAAGGACGAAACCGGGCACGTTACCGCGGCATGGCTCACTGCCTGGTTAAAAGATAATCTGAGGGCGCAAGGAGCCGATAAAGGCGACTTGGTAGCGATTACCTTCTTAGGCAAGAAGATGTCGCCAGCGGGAAGGCCCTATAACGCTTACTCGCTGGTGGTCGATAAATTATGAGCGATTCTAAACCCACGGTTTATAATGCCGAAAATCGCAACGTAGAGCCGCCTAGGAGGCCCGAAAAATGGCAAACCAATACCCTGTAGAGATAGACGGTAAAACCGGCGAAATAGAGGACTTACCCCCACCACGAGGTGGCCGGTACCGATGTAAGCTGGACACCATGGCCGATGTCCGACGCGAAATGGCGAAGGTGTACCGGGAGGCGCGTTCGGAAGTGATCGACCCGGCCACCGCCAGCAAGCTTGTATGGTGTTTGCAGGCGGTCGGCAAGGTGATCGAGGGCAGCGATTTAGAGAAGCGTATCGAGGCGCTGGAGGCAAAGCAATGAGCATTAAGACGAGATTAGCCAAGCTTGAAGTCGGCAATAACAAGTCGACTATCATCGTCGTTTCACCCGGCGAAACCGAAGCGGAAGCCATGCAGCGGTATCTGGAAGAAACCGGGCGAACCACTGCCGGGCGCGTGTTGTTGGTCAAGACGGGGGTTCCTAGATGAGCATCAAAACGAGATTAGCGAAGCTGGAGGGGCGTAGAAACCCGTTTCCGACGATAGGCCGAGTGATCGTCAGACAAGGGCAGTCAGGCACAAGTCAATGGCTAGCAGAGCACCCTGGCCGGCCATTGCCCGATATGCTGATTGTCCGAGTAATCGCAGACCCGCCAACGAGACCGATGCACTAAACCACCCACAAGCCGGGGCAACCCGGCTTTTTTATGCCTGACGGTTTTATCCTGCCGGACACCATGCCCATGTTGACGTTGACCGGATCGGGCAATGCCGTGATGTGCTACTTTTAGGAAACAACGCCAATAGCAAGAATCATACCCGGCTGTAATTCACGTATGGCGCGGCTTTCAAAGAGTTGGCACGGAATCATGCTAGGGAATTGATTGTTTCCAAATAGGAGCACGTCACTGCATGAGGGGATGGCGGGAACGGCAGGTTTTTCGGGAGTGGGAGGGATGGCGGCGATGCCGGGCTTTTTTTACTGGCGTTATGGCGAAGCAAGCCAGCGGAAAATTTTGTTATCCCGGATGTTATCCCGAAACTGATTTTTTGCTTTTTTCGGAAAGATGGCTTTTCGTAAGTCCTTGATTCAATTGGTCGGGACGAAAGGATTTGAACCTTCGACCCCTTGCACCCCATGCAAGTGCGCTACCAAACTGCGCTACGCCCCGAGAAATTGAAGTTATAAACTGATAATGAAGGATCGAGAACTCGATCCTGAAGAGGGAGAGGCCATTATACTATATTCGCCTCTGCAATTTCGAGAAAATCTATTTTAACAATTCCAGAATATCTTCCAGCTCGATGACCATCTGATGAATCAGTTGCTTGGTCAAAGTGGCGTCTTCCTTGCTGTTGTCGCTGGTCAGATGGGCCCTTGCGCCGCCGATGGTATAACCCTGCTCGTACAGAAGCGAGCGTATCTGGCGGATCATCAACACATCGTGGCGCTGGTAATAACGACGATTGCCGCGTCTTTTGACCGGACTGAGCTCGGTAAACTCCTGTTCCCAATAACGAAGAACGTGAGGTTTGACCGCGCACAATTCGCTGACTTCACCTATCGTGAAATAACGTTTGGCCGGTATGGGCGGCAATTCATTGTTATTACTCGGTTCCAGCATATGCTTCTACTCTGGCTTTAAGTTTTTGACCAGACCTGAATGTTACCACACGTCTGGCCGTGATGGGAATTTCTTCTCCGGTTTTTGGATTTCTTCCGGGGCGGCTGTTTTTGTCCCGGAGTTCGAATTTTCCAAATCCTGAGATCTTTACCTGCTCTCCATGTTCCAACGATTTTTTTATTTCTTCAAAAAAAAGCTCTACGATGTCTTTTGCTTCGCGCTTGTTTAAGCCCAGCTCATCGAACAGCCGTTCGGCAAAATCTGCTTTAGTTAATGCCATTAATTCAATCCCTCAGCTTTGCACTAATTTGATTTTTCAAAGTTTCCAAGATCCTGCTAAATATAGCATCTATTTCCGAATCCGTAAGGGTCTGCGCATGATCCTGAAAGATCAGGCTCAAGGCGATGCTCTTGTCACCAGGCTCGATGCCTTTGCCCCGGTAGACGTCAAACACGACCATATCCTGAAGAGTAGCTTCGTTACAGCCGCGGATGCAGGACAGCATTCGCTCGGTGGTCACTTCTTCCTTGACGATCAAAGCCAGATCGCGTCTCACCGACGGGAATTTAGACAGCGGAGTGAAGGCTGGAATTCGTTTTTTCAGCAGCAAATCCTGATTTAATTCAAATAAAAACACCGGGTTATCGAATCCGAGCTGTTTTTCAATATTTGGATGCAACATGCCCAGCGTACCGATCTTTTCCCCGGCCTCCGTTACAATATCGGCCGTCTGACCGGGATGCAGGGCCGGATTTTGAGCAGCAACAAACCGAACCTCGCAACCGGTCAGCGAAAAGACGGCTTCGATATCGGCTTTCATATCGAAAAAGTCGATTTTTCCGGCAGCCGCGCCCCATTGTTCGGGATAAGCCGTCCCTGTCGCGAGCCCTGCCGCCATTTTTTCCTGGCGAAGCTCGCCATCTTTAGCGACAAATCTTAATCCGGTTTCGAACAGGCGGACGCGACTGTGCTGACGATTGAGATTATGCAAAGCCGCTTTCAACAGTCCGCACCACAAGGTCGTGCGCATCACCGACATCTCGGAGGAAATCGGATTCTGCAGGCGGACCGGCTGGCTCCCCGGCGCGACCGTCTGCTGGATGGCTTCATCGACAAAGCTGTAAGTGATCGCTTCCTGATAACCCCGATCGACCAGCAGATCCTTCACCCGGTCCAGTTCAAGGACCGATTCGGTGACGGGGCTGATGTCCGAACGCATGAGCAAGCGGTTGTTCGGCAGATTGTTGTATCCGTAGATGCGAGCAATTTCCTCGATCAGGTCGGCCTCGATGGCGATATCGAAGCGAAATCCGGGCGGCGTCACTTGCCAGCCGTCGGCCTGAGGCTCGATCTTCATTCCCAGCGATTGGAATATCCCGGCGATCCTTTGATCTTCCGGCAACAATCCCAGCATTTTCTCGACCTGCTGCCGTCTGAGCAAGATGGGTTTGCGCCGAGGCAGAACCGCCTCCGCCACCGCCTCGGTGATGGGGCCGACGCGGCCTCCGGCGATATCGACGATCAGTTGTGTGGCCCGCTCGATGGCCCTTTCTTGAAGATAAGGATCGACGCCCCGCTCGAAACGATGGGAAGAATCGGTATGAAGCCCGTATTTTCTCGCTTTGCCGGCCATGCTCTGCGGAGAGAAAAAGGCGCATTCAAGAAAAATGTTCCGAGTCGTGTCGCTGACCGCGGTCTCGCTGCCGCCCATGACTCCGGCCAGAGCCAGGGCCCGCCGTTCATCGGCGATGACCAGCGTGGCCGGATCCAGCTTGACGGACTGGCCGTTCAATAAGGATAGCTCCTCACCCTCGTCGGCCCAGCGGACACGAATGGAGCCGCTCAGCAAGTCGGCATCGAACGCGTGCAAAGGTTGGCCCAGTTCGATCAATACGTAGTTGGTGACGTCGACGACGGGGCCCAGACTTCTCAAGCCGCAGCGCCTCAGCCGCTCCTGCATCCATGAAGGGGTTTCGGCTTCGGGATTGACGCCTTGGATCAAACGTCCCAGATAACGGGGACAGGCATCGGGCGCGGCCACCGCAACCGGTAACGAGTCCGGGTGCGCAACGTCTTTTTTAGCAAAGGCCAAAGGCGCAAAAGGCATTTCATTCAGGACCGCCACTTCTCGCGCAATGCCTTCAATGCTCAGGCAATCGGCGCGGTTCGGAGTCAAATCGACTTCGATGAGGGAATCGTTTAATGACAGGTATTCGCGAATGTCGACACCCACCGGTGCATCGGCCGCCAGTTCCATCAGGCCGTTCGATTCGGCCGCCAGTCCCAATTCCTTTTCCGAGCACAGCATGCCGAAGGATTCGACGCCCCGAAGCTTCGATTTTTTAATTTTGAAATCGCCAGGCAACTCGGCGCCGATCAAAGCCGCCGGGATTTTCAGACCGACTCGAACGTTGCTGGCGCCGCAGACGATCTGCAAGGATTCTTCCTGGCCGACCGCCACCCGGCAGACGCGCAGCCGGTCCGCGTCGGGATGCGGTTCCATGGCCAGCACTTCGCCGACCACGATGCCGCTGAACGAGGCCGCCGCAGGCTCCACCGAGTCGACTTCAAGACCGGCCATGGTCAATTGTTCGACCAGGCCGTCGGTATCGATTGCTGGATTAACGTATTCTCTTAACCAGGCTTCACTAATTTGCATGGCTCATGCTGTCCTTGGTAATGACCCGTTATCTAAATTGTTCCAGAAATTTAAGATCATTTTCAAAAAATAACCGTAAATCATTAATGCCGTAGCGCAACATGGCCAGTCTTTCCACGCCCATGCCGAAGGCGAAGCCGCTGTATTGCTCGCTGTCGATATGGACCGCTTTGAACACTTCCGGATGGATCATCCCGCAGCCCATGACTTCAAGCCAGCCCGATTGTCCGCACACCCGGCAGCCCTCGCCGCCGCACATCACGCATTCGATGTCGACTTCTGCGGAAGGCTCGGTAAAGGGAAAATAAGACGGACGGAAACGGACCTGGATATCCTTTTCGAAAAAGGCCTGCAGGAATTGGTAGACCAAACCTTTTAAATCGGCAAAGCTGACGTCGCTGTCGACCAGAAACCCTTCCACCTGATGGAACATCGGGGTATGAGTCAGGTCGGAATCGCAGCGGTAGACGCGGCCCGGCGCAATGACCTTGATCGGCGGCTTTTCCGATTCCATCACGCGGATCTGCACTGGCGAAGTATGGGTTCTCAAAACAGTATGGGCATCGAAATAAAAGGTGTCGTGCATGGCCCTGGCCGGGTGATGCGCCGGAATGTTCAATGCCTCGAAATTATGATAATCGTCTTCGATTTCAGGCCCTTCGACCACCTGAAAGCCGATACCGGTAAAAATCCTGGAAATGCGTCTGAGCGTAGTAGTCACAGGATGCAGGCCGGCCACGTTCTGTCCCCTGCCCGGCAAGGTGACGTCGATGCACTCGCTGGCCAGTCTCGCCGCCAGAGCGAGGTCTTCCATGATTTTCTTACGGTTGTCCAACTCCTCCTGGAACCGGTCTTTGGCCTGGTTGATAATCTGTCCGGCAATCCGACGCCGGTCGGGATCCAGTTTGCCGAGCTCTTTCATCTCCAGCGTAAAGAGTCCCTTCTTGCCCAAATACCGGACTCGAACCTGGTCGAGTTGATTCAGATCCTGTGCTTGTGCAAGCTCTTGTAATGCCTGCGCGAGAATTTCTTCCAGATTAGCCGACACTGCTAGGCTCGCTTGTTAGTTATGATAAGGATTAATTCGAGTGACGCGTATTGGAAGCATTCCATTTTCGCAACAAACAAAGCGTCGGAAAATGATACCAGCCTGAACGGTTGCATAATCGTGTGCGACAAGATCAAACATCCAATACTTCAAAATCGGGTTGACACCGCAACTAGGCCGCTGCAAATTACTTTTTTTGCAGCCGATTACGGTGTAACAGAACTTAAAAAGCAACCCTCTTTGTCAGAGGGTTGCCCGCCATCGTCCTGTCAGTGAAAATCAAAGCACTTTAAAGCGGACTCTGATTTGCTTTCGCAATTTTTGCTATTTCTGCAAAAGCATCCATGTCGCGAACCGCGAGGTCCGCCAATACCTTACGGTCGATCGCAACGTTGGCGTTGCTCAAACCGTTGATTAAGCGGCTATAGGACATTCCGCATAATCTCGCCGCCGCATTGATCCGGACGATCCATAAGGCGCGGAACTGACGCTTTTTCTGTTTGCGGTCGCGGTACGCATATTGTCCCGCCTTGATGACCGCCTGTTTCGCAACGCGATAGACGCGGCTACGGGCGCCGTAATAGCCTTTCGCCTGCTTTAATATTTTCTTGTGTCTTGCTCTGGCCGTTACGCCGCGTTTTACTCTAGGCATGATGACTCTCCCGGATTAGCTGTAAGGCATCATGCGCGCCGCCATGCGCACATCGGACGGATGGACTGACGCAGGTCTGCGTAACTGTCTTTTTCTTTTAGTCGACTTTTTGGTCAGAATATGACGCTTGTACGACTGGCCGCATTTGAAACCGCCGCCGCCCGTGCGTCGAAAACGCTTTGCGGCTCCGCGGTTGGTTTTAATTTTTGGCATTTGTTTGCTCCAATAACATGAATAAAAGATCCCTGAGAGAAAATAACCCAGCAAGGCAAAATGCATGGCCCTGAAGAATTATTCGCATCGCACGCGCGGCGATACGGGGCAGATTCTTCCTGAACTGCCGTAATACTTGAATCATCATTCAAAATTCGTTATGAAACCGGGCCGGCGCCGTTGGGCTAAAAAGATTTGTGGCCGGTCGTTTCATAAAATGATGCTTATTTTTTCTTTTTAGGCGCCATCACCATAATCATTTGACGGCCTTCCATTTTCGGAAACTGCTCGACAACGGCGATGTCTTCCAGGTCTTTTTCCAGGCGTTTCAATTGATCCATGCCTATCTCGCGGTGGGCCAGCTCCCGCCCGCGGTAACGTACGGTTATTTTGGTCTTGTCACCGTCATTCAGGAATTTGATCAGGCTTCTCAGCTTAACCTGATAGTCTCCTTCGTCCGTACCGGGTCTGAATTTGATTTCCTTGACCTGAATCTGTTTTTGCTTCTTTTTGGCAAGTTGCAGTTTTTTGTTTTGCTCAAACTGATATTTGCCGTAATTCATTATCTTGCAAACGGGAGGATCCGCGTTTGGCGATATTTCCACTAAATCCAGGTCCGCAGCATAAGCAAGCTGTTTTGCTTCTTCCAGCGAGATAATTCCCAGTGATTCACCGTTCGCGCCTGTCACCCTGACACGTCGTGCCGTAATGGCGTCGTTCAAGCGCGTTTCATCTTTTTTAGCAGCGATATCCTAATCCTCCACACACTGTTTATTTTCTATCCGCAATCTCTTGTTTCAACCTTTCGGCGAACTCTGCAATTGTCAGATGGCCTAAATCTTCACCCTTCTGCGTACGAACTGAAATGCTTTGTTCTTCGAGTTCTTTATCGCCGACGATGATCAGATACGGTACGCGTTGCATCGAATGCTCGCGAATTTTAAACCCGATTTTCTCGTTTCTCAAGTCCATTTTAGCCCGAATGCCTTGTTTTTCAAGCTCTTTCATTATTCCGGCCGCATAATCGCCGTGACGTCCGGCGATGTTGAGAACGATGACCTGGACCGGCGACAGCCAAACCGGGAACGTTCCCGCATATTGTTCGATCAGAATGCCGGTAAACCGCTCTAACGATCCAAGTATGGCTCTGTGCAGCATGACCGGCGTTTGCCTCGAGCCGTCTTCGGCAATGTAAGTGGCGCCAAGACGCCCGGGCATCGAAAAGTCGACCTGGATGGTACCGCATTGCCAAACCCGACCGATGCAATCCTTCAGGGAAAATTCGATTTTAGGCCCGTAGAAGGCGCCCTCGCCCGGCTGCAACTCCCATTTCAGCCCTTTGTTGTTGAGGGCCAGTTCCAGAGCCGATTCGGCCTTGTCCCAGAGCGCATCGTCGCCGACCCGGTTTTCCGGACGGGTCGACAGCTTTATGATGACCTCGTGAAAACCGAAATCCTTGTACACGTCGAACAGCATGTCGATAAAGGTCGACACTTCGTCCTGAATCTGCGCTTCGGTACAGAAAATATGAGCATCGTCCTGGACGAAATTCCTGACCCGCATCAGTCCGTGCAAAGTGCCGGAAGGCTCGTTGCGGTGGCAGGATCCGAATTCGGCCAGACGAATCGGCAGGTCGCGGTAGCTTTTCAGGCCCTGATTGTAAATCTGCACATGACAGGGGCAGTTCATCGGCTTGATCGCATAATCGCGATTTTCCGAATGGGTGGTAAACATCAGGGAGCTGAATTTATCCCAATGGCCGGATTTCTCCCATAAGGAACGATCGACCACTTGCGGGGTTCTGACTTCGCCGTAGCCGTTTACCCGAAGTTTTTCACGGATGTATTGCTCGATCTGCTGATAGACGGTCCAGCCTTTTTCATGCCAGAACACCATGCCGGGAGCTTCTTCCTGGGTGTGGAAAAGATCCAGGGCTTTGCCCAGCTTCCGGTGATCCCGCTTTTCGGCCTCTTCCAGACGGGCAAGATAGGCTTGCAGCTCTTTCTTGTCGCCCCAGGCCGTGCCGTAGATGCGTTGCAGCATTTCATTTTCGGAGTTGCCCCGCCAATAAGCCCCGGCGATCTTCATTAATTTGAATGCGGTCAGCTTGCCGGTGCTCGGTACATGCGGACCGCGGCACAAATCGATGAAATCGCCCTGCCGGTACAAGGACAAATCCTGATCGGAAGGAATCGACTCGATGATTTCGGCCTTATAGGCCTCGCCCTGATCCTTGAAAAACCGGATCGCATCGTCCCGGGACATCACCGAGCGCCTGACCTCGAAATCTTCGGCCGCCAACTGCTGCATTTTCGCTTCGATGGCCTCAAGATCTTCGGGAGTAAACGGCCGGTGATAGGAAAAATCGTAATAAAAGCCGTTTTCGATCACGGGCCCTATGGTCACCTGCGCATCGGGAAACAGTTGTTTGACCGCTTGCGCCAGCAAGTGGGCGGTGGAATGACGGATTACATCGACGCCGTCTTCATCCTTTGCCGTGACGATTTCTACGGTGGCATCCTGCTCGATGAGTGTGGCGGCGTCCACCAATTGATTGTTAACCCTGCCCGCCAAGGTTGCCTTGGCCAGCCCTGCCCCAATGGAGCGAGCGACATCCATCACTGTAACCGCATGGTCAAATTCGCGCCTGGAACCGTCCGGGAGAGTTATTACTGGCATTCTGGATAATCTGTTCAGTTTCCGAAATAAAAAAAGCACTGACGAGCAGTGCTTAATTAATTTGGTAGGCGCGATTGGACTCGAACCAACGACCCCCACCATGTCAAGGTGGTGCTCTAACCAACTGAGCTACGCGCCTGAAGTATCAACTTCAAAATCATATTATAACAACAGAATTCTTTTAGGTAAATCTCAAAAACAAAAATGATCGATTAATTAGTCGTCCCTGAAAAAGTCATTTTTTTGAAAAAAACAGCTCATTAGGAAACATAAACAGATTCCTGAACCGTTTTATTTTGTAAAAACCGGCAGATGGCTTCCCCGATTTCCGGCCAAAAAATCCTCAACCGCCTGAGGATTAAACGCATGTTGTGTCCAGCGGCGCAGAGAACGGCATTCATGGCATCACCGAGTTGGCCTTTCAGGTAATTTCTGCTCAGCAAGCCATCGTTCTTCATGTGTCCAATCACCGGCTCGATGGCATTGTGCCGTTTTAACGCGGTTTTCAACCGTCGGGTATGGACTCCCCGTTTTTGCCTTGACTTGTACAGGGTGACACCGGGTATTTCTCGCCCCCGATAGCCCAAATCCACAAAAGCTTCTTTGGCTCGGGTACCGCTCAGGATTTCAGCTTGTTCCAGGCAGGAGTACAAGGTATCGCCGTCATAAGGATTGCCGGGAAAGCTCCTGGCGCCCAGCACGAAATTACTTTTATTGGTCACCGTGATGCCGACTTTGACGCCGAACTCGTATTTTTTGTGTGCTTTCCCTTTACTGATGCATTCCACTTCCGGTGCATGAAAGCTGTAGAGTTTGTTTTTGTCGGTGTGTTTCTGATTCAGTATCCGCTGGGTTTTGGCCAGGGCGTCCTGAAGCCCCCTTTGCGCGGCCAGCTCCTGTTGCGGCAGTTGCCGCAGGATATCCCGATAAACACGACCGACCAGGGTTTTCAGTTGCTTCAGGGCTTTTTGCTTACGCTTCATTTGCTTGGCATGATGATAACGATGCGATTGCACTAACAGCAGCGGTGCCTTTTTATTGTAGTTCTGTCGCAGGGGCAGCCCGTGTTGTCCAGCCAGCTTGACCAGCTCCCGACGGCATTTTTCGTACAACTTGCCGTCCGTCGGAAAGCCAACCGCTTTTTCCTGAACGGTAGTATCGACGGTGACCGATTGAAAATCTCGTTTCTTCACGGTCCGGGTAGCGACGCCCGCCTCGATCGTCAATAACAACAGCCACTCACAGCCGGCTTCACCGATCCGTTGCCGCCATTTCGTCAGCGAGGTCGGATGACAGGGAACCTCATGCTGAAAAAAGGTTTCGCCACAAAAGTACTGCCAATAACCGTTTTCAACCCAGCGTTTAACGACCGCTTCATCCGATAAACCTTCCGCATGTTTCAGATAATGCAATCCGGCGATCAAACGGGTCGACAACGCCGGGGCGCCTTGTTCTGCTTCAAAAAACGGGCCGAATTCTTCGTCCAGCCGAGCCCAGTCTATTTTGCTGGCCAATCGATAAAGTTCATGTTTCGGGTTCAAAAACTCGTCCAGGCGAGTTTTGAAAAGGTCATTTTGCACAACTTCCTGAGGACGTTTGGGCTTCATTTTTCGGTGAAAATTTGCAAGAAAATAAAACCCATTTTAACATTTTCTTGCAATTTTTGACCTCATAAATATCCATTTATATGATATTAATCAATTTCTTATGAATTAATCAGGGACGACTAATTATTCCAGGCTGAAAGTACAAGCCGCCGTCATAAACCGACACGCAAGCATGGATGGTATCGGGAAAATGGAATGATCTTCTCTCGCCGCGTTCAATTACCAGGACATTTTATTATTCAATGCGCCTGCCGCCACGATGACCGGCGAGAGTACCGGGCTGAACGGCGGAGAATAAGCAAGGTCGGCATTTTCGAGGTCTGCGCAGGTCAATTTGCCCAGCAGCGCCGTTGCCACAATATCAATCATTTTGTCTACCGCTCCTTCACCGACGGCTTGCGCTCCCAACACAAGACCCGAGCGCCGGTCGGCGACGAGTTTAAAAAAGAACGGCCGGCGGCTGGGATAATAGCGGGCCCGGTCGGATCCTTCCATTTCGACCGATACCGGATCAAAGCCGGATTCCCGGGCCGTCTGCTCGGATAAGCCCGTCATCGCCACCCCCATATCGAACGACTTGAAAATGGCGGTTCCGAAAACGCCCGGAAAACGGGCATTCCCGCCCGCCGCGTTTTCGCCCGCCACCCGTCCCTGTAAATTGGCGATATCGCCCAAAGGCATCCAGACCGGCTTCCCGTTGAGGCGGTTAACCGTTTCACAGCAATCGCCGGCCGCATAGATTCCCGGCATTCGAGTTTCCATGGCCGAGTTGACGGCAATCGCCCCGGTTTCGCCGAGTGCGATGCCAGCGGTTTTCGCCAGCTCGACATTCGGCCGAACGCCGACGGCGATCACCGCCAGATCGGCCGCCAGCAAGGTTCCGGTGTCGGTTTCAACGGTGGTGACCCGCCCGTTTTCTCCATGCAGTTTGGCGAGCCCCTCGCCAAGCATCAACTCCACTCCGTTTTCAACCAGATGTTCAACGACGTGCCAAGCCATTTCCACATCGAACCTGGGCAGTATCCGCGGCGATTTTTCGACAATCGTGGTCTTGATGCCGAGCGCATGGAGCGCTTCGGCCAGTTCCAGGCCGATGTAACCCGAACCCACGATCACCGCCCGTTTCGGCCGTTTCGTCTGCAACAGCGATAGAAACCGGGCCAGATCGGCAAAATTCCGCAAGGTCAGAACGCCTTCGAGAGTGATTCCTTCAACTTCGGGCACCATCGGGCGGGCACCGGTGGCTAGGATCAAGCGGTCGTAAGATACCCGTTCCTCCGAATCATCGAGCCGATTTCTTACGGTGAGCTGCCGTTGCTCCGGATCGATGTGAGTGACCAGACGTCGGGTCAACACCTGGATACCGTCCCGGCCAAAGTCTTCCGGCTGACGAATGACGATCTTGCGTCTGTTATCGATAATGCCGCCGATGACGTAGGGCATTCCGCAGGCGGAATAGGAAACCTCCGCCTCGTCCTGATACAGGATGATTTCATGATCGGGACCGGTCCGGCGGGCCTTGGCCGCCGCCTTGGCGCCGGCGGCGACGCCGCCTACAATAATGATTCGCATGAGTTCTCGTTTCTTGTCGGTTAATTCGAGCAGTCGGACAACCAATCCCCCTGCCCTGCAAAAAAAGCCGGCTCGCCGCCCGTATGAATGAAGACTATGGTTCGGGATTCGGCAAACCGCCCGTGCCGCATACCGTGCAACAAGCCCGCCATGGCCTTGCCGGTATAGGTGGGATCCAGCAGGATGCCTTCCGCGCGGCCGACCAGACGGATGGCCTGGGCGGCTTCCGGACTGGGAATGCCGTAGCCCTGCCCGATAAAGCCCCCGTGTATCGGGGCGTCCTCGTCGCTAAAACCTAGAGCCAACTGCAAAAATTCAGCCGCCTCGCCGGCAAGGCGGGCAATTTGACGGCTCGCCTGATCGGGCTCGCGGCTTACCGTGTAACCTTCCAGTTTCCAGGGCAAATGCAACAGGCGAATGCCGAGCAGCCAACCGGCATAGGTTCCTCCGGAGCCCACGGCGAGCACGATCGTATCCGGCTGTAAATTCCGGGCGAGACACTGCCGATACAATTCGAAAACGGCCAGTACATGACCCAATGCCCCCATTAAACAGGCTCCGCCGCGCGGAATCGCATAAGGTCGGCGGCCCTGTTCCGACAATTCGGCTGCGGCCTTCGCGATGCCTCGGTCCACCGACTCCCGGTCATCGTCGCCGGTAAAACGAATCTCGGCTTCCAGCATTCGGGTCATCCGATAATTTCCGTCAACCGAAGGTGGAGGCTTGCCCCAGAACACGGCGCTGCAACCCAGTCCTTCGTGCGCCGCCACCGCCGCCGTGGCACGCACGTGATTGGACTGCACGCCGGCGCCGGTCACCAGCCAGTCGGCCCGCCGGGCCAGGGCATCGGCCAACAGGACTTCCAGACCGCGAATTTTGTTGCCTCCCAGGCCGAAGCTGATCAGATCGTCGCGTTTGAACCAGAGTTCGGCCCCGCCCAGCGTTTCCTCCAGCCGTTTCGCCCGCAGCAGCGGCGTGGGATAATCGGCAAGAATGCGCCGGGGAATCTGCCCGGTTATGCGTTCGATAACGGCGTGCCTTCGGCGAATTTCAATTTCGCTGAACAGATCGGTCATGGCATTAAAGCCTCTGCAGACGTCCGATGACTCGATCCACCATTTCGCCGCACACTCCCGTGCTTTGCTCGGGATCGCACAAGGCCTCGATCTCGTCGTTATTAAGGAGAGAAGCGATTTGCCGATGGCGAATCAGCGCCTGCTTAAAATCCATTCCTTCGTTGTGAGCCTGCATAGCCACTTCGTAGACGAGCCGGTGCGCGCTTTGCTTGCCTATTTTCAGGGCCAAAGCCAGCATGACCGACTCGGCATAAACAAATCCGTTGGTTGCCAGAATATTGGCTCGCATCCGCTGCGGATGGATCTGCAAGTCCTTCAGCAGCCGCTTCAACAGCGCCAACGACTTGCCGGCGGCCAGCGTCGCGTCGGGCAGAATGACCCATTCGCCTTTCCATGAGCGGCCGTCCCGTTCATGGCTGTGCACGAGATTTTCGGCCATATGGGCCGCATGATGTCTGACCACTCTGGACAGGGTGCCGAGATGCTCGGAAATTTCCGGATTGCGTTTCTGCGGCATGGTGATGCTGCCGATCGCACCTTCGATAAATCCTTCGCTTAATTCGCCGATTTCGGGGCGCTGCAGATTGACGATTTCCTGGCCGATCCGGTCGCCGGTCGAAGTCGTCATGGCCAGCGTATTCAGCCATTCTGCGAAGCGGTCGCGCGAACTGGTCCAGGAAATGGCCGGTGCGTTCAGATCCAGGCGCTGCATGACGGCTTCCTGCAAGGCCAGGGCATTAGAGCCCAAGGAAGACAGGCTGCCGACACCGCCGCCCAACTGGCCGACGCGAAGGCGGGGCTCCATTTCGAACAAACGCTGCCGGTGGCGATCGAGCTCGTCCAGCCACGAGGCGGCTTTGAAGCCGAACGTGATCGGCAGGCCCGGCTGGCCGTGAGTGCGCCCCAGCATGACGGTTTCCCGATGCCGCCGGGCGAGATCCGCCAGAATTCGCTCGATTTCGGCGAGACGTTCCAAAAAATGGCGATGAACCTTCAACAACGTTCGAACGGTATGGGTATCGGTAACGTCCTGAACGGTGACGCCGTAGCAAAGCCATTCGCCGCCAATGTTCTCGCACCGGTTTTTTACCGCCTGAATCAGGCCCATCAAGGAATGCTGGGTTTTGGCAAAGCCCTCGCCGATTTCCTTTAAAAAGGCGTGATCGACTTCCAGCCGATCATAAGCCTTTTTGATTTCCGCGGCCGCCTGCTCCGGAATCAGGCCGAATTCGGCCTGAACTTCGGCCAGCACGGCCATGACTTCCAGCCAGCCTTTGATCCGGTACGATTCGGTAAAGAAACAGCGCAATTCAGGATCCGCCCAGGATGGGCCATAGATCGTCGAATCGCTTAAATGAACGGAATCCATCATGAATGCATCGTTTTCTGTTGATTGCGATCGATCCGCTGACGGATCGGTTTTCTAAGCATCATCTTCGGCTCGTTAAATGCTCGCGCCGAAACCCTTTCCCCGGCAAATCTCAAGCTCCGCGATTTTTGATCAGATCGGCCGCCTTTTCCGCGATCATGATCACCGGGGCATTGGTGTTGCCGCTGACGATGGCGGGCATCACCGAAGCGTCGATCACCCGCAAACCGCTGACGCCGTTGACCCGCAAGAACGGATCGACCACGGCCCCGGCATCGGCGCCCATTCGGCAGGTCGAGGTGGGATGCCAGGTCGTGGAAGCCGTGCGGAGCACGAAATCTTCCAGGCCGGCATCGTTTCGAATCGCCGCGCCCGGCGACAACTCGTTCCCCCGGACGTCGTCGAAAGCCTTGCCGTACAGAATCTTGAGATTCCAGCGCACTCCGGCAACCAGGCAGCAAAGATCGTCGGCATCGCTAAAATAATTCGGGTCGATTCTCGGGCGGTCCAGAGGGTCGGCGGAAGACAGGGTCACCCGGCCTCGGCTGCGCGGCCGGTTGACGTAGGCGGTCAGCGCGATGCCGTGACGGTCCGGCGTTGCCGCTTCGGGATATTCCGGAGTCAGATTACCGAATAAAAACAGTTGCAGATCGGGGTAGCCCGCTTCGGACCGGCTATCGACGAAACAGCCGGCTTCCAGAAAATTGGAGGATAACGGGCCGGTTCCGGTAGCGTCATAAAGCGCCGCGGCCGCAGCCTTTTCCTCGCCGGAAAGCGCGGCGAAGGTCAACGGCCGGGTCAGTTCGCAGCGCACTCGGGCGTGAACATGATCCTGCAGGTTCCTGCCGACTTCCGGCATGTCCGCGCGCACTTCAATCCCGAGTCTCTCAAGTTCCCGCGCCGGTCCGAGACCCGATAGCATCAGCAGTTGCGGCGAGCGGAGGGCGCCGGCCGACAGAATCGTTTCAACGGCGGCATGGGCCTGCTCCACGACGCCGTAACGCAGATACTGCACGCCGGTGATCCGATCGTTGCGAAACAGCAGCGAGGTCACGTGCGCATGATCGATCACGCTCAGATTGGGACGATGCCGGACCGGCTGAAGATAAGCCTGAGCGGCACTGCATCGGATACCGTCTGCAATCGTTCTTTGCAGGGGGCCGCAACCTTCCTGACGCTCGCCGTTGAAATCCGGATTGTAAGGAAGGCCCACTTCCTGAGCGGCTTCGAGATAACGCCGCGTGACCGGGCTTAATTGCGGATGGCTGGATACCTTAAGCGGGCCCGTGCGGCCGTGATAGCGGTCGGCAAAAGCCAGGTTCGTTTCCGACTTGATGAAATACGGCAAGACCTCTTCGTAGCTCCAGCCGGCATTCCCGAGATCGACCCAACGGTCGTAATCGCGCCGGTTGCCGCGCATGTAGATCATGTAGTTGATGGAACTTGAGCCGCCAATCCCCCTTCCTTGCGGCAGATAAATGCGGCGCCCCTGCATGGCTTGTTGAGGCAAGGTGCGATCGCCCCAGTCGTAGGCGCTGTCCTGCAACCGGGAGAACAAGCCCGGAGTGCGAACCGCCGCCGCATCGCCTTCGCCGCCGGCTTCGAGCAATAACACCCGGCACGCCGGATCTTCGCTGAGACGATGGGCCAGAACGCAGCCGGCCGAGCCGGCGCCTACAATAATGTAATCGACTATCGGCCTGGGCATGGTCTGTTTCCTGCCGCGTTACGCCGGAACTTCGAACAGGCCGGCTTCCTTCTCGGCACGAGCCAGAAGAGCCTGGTGTTTTGCGGCCAGATGGGCTCTGCCGGCCTGAAGCTTGCCGTGAAAACCGTCCAGTCTTTCCCGGCATTCGGCCATCATGCGATCCATGCAGGCAACGGCCGTGCCTCCTGGCTCCTTCCTGGCCTCCAGCGCCCGGTGCGCATCGAGCGCCATGCTCAACTGGTTTTCGGTTACGGCCAGCCGCCTCCCCAGGATGATCTCGCCGAAACGATTGACGGTATCATGATCAAGCTCCCGAAGGTTTTTTTCCGGGAATTCGCTCGCCAGACTGGCCACCAGCCGATGCGCGCCCCGGAAATCCAGCCCGCATTCCTGGACCAGCGTTTCCGCCAGGTCGGTCGCCATGACCCAGCCCGATGCCACCAGTTGACGGCCTCTTTCGCTGTTGAAACTGATCTTCGCCAGCACCTCGGCCATTAATTCGACCGCGTTCAGCACCAGCGTCATCGCTTCGGGCAGCTCGCCGTACAGGAACAGCCGATTGTCGGGTTGTCCCGAAGGGGTTCTGGCCGTGGCCGAAACGGAGGCCGAAAGACCGATCATCCGGTTGGCGACGCCCCGAATGTGCGTCAGCGCGAAGGGATTCTTTTTTTGCGGCATGATTTTGCTGGCGCGCGCATGGCTGTCGTCCAGCTCGACCAACCCGAACTCCTGCGTGCCGTAGATCTGAAGATCTTCCGCCAGGCGGCTCAGATTGATCGCACAGGCGGTCAGTATCGAGGCGGTTTCGATGCACAAGTCCGGCTGCCACATGGCGTCGCGGCCGTGCTCGATCACGCCGGCAAAACCGAGCAGTTCAGCCATTTGCCGCCGGCCCTGCGCCAGCCTGGAGCCGTTGGTGCTGCCGCACCCCATCGGGCTTCGGTTGAACCGTGCGAACAATGCTTCCAGGCGCTCCAGGTCGCGTAGCAGCGGATAAGCAAAACCCAGTAAATAATGGCCGAAGGTCGTCGGCTGCGCCGCCTGCAAATAAGTGTAATCGGGCATCACCGACTGTTTATGGGCATCGGCCTGGGCAACGAGGGCTTCCGCCAACCGAACGACGGCCTGGCCCAATTCGAGCAATTCTTCCCGCATCACGATAAAAAAGGCCGCCGTGGTGGCTTCGCGCCGTGCGCGCCCCGCGCCCAGCCAGCCGACCGCATCGGTCCGTTCGGCCAGCCAGGCCTCCCGATTGGTGTACATATCTCCTCTTGCCGGATCGGTGTCGAAGCTGACGGGTTTTGCCTGGAGCTCGAGCAATGAAGCCAAAAGTTGTCGCCCTGCTTCAAGCGGAATGGTGTTCAGCTCCATCGCGGTCAGCGTGTACGCCAGATCGGCCTGCCCCATGGCTTCGAACAGACCGTTCTGGTGGCTCAATTCCAGCGCAAACACGGACTGGACCATGTTTGCCGCCGGCGCCGACTTCAAACGGCTCCCGATCTCCAGCACCTGATCGGACAGGGCTTCTCCGGGCTCATGCGCGGCCATCAGGCGTCCCTGTATTTGTTAGCCAAAACAGCATTTTCTATTCCTTTTTCCGGTTCCACCTGCTCCGGATTCCATCGGCCTTCGCGCAGCAATTTACCGGAGACCCGGTTCAACGTGTCGAACCGCAAACCGTTGCGCAATGCTTCCACGGCAAGAATTTGATCCGCTTTGATGTTGCCGAGCCCGACGTTGGCGCCGAATTTTTCGATAAAAAATGCCTGCTGGGACTTGAGCGGCGCTTCCCATATCAACGCATCGACATGCGGACCGATGATTTCCACGATCCTGTCCACCTCGAAATCTTCGACGTTTCCGGACTCGTCGAAAACGCCGACGCCCTGGCCGCTTTCCCGGCCTTCGATGAGCACCCAGGCGGCGCCCCAATCGATGTCTTCGAGAATTTCATCGGCGATTTGATCGGCGGTCGGTTGCCGTTTCGGATCTTTTTTCCCGACTTCGGTAATCGGAACGAGCCCCGCCTTCAATGCGCATTCGATGATTCTTTTGCGCCTGAAGCGGGGAATGGGCAGCGTACCGTCCGAAATCTCGACGGCGGTAAAACCGAGCTCCTTCGCATGGCTCATATAAACGCGGCAATGGTTTTCCAGCAGAGCGACTTCGAGCAACGTTCCCCCCGGAAAGGTCAAAATATCGTGAGACGCCAGCAAGCGAAGCTTTTCCTGCAACAGGGCCTTATCGACGAAAGCCGAAGTGCCGAATCCGAACTTCCAGTGGTCGATGTAATTGGCGTCCATCTGAAGAAGGCTTTTGGTTTCTTCCAGCCCCAGACCGACGTCCATGATCATCGTGCAGCCTTTCTTACGCGGTTTATTTGTTCGCGAATTCCTGAGGCTTTTGATAACGCTTCCCCATGCCAGCTCAGACATATGTTATATCCTTCGATAGTTGATAGAGTGCCTTTTCGATCATGCGAAGATCCGCCCCCCAGGGCACGATCATCGAATTCCCGTCCGGTTCGATACCGTATTCCAGCAGGCAGCATTTGAGGATCGTCGCCTTGCCGTCCGGTTCGAAAAGCCGCCTTGGGCACATTTCCACCCGGGGCGGCTCGTCTCCGTAATAATGTCTGTGGAATTGCAGGCTGCGCTCGCATCCCAGCAGCGTCCAGTTTTCCCGCCGTTTCGGCCGTTCGTCGAGAAAAAAAACGGGCGCGCTCAATTCCTGAAGGCCGCCCGAACGGCAAGGCACCAGATAGGCTTCAGGACGGACCGTCCCGGCCAGTTCGCGTAAATCGATCGGGACCAATTCCGGCACGATCGGCGGCAGGTCGGCATAGCTCAGGACCTGTTCGACCATGCGGTACAGTTTGGGAGGCTCCGGCGGCACCACCTCGACCACGCGCAAAGCCAGAGGATCGGGACGATGGATGAGGTTGACGTGATCGAACGCGCCCATGACGATGGCCGTGCGGTCCGGCCCGACGCCATGGCGAAGGGCGAGTCTGGCCAGCGCCGAACGGTTGGCGGGATCGGTGGCCTTATCCTCGATGAAAAGGCATTCGCCGGGCAAGGCCAGTATTTCGACCTTTTCCACCCGGCTGAACAGAGCATCCGACGAGGCGCGTTGTACCGCGGCAACGGCATACTCCTGGCCGGAATTATGCAGAATGACGATATCGGTGCGCCGATAGACTTCTCTTTCCGACAAGTAGCCTGTTATCGCCGAAGCGCTCATCTCGCCGTCGTAAGGCTGAAAACTGACGCATCGGTAGGGCAACGGAACGAAGTTTCGCTGCTGTTTCAACTGTCCGACCCGAAGAATTTCGCCGTTGTCGCGCGTCATGAATCTAAACTCCGGACAAGGGGAAAGTGCGTTGTCGGTCCGCCGGGCTCAGTTCCCGCTGATGGACTTTCAAAGGATCCAGGCGGCGAATAAATTCGACCGAATCCGCATCCGGCAGCTTGGCCACGCCGAGGCCGTCGGCGATGGGAAAGTCGAATTCGGTATTGTCGATCAGAACTTCGACGTCGGTATCGGGATAAAGCGCCGTCAGGCGGGCATGGCCTTCGCTGTTGAAATCGAAAATGCCCAATTCGGTAATCAGGCGGTCCGGGCCTTGTCCCCGGTAAGGCATGGCCGAGCGAGGAAGCCCCTCGGCCGTACGATGGCCGACGCTGGTGACGAAATCGCACTGTTTGACCAGACGGTAGCGCCGCCTGCCCCGATCGTCCGAGGCAGCCCGATGCGCCGCGGTCCAGAGCGTGATACGGTTCGCGTCGCAGGACAAGTTGCAGCCTCCGCCTCCTCCCGGCAATTTCAAGGTCATCCGACCGTCCCTTTCCAGGCGGGTCACGTTCAGATTGCCCCACCGATCGATCTGCAGGCCGGACAAAAACATCCGGCCCATGCGGCCCGAAGCCGCCAGGTCGAATAATTCTCCGATATCGAGCGAACATTCGGCTTCCGACGACAATGCCCAGTCGTTCGAAGTCGGCGTTATAAAAAGCGGCTTCGGATTGACGCCGTAGGTCGCGCCGGCCACCAGTACCGTATGGGGCGCATGCGTCCGTTTGGCCAGATGCAGGGCGATTTGCACCAACGGCGAACCGAAACCATGAAAGACCAGTATGCCGTCCTCAACGGTTTGCGCCAGCTGATAAATCATCAGTTCGCCCAGGGTGCAGCCAGAGGGTGCGGAGGTGTCAGGCATACAGTTCCATCCAGGCTTCCGTGTCTTGACTCCAGCGGCTCAATTTGTCCATAACGGCCACCCCTCCCACCGCGCGGAGATAATCGTTGTGTGTCGGACAGCCGTAGACGTAGCGATCGAGATAATCGGTCCGGAACGCCGGCTCGCCCAGCTTGGCCGCCTCGTAATAAATTCGGGTATGAGCGCGGTCGTAGGCGTAAAAAGGATAACAGGAGGTCGGATGAGCGCCGTAAGGCATTTCGCAAACCGCGGTCACGTAGAAGTAGGGAATGCTGATGCCTTTTCCGGCCAGTTCGGCATGAGGAAGGATCTTTTCCACGGTCACAACGGTTTTTTTGGCCGCTTTCGCAAACAGTACGTCCGCCACCGGAGGACCGTCGATATGAATATTGCCGTGGCTGTCGGCGTATTGAGCGTGCAGAATTGCTACGTCCGGAGAAAGCGCCGGCACCAGCACCAGCTCTTCGCCGCTGAACGGGCAATGCATTGTTTTGAATTCGGGGTGCAGGCTCATCAGATCGGTACCTTGAACCGAGCGTATCGGCAGAAACGGCAGACCCATGATGGCGGCTCTGAGCTGCTGGACCAGCGTGTAGCAGCAGTTGTCATAAGCCTGGATACGTCCGCTTTCGCAGGCCCGCCTGAAGTTGGGAGCTATTCCGAAATCCTGTTCGAAGCCGACATAGGATTCGGCGCAGACCGCTATCGAACCGG
Organism: Methylosarcina fibrata AML-C10; assembly: GCF_000372865.1. Lineage (NCBI taxonomy): Bacteria > Pseudomonadati > Pseudomonadota > Gammaproteobacteria > Methylococcales > Methylococcaceae > Methylosarcina > Methylosarcina fibrata. Next base: position 658,897 of record NZ_KB889965.1, on the reverse strand, counting down.
CTCCGCAAAGAAGATCGATATCGATGCCGTGCGCCGACCCGACCACCGTCAGATCCGACAGGCCGCTTCGCACCAGTTCACGCAAGGTGGCCATCGGCTCCCGCCAGGACAAGCCGCCTCCAACGGCGACACAGTCGCCGCATTTTATATGGCCGACCAGTTCGCTGATGGAACATCTTTTATCGGCTTGCGTGTACATGACTTCGGCGGGGGCCTCGGTTATGCCGGGAGCAGAAAGCGACTGCTCGAAGAGAAAGTCGAGACGGGCAGTTCATCCGGCGCGCATCCCCGCCATTCCAAACTCTTTCTTCGCATGATGGCGATGATCTTCATTGTTTTTCCCGCCTACCTCTTAATCTCCGCAGCAGGGACAGCCGGCGCCGTGCCGCCGCTCCAGCGGGTGTTCAAGATCGGATTTGCCGACAGGCGCGGCCTTGCGGCCGCCGCACTTCGAACACACCCACTCTTTCGGCATGGCCGTGCCGTCCATGACCAGGCTTTGAAAAACATGACCGCAGTCGGGACATTCGATGATCCATATGGCCACGGCGGATCTCCTGTCGGATGGGGGTCGGATTAACGGCCGCCGGCCTGTGCGCTTCTGCTCGCGGAACTCAGTTCGGCACGCACGATTTTTGCGCCTTCCGCCAGGGCGTGCAGCTTTTCCTGGGCAATGTACCGCTGCAGCAGAATCAGCCCGCAATCGGTGGTCAATCCCAGCTTTTCGGCCGGCACGACGGTCAATAACTGACGGATCTTGTTCGCGACCTCTTCGGCCGTTTCGGTGATGGTGCTCTTGACGTCGATCACGCCGGCCCAGAATTCCATATTGCCCGGAAGCGGATGGCTCTTGAGCGTCGACAGCCCCGAACGTTCGAAATCCAGACGGCCGATGCCTTCGAGATTCATCACGTCCATATTCTGCTGATAGACTTTAGGTACGACGCTCGTAGTGGGCATCGGCGCCTTGGGCTGACCGGCGCGCTGGGTCAGATCGTATATTTTTCCCGGCTGAGCCGAGTCGTCGGGCGAATACGCGGGAGTGCCGCCCCAGTTGCCCCAGCAGATGTGGCATACTATTTTCGCGTTTTTTACCCCTTCGACCGCTTTGTTGAAGGCTTCGATCGCCCAGTCTTCAAAGAAGTAGGGCGAGGTGAACTCGTCCAGTTGAATGTAATCGACGCCCAGCGCGTCGACGGCGAGGATGTCCTCGTTGATCGCTTTGGCCACGTCCATCGCGCGGTCGCGGTTGCTGGAATAAAACTGATCGTTCATGCACTGGGCCAATACTTGCACTCCTGTGTATTGAACCTTGACCGGCTTGTCGGTGGCCCGCCGCAAAGCCCGCGCCTGTTCGACCATGATCTGCCCGCGGCGCCGAATTTTTTCCCGCACGGTACCGGCATGAAGGCGGCTATAGATCGGAAAGCCGAGATAATCGCCCGACAGGTCGCAGCCAAGGCGGCGCAGATAATAATAAACGGCGGTATCGGCGTAATTGTCGCCGTGCAGGCGGCCGTCGGAAATGATGTCGAGCCCGGCCTTTTCCTGATCGAGCACGATGGCCGCCATAGCATCTTCGAGCGCTTCGCGGATCATCGAATCGGGAGGCTGCTGATCGCAATTGAAATACCGGGCGAAACCGGCGTCCCACCATCTTGGATTGGGATAATTGCCCACCATGCTGGTAGGCAGTAGAGGCTTATTATTATTCATTAGGTACCTCCTGAAAGTTTATTTTTTATTTACAAGGGAAAAACGACCTTTTCTGTAGCAAACGCTCCCTGTGTGCAATAGATTCTTCCTTTATTTCCGCATTGTCAATAATACTTTAGGCCTAGACGGAAGGTTGCCTAAGTCCGGCGAGTCCTTGAAAATCCTTGTTTTTATTTCAAAGTCCGGCTGTCGAAAAAGAGAACCCAGCCGCTGTTGTTATATATTCATCATTCTTCGGAATGCCCATATTTCTGCCAATGATCGGCGAACAACACCGTCTCATCCAGGGAACGGGGCGGTATCGGCCGCGATACCCAGGTCAGATTGATCATATGGCGCGCATTGACGTTTTCGGTGGTGATGTTGCCGCCCCAGGTACCGCAACTGAGGCTTAGGGTGTAAGGCATACCGTTGCGCGGACTGCCGGCGCCTTCGTTCAAATTCTGATTGACCATCACTCGGCCGGTCCGCGTTTGAAAAGCCAATTCCATGATATTGGCTTCGTTTTGCGAATGAATGCCGCAGGTATGGCCCTGGCCCTGATATCGGGTGATGGCGTTCACCTGCCGGACGGCATGGGCAAAGTCTCCGCGGTACCGGTACAAAGTCACGACGGAGTTGAGTTTCTCTCCGGAAAAAGGAAATTCCGGGCCGACGTTGTCTTCCTCGACCATCAAGAAAGTACAGTGGTCCGGAACCTCGATTCCGGCCAGGCGCGCTATGGCTGCGGCCGGTTTGGCAATGACCTCCAGCACCGGGATGTGAGTCGAAGGATCCGGCCACATCACCTTCTGCAATCTTGCCTTGTCCACGTCGTTGCAAAGATGGCCGCCGGCGGCGCCGAGCCGGCGCAACAGATCGGCATAAATCGAGTCGTGGGCGACCACCGCATTGTCGGCCAGGCAACTGGTGGCGTAATCGAATTTTTTGGCGGCGGCGATGCAGCAGGCGGCGTCTTCCAGGTCGGCCGATTCATCGACCACATGGACGGCATTGCCGACGCCGACGCCGAAAGCCGGAGTTCCGGAACTGTAGGCGGCCTTCACCATGACCGCGCCGCCGGTGGCGACGATCAGATCGGCCTGCTTCATCAATTCCTGGGTTTTTGCCAGCGAAGGTTTTTTCACGACTTGAATGAGATCCTCGGGAGCGCCCACCTGTCGGCACGCGCCCCGCATGAACTCGGCCGTCAATTCGGTGGTTTTTTGCGCCCGGGGATGGCCGGCGATGATGATGGCGTTCCGGCCTTTCAGCGCCAGTAAGGTTTTCAGGGGAGGCGTCGCATCCGGTCCGGTAATCGGTATCAGCGCCGCGACCACGCCGATGGGTTTGGCGATTTTTACTAGGCCTTTTTCCGGAATTTCTTCGACGATCCCTACCGTTTTAACGGATTGCATGTCCAGCAACGTGCCCATGCAGCGATTGCGGATCTTGCCGATCTTGTCCTCGTAATTGCCGAAGCCTCCTTCGTCCACTGCCGATCGGGCCAGCCGGCGCGCCCGTTCGGGCCGAACCACCGACCAGCAAATCGCCGTCACCAGTTCGTCGACTTGCTGTTGGGAATAATTTTCGATTTTTATCTGTGCGCGGCGGGCGTTTTCCACCAGAGCCGAAACTTCCGCGGCAAGCCCTCCTTCGTGATCGATTAACATGGTTCCTCCTCGCTCTCGATGATGAGATGCCCTCATTCGGAACCAAGAATGAAGTATGGACCAACGATTGTCAATCAAGGCGGTAAGCCTCCGGATACATTGAGGCTATCTTGCGAACTGTTTCCAGGGCACTCGATTCAGACCGAATGCCGGGATGAAAAAATGAACGCGCAATCCTCTTCAGGAGAATCGGCTGTGTTTGAGAAAGTGGAAAAAAAACGGGATAAAAAAAAGACCGGGCAGCGAGGCTGCCCGGTCTGCCGGAAATACGGAGTTTATTTCTGTTTTTTGCGTTCCAGCGTTTCCTTGATGACTTCATCGGCCACGTTTTTCGGACAAGGCAGATAATGCGAGAACTCCATCGAGAACTGGCCGCGTCCGGAAGTCATCGTTCTCAGATCGCCGATATAACCGAACATTTCGCTGAGCGGCACGTCCGCTTTGATCCGAACGCCGGTAACGCCGGGCTCTTGCGATTTGATCATGCCGCGGCGGCGGTTGAGGTCGCCGATCACGTCGCCGACGTGGTCTTCCGGAGTGAACACGTCCACTTTCATGATCGGTTCGATCAGTTGCGGCGCCGCTTTCGGAATCGACTGGCGGAACGCGGCTTTCGCGGCGATTTCGAACGCAATCGAGGACGAGTCGACCGCGTGGAACGCACCGTCGGTCAGGGTCACTTTGAAGTCGAGGCACGGATAACCGGCCAAAGTGCCTTGGTCCAGCATGCTTTTGAAGCCTTTTTCGACGGCCGGCCAGTATTCGCGCGGCACGTTACCGCCGGTTACCGCCGATTCGAAGGCAAAGCCGCTGCCGGGTTCGCCGGGCTCGATTACATAGTTGATCTTCGCGTACTGTCCTGAACCGCCCGATTGCTTCTTGTGCGTGTACTCGTCTTCGATGCGGCGAGTGATCGTTTCACGGTAAGCGACCTGCGGCTTGCCGACGGTCACTTCGACGCCGTGGGTCCGCTTCAGGATGTCGACCTTGATGTCGAGGTGCAACTCGCCCATGCCTTTCAGGATCGTTTCGCCGCTTTCTTCGTCGGTCGAAACGTGGAACGACGGATCTTCCGCAACCATTTTGCCGAGCGCAATGCCCATCTTTTCGTTGGAGCCTTTGTCTTTCGGAGTCACCGCCACCGAGATCACCGGATCCGGGAACACCATCGGCTCCAGTGTCGCCGGCTTGTCGGGATCGCACAAGGTATGCCCGGTCTGCACGTTTTTCAGGCCGATCAGGGCGACAATGTCGCCGGCCTGGGCGGTTTCGATTTCGGAACGGTCGTCGGCGTGCATTTCCACCATACGCCCCACCCGTTCGGTCTTGCCGGTGTACGTATTAAGCAGGGTATCGCCTTTTTTCAGGCGGCCGGAATAAATACGGATAAAGTTCAGCGCGCCGAAACGGTCGTCCATGATCTTGAATACCAGGGCGCGCACCGGCCGGCTGGGGTCGACGACGGCAAATTGACCGGTCGGATTGCCTTCGATGTCGGTTTCAGGCTGAGGTTTAACCTCCGTCGGATTCGGCAGATAATCGACTACGCCGTCCAACACGAGCTGAACGCCCTTGTTTTTAAAAGACGAGCCGCAATAGGTCGGGAAAAAATCCATATTGATGGTACCCTTGCGGATGCAGCGCTTGATCGTGTCGATGTCCGGCTCTTCGCCTTCCAGATATTTTTCCATGACCTCGTCGTACTGATCGGCAACTTGGTCGATCAGTTTTTCGCGCCATTTTTCGACGTCGGCCGCCATGTCGGCAGGAACATCTTTGATTTCGAATTTCATCGGATCGCCGGAATCATCCCAGATCCACGCCTTGCGGGTCAACAGATCGACTACGCCGGTAAATTGATCTTCGCGGCCGATCGGCAAAGTCATCACGACCGGCGTGGCGCCCAGGACGTCTTCGACCTGTTTGATCACGCGGAAAAAGTCCGCTCCGATACGGTCGAGTTTGTTGACATAGATCAGACGGGAGACCTTGGAATCGTTCGCATAGCGCCAGTTGGTCTCCGATTGCGGTTCAACGCCGCCGGAACCGCAGAACACGCCGATACCACCGTCCAACACTTTCAGCGAACGATACACTTCGATCGTAAAATCGACGTGGCCCGGAGTGTCGATGATATTGAAGCGGTGGTTTTTCCAGAAACAAGTGGTGGCCGCCGATTGAATGGTAATTCCGCGTTCCTGTTCTTGCACCATGAAGTCGGTGGTCGCCGCTCCGTCGTGCACTTCGCCGATTTTATGGATTTTACCGGTGAGCTTTAAAATCCGCTCGGTGGTGGTCGTTTTACCGGCATCCACGTGCGCGAATATACCGATATTTCTGTAAAGCGATAAATCAGTCATGTTTTTACTCTAAGTTGGGCATAAAAAACTTTTTTGGTGACCGGCCTTGAGGATAAACTCAATAAGGATCCGTACCGGGGCAATTGAACTACAAAGCATTACACCGCCGTCTTAAGTCTAACTAAGACCGCGATCGCGACAACCAAGGGATTTGGATGAAAAGCTTTTGAACATCACAAGTAGATCAAGCCAAGTGAGACCGCGTTATTAAGTCACCAGCGCCCCCACTCGTCCAGCGTCGATAGCCGACTATTTTAACCTAAAAACATTGCAAAAATATAGTAAAACCATGAATTTGTATGGCCGGCCCGCAAATAATTCCAAACCGAATCGGAATTTGAAGGCGCAACGGCCATTCTTTAGTTTAAAATGGCGATATTTTATTCGGCATTCAAGCACGCAAACGGATTGGCCGATTGCCGCTCTTACAGGCTGTCGCCGCAGGACTCGGCCGGCGCACGGAATCGTTCGAGTCTTGGAAATACCGGCGAAACCCCCGAAAACAGCTTTTTCTCCAAACGACGGGAAAAGACCTTTGTATTTGGATACAATCCATTTTTAAGACCTTTCTGCCAACAACAAACATTGCGCTCACGTTGCCTTCAACCCAAGTAATTCATGTTAAAGAAGAGTCTATTCAATGCGCCACGCGGCCGGCCCACCCTTGTTATCCTTCCCGCCGGATCGCGCTGCGCCGTTCGACGGCTTATTGCCGTACCGTAGAAAGACAATAAAAATACCAATTACCTACCATCGATACTAAAGAGGACATTATGCGGAACCTGAAGTTTATACCCGCGTTGATTGGAGCGACCCTGGGAATTGCGATCGTTGTTTATGTCGCTTTTTATTTCATTTTCCTTGATCTGTTCGTTGACTTATGGTGGTTTCAGTCGTTAAAACTGGAAGCCTACTTCTGGCTCAGGCTGCTCTACCGTTTTTTTCTGTCGGGCGTCGTCACTCTGGCGTTCTTCTCCATCTTCTTTTTTCACTTCTGGATCGCCTCGCGTTATCTGGGCATCAATCCGCGCGATGAAGTGCTTTCCAGCATAGACAAACGCCGGCGTTTTCAGCGTTTTGCCGATCTCTTCATGAGCGGCTCGGTTAGGATCTATACGCCCATTTCCCTGATTCTGGCCATTTTTGTTGCCGTCCCTTTTTATGATCAATGGGAAGCGGCGCTGCTTTATTTTTTCGGCGGATCGTCAGGAGTCACCGAGCCGGTTTACGGCCAGGACAGCAGTTTTTATCTGCTGTCCTATCCGCTCTACATGCTGATCCAGAAAGAGCTGCTGAGCACGGCCATTCTGCTGTTCTGCATGGTCGGGATCCTGTATTGGCTGGAACACGTTTTTGTGCCCGATCAAAGCAAGGAATTTCCTCTGGGCGCCAAGATCCATCTGGTCATTCTGATGGGCTTTGTGGTTTTATTCGTGGTCTGGGGATTCATGCTGGAGCGTTTTTCGCTGCTGTACGTGGATAATCACGAACCGGTTTTTTTCGGTCCCGGCTTTGTCGAAATCCGCTGGAAACTGCCGCTGATCTGGCTAGGCATCATTACTTTTCTGGCCACCGCCGTTTCCGCGGGCCTGTTCATTTTTTCCGAAAAACACCGGATCAAGGCGCCTTTGCTTATTTCCTTCACGCTTTTTCTTTGCGTATTGTGGCTGCCTAGGGTTCAGTTCATCCCCGAATTGATTCAAACATACATCGTCAATCCGAATCCGGTCAGAACTGAAAAACCGTTCATGCAGAACAATATCGACGCGACTCAGGACGCCTACGACCTCAAGAATATCCATATTGTCGACCAGACCATCAAGCTCGACGCGAGCGAGGACATTGAAACCTGGAGCACGCAAAAACATTTCGAAAACATCCCGGTCTGGGACCGGGAAGTCCTGATCGACACGTACAATCAACTGCAATCGATCAGGCCTTATTACCGGTTTCCGCTCGTCGACGAAGACCGTTATTTTCTGCTGGATCACACCCGCCAGGTCAATCTGGCCGCACGGGAAATCAATCTGGAAAAGCTTCCGGCCGAAGCCCAAAACTGGGAAAACACCCATTTGCGCTACACGCACGGCTACGGCGCCGTGGTGACGCCGGCGGCGCAGGATGCCGGCAAGCCGCTGCTCTGGTATCTGCGCGATTTGAACCTGAACTCGACCGTCGGCCTGACGGTAAAATATCCGGACATTTATTATGGCCAGGAGCAATACACTTACGCCATTGTGCCGAATAAATTGAACGTCGTCGGCATTTCCGGAACCCCGACCGATCCCGGCGTGGCAAGCCTCTATAAAGGCGAAGGCGGCATACCGATTCCTTCGCTGTTCAGAAAGGCGTTGTTCGCGTTTTATTTCAAAGATGAAAAAATATTCTTCTCGACCAATATCACGGACAACAGTCAGCTCTTGATACGCCGGAACATCACGGAACGCATTCATACGCTGACGCCGTTCCTGCACCTGGACAGCGACCCTTATCTGGTCTTGACCAAAGACCGGTTTTACTGGATCCAGGACGCCTACACGCTGTCAAAATGGTATCCCGTTGCGAAACCCGCCGAGGACGACTTACTGGACGGCAAACAGGAATTCAATTACATCCGGAATTCGGTCAAGGTGGCGGTCGACGCACTGGATGGGAACGTTCAGTATTATATTTCCGATCCTTCGGACGTCATCATCCAGGCCTACAGTAACGCTTATCCGAGCCTTTTCAAGAATATGGAAGAGATGCCCGCCGACCTGAAGTCTCATCTGCGCTACCCGCGTGATCTGTTTTATCTGCAGATGAAAGTGTATGCGAAATATCATCAGCAAAAACCCGAGCTGTTCTACGAACAGGCCGAAACCTGGCAATTCGCCAGAGTCCGGGGCGAGCCGGTCAAGCCGTATTATCAGACCATCGATTTCGGCAACTGCAACGGCAAGGAGGAGTTCGTCATGCTGAATCCGATGACGCCGATCAACAACAACAACCTCAGCATGATCGGCGTGGCCGGCATTCTGGATGCCAAAACCTGCAGCACGGACTATAAACCCGGCATCACGATCTACAAGTTCCGCAAGGACGTTCAGGTCAACGGTCCGGCCCAGGTGGAAGCGCTCATTCAGCAGGATCCGGAAATATCCGCCCAATTCACGCTTTGGGATCAAGGGGGCTCGAACATACGACTGGGCCGCATGATCATCATGCCGATGGGCAACAGCGTGCTCTACGTGCAGCCGGTATACATCGTCTCGAAGAACAACGCCATTCCCGAGTTGCTCAGGATCATTGTTTCGATCGGCAACCAGGTGGTGATGGACACCAATTTCTGGTCGGCGTTCAACCGTTTGAAACAGATGCATACCAAAGAGGCCAGGGAGCACGCGGGCACGGGAACGTCCGCACCGACATTGACTCTTCCCGGGACAGAGAGGTAGCCGATCCGCAGGATTTGCATTGACAGAAGCGATAATCGCCGCTTGACGCCGTAATAAAAAGACCTGCGAGATTTTAACAACCTCGCAGGTCCGGTTCTATTTTTTCGCTTCGAAAGAAGACTTAGGACCGCTGCGTGTGCCGTCGTGAGAAGAAGCAATGCTTTGCGGCATTTGAATCTTTGTTTTTTCGACCCAAAATCCGGAACAGTCAGGGAAAACAACAAAAAAGATCGGGCCGCCAATCAACGACCACAAGGAAACTATCGCTGCATCAACTCGCAGAGACGGTCTTCCAGGTCGAACCGTTTGGCCAGCGACTCGCCCATTGCGGATAAATCCTCGGACAGGGTGTCGAAGGTCTCCATGACGTCCAGGTTTTCATATTTGTCGTTGAAGGCCAGGGTGGCTTCGGTAACCGCCGAAAACTCCGGATACATGTCGGTTGCGACCGACAGAATGCGGTTTCGCCGTTCCGTGCCGCACAGAATGCGTTCATAAAGGCCGAAATGTCCCAGCGACACGTAATCGACCAAGGTTTGCGAAAACCGGGTCAGTTTGATCCTGACCTGTTCCACCTTGGTAAAAGGTTTAAGGTCTGCTATCTGGCAATATAACGACCACAACGCCTGCCTTTCACTTTGCAGTTCGGCAATCAATTGAGCCGCTTGCTGTCTTCTTTCCAGTTTGACTGGTGTTTCAACAGGCATGATAGTATTTCCCCCAATTTATATAACAATTTTGCGTGTAATGTATGTCAGCACCGCCTAAAGCGCAACGATTTTTTCATTGACGAAGTCATGGGCCCGCCTTGCATTTCAATCCGGAGGCGGCCCATGAATTCCCGGTGGACCGAGCGCTACGGCGATAATTTATCCTTGAGCATTTTATTGACTTCTTCCGGATTGGCCTTGCCCTGCATCGCTTTCATCACCTGGCCGACAAAAAATCCGAACACCTTGTCCTTGCCGCTCCGGTATTGTTCGACCTGCGCCGGATTATCGGCGATGATCTTATCGATGATCGAGGCAATGACGCCGCTGTCGCTGATTTGCTGTAACCCCTTCGCGGCGATGATTTCGTCGGCACCGGCTCCGGTCTGCCACATGTCGTCGAAAACCTGCTTGGCGATCTTGCCCGAGATCGTGTTGTCGGCGATTCTCGCCAGCAAGCCGGCCAATCGCCGGTAATCCACCGGCGATCCGGCAATTTCCAGACCCGATTTATTCAACGCCGCCGACAATTCGCCGGCGACCCAATTGGCGCATAATCTCGGTTCACATCCCGAAGCTTGAATAAGCGCCTCGAAATAATCGGCCATCTCCCGCGAGGAAGTCAACAGGTGGATGCTTTCTTCGTCCAGACGGTAGTGTTCGAGGAAACGCCGTCTTTTGACCCAGGGCAATTCCGGCAGATCGGCCCGGACCTGCGCCTTGAATTCCTCGGAGATAAAAACGGGCAACAGGTCCGGATCGGGAAAATAACGGTAGTCGTTGGCTTCTTCCTTGCTGCGCATGGAACGGGTCAAATCCTTTGCCGAATCGTACAGCCGGGTTTCCTGAACCACCTTGCCGCCGCTTTCGATCAAATCGATTTGCCGCTCGATTTCATAATTGATCGCTTTTTCGACGAACTTGAACGAATTGATGTTTTTCAATTCGGTGCGGGTGCCGAATGCTTGCCGCCCTTTCGGGCGCACAGAGACGTTGGCGTCGCAGCGGAAGGAACCTTCCTGCATGTTGCCGTCGCAAATGCCGAGATAACGCACCAATTCGTGCAGCGTTTTCATGTAGGCTACCGCTTCCTTGGCCGAGCGCAGGTCCGGCTCGGACACGATCTCGAGCAGCGGCGTGCCCGCACGGTTCAAATCGATGCCCGACAAGCCGTGAAAGTCTTCGTGCAGCGATTTGCCGGCGTCTTCCTCCAGATGGGCGCGCGTGATGCCGATGCGTTTGCGTTCGCCGTCCACGTCGATGTCCAGATGTCCGCGGCCGACGATCGGCAGCTCGAATTGACTGATTTGATAGCCTTTGGGCAAGTCGGGATAGAAATAATTCTTCCTGGCGAAGACCGAATAAGGCGCGATCTCGGCCTCAATGGCCAGACCGAATTTGACCGCCATGGTCACGGCTTCTTCGTTCAATACCGGCAGCACGCCGGGCAGGCCCAGATCCACGGCACAAGCCTGAGTATTGGGCTCGGCGCCGTAAGCGGTCGGCGCTCCCGAAAATATCTTCGACCGGGTCGCCAATTGCGTATGGATTTCCAGACCGATCACGGCTTCCCATTTTTCCTGTTGAGCGTATTCCATCATTTCCTCCTTACTCAAACCCTTCCGGTAATTGCTGATGCCAATCCGTCATCCGTTGAAATTGATGGGCAATATTCAACAGCCGGGGCTCGGTAAAATAATTGCCGATGATCTGCAATCCCACCGGCTGGCCGGAAGCGAATCCCGCCGGCACGGACATCGCCGGCAGCCCGGCCAGATTGACGGCGATGGTATAAATATCGGACAGATACATTTCAACGGGGTCGCCCATTTTTTCCCCGATTCCGAAAGCGGTCGTGGGTGCGACCGGCCCCATCAGGACGTCGACCTGGGCAAACGTCTTTTTGAAATCGTCGCTGATCAGGCGCCGCACTTTCTGAGCTTTCACATAATAAGCATCGTAATAGCCTGCCGACAGCGCATAGGTTCCCATCAGAATCCGCCGTTTGACCTCCTTGCCGAAGCCTTCGCCGCGCGAGCGGGTGTATAAATCAGTCAAGTCGGAGGGATTCTGGCAGCGGTAACCGAAACGCACGCCGTCGAAACGTGACAGATTAGCCGAGCATTCGGCCGGAGCGATGACGTAGTAGGCGGGAATGGCCAGATTGAGATCGGGCATCGAAACTTCCCGGATCTCGGCGCCCAATTTCCGGTATTCGTTCACCGCCGCCTCGATGACTGCCGCGACCTCACGGCTCAGGCCGTCGCCGAAGAATTCCCTGGGCAGGCCGATCTTCAGCCCTTTGAGGTCGGCATTCAACCCGGCGGTATAGTCCGGCACCGGCAAATCGACGCTGGTCGAATCCTTCTCATCAAAACCCGCCATCGTTTGCAAAAGAACCGCGGCATCGTGGGCGCTTCGCGCCATCGGCCCACCCTGGTCCAGACTGGACGCGTAAGCGATCATGCCGTAACGAGAAACGCGGCCGTAAGTCGGTTTCAACCCGGTAATGCCGCAATGCGAGGCCGGCTGCCGGATCGAGCCGCCGGTGTCGGTGCCGGTTGCCGCCGCCGCCAGCCGCGCCGCCACCGCCGCGGCCGAACCGCCGGAGGAGCCGCCCGGCACCTTGTTTATACCCCAGGGGTTGCGTACCGCGCCGTAATGACTGGTTTCATTCGACGACCCCATCGCGAACTCGTCCATATTCAGCTTGCCCAGCATCACTGCGCCGGCTTCTTTAAACTTTTCCACCACGGTCGCATCATAGGGCGCGATAAAGTTATCCAGCATTTTCGATCCGCAACTGGTTTTAACGCCTTCCGTGCAAAAGATGTCCTTATGGGCTATCGGAATGCCGGTCAGCAAGGATCCCTCTCCCCTGGCGAGGCGGTCATCGGCTTCTTTCGCGTCGGCCAGAGCCCGTTCTTCGGTGACCGTAATGTAGGCATTGATTTCCGGATGGCGCTCGATTCGCTCCAGAAACGCCAACGTCAATTCCCGGCTTGAAAACTCGCCCGAACGCAGGCCCTGGGCCAGTTCTGTTATGCTTCGATCGTACATGTTCGTTCCATTCCTTATTTATTCGATCACTTTCGGAACCAGATACAGGCCCGCTTCGACCTGGGGCGCTATCGCCTGGAACTTCTCGCGAAGGTTCGGTTCGCTGACCCGGTCCGGCCGCAATCTCTGAACCTGATCCAGAGGATGCGCCATCGGCATGACCGCTTCCGTATTCACGTCGTTCATGGCCGTCATCAGGTTCAATATCGAAGACAAATCCTGCGCGTACGATGCGATATCCTGCGGGTCAATTCCCAAGCGCGCCAAATGTGCTATTTTTCTTACTTCATCCGTCGTTAAAGACATGATTACCTCTTGCCAATATTAAAAAAAAATCCGGATTTCCGTCCGCTACCGGCGGCGCAGCAGAAACGAAGCTGAAAACGAAAAAAACCGGACGTTTTTGTCATTCCCCTCGGTTTTGGCTCCGGATAAAAAACGAAATTTGAAAAATGTGATTCTTGCCAAACAGCTTCTAAAATATGATACTTTATATCTTGCCTAAATACCCGCTGGATTGATAAAGTAATACGATTTTATTCCTATAAGGAAACAGTAAAAAATGTTCAAACGAATTCGCGGAATCTTTTCCAATGACCTTTCCATCGATTTGGGAACCGCCAATACATTGATTTATATTCCGGGACAGGGCATCGTTCTGAACGAGCCGTCCGTCGTCGCGATCAAGGAAGACAAGGTTCGCGGCGCCAAAACCATCGCGGCGGTCGGCACCGACGCCAAACTCATGCTGGGCCGGACCCCCGGCAACATCACCGCGATCCGTCCCTTGAAAGACGGGGTCATCGCCGACTTTGCCGTGACCGAACGCATGCTCCGGTTCTTCATTGAAAAAGTGCACAAGAGCAAACTGCTAAGACCCAGCCCGCGCATTCTGATCTGCGTGCCGTGCGGCTCGACCCAGGTCGAACGCAGAGCCATCCGCGAATCGGCAGCAATGGCGGGCGCGCGCGAAGTCTATCTGATCGAGGAGCCCATGTCCGCCGCGATCGGCGCGGGTCTGCCGGTCGACGAACCCTGCGGCTCGATGGTTCTGGACATCGGCGGCGGCACCTCGGAAGTGGCCGTGATTTCCATCAACGGCATCGTTTATTCGTCCTCGGTGCGCATCGGCGGCGACCGTTTCGACGACGCCATCGTCAGTTACGTGCGCCGGAATTACGGCACGCTGATCGGAGAATCGACCGCGGAAAGAATCAAGCTCGAAATCGGCACCGCCTATCCCGGCAGCGAAGTGCGCGAGATCGAAGTCAAGGGCCGCAATCTCGCCGAAGGCGTGCCCCGCAGCTTCTCTCTGAACAGCAACGAAATTCTCGAAGCCCTGCAGGAGCCCTTGTCGGGCATCGTCGGCGCGGTCAAAATCGCGCTGGAACAGACGCCGCCCGAACTGGGCGCGGACGTGGCCAACCGGGGCATTTATCTGACCGGCGGCGGCGCCCTGTTAAAGGATATCGACCGTCTGATCGCCGAAGAAACCGGTTTGCCGGTCTACATTGCCGACGATCCTTTAACCTGCGTGGCTCGAGGCGGCGGCATGGTTCTGGAAATGCTCGACAAGAAGGGAATCTCGACGTTTTCCCTGGAATGACCAGGTTATTGACTTTACGGTCCCGGTGTGAATTCTTACCGATGACCGTCCGTTTGTTTTATTGATCCAGACCACCCTTGCATGGCGCTGACAACTCCCGATCGAGTTTTGTTTTTTCTTCTTGGAAAATGGGGGATTCGATGAACCGCCCCATGAATAGGGGAGACAGGGCAAACTAGGGAAAGTGTAACCAGAGCGCTGCGGGTGTCCGATACCGAGGAATCCAGCCATAAAACTTCTATTCGCGAGCGATCCGTCCATCACTACCCGGTTGCTGGTCGCCATCATTGCTTCAATTGCTTTGCTTGTCCTGGACCAGCGCGGGCAACAACTCACCCCGTTCCGGTCCGTCTTGTCGATCCTGACCGATCCGGTCAAATACCTGGTGAACCTGCCTCCGTCGATCATCCAGGAGGCGACCGAGACCGTCAGCAGTTATACCACCTTGAAGGAAGAGAACCGCAGGCTGCATGAGGAACGGCTCATTCATCAGACCCGTCTGCTCAAACTGGCCGCGCTGGAAAAGGAAAACATCCGCTTGCGCGCCCTGCTGGAAAACTCCTTCAAGCTCGGTGAAAAAGTCCTGGTCGCCGAATTGCTGTCGGTCAACATGGCGCCTTATGAACACATCGTGGTGGTCAATAAAGGCACTCGCTTCGGCGTGCATCCCCAGCAGCCGGTCATGGACGCCAACGGCGTCGTCGGTCAGGTGTTCCGGGCTCTGCCGTTCAGCTCGGAAATCATGCTGATCACCGACCCCAACCACGCCATTCCCGTCCAGGTCAATCGCAACGGCCTGTTGACCATCGCGGTCGGCAGCGGCCAGATAAACCGCCTCAACCTGCCTTATCTCCCGAACAATGCCGACATCCGTCCCGGAGACTTGTTGATCACGTCGGGTCTTGGCGGCACCTTCCCGCAGGGTTATCCGGTCGCGGTCGTGGACGAATTCACCTCGCAGAACAACAAGCCGTTCGCCACGGTGACTGCCACGCCCAAAGCCTTGCTGGACCGCAACCGGGAACTGATGATCGTCTGGAGCGATTCCACCCCGATTCCGCTGAGCCCCAAGCCAGCCCCAAACGAACAGGAGAATCCCACGCATGAGGGGCAGTAGTTCTTACGGTTTTTACCGGATCATTTTCACTCTCGTTCTGGCGATGGCACTGCGCATTCTGCCCTTGCCCGAGTTGGCAAGCCTGTTCAATCCGGATTGGGTGCTTCTGTCCCTGATTTACTGGTCGTTGGCCGTTCCCGAACGGGTCGGCATCTTCCACGCCTGGACCTTCGGGCTGCTCACCGACGTGCTGACCGGCAAGCTGCTCGGCCAGTATGCGCTGGCATATTCCCTGGTCATCTATCTTTGCCTGAAACTGCACAAGCGCCTCAGGCAGTTTCCCATTATCCAGCAAGCGTTGTTCATCTTTTTCTGCCTGCTACTGTCCCAACTACTGCTGTTCTTCATTAAAAACGCCCAGCATCCGGCTCAGCTCAAGGGCACGTTCTGGCTGCCCGTGTTTACCGGCACTCTGTGCTGGCCTCTGGTGTATACCGCACTCAGGTTTGTTCGCCTGACCAAGCGGCTCGGTTGAATAACGATCGATCATGTCCCGCATTTATTCCATTAAAGACAATGCAGTCGAAGACCGTCTTTTTCTGGGCCGCATCATTGCCTCGCTCGTTCTCATCGGCCTGTTGACGACCGGCTTGATCGTCCGGCTGGTTTATCTGCAGATCGTGGGCCACGAGCACTATGCCACGCTGGCCAAGGAAAACAGCGTCAAACTGGTGCCGCTGGTGCCGACCCGGGGCATCATCTACGACAGAAAAGGCCGGATTCTGGCCGACGATACGACCTCCTTCAGTCTGGAACTGATTCCCGAACAAATCAGCGACCTCGAAGACACCCTGAAGCGGCTTCAGGTTCTGCTCGACATTCCGGACGAAAAAATCGAGCTCTACCAGAAACTCCGGAAGCGCCAGAAACGGTTCGTGCCGACGCCGTTACTGTCGAACATGAGCGACGAAGAACTGGCCAAATTCGCGGTAGTCCGGCCTTATTTTCCCGGAGTCGACATTCAAACCCATCTGGTCCGGCATTACCCTTACAACGACCTGGCGTCCCACGTGATCGGCTACGTCGGCCGCATCAGCGAGGACGAGCTCAAGGATCTGCCCATTTCCGAATACCGCGGCTCGACCCACATGGGCAAACTCGGCATCGAAAAATCCTACGAGACCGAACTGCACGGCAAAACCGGCTATGCGGAAATCGAGACGAACGTTCAGGCACGCCTGCTCAATACGCTCAACGAGGTCCAGCCGACGCCGGGAGCCAACCTCTATCTGACTCTGGACGTCGATCTGCAGAAAACGGCCTATGACGCGCTCGATTTTTACAGCGGCGCCGTCGTGGCGATCGACATCAAGACAGGCGGCGTCCTGGTCTTTGTCAGCCGTCCCGGCTTCGATCCGAATCCGTTCGTGGTCGGCATCGGCAGCGACGCCTATCGCGAACTGCAAGCCTCGGAGGATCAACCGCTCTATAACCGGGCCTTGCGGGGACTGTATCCTCCGGGCTCCACGATGAAGCCGTTCATCGCTCTGGCCGGACTGGAATACGACGTCATCCATGCTCATCAGGGTTTGTTCTGTCCCGGCTTTTATCAACTGCCCGGCGTCAGTCACAAGTACCGCGACTGGAAAAAAGGCGGCCACGGCACGGTAAACATGAGCACCGCGATTACGCAATCCTGCGACGTTTATTTCTATCGTCTGGCCTCGATGCTGGGCATCAATCACATGCACGATTTCCTTCAGCAATTCGGTTTCGGTGAAAAATCCGGCATCGATCTGGTGGGCGAAAAGCCCGGTTTATTGCCTTCAAAGGAATGGAAGCGAAAGAAAAAGAATCAGGACTGGTACCCCGGCGAAACGCTGATTACCGGCATCGGCCAGGGCTATCACCAGGTCACGCCGCTGCAACTGGCCAGGGCGACCGCGACCTTGGCGAACAACGGCAAGGTCGTCACGCCGCATCTGGTGGACAAGATCGCCACCCCGAACGGCACCCGGCCGGGGCCTGAAACTCACGCCAAAGTCATTCCTCTGGATAAAAATAACGTTAATGAAATCATTAACGGCATGATCAACGTCGTGCATGGCGGCGGCGGCACGGCGAGAAGCATCGGCCGGGACATTCCCTATCAAATCGCCGGCAAGACCGGCACGGCCCAGGTTTTCGGCATCAAGCAGAACGCCAAATACAACGAAAACGAAATCGACTTCAAACTGCGCGATCATGCCTTGTTCATCGCGTTCGCTCCGGCCGACGATCCCAAAATTGCGGTGGCCGTGGTCGTCGAACACGGCGGACACGGCGGTTCGGTCGCAGCGCCGATCGCCGCGAAAGTCATCAAGCAATACCTGCAGGAAAACCATGAGAACTGAAATCCAGCATAAACATTTTCACTCTCCGTCGCTTCTCGGCAGTATTCTCAGAAAACTTCACATCGACATTCCTTTATTCATCTGTCTGCTGTTCACCGCCCTTTTGAGCTTCGTGATCCTGTACAGCGCAGGCGGACAGGACATGGACGTATTGCTGCGCCAGGCGGCCCGTATCGGCCTGGCGTTCCTGCTGATGACGGCGCTGGCACACGTGCATCCCAACCAATTCAAACGGTATTCGGCGGAACTGTTCAGCATCGGCGTGGTACTGCTCGTCGCGGTTCTGATCATGGGAAAAATCGGCAAAGGAGCGCAAAGATGGCTGGATTTGGGTTTTTTCCGCTTCCAGCCTTCGGAGATGATCAAAATCACTACGCCGATGATGATCGCTTGGTATCTGGCCGAACACCAGTTTCCGCCGAAAACCAAACAATTGCTGATCGCCGGCCTCCTGATCATCGTGCCGACGCTGTTAATCGCCAAACAGCCCGACCTGGGAACGGCCCTGCTGGTGGCCAGCTCCGGCGCCGCGGTGCTGTTTTTTTCCGGACTCTCCTGGAAATTCATTCTGGCGATTTTTTCCGTCATCGGCGCCTCGACTCCCGTCATCTGGCACTTCATGCACGACTATCAGCGAGCGCGGGTAGTCACTCTGCTGAATCCCGAAGCCGATCCTCTGGGCCGCGGCTATCACATCATTCAATCCAAGATCGCGATCGGTTCCGGCGGCGTGTACGGCAAGGGCTGGCTCGGCAGCACGCAATCCGAACTGGATTTTTTGCCCGAAAGCTCCACGGATTTCATTTTTGCCGTGTTCGCCGAAGAATTCGGCCTGTTCGGCTGCCTGGGCCTGTTGATCCTGTATCTGCTGATCATCGGACGCTGTCTGTACATCGCCGCACAGGCGCGCGACAGCTACAGCCGCTTATTGGCCGGCAGCCTGGCCTTCACCTTTTTCGTCTACGTTTTCGTCAACATCGGCATGGTCATCGGCATTTTGCCGGTGGTCGGCGTACCGTTGCCGCTGATCAGTTACGGCGGCACCTCGATCGTCACCTTGCTGGCCGGCTTCGGCATCCTCATGTCCATTCACACTCACCGGAAATTCAGCCTTCAATGAAACCGACAAGCAACCTGACCCCCGTTATTCTGAGCTGCGCCGCTTTGTTTTGCGTTGCCTGCGCGCCGGAGAAAACCCGGCCGGCGGACGTTTTCATCCGGGAAATGAGCCTCAAACATCATTTCGACGAAGCCGCTCTGGACGATCTGTTCCTTTCGGTCGAATTAAAACCGGAGATTCTCGTTCGCATCGCCTCGCCGGCGGAAAAAATGCCCTGGTATAAATACCGGAAGATCTTTCTGACCGAATCCAGGATTCTCGAAGGCGCCCGATTCTGGCGGGAAAATGCGGACGCCCTGGCCGCCGTGGAACGTCGATACGGCGTTCCGGCGCCGATCATTGTCGCGATTTTGGGAGTGGAGACCCGTTACGGCCAAAAAACCGGCAACTATCGAGTCATCGATGCTCTGACGACGCTGGCGTTCGCCTATCCTCCCCGCAGCCGTTTTTTTACCGGCGAACTTGAAAATTTTTTACTGCTTTGCCGGGAAGAAAATATGAATCCCCTGAAGCCTGTCGGCTCCTACGCCGGCGCAATGGGCATGCCGCAATTCATGCCGAGCAGTTTCCGCTCGTATTCGGCCGATTTCGACCGGGACGGCCGGCGCGACATCTGGCGCAACACGAACGACGTCATCGCCAGCATCGCCAATTATTTTTCCCGTCACGGCTGGCAACCGGGCCAGCCGGTTGCGATGCCGGCGAAGGCATCCGGGGATTTTTACAAATCGAAATTAAACGGCAACCTTAAGCCGGATTTAATAATTGAAGAGTTACAATCGGCCCATGTTGAAATTTCAGGGTATCCGCCTTTAAACAGTAAGATCAAACTGCTTGCTTTTGAACAAGAACATGGCGATGAACTATGGGCTGCTTTCGATAATTTCTATGTCATCACCCGCTACAACCACAGCCCCTTGTACGCCATGGCTGTTTTTCAATTAAGCGAGGCTATCTCAAAATACAAACCGACATCTCCCTATGAATAAAATCATACCATCCATTTCTGTCATTGTGTTGTGTGGTTGTTCCACGCAGCAAGTCAGAACGCCAGATGTATCGATCAACAAAATCA
The DNA here is from genome assembly GCF_000372865.1 of Methylosarcina fibrata AML-C10. NCBI lineage: Bacteria > Pseudomonadati > Pseudomonadota > Gammaproteobacteria > Methylococcales > Methylococcaceae > Methylosarcina > Methylosarcina fibrata. The sequence continues at coordinate 638,711 of NZ_KB889965.1, read as the reverse complement.
CCCCTCTGCCCCGGCTGACCGCCGAAGCCACTCAAAATAAAGACACGACCCAGTCCCCGTCCCCATCCATCTCCTCTCCCCTTTCCGCTCCAGGCAAACGCCATCTGATCGCCGACCGCCCCCTCCGGCAACATGCCGTTCTTCAGGTAAACCGGCCCAACAAGCCCGAAGAGCCGCCCCAACAGGAAGCGCTGATACCCCGGATCACCCGTTACATCAAGCAAGGCATCGCTTCCTGGTACGGCCCCCGGTTTCACGGCAGAAAGACCGCTACCGGCGAAATCTTCGACATGTACGCAATGACCGCCGCGCATAAAACCCTGCCGATTCCGTCCTATGCCCAGGTGACCAATCTGGAAAACAACCGCAGCGTCATTGTCCGCATCAACGACCGCGGACCTTACGTCGGCAACCGTTTGCTCGATCTTTCCTATGCCGCCGCCAAAAAACTGGGCATTCAAAAAGAAGGTTTGGCCAAAGTGGAAATTGTGGCATTAACCGACGCCCAGGCTTTGCCGCAACTGGAGAATGACCAAGAAGAAAAAGAAGGCAAGCGATAGACCGGCCCATTCCGCTCATTCAATCCAATTCGGACCGACGGAAAGAAATCCTCCGGCGTATCCTCTATAGCCCGAAGCTAATTTTACGCTCCTTTTAAGGGACTCGTTTTTGCCTCCCCGAGGCAGCGTCAAAATCCGGCCGTCTGCCCCTCGTCCGCTCCGGAAAAAGAATGCGTCGGCAAACCGCCGTGATTAAGCGAATCCCGACAACCTGCTCCGATCATGCTACAATAAAGCCATGTTTTTCTAAGTGAACTTTCCATAGCAATGATGTCTTTATTAAATTTCCAGCGGGTCTTTTTCATACTCCTTTTCAGTTTCCTGACGGCTCCGTTCCAGGCCAACGCAGAAAATTCAGACGTTCTGATCCCCATCCCACCCACCATCGAAGCGAGCAGCTTCGTATTGCAGGATTATCAAACGGGCAAGGTATTGGCCGAAAACAATGCCGACGCCAAACTCGCGCCGGCCAGCCTGACCAAAATCATGACCGTCTATGTCGTATTCAAGGAAATCGCCAACGGCCATCTGAAACTGGACGATCTGGCCACCATCAGCAAAAAAGCCTGGAGCACGTCCGGTTCGCGCATGTTCGTGGAAGTGAACGACCGGGTCAAAATCGAAGATTTGCTGAAAGGCGTCATCATTCAATCGGGCAACGACGCCAGCGTCGCTCTGGCCGAGCATGTGGCCGGATCGGAGGAAGTCTTCGCCGCGATGATGAATCAGCAGGCGGAACGATTGGGCATGAAAAACACCCAATTTAAAAACAGCGACGGGCTTCCGGTGGAAGGCCATTACACCACGGCGCGCGATCTGGCCATTCTGACCGAGGCCTTGATCAAGGAATTTCCCGACTTTTACCCGTGGTTTTCGCAAAAGGAATTCGTCTACAACAAAATCGTTCAGCACAACCGCAACCAGTTGCTGGGCCGCGATCCTTCGGTCGACGGCGTAAAGACGGGGCATACCGATGAAGCCGGTTTCTGCCTGGTCGCGTCGGCCCTCAGAAACGACATGCGTCTGATTTCGGTCGTGATGGGCGCCAAAAGCGACAACGCCCGGGCGGTGCAAAACCAGAATCTCTTGAATTACGGATTCCGTTTTTATGAAGCCCACAAATTATACGACGGTAAAAAATCGCTGTCCGATGCCCGGGTATGGAAAGGCGACGTCAAGGAATTGCCTCTGGGTCTGACCGAAGATCTTTACGCGACGATCCCCCGCGGCCATTACAACGAGCTGAAAGCCGTCATCAACGTCGACAAGAACATCACCGCGCCGGTCAAGGAAGGCGACAAGCTGGGTTCGGTTGAAGTTTCCTTTAAAGGCGAACCGATCATCAAAAAAGACCTGGTGGCCCTAAAAACCGTGGAAAAAGGCAATATTTTCCGCCAGTTGACCGACAGCGCCATTCTTCTGGTGGTCAACCGCGATGGAAAATAAAACGGTCTATCTGAACGGCCGTTATCTTCCGTTGAATGAAGCCCGAGTTTCGGTCCTGGACCGCGGCTTTTTATTCGGTGACGGCGTCTATGAAGTCATTCCGTCCTATTCGGGACATTTGTTTCATTTCGACAAGCATATGGAGAGACTGGATCGCAGTCTCTCCGGCATTCGTCTGGGCAATCCCTTCCCTTATGCGCAATGGCTCGAGATTCTGACGCCGCTGTTGGACCCGGCCCTGGATCAGTATGTTTATTTGCAGGTTACGCGGGGTTCTGCGGAAAAAAGAGACCACGCGTTTCCGAAACAGATCCGGCCGACCGTCTTTGCGATGTCGTCGGCCATTGTCCCCCTGCCCGGCCAGAACTCCGGCGTCAGGGCCATGACCATGCCGGACGGGCGCTGGCAACTGTGCCATATCAAGGCCATTACCCTTTTGGCCAATATTCTCTACCGGCAGGAAGCGGTCGAGAAAGACTGCACCGAAGCCATTCTGGTGAGGGGCGATCACGTCACCGAAGGCGCGGCGAGCAATGTTTTCGCGGTCGTCGACGGCGTCCTGGTCACGCCACCGAAAAGCCATGAATTATTGCCGGGAATTACCCGCGACGTCCTCCTTGAAATCGCCGAAAGAAACCATATTTCCTATCGGGAAGACAGCATTTCCCTGGAAACGCTGAAAAGTGCCGACGAGATCTGGCTGACCAGTTCGACCCGCGAAATCATGCCGGTGGTCGAACTCGATTCCGCTCCAATCGGCGGCGGCAAACCGGGGCCGGTCTGGGCCACCATGAACCGGCTGTTCCAGAATTACAAACAATCCCTGAGATGAGCGAAGAGACCCTGCTGAAATTCCCGTGCCGTTTTGCGATCAAGGCCATGGGCAAAACCACGCCCGAACTCGATTTGGTCGTAGTGGAAATCGTCCGGCGGCACAGCCCCGACCTTACCGAGGGCGCGGTAAAGTCGCGCCCCAGCAAGGGCGGCAATTACACCGCCATTACCGTCATCATCGAGGCGCACAGCAAACAGCAGCTCGATAACATCTATCTGGATTTATCGAGTCACCCTCTGATCATGATGGTCTTATAAAATCCGGCACATACCTTTCTTCCGGCATGGCCTTAACGACGCGCTTTCTCGGCATACAGGACTATCAGGCCACTTGGCGGGCCATGCAGCAATTCACCGAGAACAGGACCTGGGACACTCCCGATGAAATCTGGGTGGTCGAACATGATCCGGTCTATACGCTGGGACTCAACGGCAAGCGGGAACACCTTCTCGACACCGGATCGATTCCCGTGGTCCATTGCGACCGGGGCGGCCAGGTCACCTACCACGGTCCCGGCCAATTGGTCGTTTATCCGCTGCTGGACATGAAGCGGTCGAAACTGGGCGTCCGCCCACTGGTTACCTTGCTGGAGGAAGCCATGATCGAGACGCTGGCTTTGTATCGCATCGCCGCGAACGCACGGGCCGATGCGCCCGGCGTCTACGTCGACGGCAAAAAAATCGGCTCCATTGGCATAAGGATCCGAAAAAATTGCAGCTACCACGGACTGAGCCTCAACAATTACGTGGACTTGAGTCCTTTCAAAGGCATCAATCCCTGCGGCTATTCGAAGCTGGAAGTGACCCGGCTTGCCGATCTGGGAGTGAATCTCAGCAACGAAGAACTCGCCTCGCCTCTGGTCGAGGCCATAACTCAGGCCCTGTCCTCATGACCTATCAAGCTCCGTCCCGCTCCACGCCCGATTCCCATCAACGCAACGCAGAGAAGCTGGCGCGCATTCCGATTAAAGTAGAAACCGCCGCCGCGCCGCTGCGCAAGCCCGAATGGATACGGGTCAAACTGACCGCCGGCAATGAAATCGCGCGGGTCAAACAGCTCTTGCGCGAGCACAACCTGCATACGGTCTGCGAGGAAGCCGCCTGCCCCAACCTGGCCGAATGTTTCCAGCACGGCACGGCTACCTTCATGATCATGGGCGATTTGTGCACCCGGCGCTGTCCTTTTTGCGACGTCGCCCACGGCAAGCCCCTGCCTCTCGATAAAAACGAACCGCGTCATCTGGCCGAGGCGATCAAGGCAATGGCCTTGAAATACGTCGTCATTACCTCGGTCGACCGCGACGATTTACGGGACGGCGGCGCCGGCCATTTTGCCGAATGCATCCAAACCATCCGGCATCAGTCTCCAGCGACCAAGATTGAAATTCTGGTGCCCGATTTTCGCGGCCGCATGGACAAAGCCATCGCCATCCTGGCGGCCGAACCCTGCGACGTGTTCAATCACAACCTAGAAACGGTGCCCAGGCTCTACAAACAGGCCCGTCCCGGCGCTGATTACTCGGGCTCTCTGAAGTTATTGGAAGGCTATAAAAAAGCCAGACCCCAAACACCGACCAAATCCGGACTGATGCTGGGCATCGGCGAAGAACCGGAAGAGGTGCTGCAAGTGATGCGCGATCTGATCGACCACGGCTGCACCATGCTGACTCTCGGCCAATACCTGCAACCCAGCAAGGACCATCTGCCGGTGAAAAGCTACATTACGCCAGAGCAATTCGACGAATACGGACGCATCGCCGGATCGCTGGGCTTCGAACAGGTCGCGAGCGCGCCGCTGGTGAGATCTTCGTACCATGCCGACATGCAGGCGAAAGGAGTAAACATTTAAAACTTGAGCGAGCGCCTTAATCGCAAAAAGGTAGGGTACGCACCGTGTACCACTCACGAGCTTGATCATTCAATCTGTTTAGAGCAGGTACGCGGTGCGTATCCTACTTGACTTTTCACAATACATTGATCAATCAAGTTTTTTGATTGGTACGCGGTGCGTAGCCTGATTAACTTTTCTCGATATCTTAAAGTCTAGGGCTAACTAAGCTCAAACTTATTGAACAGGAGTAGTCCGCTTCCAGAGCGACAAGCCGCTGGTACAAGAGCCGACCAGTGCATAATCCACCGTGTTGGCGCTGGTACAATCCTGCCATGCGTAGGACTTCGGATTTCCTACGATGAAGTACTCCATGTTCGGCGTGGCGTAAATCTCCGTCGAAGGCGTTGTTGAGGGATAAACCCGGACCGCGACGCCGTTGGTGCTTATGTTGGTCGTCGCCGCTCTTTGCCACAACTGCGCCCCCATCTTATAAGCTCCGCATGCGCCTGTTTTTTTAAACCCTCCGTATTGCAGGGAGTTGCAGTCCTGGAAAACGTTGATGGCTACTTTATTGACGATAAATTTGGTGTTTTGGCCGTCGAGCCCTTCGGTCGTTATCAGCGTATCGGCATTGGTGGTGCTGGTGAAATGACCGTAATAGGTCATATTCTCGGCCGCTCGGGTTGTAACGGCGAACCCAAGCACCATCAAAGCAAACATTATTTTTTTCATTTCTTATCCTTAATTTTATGGTTAGAAAAACGAAGAGGCCGATTGCCGCCGATAAGGCGAAAGTAGAATCCGCCATCGACAGGATAAAACTTACATCTTGATATGGCCTAAAACGAAGTTAAGCATCTTCATGCCTGCCAGCGATAAAGGAAACGCCATGACAGCCAGCAATAAAACGTACCCTAAGGCTATGTAAATGTCTTTTTTCGAGGTTGTTTTATTATTCATCGCAATCACTGTCTCCGTAATCAATATGAAATCGCTGTATTACAACTTTTCACGCCTGCTTTACGCAGTCGAAACCGCTTCGGATTTTTCCCTGTAGATGAACCCAGCCGCGATTTTGGCGATCCGGGGCGCCCGGGTGCAAATAGAATTGGCTACTGATGAATTATTCTTTCATGCGAAGATAAATTGAACCTTAAAAAAATTAAAATTTTTATGGTTTTTATCTACCATCGGACGTTTATCGGAAACGATGCTGGAGTATCAGTGGCATTTCTTCAAATGCTTGACCATTCAGCATGCGGCCATTCGCTATTTAGATTTTTTTATCGTAAACGCCCTCGGCATCATCCTGTTCAGGATGTACCGAATGCGCCCATGTACGATTTATAATCACGATTTTGAATTAAAATTACCCATATATAAGCCATCCACATTAAATTTTTGGCAAGAATTTTGTTGTGGATCAATATCCAGGCGCAGTTTTACTATTTGTCTTTTTGTTAAAGACAATTTTGGTATCGATTGAATATCTATCAAATTTCTTCCGGTAGTAAAGTTCATTCTTACACTATGTTCCTCATCAAAGTAGGCTTGCCTGTTTTCTTGCCAAAATAATTGAATCGGTACGACAGAAGAATGATCTTCACATGCTATTTCAAGATTAATATAACGATTTTTTTCCGGCGTTATTTCGCTATCCGATAAGGAATATTCTAAAGAAGGGTCAATTCCATCAATAATAAATTTATACCGGGAATTGATTGTTGCGACATTGTTCAGTCTGACCAGAGTGCCAGTACGATTTGACTCAAAATTATCAGGTGTTTTGATAAATGTAATGGGTGGAGCCTGATAAAATAAATCTCTTCTTGAATCTCGCGCAATAATAATAAAAAAAACATAGTCCGGTTTCCATTTTTCAACCAACTGAACAAATCGACCGCCAGGTTTTAGCGCTTCATCATAATTGACTTGAAGTATTTCGTTAAAAGTTATTGTCATAAACGGCGAGATTCCGGTGCCAAATGAATCTCGTATCCAAAGAACCTTTTTGTTATTTAATGCACCGGGAGATTTTATCAGTAGAGGTTTATTATGCTGCTCAATCAAGGGATTTTCACCTCGATAGACCATATGATTAGTATCATAATCATATCGAATATTGGGTACGGGAAGCTCCATCACTTTAATAATCGGATCCAAATCATGTAAGTGGTTGGACAATCTAAGAAAATTAGCCAAATCGCCACCATTTCGCTGATTCGTGTGCGTTAGTTTGTATAGGTCATCTTGTGGCCATTTTAGCTCAGGGTGATTTTTAGAAAGTTGTTGGGCAAAATATCGAAAGGCAACTGCTCCTCCCAATAAATTCCAATGACTGTCTGTCTTGTAATATAATATTTCAGACTGATTTTTTTTAGCCGACAACAAAGGCTTCCTCAGATCGATAAAAATATTACTTTCTTCTGCTTTATCTATCAATATATCTGTAGCATTTGGGGAACGTGGAATGGCCCATGTAGGCATATGTTCCGGGTATACAGTACCTTTATTCGGTGCAATCAAAATTTTAAAATCCTGCACTCCTTTTTGTGAAAGAAAACCTTTCCATGCATGCATTGCTTCAATAATTTTTTTTGCCACAGCGCCATCTTCTATTGTTGATTGACGATGATCAACGGTAATAGTGTCGTTATAATTATCCCCTAAAAAAAGCCATCCATCTTTACCAATTACAACGTTTCGTGAGTCTATGTTAATGCCTAACGGATAAAGAAGCTTCGCTATGGCTCTTGATAAAAAATCCATATTATAAAGAAATGATTTGTCTTTAATTTTTATAAAATCAACGTCAGGAGAAGAAACTATATTTATAATTGGCACTATTGCTATGTTTAGATAGGAAAATGCTATAAAAATAAATACTCTAAATCGTGTTGATGATATCGACATAATTAAAAATTAAAATATAGAAACACTGTGCTTGTGGAAGACAGCATAAAATAAATAGATGTAGAAAAAAGTATTGCGCTATACGTCATTTTGTTTAAATTTATATTTTTATTCAACATCTCAATAGAGTTACTGTAAGATAAAATTACGAATGCAAGCGAAATAAATAGGTATATAGGTAATTGACCAATAAAGCTAGCTGGAAATATTTTTAATAAAATGTCCGACATCCAGCCAGCCCATGCCAGATCCGAAGTGGAAGATGACCATGTTACTGAACGTATGTCCACCATGCCCTTAAGTATTCTAATTGCGTCGTCTAATGTTTTCGCTCTAAAAAATACCCAACTTGTATTTACAAATATAAACGTCAAAAGCCAGGCCAGATAAGAAGGCATGGTGAATGGTAAACCTTTCCATATTCTATTGATTATAAGAGCAACTCCATGCATTGCTCCCCAGATGACAAATAACCATGTTGCGCCATGCCATAAGCCTCCAAGCACGAAAGTGATGAAAAGATTCATATAAATACGAAGCTGTGAACATCGATTGCCGCCTAATGGTATATATAAATAATCTCTTAGAAAACAACTCAGGGTAATGTGCCATCGGCGCCAGAAATCCTGAATATTTAAAGCCTTGTATGGCGAGTTAAAGTTTATTGGCAACCAGATATTAAATAATAAAGACGAACCGATTGCCATGTCGCAATATCCACTAAAGTCGAAGTAAATCTGAAATGTATATGACAAGCTGGTTGCCCATGCAGAAAATAAATTGAGTGCTGCGCCACCGTCAAACCCATAATCTGCATATAAAGAAAAATTATCGGCAATAACAACTTTTTTGAATAATCCAATAGAAAATATAAATAAACTTTTTTGGATATTTGACGTTTTTTGGAAAACTGCCCATCTAGAAACGAATTGGGGCATTATATGTCTATGATGGACGATTGGCCCGGCAATTAAATGAGGAAAAAAAGTTACAAAAAGAGAATAGCTTAATAAATCATACTCCGATGTTTCTCCTCGATAGCTGTCCACCAGGTATGCAATTTGAGTAAATGTAAAAAAACTGATTGCAAGCGGAAGAACAATATGATGTAAATTATAATTTTCCCCAAAAATGAAATTAATATTACTCAGTAGAAAATCAGTATATTTATAGTAACCAAGCAGACAAATATTTGCAAAAATACCGATTAGTAAGACTATCTTTCTATTTGAGTACTTTTTTTTTCTTGTTTGCGTCAATTCATTATGAGATTGTGTCAGTCCCGTGCCTATGGCAAAGTTAAACAGAATTGAACATAGGATGAGAGGTAAATATTTTGCATCCCAGTAGGCGTAAAAAAACAAACTGGCTGTAACCAACCAAACTCTTCCGGCTATTAACAACCTGACTTTATTAAGAAAAAAATAAACAAAAAAGGTTACTGGAATGTATAGAAATATAAATTGCCAAGAATTAAATAGCATCGATAAAAGCTCACAATATGGCGCTTGTTTTTATTATTAAAAAACAGCATTCAAATATATGCGTAGATAACATTGCAGTGATTATGAAATAGTAAATTACTTTTTATTCATTCACTCATTATCCCATTTTGAATAGGAACGAATGGGCGTTTTTCATGATGAACTCGCGCGTGCGCATCATGCCGAACCTCGGCCTTATTTCGTCCTGGAACTTGGTCTGTATCAAATGGATGGCTGACGATGGGCATCGCCAAGTTTTTTAACTGTGTTGAGAGGAAATTGGGGCGTACGCATTCTGATAGGAACAAGTTTGGAAAGTCAAAACGGCTTATTTTATCGGGTTTGATTGGTTATGTAGATGTTCAGTCGAGCCATTGATTCTGCTCGCACGGTCTCTACAAATCGTATTGCTTAGTAGCCTCCGGCTGAAAATAGATCATGTTTATCCGTATGCATCTGGGACCTTCGGGGAATTCCCATTCAATCGTATCGCCAACGGAAAAGCCGATAAGGGCAACGCCTAACTCGGAGAGAATAGACAATTTTCCTTGCTCGGGGTCCGCTTCGCTTGGAAATACCAGCGTGTACTGAAACTCTTCGTGCGTGGCTGTATCGATGAGGCAAACACATGTATTCATGGTGACCACGTAAGGTGGAATTTCTTCGGGCGCGACAATCCTGGCCCGTTCGAGTTCGCCTTCCAGCGTACGCAAGATCGCTGAATCCGTGGCCCCGAATTGTTTGGCCGTTATCAACAAATCGCGCAAGCGGGCGCAGTCGAGTGAGGAAAGAATGATATTGCGAGCTTTCATGAAGTTTTCCATGGCCGTCATCTCTTTGACAAACGTTTGAAATCGGAGCCGCCGAATGAAACTGGGAAATCGAAAGGCCCCATGGATTGCAAGGAGGCTAGGAAGGCGAACAACGCGGTGAGAAGAAAACACCGCATCGATCGCGCTATGTCTCCACAACCTTATTTTTCATACCATACCATAACCCCACTCGGCTGGATACCTGCCGGATTCTAAGAACTTGGGAAAACAAAAACGGTCCCAATCCGCTACCGCAAGTTCGCGCCTTAACCCAGCTTTTCCTTCAAAAACCCAATCACACCCCCCATCGGAATCTCCAGATTTTCCTTCGCCGTCCGGGCCTTATATTCGAGAGTGCCGGCATCCAGGCCGCGGTCGCTGATGACGATGCAGTGCGGAATGCCGATCAGTTCCATGTCGGCGAACATGAAGCCGGGGCGCACCTTACGGTCGTCGAACAGGACTTCGAAACCGGCGTCTTGCAAATCCTGATACAACTTTTCGGCCGCCTGCTTGAGCCGTTCGGACTTGTGCAGGTTCATCGGGCAGATCGCGACCTGAAACGGCGCAATGCTTTCCGGCCAGACGATGCCGCGTTCGTCGTGGTTTTGCTCGATCGCCGCGGCGACTACGCGGGAAATGCCGATGCCGTAGCAGCCCATGATCATGGTCTGGTTTTTGCCCGCTTCGTTGATGATCGAAGCTTTCATCGAGCCGCTGTATTTGATTCCGAGCTGGAAGATGTGACCGACTTCGATGCCGCGGGCGATGGTCAGTTCGCCCTGGCCGTCCGGGCTCGGATCGCCGGCGACGACGGTGCGCAGATCGGCGGTCTCGGCCGGAAACGGTAGATCGCGTTCCCAGTTGACGCCGACGTAATGCTTGCCGTCCTGATTGGCGCCGCAAACGAAATCGGACATCAGCGCCACGCTGCGGTCGGCGATGATTCGGATTTTCAGGCCGACCGGACCGATCGAACCCGGCTTGCAGCCGCAGGCCGCCTGAACTTCCTGGTCGCCGGCAAACGCCAACGGCGACAGCACGCCTTCGATTTTGGCGGCCTTGATTTCGTTCAGTTCGTGGTCGCCTCTCAGCAACAGCGCCACCAGGCTGTCTTCTTCGCCTTTGACGATCAGAGTTTTGAGGCACTGCGACGAATCAACATTGAAAAAGCGGCTGACGTCTTCGATGCTGTGCTGCTCGGGCGTATCGACCAGTTTCATTTCCTGGCCGGGTGCGGCGCGCGATCCTGTGGGCGCTACCGCCTCGGCCTTTTCGATGTTGGCGGCGTAGTCGCTCCCGGTCGAAAAGGCGATGGCGTCTTCGCCGGAATCGGCCAACACGTGAAACTCGTGCGAAACCGCGCCGCCGATCGAGCCGGAATCGGCGATAACGGCGCGGAATTTCAGGCCGAAGCGGTTGAAGATGTTGGTGTAGGTCCGGTACATGACCTCGTAGGTTTCACGTAGGGACTCCTGGTCCAGATGGAACGAATAGGCGTCCTTCATGATGAATTCGCGCGAACGCATGACGCCGAACCTCGGCCTGATTTCGTCGCGGAACTTGGTCTGTATCTGATAATAAGTAATCGGCAGTTGCTTGTAGCTCTTGATTTCGTTGCGCGCCAGGTCGGTGATGATTTCCTCGTGCGTGGGGCCAAGGCAGAAATCACGGTCGTGGCGGTCTTTCAGCCGCGCCAGTTCCGGACCGTATTGCTCCCAACGCCCGGTTTCCTGCCAGAGCTCCGCCGGCTGCAACGCGGGCATCAATACTTCCAGAGCGCCGGCCCTGTCCATTTCCTCGCGGGTGATTTTTTCGACTTTGCGCAGTACCCGGATGCCCAACGGCAGCCACGTGTAAAGTCCGGCCGCCAGTTTCCGGATCAGTCCGGCGCGAATCATCAATTGATGGCTGACGATGACGGCATCGCCAGGAGTTTCTTTAACGGTATTGAGAGGAAATTGGGACGTACGCATTCTGGTATGAACAAGTTTAAAAAGTCAAAAGAGTTTATTTTATCGGTTCAATCGGTAACGTAGGATGTGCCGAACACAGTGAAGCGCATCGTTCTTTAGGATGCATTTTGTATCTCGACATTTTTTACAATGATCTATTGGGGCAAGCGTTACCATTTTTAACCGAACGGCATTTTCAAACGGGATCCGGCCACGGAATGAAACGCCGTCCGGAATGCATCATTCGATGATTTCAAGGCCGCCCATGTAAGGTTGCAAAATCATCGGAACGTGGATGCGGCCCTCGGCGTCCTGATAATTTTCCATGACCGCGATCAGCGTTCGGCCTGCGGCCAGACCGGAGCCGTTCAGGGTGTGGACCAGCTCGGGCTTGCCGGTTTCGGGATTGCGCCAGCGCGCCTGCATCCGTCTGGCCTGGAAGTCCTTGAAATTGCTGCACGAGGAAATTTCCCGGTAAGCCCCCTGCCCCGGCAGCCAGACTTCCAGATCGTAGGTTTTGGCCGAGGAAAAGCCGGTATCCCCGGCGCACAGAAGCATTTTGCGGTAAGGCAGCTCCAGTTTTTTCAAAACCGCCTCCGCGTGCGCGGTCAACTCTTCGTGCGCCCTGGCCGAATCGTCGGGCCGGGTGATCTGGACGATTTCGACTTTTTCGAACTGGTGCTGGCGGATCATGCCGCGCACGTCCCGTCCGTAGGCGCCGGCTTCGCTGCGGAAGCAGGGGCTGTGGCAGACGAACTTCAAGGGCAGGTCCTTGGGATCGAGAATGACGTCCCGGACGATGTTGGTGACCGGCACTTCGGCCGTCGGGATCAGATACAGCGCCGGGTCCTGGCTGGCCTTGAACAGATCGGCCTCGAACTTGGGCAGTTGTCCCGTGCCCCGCAGGCTGTCGGCATTGACCAGATAGGGCACGTAGGTTTCGCTGTAGCCGTGTTCCTCGGTGTGCGTATCGAGCATGAGCTGGATGATCGCGCGTTGCAGTCTGGCTAATCGTCCGGTGAGCACGACAAAGCGGGCGCCGGCAATTTTTGCGCCCAGTTCGAAATCCATGCCGAATCGTGCGCCCAAATCGACGTGATCCCGGGGGCTGAAATCGAACATGCGCGGCTCGCCCCAGCGGCTGATTTCCAGATTGCTTTCCTCGTTTTTGCCGTCCGGCACGCTGTCGTCGAGCAAATTGGGAATGCCTTCCATCAAGGCGGTCATTTCCGTCTGAATGGCCGCCAGCTCGGTTTCCTGCTCTTTCAGCCGGTCGCCGAGATTCTGCACCTGGTCCAATAACGGCTGGACGTCTTCGCCTTTGGCCTTGGCCTGGCCGATCGCTTTGGAGCGGCTGTTGCGTTCATTTTGCAGCTCCTGTGTTTTCACCTGGCATTCCTTGCGCCGGGCTTCCAGAGCGGCGAAATGGCCGCTGTCGAAATCGAACGAGCGCCGGTCCAACTGTTGTTTGACAAAATCAAGATCGGCTCTGAATAAACGGGGATCTAACATAGTAAGCGTGATAACCTGGGTAAAATAAAAAACAAATTCTTATGAATCGGCGGCATGAAGGGAGGCCGGCCAACTGACGACGTGCTTCAAACTGAGATTCGATTGCAGCGCGGCGATCGCTTTTTCCACTTTGGCGGGCTCGTCGTAAAACTCGATGATCAGCGGCAGATCCAGCGATAAATCGATCAGCGAGGAGGTATGAATCTCGCCCGACGCGCCGATGCCCGCGATGCCTCGAAGCACGGTAACGCCCTCGATGGCCTCGCCGTGAAGAATCTCGAGGGCGCGGTCCAGCAAATCCCGGCCTTCCATTGTATAGATTCTGGCGATGACGACGTCTTTGGTAGTCATATCTGTTTCCCCGTCAATAAGCCCATCCAGAGCAGCAGAATGCAAAACAGCCCGTTGCTGACGAAAACCCCCAGCATTAAATTCAAATGACCGTCGAAGGAAAAGCCGTGTTCCAGAAGATAAAGGATCAAATACAAGCCGGACAAAGTCAAATAGGCGCCGATCAGAATCACCATCAGCGCGGCCCGGTATTCCATCGTCAGCGTCACTTTCTGCAGCAGCACGGCACCGACCAGCCCGATCAGAAAAGCCAGCAGGGCGTTGACGATCACCAGCGCATACGGAAACATGCCGTCGGGCCATTTGACCACGCCGTCGGCATAATACATGAGCGACCGGCCCAACAGCAAACCGATCCAGACGGCAAACAGACAGGCCACGATGCTGAGCGTGACGTTCAGCGCCGCCTTGGCCCAGGCGCCCTGTTCCATCAAATACAGCGTTTCCAGCGAGAAGCTGGAAAAGGTCGTAAAGCCGCCCAAGACGCCGACCAGGATCGCGGCGCGATATTCCAGAGTAAAAGTGATGCGCTGCAGGATCAGCGCTTCCGCCAGCAGCCCGATCAGAAACGAACCGATGACGTTGACCGCCAGCGTGCCGAAAGGAAAGCTTCTACCCAGCCATTGATAAAAGCCGGTGGACACTAGAAAACGCAGTACCGAACCGCAGGCGCCGCCGAAAGCCACAGCAAGCAATTGACTCATGATGCTCCGAATTTAAATAACGCCCTGGCCACCCGCGTAAGGTTTGGCGATGAAATGCTCGCGGTAATAGCGCAGTTCCTCAATCGATTCCTTGATGTCTTCCAGAGCCTGATGCGAAGCCACTTTGTTGAAGCCGTTTTTGACTTCCGGCGCCCAACGGGCCGCCAGCTCCTTCAATGTCGAAACATCAACATTGCGGTAATGAAAATAGGCTTCCAGTTTCGGCATATAACGGCAAAGAAACCGCCGGTCCTGGCCGATGCTGTTGCCGCACATCGGAGACGTATTTTCCGGAACCCACTGCTTTAAAAACTCAAGGGTTTGCCGTTCGGCTTCCCGCTCGTCGATTCCGGAATTTCTGACCCGTTCGATCAGGCCGGACTGGCCGTGATGCTTCTGGTTCCAGTCGTCCATCGCGGCCAGTACCGCGTCGGACTGATGAATCGCCAACACGGGGCCTTGGGCCAGAACGGTCAGCTCCTTGTCGGTAACGATCGTCGCTATCTCAATAATCAAATCGGTCTCGGGATTTAGCCCGGTCATTTCGAGGTCTATCCAGATCAGATGCTGAGAATCCTGCGTCATTTATTGCCTCCGTTATGTAAATCACAAGGCGATTAGTGTAGCATTGGCACATCTCTATAGCTAATTCTTAAACTGGTTGCGTTTATGAACATTTTTACCGTTGTCTTTTTAATTGCCCTGTTCATTTCTTATTCGATCCATTTCTGGTTGGCCAGACGGCAGGCAGCCTATGTCGCGGAGCACCGCTCCAGGGTGCCGGCCGCCTTTGCCGACAAGGTTTCTCTGAGCGCGCACCAAAAAGCGGCGGACTATACGATCGAAAAAAACCGGCTGGGCCAGATCGACGGCTTCCTCGGCGTCATCGTGCTGCTGTTGCTGACGCTGGGCGGAGTGATCGACCAGGCCTTCACCTTCTGGTCGGGGATGATCGCATCGCCCTTGTGGTCCGGAGTGGCCGCCATCGCCACCGTTTTTCTACTGACGACCCTGATCGAGCTTCCTGTCAGTATTTATCACACGTTCGTCATCGAGGAAAAATACGGCTTCAATAAAAGCACCGTGGTGCAATTCGTCAAGGATCATCTTTTGCAGTTGGCTTTGGGCGCCGTGATCGGCTTGCCGCTCCTGGCGTTGATCCTGTGGATCATGGACAGCCTGGGTTCGCTCTGGTGGCTCTGGGCGTGGGGCGTCATCATGGCCTTTTCCCTGCTGATGAGCTGGCTTTTTCCCACGGTGATCGCGCCCTTGTTCAATAAATTCACGCCTATTGAAGAGGGCTCGTTGAAAAACCGGATCCAGAGGCTCCTGACCCGCTGCGGTTTCCACAGCAAGGGCATTTTCATCATGGACGGTTCCAAGCGCTCGGGCCACGGCAACGCCTATTTTACCGGCATCGGCAACAACAAGCGCATCGTTTTCTTCGACACGCTGGTCAAATCGCTGGACGAAGAAGAACTGGAAGCCGTGCTGGCGCACGAGCTGGGCCATTTCAAATGCAAGCACGTGATCAAGATGCTGGCCGCCACTTCGGTCATGAGCCTGATCGGCCTCGCGATCCTGGGCTGGCTGATCGACCAGAGCTGGTTTTATAACGGCCTCGGCGTTACCCAGCCCTCCCATGCGGCGGCGCTGCTGCTGTTCATGCTGGTGTCTCCGGTGTTCACCGTGTTCCTGCAGCCGATCAGCGCTTATTTCCAGCGCAAGTTCGAATTCGAAGCCGACGACTTTGCCGCCGAGCATGCGCAGGCGGCCAAAATGATCAGCGGCCTGGTCAAGCTGTACGAAGAAAACGCCAGCACGCTGACGCCCGACCCGTTGTATTCGGCATTCCATTACAGCCATCCGCCCGCGGCCATCCGCATCGCCCATCTGGAAGAAAAGATTTCGGCCGCTTAGTGTCCATGGTGAAGGAAGGATTGGTCATCGCCCATCTGGGTCAGGGCATCGCCGTCGAGCATGAGAACGAAATCATCCTGTGCCAGCCGCTCAGGCGGTTGGCCACCGTTGCCGTCGGCGACCGGGTGTTATGGTCGCCGGCAGGTCCCGATCAAGGGCGCATCGAGGAAGTCCTGCCCCGGCGCTCGTTATTGATTCGCCCGTCCCGAAACGGCAAGATCCGGCCCGTGGCGGCCAATATCGATACCATTTTCATCGTGATCGCGGTGGCTCCGTATTGCGATTTTCTGTTAATGGACCAATACCTGGCCATTTGCGAAAACAGCAAAATCTCCGCGGCGATTGTGTTGAACAAAACCGATCTCGGACAGGACGAAACCCTGGAAAACGAGCTGCTGCTGTACCGCAATCTGCATTATCCGTTGTACCGGGTCAGCGCCCTGACCTCGACCGGATTGCAGGAACTCGGCGCGGCATTAAAAAATCAGGCCAGCCTTTTCTCCGGCCAATCGGGCGTCGGCAAATCGTCGCTGACCAACGCGCTGATTCCGGACAAGGCGGTGAAAACCAACGCGATCTCGGAATCCACCCAACTGGGCCGGCACACCACCACGGCGGCAACGCTGTACCATTTGCCGGACGGCGGCGATTTGATCGACAGCCCCGGCGTGTCGATCTTCGGTCTGGCCGATCTTTCGGAATCGCAACTGGCCTACGGCTACCGGGAATTTCAACCGCTTCTCGGCAACTGCCGGTTCAACGACTGCCGTCACGGCCCGGACAAAGGCTGCGCGATCCGGGAAGCCGCGGACAACGGGACGATCTCGATGACCCGCTATCGGCGGTTTTTGAAGTTGAAGGAAAAAATACCGCTGATGAGTTCCTGATCTCCCGAACAGGCCGGCTTGCGCTTTTTCCTCGTCTCTTTCTCGGCGTTCGAGAGCCGGCCAAGGCCGGCACAACGCCCGCGCCTTCGATAGAACCATCCCTCGTTCATCTTCCGTTCATCTTTCCCGTTCATCTTTATCGAAAAATAACGAGGCGGATGCCCATGAATGCCCCACTTTTGGGATCCGGCTGCGAGTGATATGAAAAAACGGCATTCATGCGCCCAAATAAGAGGACTTTAAGCGCTTTGAGATAAAATCGGCGATATTTTTGGCGGCTAGGCAATACCGGAAACGGAACCTTGTTGATATCCTCCCGAATATCCTGGGAAAAGAGATTCCGGCCCCCGAAACCGGGCCGGTTCGGGCTGCTTTTGCTTTTCCCTGAAAAAATCAATCGGATCCATTCGAATGGAATGGCATTCGGTTGGCTCCGGAAAATCCCGGGTACAAGAAAAGAATTCGCGGACCCTTACCGAAGCTTCCGGTCTTTTTAATGCCGAAATCCCGGCGCGCAAGGATCTCCAAGAGTTTGAATTGCCAATAGTTAATAGCTAAAATCGGAATCGAATAAAAATCAAGGCGGGAATGACCATGTTGAAAGTCATCATTAAACACTTGTCCGGCTCGAAATCCAATCAAACCGAAACGTTTGAATTTCCGGTCAAAGAACTGACGTTTGGAAGAGATGCGGCCAGCCAGGTGGCATACGATGCTGAAAAGGACGACCTGGTCAGCCGTCAGCATTGCCGGATCACCGTACAAAACGACGATCAGTTTTACCTGACCGATCTGGATAGCCGCAACGGCACTTTCGTCAATCATCAAAAAATCGTGGCGCCCATCCGGCTTTACGCCGGCGATACCGTGCAATTGGGCAAAGGCGGCCCGCACTTCGTGTTCGACCTGGATCCCCGGCCGAAGCCCGCGCCGAAAGCCACCCGGCTGGGCGATGCCGCGTCGGAAGCGCCACTGACGCGCGAACTTGGCCTTGACCCTCGTTCTTCCCAAGCCGGGCCCTCGGCCGATTCACGGCCGTCCGATCCGTCCGGAACGGGCGTCGGCAGGCATACCGTGGAACGGCTGATCACTCAGGCCGAATCCAACACCCGGAAAAAAATGATCAATATCGGATCGGGCATCATCGGCATTATCGTGCTGATTTTCGGCTTGATCGTTTACCAGAATTACGAAAACAAGACGGAATTGGAAGGAAATCAGGCGGACAGAGACCGGATCCGTAAAGACGAGATCGCGGCGTTAAGGTCGAAGATCGCGGCCTTGCACTCGAATCAGCCGCTCAATTCTTCGGACATTTTCAGCCGGAACAGCCCGGCAATCGTCCGGGTGGAAGCCAGCTGGAGGTTAATCCATATTCCCTCGGGCAAGCCGGTGTTTCAGAAAATCGATTGCATTCGGGATAAAAAAAGGCTGTGTAAAACCGAAAAACTGCCCTGGTATACCTTTTACAACGGCATCGTCGAGCCTTATCTGGTAACCGATTCCGGCATCGCAATCGGCTTCCCGGCCACAGGATCCGGGTTTGTAGCCCGGCCGACCGGTTTTATTTTGACCAATCGTCACGTGGCCGCCGGATGGCGATCGCAAGAAGCCAGGTTTTCCCTGCCGAAAGACTTCAGAGGAATCGCTTACATTTGTAAAGACGCCGCTTGCGACACGGCAGACACGCTGACCTTGACGGAAGCTTATATCCTCTATCCCGATTTGCTTGCCTATAAAAGCAAGTGGCTGCCGTTCAAACCCAAATGCTTCAATGGACGGCCTTTGCCTGCCAACGAGAGCAGCCTGGAGGGACGCAACGATTATCTGAACGTCACCTTTCCGAAAACCCGACAAAAACTGCCCGCCCGCATCACGCAGATATCCGATGCGGCCGATGTCGCCGCCGTCAAGATCGACGTGCCGGACAATTTGAAGAGCGTCGAGATCGATTCCCGGCCTCTCGTCACGGCCGGAGATCCGATTACGGTGCTGGGTTATCCCGGCAATGCCGACCTGCCCGCGGCCGGCCTGAGTTCTCAGGATGCCGTGAGCGGCAGCGGGCCGACGACAACGCTGCCCGAGCCGACCGTGACCGGCGGCAGCATCGGTAAAATTACCGGCAGCACCGCCGGCCCCTTATTCGATTCGGCCGTCACCTCCGGCGGAACGACCGAAGTGTATGAACTGACCGTACCGGCGAGCGGCAGCGGCCATAGCGGCGGGCCGATTTTCGACAAGAAAGGGAAAGTCATCGCCATTGCCGACTTCAGCCGGACGGATTCATCCGGCCACCCGGCCAGTCTCGCCATACCGATCCGATACGGCGAAGCCCTGTTAGGGATTACCCCGAGCCTCGACTAAGCCGGCCATGTTTCAGTACTGGAAGCAGTTCATCGATCACCGAAACTCCGATCCGTCCGGCTGCGGC
Source organism: Methylosarcina fibrata AML-C10 (assembly GCF_000372865.1). Classification (NCBI taxonomy): domain Bacteria; kingdom Pseudomonadati; phylum Pseudomonadota; class Gammaproteobacteria; order Methylococcales; family Methylococcaceae; genus Methylosarcina; species Methylosarcina fibrata. The sequence goes on along the minus strand of NZ_KB889965.1, from coordinate 619,071 downwards.
GCCTCCCCCGAAGCGGCCTACTGCCTGGAAATCGGCTCGGTATCGGACACCGGACGCGCTCGCCCGAACAATCAGGACAACGTCGGCCTCATCAATTTCGCCAACAGCAGAAATCTCCTGGCGATGGTCGCCGACGGCATGGGCGGCCACCAAGGCGGCGAGACGGCCAGCCGAATGGCCGTGAACACCGTGCAAAGAGAATTGTCGAAATTGCTGGACTACCGCAACAATGGGTTCCTGGCGTTAAAAAAAGTCTTTCAGGAAGCGAACAAGGCCATTTTTCAACAAGCCCGGCAATCGCCCGAACTGGCGGGAATGGGCACGACGCTGGTCGCCATGCTGCTTCTGAACGGGTACGTTTATTATGCCAATACCGGCGACAGCCGGCTCTATCGCATTCGGGACGGGCAATGGCGCCAGCTCAGCCAGGATCATACGGTCGTCAATGAGCTGATCAATAGAGGCTTGCTCACCCCCGAAGCGGCCAAAACGCATCCCGACCGGCACGTCATTTCCAGAGCGGTCGGCACTCAGACCAAAGTCCGGGTCGACGTCGCGGAAGCACCGCTGGCGGCCGCGATCGGCGACAGTTTTCTCTTGTGTTCCGACGGTTTATACGATTTAGTGGAAGAAGCCGAAATGGTCGAGCTGATCGATCGTCATCCTTCCCAGCAGGCCTGCAAACTTCTTGTCGATCTGGCGAATGCAAGAGGCGGCTACGATAATATTTCGGTCATCGTTGTCAAGATATTGAAAGCCGCCCGCGCTTTCGACCCTATCCCGGCTACCCGTTATTAATGCCACGGCTATGATGAATCAGATCGACAATTACCGGATCCTGGAAAAAATCGGCGAAGGCGGCATGGGAGAAGTATATAAAGGGATCGACGTGATGCTCGAGCGGGAGGTCGCGATCAAACTGCTTAAACCGGAACTCAGCAGCAAGGAAGACGTGGTCCAGAGGTTCCGGTCGGAAGCGGTGGCGCTCGGACGGCTGCATCACAACAATATCGCCGCGGTCTATAATTTCGGGCGTTACCAAGACCAATACTACATGGCGCTGGAATTCGTCAACGGCGACACGCTGGAGAACATTATCCAACAGAAAGGCTTCCTGCCGTGGCGGGAAGCGGTTCACTGCGCCATTGCCATTCTCGAAGGCTTGTCCCATGCGCACGGTTTCAACATCGTGCATCGGGACGTCAAGCCTTCCAACATCATCGTAACGGCCAACAACGAACTCAAGATCCTGGATTTCGGCATAGCGCGCATTCTGGAAAAAGCCCGGCTGACCCGTTTGGGCCATCTGGTGGGAACGCTCGAATACGTATCCCCGGAGCAACTTCAAGGCAGAGAGACCGACGAACGCGCCGACCTTTACTCGACCGCGGTGGTTCTTTACGAAATGCTGATCGGCCGGCTGCCTTTCGAAAAAAGCACCGACTACGATTTAATCAAATCGCAAATCGAAGAAAAGCCGAAATCGTTGCGGCTTTTTGCCGGTTCGATTCCGGTGATGCTCGACAAAACGGTGCTCAGAGCGCTGGAAAAACGGCCCGACAAGCGCTTTGCCACCGCCCGGGAATTTATTGAAGAATTAAACAAGGTGCTCTACAAAACAGCGGACAAAACGGTGGTGGCTCCGGTCATCAAAATCGAAAACCGTTTTTTCAGATTTTGCCGAGATTATCCTGTCCTTATTCTGTTAATCGCCTTGCTGACCGGCGGATCCGGCTATCTGTTCCGGCTGGCGCAATTTTCGTCGGCGGAAGAATTAGCTTCTGTCTCCACATTAACCGCTTCTCCAGGCAATGAGCCTTTCCTGTCCGCCGATAATTCAATTCAATCCATGCTCACGGCGCCTGATCAGGATGACATCCACCGCGAGGACGCGGGCCGTGCGGCAGAAGGCCCGCAGGCGACCGCGCTGAAAACGGAAGAGGCAGCTACGCCCGAGAAAAAGGCCGCATCTTCAAACAACGAGCAAGGCAAACGGCGCAGCGCTTCCGCCGGCAAAAGAAAAAAATCCAAAAAAGGGTTATCGAGTGACCCAAATATCGATGACTGGGCAAAGGATTTTTTCAAAAATTAGGCTCGGACGGCCATTTCGATCATCGAAAAGTCTGGCTTCTCCATGACTTCCATGGTATCAGGCCGTGTTAAGCCCTCATTTCCTTTTTGAGCCATGCGGAAATTATTATTGATTGTCATCGGTGTTCTGTCGCTCCCTTTATCCGGCTGTGCCAATACAGCCGATAAAGCCCAGGCGATCTGGGCGATAGTCACCGACCGGTATCCGGCTCGGCCGGCAAATGCCCCGAGCCGGCTGGACGATTTCGTGGTAACTCAAAAACACGTTTATTCCAACAAGCAAATCATTTCGGGAAACAGACTGTCGAAAAAGACAAGGAACCAATTGATCCAGGCCAATGCGATGGCGAAAAAAGCCGGCGGCAACGTTCATGTGATTTGCCCGGCCAGCGCGACCCCTGAAATTTTACAAGACATAGAGGCCACCGGCGTGACTTACAATCAGGACCATGCCATGAAAAACGGCTATATCGTGATTTTTTCCAAAAGAAAATATTAAAAAGCAAACCCGGCTACGACCAGGCAACGCCATTTGCATTACTATTTTCGAGCTAAAGCCGGACTCCGGGCGGAAGCTCCAGCATTTTCATCCCGAGCTCACGCCAGCTTACATCCATTATGCCGCTCAATTGAGAACCGTTCGTCGGATTTCGTGGTGATGGATATCAGCTTAAAAAACAACTAAGATCTGCAGAACGTCAATTCACTTGACAGAAATCATCCAGAAATTCGGAAGGAACGTCACCACTGGTCACCAGCAAATGATCTCTCGCCCGAGTACATGCTACATAGAGTAAATGCCGCTCGGTGTTATAAACTTCTTCGAGGTCGGCGTCGTCGGCAACCGTTTCGATACGCTTTTGCGACGGTATAACTTCATCGTCGCAGGCCATCACCACAACCGCTCGAAACTCCAACCCTTTGGCGAGAGGCATGGTGCAAACCGAAGCATAACCGCTGACCGTTTCGACATGCTCATCCAGGACTTTGAAAGGAGTTTTGATTGTTCAACTGCGGCGATTGCTCTATCTAATTCGTTTTCAGAGCGGACAAACACCCCGATTTCGTAGGGTTTAACAAATAATGAGAAATCCCCCGGCTCTGCCGCACTGTCATTAAGTTAAGGTTTGCCAGTCCTATAAACCGTGCTTTTTCTTGCGCTTATGGAAATTCAGCGAAACGCGGTCGGAAGGCTTCCGGCGCGGAGGGGAACGGTCTGGCCGGACCGTTACGGGGCTGGTCTGGAATAACTGAGTCAACCGTTCCAGCAGCGGCTCCAAGTTGAGATCACTGGAGAGCAATTCCAGAGCGGCCATCTTGATGGCATTGAAGGAGACCGAGCGGTTCACGGCTTGTGGATAACGGGTTGTCCTCGCGTCCAAGCGGGCTTGGGCCGGTTCGGTCAGGATGGATTCCAAGCCGGACAGGTAAATGGTGGCGTGGAAGTCCTGACGCACGGCCTCGGCGCCGTTACCCGTGAAGTTCTCCAATTCCAGCCGGGTTTTAAGCAAGCCGTAAAATGTTTCAATCCCCCAACGCCAGGCATAGAGCGACCGAAATTCTGTCGTGGAATATCGGATTTCGTCGAGCAAGGAGGTGACCAGCACCTCCCACTCACCCGTATTCAGCAGGACGCGCACAAACCTCGCCTTGATGGATGCGGGCAGGCCAAGCTGGCGAACCGGACCCGCTTGCGCAGCGCACGGAACCAGCGTGACGATCTGGCTGTCAGGCCCTTCTCCTCTCATCATCCTTTGCGCAGGCCCGAATGAGGCCGCAGAACAGCGGATCACGAAATCACGTCCGCGATGGACGAACTCCGCGAGCATCCGGTAGGATGCACAATTCCGGTCCATGATCAGAAGGTCGCCTGGGCGGGTATGGGGCAGGTGCGCCACGGCGAGATCTACTTCGTAGGCCTTAGCGCATCCCAGCGTCGCGTCCAACGCCACGCGATTCAGAACATCAAACAGCACCGACGCCGTGGCGTAGGGATGTTCCCCAAGCCGTCCCGCGTCCCGGCCATTCGTGTGGGGGAGTGTTCCGAACGCTTGCCTGACCTCTTCGGTGTTCGGCAGGATCAGGCGGGAACCGTCCACAGCCAGAATGCGCATCCCCCAGAACGTCAGATAGTTGCTTCCATACATCGCCCGCACCACGGCTTCCTCGTTCAGTTCGATGAAAGCCGTATGTTTGAATTTGTAGCGGGCTTGTGAGTACGCGCTGGCAGTCACCGGGCACTGCTCCAACCACGCCATGACCTCGTTCACCACGTTCTGGAGGGCCTTCACACTGTTCCGGAGCACCATTACCAGCACTAAACTGAAAGGCAAGCTGCGCAACCGGGTGAAGGCTCGGTCCGTCGCCGAGTGCCGCCGCTTGAAAACCTCATCGCTGATTTTCTCTCGGCTCCGGTTCAACGCCTGCTTTTTTGTCCATGACGGCCTCCAAATCCTTCTACGACCTTTACCGCTCCCAAAGGTTGCTTAACTTAATGGCAGTGCGGCAAAGCCGGGGGATTTCTCATTATTTGTTAAAAAAAATCTCCCCCGCCCCTCTTGTCAAAGCGGAGAGCAACCATCGTGCGCTTCGGAACCACTCAGATTCCGGAAAGTGATTTGTGACCCTATCCTAAGCACCAGAAATTGGCCAAAGATCCCGGCCGCTCTCCCCTCACGCCCGACGATCCAGTTTGCGGTAGCCGATGGCTTCGCTAAGATGAGTGATGTCAATGGCTTCCGAATGCGCCAGATCGGCGATGGTTCTCGCCAGTTTTAAAATGCGGTGGTAGGCTCTGTGCGACAGGCCGAATTTTTCCATGGCCTGTTCCAGCAATTGATGCCCCGGTTCGGACAGACGGCAGAACAGCTTGACTTCTTTGGCATTCAGCGCGGCGTTGGCCTTGCCGCTTCGGACCAGGGCAAGATTTCTTGCGGCCACTACGCGCTCGCGAATGACGGCGCTGCTTTCCTCGCCCTGGGCCGATCCTTTGCGCAGGATTTCCATGGGGATTCTCGGCACTTCCAGATGCATGTCGATGCGGTCCAGCAAAGGGCCGGAGATGCGCGCCCGATAACGGGCCACCTGTTCCGACGTGCAATGACAGCGGCCGGAAGCATCACCGAGATAACCGCAGGGACAAGGATTCATCGCCGCCACCAATTGAAATCTCGCCGGAAAGTCGGCCTGCCGAGTGGCCCTGGAAATGGTGATATGGCCGGTTTCGAGAGGTTCGCGCAAGACTTCGAGCACTTTCCGGTCGAACTCCGGCAGTTCGTCCAGAAACAAAGTGCCGTTATGCGCCAACGAGATTTCTCCCGGCCTGGGATTGCTGCCGCCGCCGACCAACGCCGCAGCCGAGGCGGTATGATGCGGCGCCCGGAAAGGCGGCTTCAGCCAACGGGCCACGTCCAGTCCCTGATCGCTGATCGAAGCGATGGCCGCGGTTTCCTGAGCCTGCTCTTCGGTTAGTTGGGGAAGAATGGTCGGCAGGCGCGCCGCCAACATCGACTTGCCGGTGCCCGGAGGGCCCATCATCAGGATGTTATGAGCCCCGGCGGCGGCGATTTCGAATGCCCGCTTGATCTGATACTGACCGTGGACGTCGGTAAAATCGAGGTCGGCCTCCGGCAGAGGCTGCTCGGTCTGCCGATACTCGGCCTCGATCGGCCGCTGTCCCGAAAGATGGGCGCAAACCTCCAGCAGATGCCCGGCAGGAATCAGCGCGCTCTCTTTCACAAGAGCCGCTTCTTCCCGGTTTTCGCGAGGCAGAATCAGCTTGCGCCGCTGGTTCCGGGTCTGGATCGCGACCGGCAGGGCGCCGCTGATCGGGCGCAATTGGCCGCCCAGGGAGAGTTCGCCGATACACTCGTATTGATCCAGATGAACATTCGGAATCTGGCCGGACGCCGCGAGAATGCCGAGTGCAATGGCCAGATCGAAGCGGCCGCCTTCTTTCGGCAGATCGGCGGGCGCCAGATTGACAGTGATGCGCTGAGCCGGAAACTCGAAGCGGGAGTTCAGGATGGCGCCGCGCACCCGGTCCTTGCTTTCCTTGACCGCGGTTTCCGGCAGGCCGACGATATTCAGCGCCGGCAAACCGTTGGCGACATGCACTTCGACCGTGACCAGAGGCGCGTCGATGCCGGAACGGCCCCGGCTGTAAACTACCGCTAGCGACATGAGAAAAGGTCAGAATGTTGAACGGGCACGTTGAATTCTTCCTTGTTAAAACTTATCCCTGCATCCTGCCTCTCCAGGAAATTAAACGTCTTCCTTGGTCAGGATCTGCTGCTCCATTTGAGCGACCCGTTGTTCCAGGTCTTCCAGCTTGGCGCGGGTCTTGGCCAGCACCATTTTCTGCACTTCGAATTCCTCTCGAGTTACCAGGTCCAATTTGCCCAGCGCGCTTTGCAGAATGGCGCGGAAATTTTTTTCAAGGTCCTCTTTGAGGCTGTTGAGGCCCGGAGGGATTGCTCCGGCCAGGCGGCCGGCAATGTCGTCTATCGATTTGGGATCAAACATCGGAAATCTCTCTATCAAATAAAAGGGCCGGATACGGCAACCCGGCCAAAGGGTAAATGCCGGACCTTTCCTTGATCCGGCCCGGGTTCGGCTCGAAACATACGCTCCGGCAGCCTCGGCTTTTTATCTCAAGCGATGGCCCGCTTGAAAAATTCGGGCTGAGCCAGGGCCGCGCGATGGATATCGACATTATAGTAGGTCGTATCGAATCGTTTGTCGGCCGAGTCCAGTTCCCGGAATTGATTGAGACTGGTTTTACCGGCAATCGTTGCGCTCCACCAGCCGGAAGGATAGATGCATTGCGGGAAAAACAACGTCTGCAGATGAGCGAATCCCGCCGAACTCATCGCATGGCGCATCTCGCCGATCAGTTTCATGTGATACAAGGCCGACTCGCTTTGCTGCACCAGCATGCCGTGTTCCGACAAACAGGCAAAACAATCGTGGTAAAACGCTTCGTTGAACAGCCCTTCGGCCGGCCCGATCGGGTCGGTGCTGTCGACGATGATGATGTCGACCGAATTCGGGGCTGCGTCCTTGACCCACTTGATGCCGTCGATAAATTTCAGTTCGGCCCTAGGATCGTTGTTCGATTCGCACAATTCGGGAAAATAAATCTCGGCCAGGCGGGTCACCCGCTCGTCGATATCGATCTGCACCGCCTGCTCTACCGAACGGTGTTTGAGCACTTCCTTCAAGGTGCCGCAATCGCCGCCGCCGATGATCCAGACCCGTTTGGGATCGGGATGGGTAAAGAGCACCGGGTGACTCATCATTTCGTGATAAAAGAAATTGTCACGAGTCGATACCATGGTGCAGCCGTCGATCACCATCAAATTGCCGAAACCTTCGGTTTCATAGATTTCGATGTGCTGAAATTCGGATTGTTCTTCGTGCAGCTTTTTCTTATATTTTAACGAAAAAGCCGATTCGGCCCCTGGGACTTCCTCGGTAAACCACTGAGTTTCATTCATGGACTGGTCCTGAAAAATAAAAGGATGAAGTTCGCTACATTATATTAGAATTCGGAAAATCACGTTACAACGGAGATCATTTTGAACTTAAGTCAGACCCAACACTGGACCATCGAAGACTCGGCGGAAACTTATGCCATCCGTTTATGGGGCGAGGGCTATTTTTCGATCAACGCCGACGGCCACGTCAGCGTAAAACCCAGCTCGGATAAAGCCGTCGAGCTCGATCTGTTCGAAATCGCCCATTCTTTGCACGACAAGAATCTTTCCCTGCCCGTGCTGGTGCGCTTCACCGATATTTTGAAAGACCGGGTCATGCGCCTGCAGCAGGCTTTCCAGAAGGCCTGCGACAAACACCATTACCGGGGGCGCTACACGCCGGTTTATCCGATCAAGGTCAACCAGCAGCGCCAGGTGGTGGAAGGCATTCTGGCAGCCCGCAACATCGGCCTCGAAGCCGGCAGCAAACCGGAGCTTCTGGCGATCATGGCGTTGTCGAATCAGGGCGTCGTGGTCTGCAACGGCTATAAGGACAGGGCCTACATCCGGCTGGCGCTGATCGGACTGAAAATGGGCCTGGATTTGTATCTGGTCATCGAAAAACCGCAGGAACTGGAGCTGATCATCGAAGAATCGGCTCGTCTCAACATCAGGCCACAACTCGGCCTCAGGGTTCGGCTATCGAGCATCAGCGCCGGAAAATGGCAGAACAGCGGCGGCGAAAAATCCAAATTCGGCCTGCACGCCCACGAAGTGCTGCAACTGCTCCGGCGCCTGAAGGCAACCGACCTGCTTGACACGTTGAATCTGATGCATTTTCACATGGGCTCGCAGATCGCCAACATTCACGACATCAAGATCGCGTTAAAGGAAGCCGGCCAGTTTTACGTCGAGCTGCACCGTCTGGGCGCTCCGGTCCGGATCGTCGACGCCGGTGGCGGCCTCGGCGTCGACTACGACGGCAGCCGTTCGCGGCGCGACTCGTCGATGAACTACAGCGTGGACGAATATGCCCAGAACATCGTCCGCAGCTTTGCGGAAATCTGTGCGGAAAAAGGCGTGCCGCAGCCCGACGTCATCACCGAATCCGGCCGGGCGATGACGGCCCATCACGCCGTTCTGATCACCAACGTTACCGACGTCGAAACGGTCTACAGCAGCGATGCCGGGCTGCCGGATCTCGAGGACAAACAAAACCCGGTCGAACATTATCACGACGCCCAGTTCACCCTGGCCGAAGCGCGGGCCCGCTTTGCCCAGGACAAGCTGAACATCACCGAACTGGCCGACGCCGAAAACCGGTACGCCCTGCTCTGCCGGCAAATCCAGTCGAAATTGAATCCGAACAATCAGAATGAAGCCGCCATCCTGCAGGAGCTGAACGAAAAACTGGCCGACAAGGTCTTTTGCAATTTTTCCCTGTTCCAGTCGATGCCGGACATCTGGGGCATCGACCAGATCTTTCCGATCATGCCGATTCATCGGCTGAACGAACCACCGATCCGGCGCGCCGTGCTGCAGGATCTGACCTGCGATTCGGACGGCCGCATCGACCAGTACATCGACGGCCGGAATCTCGAAAAGACCCTGCCGGTGCATGCCATCGATCTGACGCAGCCTTACCTGATCGGTTTTTTCATGCTCGGCGCGTATCAGGAAATCCTGGGCGACATGCACAACCTGTTCGGCGATACGCATTCGATCAACATCGAACTGGACGAGAACGGCTACCACTTTTATGATTTCCAGGAAGGAGAACACGTCTCCGATCTGCTCGATTACGTCCATATCAGCAGCGAGGAATTGAAAGCAGCCTACCGCGAAAAACTGGCTAACAGTGCACTCAGCGCCCAGCAGCGGCAGGAATACGAAGAAGAGCTGATCGCAGGGCTCACCGCCTATACTTATCTGGAGAAAACATGAAAACCGGTTTCATCGGACTGGGCGGCATGGGTACCGGCATGGCCCGCAACATCGCCCAAGCCGGCCTGCTTTCAGGCTTGTACAACCGCACCGCCGCCAAGGCGCATAGCCTGGCCGGGGAACTGAACGTACCTGCCTATGAACGGCCGGCCTTACTGGCGGCCGACATGGATATCGTATTAATCTGCGTGTCGGCGGACGACGATCTGCTCGGTGTGATCAACGCCATCGCAAAAGCCTTGAAGCCCGGCTCGATCGTGGTCGACATGTCCACGGTCAGCCGCTTCACCGCAAAAACGGCCGCCGCGCTTCTGGCCGAACATCGGGTTGATTTTCTCGATGCGCCGGTATCGGGCGGCGTCGAAGGCGCCCGGAACGGGACCCTGGCGATGATGGTCGGCGGCTCCGCCGAAACGCTGGAAAAAGCGCGGCCGGTGCTGGAAACCATGTGCTCCCGTATCGCTCATATGGGCGAAACCGGGGCGGGACAGGCTACCAAAGCGGTCAATCAGATCCTGTGCGCCGGCATTAACGAGGCGGTCACCGAAGCTCTGGCATTCGCCGAAGCGCAAGGCTTGCCGATGGAAAAAGTGATCGAGGTCGTCTCGGGCGGCGCCGCCGGCAACTGGTTTCTGGACCGCCGCGGACTGACCATGACGCGCGGCGTTTTCGCTCCCGGCTTCAAACTCGCGTTGCACCACAAGGATTTGAAAATTTGCCAGGAAATGGCAAGGCAGGCCGGCATCTCCATTCCCCTGGCGGATGTGACCGTAGCCGATTATCAAAAACTGATGGCGCAAGGCTACGGCGACGAAGATATTTCGGCTCTGTACCGGCTGAAAAAACCGGCGGCGAAGGCATCCGGAGAAAACTGAATCCTGTTTGCTGTTCGGATTCGATGGCTGCAATGCTCGGAAACCGTTTGATGTCCCTATTGCTGATCTACTTGCTGATACTGCTCGCGGTCTTTTTGCTGCAACGCAAAATGATCTATTTTCCCGAACGGCACGGTCCCAAGCAGCATCGGCAAATACTGGCCAGCCTGAACCTGAAATCCTGGCCGACGGACGAAGAAAACCGCGCCGTCGTCAGCCGGACACAGGTAGCCTCCGCCAAAGGCACCGTGGTCGTGTTTCACGGCAATGCCGGATCGGCCATGCACAGGACGTACTACATCGAGGCCTTGGAACGCCTCGGCTATCGGGTGATGGTGGCCGAATACCCCGGCTACGGCGCCCGAAAGGGTATTCTCTCCGAAGCGGAATTGATCAGGGACGGGATTACCACCGCAAAAAAAGCGTGGCAGGAATTCAGGGATCCTCTGTTTCTGTGCGGTGAATCATTGGGAAGCGGCGTCGTTTCCGGCATTGTCGCTTCGAAAGAGGTGCCGGTCAAAGGATTACTGCTGATCACGCCTTTCGATTCGATGGCGAACGTGGCGCAGCACCATTACTGGTTTTTCTTCGCCAAATGGCTGCTCAAGGATAAATTCGACAACCTAAAAAATCTTGAAGATTTTAACGGAAGCACTGCCGTCATTCTGGCCGAACGGGATGAAATCATCCCCAATCGGTCTACGATGGCGTTGTACGAGGCTTTGGCGGGGCGGAAACGGCTTTGGCGTTTTGAGCACGCCGGTCATAATACGCTGCCCCTTGCCTCCTGGAATCCCTGGTGGCGGGAAGCCATGCAGTTTCTCGATCGTTAACCGCTCCGTTTGTCATTTTATACCTCCTCGGATCTTTACTTTTGCATTGTCCGGTACAGAAAAACACAAGCCGGACAAAACGATTTAGCTTGCCCCGAGAGTATGACGGTTAGTATCGTGCTGGGCTGACAATTTACTTGTCATTAAGACGAATAATTGAAACACGGCGGCTCCCGCAATTGCAAAAAAAGACGCCATTAAAAGCATTATTTTGATGACTTTCATGATGAGTAACCTGAATAAAAAGCTGAATCCGTGGGACAATAATCCACTTAAAAAGTCGGCAAAACAAGTGTTTTAAGAAAATCTTAAGAAAGGAAAAATTACCATTTAACGATTTTACGATCCGCTTATCGATCAAGCGTTGCAAACCCACAACAATTGCATCTGTAGCACGTTTACAACAATATTTGGGGAGCTGCCGGAATGCACAGCGGGCTTTTCAACAGATTTAAAGCCGCGTATCCTTAGAAATGTGACCGGGTTGTTATTTTTTGTGAAAAAACGACAGAACCTTAAGCCATTATTTTGCGGTAAATTCTTTCTTTAGCCCAGCCGGATCGCGAAAAATAACCGCAACGATTGCCGATTTTCTGGCGATCGCTTCCTAAAAAACATAATCAACCTACTCTTCCAGACGATGCCAGCGACTTCATGGTTATTAGACCCGGATGCGCTTCCCTTTCGACAGAACAAGCTTATCCGGCCTACCATGGCCAATGAAATAGCGTACTGGCCTGCAAACTTAACTCAGCAGATCGCTAGAGCATTTTCATATCGCTTGTAGGGGCGAATTCATTCGCCTTGGGTGCCCAATCCAGGCGAATGAATTCGCCCCTACGCAGGGACCACACGCGAACCGAAAATGCTCTAATGAAAATTCGGGGGCGATTTTTATTTCTTCAGCAGCAGCGAAATCGTCAGCGCGACGAACGCAAGGAAATAGAAGCCGGCACCGGCCGCATGCGAATATTCCCATTGCCGGCGAAGCTCCAGCCAGTTCTCGGGCAACCGGGTCCAGTTCATTGTTTGCTGGTTGGCAGGGTAAGTGAACGTGAAAAACACGATAAGGCTAAACGCAATGCATAGCGCAGCGGTCAGCGTCAAATAAAACGCAACGGACTCTTCCCGCACCAGAAAGGAAAGCGCCAGCGTGGAAACGAGCGCACCGATAACGGCGATTCCGAGCAAAGCCCAGCCCCGATAAATCTGCTGAACGATCAGGTAGTCCTCACGGGACAAACCGATCTTGTGGGGAAGCTCGAACAAATGCGCAAAACCGGCGGACATCGCCACCGCGGTGAACAAAATACTGAGAAACCGGAAGGTGTTGATTAAACTCATGAGCGCCTCCTCGAATGTCTTATTCGCCTCCCGATAAAGCAACGGAAAGCGATTACCGCATGAATTCGCCTAACTGGCGCAGGACGAAGTTTTGATAGCCGGATACTCTGACTGTCCGACAACACGAAGAACAGTCTGCTTCGCCAATCCCATACCGATTCTTCTTTATAGACGGCGGGTTCGCTCTGTCAACCCACCGTCTGTTTCAAAGGCTATCGAGGATAACCGTAAGGCTGTTGATATTGCTGTTGCGGATAACCCTGTTGCTGAGGATAACTTTGTTGAGGATATCCTTGCTGAGGATATCCTTGCTGAGGATAGCTTTGTTGTTGCGGATAGCCTTGTTGAGGATATCCTTGCTGCTGAGGATAGCCCTGTTGTTGCGGATATCCTTGCTGCTGCGGGTAGCCTTGTTGCTGAGGATATCCCTGTTGCTGCGCTCCGGCATTATTGTTGGCCACGATCGCCAGTTCGACGCGGCGATTCTGCGCCCGGTTAGCCTCGTCGGTATTCGGATATTTCGGCATCCTTTCGCCCATTCCCTGCTGGCTCAAACGGGCGGAGTTGACGCCCTGCTGCGCCAGATAGCCGGCTACGCTGGCCGCCCGCTGTTCGGATAACCGCTGGTTGTAACTGTCCGAGCCGATATCGTCGGTGTGCCCGGTGACCGTGATTTTCGATTCCGGATACTGATTCAGAATACTGGCCACCGAATTTAACGCCGACTGCGCCTGAGGCGTCAATGTGGCGGAGTCGAAGGCGAAGGTAATGCTGCTCGGCATGTTCAGGTTCAGCGTATTTTCCGCGGTTCTTTGCACTTCAATGCCGGTCCCCTGCAAGGATTGCTCCATCTGTTTCTGCTGGTGATCCATGTAAGCTCCGACCGCCGCGCCCAGGGCACCTCCGGCCAACGCGCCCCAGCCGGCATTTTTCAGATCGTTGCCGCCGAAGGCCGTTCCCAGGGCAGCTCCGCCCAACGCACCCAAACCCGCTCCTTTTGCCGTATTGCCGATAGTGGATTGGCCGGTATAAGGATCGGTAACGCAGGCTGTTAAAAGAATCGAAGCGATTCCAGTCACTAATACAGTTTTTTTCATCATTTTAAGGCCTTGTTACGGTTAATGGCTTCTGGCGAAGCCGACACAAACTCATCCAGCGATAAGTTTCAGGGTTAAATAATCCGGACTAACTAAAAATTTTTGTTCGTCGTAATAAGTGACGCTCATCATAAGGAACAAATCTTAACATACTCTGAACGGACCGGTTTTCCTTACGGCTTGTTATTTATCGACAGCTTCCTGCCTGGACAGGTCGAGAGTCCAGTCTCGCCAGATCGACATCAGCACGGCCATCAATGTCGGCCCCAGAAACAGGCCCAGCAAGCCGAAATTTTCAAGGCCGCCGAAAATTCCGAGCAGAGTCCAGATAAAAGGCAGTTTGACCGCGCCGCCGATCAAGGCAGGACGTACGTAATTATCCGCAACCAGGATGACGGCCAGGCCGAAAATCAACAAGCCCATGCCGGCGGCCAGATGACCTTCGGCCAATAACACCAGTGCGCAACCGCCGAAAATCAATTTGGCCGCAAACGGAATCATCGCCAGAATTCCGGTCAAAGCGCCCAGCAGGGCCGGATGACCGAGCCCGGCCACTGCATAACCGATCCCGAGCAATAACCCTTCTCCCAGCCCTACCAGAACCAGGCCGTTGACCGTGGCGCGAACGGCAACAATCGCATGCAATACATAATGGATGCCGACTTCGCCGAATAAGTTCCTGCTGGTCTCCAGCACTTTTTGGCCCAGCCCCTCGCCGTGCCGGTAAACAAAAAACAGAACCAGCAACGTGATCAGAAAACCGAAGAAACGGTGCAGTATCTGGCTGGCGAAAGCCTTGCTGTAACCCAGCGCAGTGCCGGTGCCGAGCCAGTGCAAAGTATTATTGGCCGCGTCCGGACTCCCTAGAATGTCCAGCCAGACGTTTTTAGCCCATTGCCCTGCGAACGGCAGGGTTTCCAGCCAGGCGGGCGGCGGGATGCCCACCTGCTGAGCTTCGCTCAGAAATCGCCCCAGCGACTGCATCTCCTGCAATAGACGGCTCAAACCATAGCCCAACGGCGCCAGAAAGATGGCGCCGATCGCCAGCGTAAGTCCCAAAGCGGTCCAGGTGACGTTATGCCGAAACTGCTTCCCTGCCAATAGCCGCTGATAAAGCGGCCAGGTAATGATGGCAATGACCACGGCCCAAATCAGCAAAGCAAGAAAGCTGTGCAACACCCAGCCGCCGAGCAGCACCAGAACAACACTGGCGGCGAGGCGGGATCGAACTTCCGTTTTGTTTTCCATAAAACCGATGAAATTATGAAGATGAAATTTCGCCCCTGACCGTCACGATCTTGCCCAGGGAAGACCCGGCGCCGGCCGGGCATAAAAGATTGCAGAGATCAAGATGCCGCTCATGACTAACGTGCTCTTGCGGCCAACCGGCGCCTTTCGAACAATAAAACGGTCAAGAGATAGACCGACATCAGCGCACTGGCAGTCACCCAGGGCTGCCAATCCAGAATCCACAGCCATTTTTCCCGGGCCAGATAGAGACTCACTCCCCAAACGATATAGCCGAGAATGCGCTTGACGTCGTAGGCGACCGGGTAATATTTCCGTCCCAACAGGTAGGAAACCAACGCCATGCCGGCATAACAGGCCAGCGTCGCCCACGCCGAACCTCGATAACCCAGCAACGGAATCCAGTACAGGTTGAGCAGGATCGTCAGTACGGCGCCTCCCAGCGACACCCAGGCGCCCATCAAGGTGCGGTCGGTCAGTTTATACCAGATCGACAGATTGACGTAGATGCCGAGAAACAGATTGGCCATCAGCAGAATGGGCACCACGTCGAGCCCCGAGCGGAACTCGGCGCCGATGAAATATTTGAAAAAATCGATGTACAGAGTCACCAGAAGAAAGATGAACATGCAGAAAATGACGAAATATTCGAGCACGTCGGCGTAGACCCGGCGCGCATCGCTCTTGTCTGCATAAGCGAAGAAAAAAGGCTCGGCGGCATAGCGGAACGCCTGGATGAACAGCGACATCAAGATCGACAGCTTGTAACAGGCGCTGTAGATGCCCAGCATTTTCAGATTGGTCTTGACGTCGTAAGGCAATAGATATTTCAGCAAGGCCCGGTCCAGCATTTCATTGATGATGCCGGCGAAGCCGATCACAACCATCGGCAGCGAATAGCGCAGCATCCGGACGAACAAGGCCCGGTCGAATCCCCAAATCATCCCTTTTAATTGCGGCAGAAGCAGCAGAAATTTAACCCCGGTGGCGATCAGGTTGGCGATGAAAATATATCCCAAACCAATGGTGGGATCGTAAACCAGCGAAATCCACGAAGAAGAATTTTCCTGGTAGGCTTTCGGGCAATACAGAATGAAAAACAGGCTGAAGCCGACGGTGACCAGAATCTCGGTCACTTTGATCGAAGCGAAGCGCACCGCTCTGTTCTCCGCCCGCAGCCGGGCGAAAGGAATCGAAGAGACCGCATCGAGGCACAGAATAATGGCAAACCAGAGAACGTATTCCGGATGGTGAGCATAATGCAAAGCGGCCGACAGCTTCGGATTGATCAGCCGGATGAACAGAAAGAAACCCAGGTTGACCAGCAGAATGAACCAGAGCGCAGTCGAATAGGCCTTGTCCCTGCCCGGATTGTCCTTGCTGCGGAAGCGGAAATAACCGGTCTCGAAGCCGAACAGCAAGAGCACCGAAAAAAAACCGGCGTAAGCGTAAAACTCGGATACGACCCCGTATTCCGCCGGGCTGAAGGAATAGGTGTACAGCGGCACCAGAAGATAGTTGAGAAAACGCCCGAAAATACTGCTGATTCCATAAATCGCCGTTTGCGATGCCAATTTTCGAAGTATTCCCATGGACGGTGCGAGCCTTGATTCGAGGAGACCGGAGCCATTCCGGCGCAAAACCGGAATTATACCTAAACCGGGCGATTTAAGGAGAATTGCCGAGGCAGAGAACACCCGGCCCAACAGGAATCGGCCAGGATACGGAGTGGGCAATAAGAGCAAGCCATAGGCCAAATAAACGAAGCGCATCCATCGCGAATGATGTGGAATAAATTGCAAAAAAGCCGGACAGAGAGACCTCTGTCCGGCTTTTTACCGGACCGGATTAACGGCTGTTTTGCAGCGCGGCGATGCGTTCCGCCAGCGGCGGATGGCTCATGAACAGGCGCATGACCCCGTCGCCATTGATGCCGAACGCGGCGAACTGGCCCGGCAAGGCCTGAGGCTCGTGAGCCCGCTGCAGGGCACGCAAGGCGCCGATCATCTTGTCGCGTCCGGCCAGGCGGGCGCCGCCGGCATCGGCTCTGAATTCCCGGTAACGGGAGAACCACATCACCAGCATCGAAGCCAGAATGCCCAACACGATTTGCGCGACGAGCTGGGTCACGTAATAAGCCGGACCATAATCCCGCTCGCTTTTGAAGACGGCGCGGTCGACCACGTGGCCGATGATTGTCGCGAAAAAATACACGAAGGTGTTGACCACGCCCTGCATCAACGCCATCGTGACCATGTCGCCGTTGGCGACGTGGCTGATTTCATGGCCGAGGACAGCCTCAACCTCATCGGCGTTCATCGTCTGCAGCAAACCGGTACTGACCGCGACCAGCGCGCTGTTTTTGTTCATGCCGGTCGCAAAGGCGTTGGCTTCGGGCGCTTGGAAAACCCCGACTTCCGGCATGCCGATGCCGGCTTCCCGGGCCAGTTTGGCGACGGTATCGACCAGCCACCGCTCGGTCTGGTTGTCAGGGCGATCGATCACGTGCACGCCCATCGCATTTTTCGCCGACCACTTCGACATGAGCAGCGAAATGAACGAGCCGGTCATGCCGATGACGGCCGACATGATCAGCAGAGCGTTCAGGTTCAGGTTGACGCCGTTCGCGTCGAGGACGCCGCTGAGTCCCAAAAGATTGAATACAATGCTGATAACTACGAGTATGGCGGCATTGGTCGCCAGAAAAAGAAATATACGCATCATGTGATTGCCTTCATCGAATAAAATTTAGGTCATGGCCGATATAGGGATTGAATTTATTAAATCAATACTCCTCAGAGTGTTAAGATAAAACAAAGTTTACTGAACGAGGGCCTGATCATGCAAATCGCAAAATTGAGCGTTTTTCTTGTCTTTGTCCTGCAGACCTGCATTGCCTGCGCCGAGAAAAAAAATCCGCAGGACATCCTTAAACAACTTAGGTTGCCCGACGGATTCTCGATTTCGGTTTACGCCGACAACGTGCCCCAGGCCCGCAGCCTGGCGCTGGGCGATAACGGCGTCTTGTTCGTCGGCACCGGCACCGACGGCAAAGTCTACGCGGTTCGGGACCAGGATGGCGACGGCGTCGCCGAAAGCCGGTACGTCATCGCGAAAGAACTCTATATGCCCAACGGCGTCGCTTTCAGGAACGGCTCGCTGTACGTGGCCGAAGTCAATCGCATCCTCCGCTACGATCAAATTACGCAAAAACTCGATAACCCGCCCAAGCCGGTGACCGTTTTCGACAAGCTGCCTTCGGACAAGCATCACGGCTGGAAATACCTGCGTTTCGGACCGGACAACAAACTGTATTTCGGCGTCGGCGCGCCCTGCAACATCTGTCGGCCGGAAAAGCCGGTGTATGCCTCGCTGGTCAGAGTCAATGCCGACGGCAGCGATTTCGAAATCATCGCTCAAGGCATCCGGAACACCGTGGGTTTCGACTGGCAGCCCGAAACCGGCGCTTTGTTTTTCAGCGATAACGGCCGCGACTGGCTGGGCGACGACCAGCCGCCCGACGAGTTGAACCGCTGGTCCGCTGTCGGCGACCATTTCGGCTATCCCTACTGCCACGGCGACGACGTTTCCGATCCCGAATACGGCAAGGAGAAAAAATGCAGCGAGTTTAAGCCGCCGGCATGGAAGTTCAAGGCGCACGTGGCCGCCTTGGGCATCCGTTTTTACCGGGGACGGCAGTTTCCGGAACAATATCATAATCAACTGTTTGTCGCCCAGCACGGCTCCTGGAACCGCTCCGTGCCGGACGGTTACCGGATCGCCGTGGTAAAATTCGACAAAGACAAGGCGATCTCCGACGAAGTGTTCATCAGCGGCTGGCTCACCGGCAAGGAAGAGGTACTGGGGCGGCCGGTCGACGTCCTGGACTTGCCGGACGGCAGCCTGTTGATCAGCGACGATCAATTGGGCGTCATTTACAAGGTGCAATACAAAGGCTCGCATGCAAAAACAGATTGAAATTTTTGACAAGGAAATCGCTTACTCCGGATTTTTTCGCCTGGAAAAATATCGCCTCAGGCATACGCTGTTCGGCGGCGGCTGGAGCGCCGAACTCGAACGCGAGCTGTTCGTGCGCGGCCGTTGCGTCGCCGTCCTGCTCTACGATCCCCACGCCGACCAGGTGGTGTTGATCGAGCAGTTCCGGGTCGGGGCGCTGATGCAGCCGGACCAGGCCTGGCTCGTCGAAATCGTGGCCGGCGCGATCGAGGAAGGCGAATCCGCCGAGGAAGTCGCCTACCGCGAATCGCTGGAGGAAGCGGGCTGCCGGATTCAGGAACTCATGGTGGTCGGCGAATTTTATACGACGCCCGGCGCCTGCGCCGAAAGCATCACCTTATTCTGCGGCAAGGTCGACTGCACATCGGTAGGCGGCATTCACGGGCTGGATCACGAACACGAGGACATACTAGTCCGGGCGGTGTCTTTCGACGAGGCGTATCGAATGCTGGAAAACGGGGAATTCGTCTCCGCGATCCCGATCATCGCCCTTCAGTGGCTGGCTTTGAACCGGGAGAAATTGAAACGGACGTGGCTGAAATAATCGGGCACGGAGACGTCATCCGGATCCGCCTTGTTGCACGCCAACGGCTAAGCTTTCCCACCGGCAACGGAAAATAACAATAACCAAGCGAGGTAACGGGAATGAACCGAAGAGAATTTTTAAGAAAAGTGACCGCGGCGGCAACGGCCGGAGCCGGCAGCAGCTTTCTCTCCCATCTCGTCCTGGCCGGGCCGATCGTTCGGGATCCGGCCGAATTGCCGTCGGGCGCTCGCGAATCCGCCCTGCTGGCGGCGCTGCCGGATAAAGTCCCGCTGATCAAGCGCACGTTTCGTCCGCCGAATTTCGAGACGCCTTTAAGCTATTTCAACGAGGTTTTCACGCCGAACGAAGCTTTTTTCGTCCGCTACCACATGGCTTCCATTCCGGAAATGAATGCGCGGGAATGGAAATTGCAGATTGGCGGCGATTCGGTTGCGGGTCCCATCGAATTGACCCTGCACGATCTGAAGCGGAACTTCGAACAGGTCGAGATCGCGGCAGTAAACCAATGCGCCGGCAACCGAAGAGGATTGGTGCAGCCTCACGTGCCGGGCATCCAGTGGGGCTACGGCGCGATGGGCAATGCGAGGTGGCGCGGCGTCCGGCTCAAGGACGTGCTCAATAAGGCGGGGGTTAAAAAAGATGCGCTGGAAGTCGTCGCGAACGGTGCCGATGCCGGTCTGACCGCCAAGCTGCCCGATTTCGCGAAAAGCCTGCCGCTATGGAAAGCGCTCGATGAAAACACTCTGATAGCCTTCGAGATGAACGGCGCGCCCCTGCCCCATTGGCACGGCTTTCCGGCCCGACTGGTGGTGCCGGGCTGGACCGCGACCTACTGGATGAAACACCTGTCTTCTCTCCGCGTTGTTTCCGCGCCGTTCGACGGCTTCTGGATGAAAACCGCTTACCGCGTTCCCAAAGGCGCTTTTCCGGTGCCGCGGGAGTTTGACTCGCAGTCCTCCGAAACCACCACGCCGATTACCGACATCCTGGTCAACTCGCTGGTCACCAACATCGAAAACGGCCAGTCTTTCAATTCAGGACAGCCGATCAAAGTGAAAGGCATCGCCTGGGACGGCGGACACGGCATCGACCGGGTCGAAATCTCCGTCGATCAGGGCAAGTCCTGGCGGCGAGCCGATCTCCAGGAAGATTACGGCCGGTTTTCCTGGCGGCAATGGCATTACGAGTTTCAATCCGAACAACCCAAAGGCGCCTTAAAACTGATGGTAAGAGCCACCAACCGAGCCGGAGCGATGCAGCCGATCGATCCGGTTCCCAATCCCGCGGGGTATCATCACAACCGCATACAGACTCTCGAACTGGTCATTGTCTAGGAGGCCGCCGTGAAACTGTGGGTCATATTGTTAGGCATGGTGATTACAAAAATCGCCTTCGCCGATGAAAGCGATATCCAACTGAAGGAAGGCCCCGGCAAGGAGCTGGTCAGCGCTCACTGCGCCGTCTGCCACAGCCTCGATTACATTCCGATGAACTCGGCCTTCCTGGACCGGAAAGGCTGGGAAAAAACCGTCGACAAAATGATCCACGCCATGGGCGCACAGGTCCCGCCGGAAGACGTGGCGCCGATCGTGGATTATCTGGAGCGACAGTACGGCAAGTAGATTGGGCTTGCGTACTGAGGACGGCAGGGCTTGGAAAATACCGTATAATCATTTTCCACAAAAAACACCCACTGCCGAAACAAGGAATCCACAACCGACATGGCCAAGGCTAAATCAGCTAAAGACAGCAAAGAAGAAGCGCTCGAAAAACAACTCTGGAAGGCCGCCGACAAGCTCAGAAAAAATATCGATGCCGCCGAATACAAGCACGTGGTATTGGGCCTGATCTTCCTCAAATACATTTCCGATTCGTTCGAGGATCATTTCGCCAAGCTGCAAGCGGGACAAGCCGAATACGCCGGAGCGGATCCGGAAGACAAGGACGAATATAAAGCCGAAAACGTTTTCTTCGTCCCGTCTGAAGCGCGCTGGTCATTCCTGCTGGCCAAAGCCAGACAGCCGGATATCGGCAAGTTTGTCGATGAGGCGATGGATGCCATTGAAAAAGACAATCCCTCGCTCAAGGGCGTTTTGCCCAAAGTCTATGCGCGGCAAAATCTCGATCCTACCAATTTGGGCGGACTGATTGATCTGGTCGGCAATATCGCGCTCGCCGAAGGCAAGCAGGGCGGGCAGTTCTACACGCCGCGCAGCATCGTTGAATTACTGGTGGCGATGCTCGAACCGTATAAAGGCCGCGTGCTCGATCCCTGCTGCGGATCGGGCGGCATGTTCGTGCAATCGGAGCGCTTTGTCGAAGAGCATCAGGGCAAGATCGACGACATTTCGGTTTACGGGCAGGAAAGCAATCAGACCACCTGGCGGCTGGCGAAAATGAACCTTGCCATTCGCGGCATCGACAGCTCGCAAGTCAGATGGAACAACGAAGGCTCCTTCCTGAACGATGCCCACAAGGACCTGAAAGCCGATTTCATCATCGTCAATCCGCCGTTCAATGACAGCGATTGGAGCGGCGAACTCTTGCGCACCGACGGGCGTTGGCAATACGGCACACCGCCCACGGGCAATGCGAACTTCGCCTGGTTGCAGCATTTCATTTATCACCTCTCGCCGACCGGCAAGGCGGGGATCGTCCTGGCGAAAGGCGCGCTCACCAGCAAAACCAGCGGTGAAGGAGACATCCGCAAGGCTCTGATTGCCGACGGCAACCTGATCGATTGCATCGTCAACCTGCCCGCCAAGTTGTTTTTGAACACCCAGATTCCGGCGGCGCTCTGGTTTATGAACCGTGCCCGCCCTCTCCCCTCTCCCTCAGGGAGAGGGGGTGAGAGCGAACACCCGCGCAAAAATGAAATCCTGTTCATCGATGCCCGCAACATGGGGCACCTGATTAACCGCCGCACCCGGGAACTCTCGCACGAGGACATTCAAAAGATCGCCGACACCTACCACGCTTGGCGTGACGTGCAGGGATGCATTAATGCCGCGGGAGACAGGATGTCGGGAGCGGCCACCGTCGTAGGTGACGCACAGGGAAGTGCTAATGTCGCGGGAGGCCGGAAGCCGGAAGCGACCAAGTATGAAGATATTAAAGGATTTTGCTCATCTACTCCTACCGAGCGCGTCAAGGAACTGGATTACGTCCTGCCCCCCGGGCGCTATGTCGGACTGCCCGATGAAGAAGACGATTTCGATTTCAAGGAACGCTTTGCCGTCCTGAAAGCCGAGTTTGAAGCGCAATTACTGGAGGAAGCGGCGCTCAATAAAGCCATTGCTGAAAATCTGGCGAAGGTGCAGCTATGAGTGAGTGGCAAGAGTTTAAAATAGAAGATTTTGCAGAAATCCAAAATCAAAAACGCATACCGCTTAGCTCTATGGAAAGGTCTAAAAGGCAAGGCGTTTTTCCATACTACGGCGCATCTGGTATTGTTGATTATATAAATGATTACATTTTTGATGGCGAATATGTATTGGTCTCTGAAGACGGAGAAAATCTAAGAACAAGAAAAACCCCAATAGCATTTAAGGCAATCGGTCAATTCTGGGTAAATAATCATGCTCATATTCTAAAATGCAAAAAAGGTTATCTTAGTGACATTATTGTTTATTACTTCAAAAATTTGGATTTGAATGAATACATCACCGGTGCTGTCCAGCCAAAATTAAATTTAGGCTCGATGGCTTCAAAGAATTCACTGGTAAATATAAAGATCAGCATATTGTAACCTAAGGGGATTTGGTAGTTGCACACACAGACATCACACAAGATGCTGCCGTTATAGGAAATCCGGTGATGGTCATATCCGATCCGCTATACGAGACATTAGTCATTTCTATGGACTTGGTAAAAGTCACTCCAAAATTTGAATGGCTGTCCAATGAATTCCTTTACCGAATGATGAGAACAAGAGAATTCAAACAGCACTGCTTGGGTCTATCAAATGGCTCAACGGTGTTGCATTTGAGCAAGGAAGCTATTCCAAGCTATGAGTTTTTCTTGCCGCCTAAAGAAAAAATTGATGCTTTTACACAACAAGCAAAATGCTTGTTGGGCAAGAAGTTCAAAAACATTTCTCAAATTTACACCCTCGAAAAACTCCGCGACACTTTACTGCCCAAACTCATGAGCGGCGAAATCCGCGTCAGACTTACCCCATAGGACACCAGCCATGCAAGCTTATTACGAAATCGAAACCGACATTCCCGTCAATAATCAATTGCACATCCGTTTGCCGGACGACTTGTAGGGGCAAAAAATTTTTTGCCCCTACCGATGGTAAAATTTTTTGCCCGTGCCGATGATAAAAAAATTTTGCCCGTGCCGATATTCCCATTTTGCCCAAAACGGCGCTCTCCCTAAAGATATGAAATTTAATCCGGAAATTCATCATCGAAAATCGATCCGACTTAAAAACTATGATTATTCTCAGGCGGGGCTCTATTTCGTCACCCTTTGCACGTATACACGCTTGCCGTTATTCGGCGAAATTGTGGATGGAGAAATGCGATTGAATGATGGTGGCAGAACTGCAGAAAATTGTTGGCGCGCCATCCCCGATCATTTTCCTGATGTCGTCGCCGATGAATTTGTCGTGATGCCCAATCACGTGCATGGAATTATCACCATTACCGTTGGGGCAAATAATTATGTAGGGGCAAATAATTATTTGCCCCTACATGGCACATCCAAGACCATCGGTTCGATCATAAGAGGGTTTAAGATTGGCGTTACAAAATGGTTTCGCGCAAATACGGATATTGATGTGGTTTGGCAGCGTAATTATCATGAACACATCATCCGCAATGAGGAAGCTTACTTAAAAATCGTGGAATACATCCAAACCAATCCTCAACGATGGCTGGACGATACCTATCATGTCTAAACTCATCGAATCCGCGATAGAAGAATTCGCCATCAAGCTGTTCGAACGGCTTGGTTATAACTACGTCTACGCTCCCGACATTGCTCCCGATGGCGACAAGCCGGAGCGCCGCCACTATGATGAAGTGATCCTGAAAGACCGCCTCTAGTCAGCCGTGCAGCGCATCAATCCGGCCGTTCCACAGAGCTCGCTGCAAGAGGCGCTGAAAGAGGTTGAGCGCATCCATTCGCCGGAATTGCTGGCGGCCAACGAAATCTTCCATCGGCTGCTCACCGAGGGCGTGAAGGTCAGTTATCAAAAGGACGGGCAGGATCGCGGCAATCTGGTTTGGCTGATCGATTTTGCCAAGCCGGACAATAACGAATTCGTCGTCGCCAACCAGTTTACGGTCATCGATTTATCCCCGCATGGGGGAAACGACCAGAACAAGCGCCCCGATCTGGTTCTGTTCGTCAACGGTCTGCCGTTGGTGGTGATCGAGCTGAAAAATCCTGCCGATGAAAACGCCACGATCAAAGCCGCCTACAAGCAGGTAGACACTTACAAGCATACGATTCCAAGCCTGTTTACCACGAACGCGATTCTGGTGATTTCCGATGGCTTGGAAGCCAAGGCGGATCGTTGTCGGCAAGTTTCAGCCGATTCATGACTTGGAAATCGGTTGACGGTAAAACCGAAGCCTCGCCTCTGGTCAGCCAACTCGAAACCCTGATTAACGGCATGCTCAACAAAGCCACGCTGCTCGATTTGATCCGGCATTTCGTGGTGTTCGAGAAATCCAAAAAAGAAGATAAGGTGAATAGCGAAGCCAGAAAGAATGCCCAGGGGCACCCGAAGACCGGCGTCATCAGCATCGGCACGGTGAAAAAACTGGCGGCGTATCATCAGTATTACGCCGTGAACGCGGCTATTGCCTCGACCTTTCGCGCCGTAGGGGCAAATGTAGGGGCAAATAATTATTTGCCCCTACAAGAACCACCCGCCAGTTACGGTTTGCCCTGCGTGGATAAGCAAGCCAGGGGCGACAAAAAAGCCGGTGTCGTCTGGCATACCCAAGGCAGCGGTAAATCGCTGTCGATGGTGTTTTATACCGGCAAGATCGTGTTGGCATTGGATAATCCGACCGTGTTGGTGATTACCGACCGCAACGATCTTGACGATCAATTGTTCGATACCTTTGCCGCAAACGCGCAATTGCTCCGGCAGGAGCCCAAACAGGCGGATGACCGGCAACAGCTCAAGGAACTGCTGAAAGTCGGCTCCGGCGGCGTGGTGTTCTCGACGATCCAGAAGTTTCAGCCGGAGGAAGGCAATGTTTACGAACAACTCTCCGATCGCCGGAACATCATCGTCGTGGTCGATGAAGCGCACCGCACCCAATACGGCTTTCAGGCAAAGACGGTCGATGAGAAAGACGATTAGGGCGAAGTCGTCGGCAAAAAGGTCGTGTATGGCTTTGCCAAATATCTGCGCAATGCCTTGCCCAATGCGACTTACTTAGGTTTTACCGGCACGCCGATTGAGAAAACGGACGTGAATACTCCGGCGGTCTTCGGCGATTACGTTGATATTTACGACATTGCCCAAGCGGTCGAAGACGGCGCAACGGTGCGGATTTACTACGAAAGCCGCTTGGCGAAAGTGGGCTTGAGCGATGAAGGCAAAAAACTCATTGCCGAACTTGATCAGGAATTTGATGATGTAGGGGCGAAAAATTTTTCGCCCCTACCGGAAACCCAAAGAGCCAAGGCGAAATGGACGCAAGTCGAAGCCTTGGTCGGCAGTGAAAAACGCATTCGGAATATCGCCAAGGATATGGTTGTCCACTTTGAAGCGCGGCAGGAAGTCTTTTCCGGCAAGGGCATGATCGTGGCGATGTCCCGGCGCATTGCCGCCGATCTTTATGAAGAAATCGTCAAACTCAAACCGGAATGGCACTCCGATGACCCGAATAAAGGTGCCATTAAAGTCGTGATGACGTCCGCCTCATCAGACGGCGCCAAGATCGCCAAACACCACACCACCAAGCAGCAGCGCAAAGCCTTGGCGGAGCGCATGAAGGATAACGATGACGAACTGAAACTCGTGATCGTGCGCGATATGTGGCTGACCGGCTTCGATGCGCCGAGCATGCACACGCTTTATATCGACAAGCCGATGAAGGGGCATAACCTGATGCAGGCGATAGCGCGGGTCAATCGGGTTTATCTAGATAAGCCCGGCGGCTTGGTCGTCGATTATCTGGGCATTGCCGCCGATCTGAAAGAAGCGCTGTCTTTCATTCCGATGCCGGCGGTCGGGGTGATCCAACCTTGGCTCAAGAACAAGCGGTCAATGTGATGCTGGAGAAAATCGAAGTGATCTCCGCGATGTATCACGGCTTCCCTTATGAGAACTATTTTGAAGCCAACACCGCGCAAAAGCTATCGCTAATCCTCGCGGCTGAGAATCATATTTTAGGTCTGGAAGACGGCAAAAGACGCTACATCAATGAAGTCACCGCTTTGTCCCAAGCCTTTGCGATTGCGATTCCGCATGACCAAGCCATGGATGCCAAGGATGAAGTCGCCTTCTTTCAGGCGGTCAAGGCACGCTTAGCCAAGTTTGATGGCGCAGGCTCCGGCAAAACTAATGAGGAAATCGAAACCACGATCCGGCAGGTGATCGATAAAGCCCTCGTGTCCGAACAAGTGATCGATATATTCGATGCGGCCGGCATTAAAAAGCCGGATATTTCCATTCTTTCCGATGAGTTTTTGCTGGAACTGAAAGGAATGGAGCATAAAAACGTGGCGTTAGAAGTGCTGAAAAAACTGCTCAATGACGAGCTGAAAGTCCGTGCGAAAAAGAATCTGGTGCAAAGCAAATCCCTGATGGAGATGCTGGAAACGGCGATTAAAAAGTACCATAACAAAATCCTGACCGCCGCCGAGGTCATGGATGAACTCATCAAAATCAGCAAAGAAATTGTTGATTCCGACAACGAGGCAAAAAATCTGGGTCTGACCGATTTCGAGTATGCCTTTTACACGGCGGTCGCCAGCAACGACAGCGCAAAAGAGCTGATGCAGCACGATCAATTGCGGGAATTGGCGGTGGTTTTAACGCAACGCGTCAGAGAAAACGCTTCGATTGACTGGACGATTAAAGAAAGCGTCAAAGCCAAGTTGAAGGTCATCGTGAAGAGAACCTTGCGGCAATTTGGCTATCCGCCGGATATGCAGTTACTGGCCACCGAAACGGTATTGAAACAGGCCGAAATGATTGCCGGTGAGCTTGCGGAAGGCTATGCCGTCTAAACCCGAAGCCTCCGCAAGACACATCATTTTTACTTCTCGAACAACGCAATCGACTCCACGTGCGCGGTTTGCGGGAACATGTCCATGACGCCGGCTTTGATCAACCGGTAGCCCAGCTCGTTCACCAGAATTCCGGCGTCGCGGGCCAGCGTGGAGGGATTGCAGGAGACGTAGACGATCCGTTCGGGCTGCCATTTCTTGAAATGGGGCAAGACTTCCGAAGCGCCGGCCCTGGAAGGGTCGAGCAGGATTTTGTTGTATTTGCGGTTGGCCCAGGACTGATCGCTGATATCCTTGCTCAAATCGGCAGCGTAGAACTCGACGTTGCCGATGCCGTTGTGCCGGGCGTTTTCCCTGGCGTGATCGACCAGAGGCTGGTCGCCTTCGATGCCGGTCACCGAACCGGCCAGAGTCGCCATCGGCAGCGTGAAATTGCCGAGTCCGCAAAAAAGATCCAGTACGTTATCGTTCTTGTTGAGATCCAGCAGTTCCAGCACCCGGTTGATCATCTGCCGGTTGATCTCATAATTCACCTGGGTGAACATGGCCGGCCTGAATTTGAACTCGACGGACTGATCCGGCAGCGCATAAACCGGAGTCACCTCCGGCTCTCCCGGCAGGGGCTCGATCGTATCGGGACCTTTCGACTGAAGGCAGAGGCTGATGCCGTGCTCCCGCCCGAAGCTACGCAGCCGCTCGATGTCGGCGGCGGTCGGCGGCTCCAGCACGCGAATGGCCAGAACGCATTGCTCGTCGCCGATGGCCACCTCGATCTGAGGAATCTTTTCGCGGATGCTGAGGCCTGCGATCAGCTCGGACAGTGCGGTCAGACGAGTGCCGACAATCGGATGCATGACCCGGCAGTTGCCGATCTCGGCCAGATATTGATGGCGCCGTTCCCTGAAACCGACCAGAGCCCGATCTTTCTTGGCCACGTATTTGACGCCCATGCGCGCCTTGCGGCGATAGCCCCAATGGGGGCCGGTCAGAGGCGGCCAGAAGCCGGGAACCTCGACCTTGCCGATGCGTTTGAATTGTTCGGCCAATAAATTCTGCTTGATCCGGATTTGCGCACCGGCTTCGACATGCTGAAAGCTGCATCCTCCGCAGACGCCGTAATGGGGACAGGCGGGCTCGACCCGGTCCGCGGAGCGCTGAAGCACGTTAACGACCTTGCCTTCGGCGTAATCGCGGCGGCTGTCGGTGTAAACGAATTCGACGGATTCGCCGGGCAAGGCGTCGTCGATGAATACGGCCTTGCCGCCGACATGCGCCACGCCGCGTCCGTCGTGCGTCAGGGACTCTATCTCGGCCTGCACCGGGGTGTCCGGCAGGACTTTCTTTCTCGGTTTTCTTACGGCCATACGGTTATTTCTGCTTCCAGCTTCCGGATTGCCGATACCACCAGCCGGACCGGGCGTTGCCGACCCAGCGTTTCGCGAAAGTGGCCTTGATCTGTCCGAACCAGTCCGGATGGCCGTTGGCGTTGGCGATCGCCTGGTACAGGCCGGTGCGGTCCTTGTTTTCGGCGGCGACCAGTTTATTGACCTTATTCCTGTCCTTGAGCGGCACGTTGGCGGCGTCGCGCACCGTCAGCAAGCCGTCTTCCTGAATGCCGATCGCGCCGCTGTCGTAGAAAGGTTTCAGCGACGGAAAACGGCTTTCCATCGAGGCCGTAAGGCGCCTGATGTCGACGCTGTCGATCGTTAGATCGGCTTCGGCAGCGGCCGCCGGGGAAATAAAGGCGCCGATGGCCTTGTCGAGCCACAGATAAACGGTTTTTTGTGAATCCGGCAAGGCGGATTGAGGTTCCGGTTTTTGCGGGGCGGCATTCTGGATGTCCTGGATGATTTCATCGGCCGCCTTTTCAGCCGCCGCCGCCGGGAAATAGATATTAATGGTGACGCACGCGCTCAGCAGCAATACACCCAATATCGATAGTTTTTTCATAGTGATCTCTTGAATTATTGAATAATGACTTTGTCGGACGATGTGATGCGCTTTAGCCGTTCCATCAGAACATTCCAGTCAATCCTGGCATTATACCCGATCACGTCGATGCGCGGCAGTCCGCCGCCCTTGATGATGTAATAGCCTTCTTTCGATTCCGTCGGCTCCAGTCCCATCAACTGGCAGACGCCCTGATGCAGATAGCAGCCCAGGCCCAGTTTGTCGTAGCCGAACGTTTCGAACAGGCTCAAAAAACTGCGGGAGACCAGGTCGGTCGCGCCGCCTCCGCCGATGCTGGCGATGTTTTTAACGGCTTTCTGGCTGATTCGGTGCCTGGAATCGTCGTCGTCCGGCGTGCCCAGCCAGGCATAAAAGGAAAGCGGCCGCCAGTTTTCCATCACCAGATTTTTAACGAATCCCGAAAGCCTGCCGGTAATGCCGCCGAATTCAAACCGGCGGGTGATTTGATCCATGTCGAGATTGTCGACTTCGATCTCGGCGGTGAGCCTCGGCAAATCGGAAAACAGTCCCGACAAACCGAGCTCTCCGACTTTCACGAGGCCGTCGAACACTTTGAAGATCAGCTCGCCGCCCAGTTTCAACGTGCCATTGCGGTACTCGACGCCCGGAATGCGGCCGCTGACGGTGCCGGACAGAGGCGTCCAGTCAAGCGCCCGGGACAATTGTTCCAGCGATACGTTGTTTAGATTTCCTTCGAAATAAAGCTCCGGCTCCCGGTGCCGGTTCGCCAGCCAGTCAAACCGGTTGATCGCGATGGCGCCACCTAAAAAAGGCAGTTTGGCCTTTTCCAGCAGACGGATCGTGTCGGCCTTGGCCAACAACGACAAACGGGCCGGCCCGACCGGCAAAGCGCCCAGTTGCAGGCGCCGCCAGGCCAGGCGGGACGGCTGCCGGAAGGTTTCGCGGCGCGACCAGTTGACCGTGCCGAAGCCGCCGCCGACGCCGATGCGACCTTCCGCATCGGTGACTTCCAGATCGTGAAAGGATATCGAAGCGTCGGTTAATGAATTTCGCGCCAATTCGAGATGCGCGGTCAGACTGCCGCCCATCGAAATGCCGGCCCCCGGAGTTTCTTCCATGAAGGGCTTGAAATAGACGACGGAAAAGCGCTGCAGATCCCGGCTGCCGACGGACAGGTCGGCCTGCTCCAGGCTGAAGCCGTCCCCGAAGCGGATCCGGGCGCTGCCTTCAGCTTCTCCGGTACCCTCGTGCCGGTACCGGAAGGAACGGATTTCGGCTTCTTCCCTTGCGCTGTTCCAGGCTCCCTCCGCATCCCACTGGATCGGTTTTTCCGCCGCGTCCAGATAAACCGGATCGATAAACACCGCGCCGCCCGCCAAACGGGCACGATGGCGCCACTGCCAGAGGCCGTCCCGGTTTTGCGCGGACACTGCCGCGGCCAGAATCAAGCCTTCCGAAGCCCATCGACCTTCTTGGGTCTGCAAGGTCAAATCCTCCACCTCGGCCGTCAGGTCGAAATCGTCGATCCGCGCCTTATGGCCCGCAGCTTCCAGATTCAGGCTGATTTTTCCGCTTTTAATGTCGAACAAGCCGATTTTCAGCAGCCGTTGCAGAGGACCGCCATCGAGTTCTTCGGCTTGAACGCGCAGCCGCCATTCATCGCCCCGCGCGATGCCTTCTACGGAAAGCCGGCCGCGCGCCAGGCGCAAGTCGTTTAGAGCGAAGACGATCTCTTTTTCGCCGATATGCAGGAAGATCTTGCCGGAAACCGTCTGTCTCCGAAAAATACCGATCTCCGCCCCGCCCCGTCGGCACCAAAGCTCGTTATTCCCCCAGTCGAAAACATCGCAGCGAATATTGGCCATGCGCAGCGCATCATAAGGCGGCGGCAAAATCAACTGGTCGATGGCCAGAATCAGCCGCGGGCTTGCCGCCTTGACGTCGGTCAGAGTGAGATGGATTCCCTCCAGGCGCCACCCCCGAGCCTTCAGCGCCGCCGCATCGAAAACCACGTTTTGCACGGCGACGGCTTTCGGCGGAGCGGCCACAAGAAGAAAAGCCAGAAGAATCCTCATCATTGAGAATGCGAGGAAGGGCTCGTTTACCCGCAAGGACGGGAACTCGGCAAGAAGTCGATAGACCGTTATCCCGGAAACACCCCGGTCGACAGATACCGGTCTCCCCGGTCGCAAATGATCGCCACAATCACGGCGTTTTCAACCTGACGCGACAACTGTAGCGCGGCATGAACCGCGCCGCCCGACGACACGCCGGCGAAAATTCCTTCTTTCGCGGCCAGGGCTCGCATCGTATTTTCCGCGGACGCCTGGTCCACCTCGATGATGCGGTCCACCCGTTCGGCCTGATAGATTTTCGGCAGATATTCCTTTGGCCAGCGCCGGATGCCGGGAATCTTGGATTCGCCTTCCGGCTGCACGCCGACGATCTGAATCGCCTCGTTTTGCTCCTTCAAGAATTTCGACGTGCCCATGATCGTCCCGGTCGTTCCCATCGAACTGACGAAATGGGTAACGGTGCCCTGGGTATCCCGCCAGATCTCGGGACCGGTGCCTTCGTAATGGGCTCTGGGATTGTCGGGATTGGCGAACTGGTCCAGAATCCGTCCCTTGCCCTCGGCCTCCATCGCCCGCGCCAGATCGATGGCCGCTTCCATGCTGCCGGCCGCCGGGGTCAGGATGATTTCGGCGCCGTAGGCTTTCATCGAGGCGCGGCGTTCTTCGCTCATGTTGTCGGGCATGATCAGAGTCATCTTGTAGCCCTTGATCGCCGCCACCATCGCCAGAGCGATGCCGGTATTGCCGCTGGTGGCTTCGATCAGACGGTCTCCGGGCTTGATCTCGCCCCGGGCCTCGGCGTGTTTGATCATGCTCAGCGCCGGCCGGTCCTTGACCGAGCCCGCCGGATTATTGCCTTCCAGTTTGGCCAGAATGGTATTGCCGGTTGCTCCGGGCAAGCGCTGAAGCCTGACTAAAGGCGTATTGCCGACAAAAGATTCAATCGTAGAAAAAGTCATAAGAGTCATCCCGATCTGCCGAAATAAACGGATTATTCCATAGAAGAAGAAAAACCGCATTATATCAGCAGGAACGGCTTTCCGTCGGGACAACCGAGTGCGCCGTGTTGAAAAAAGCAGATCGGCGGCGCTGATCGGATCGATCATAACATAAACGCCGCCTTGCTCTCGAAGAAAGGCTCAGGTGGACGCGGCGGTGCCTTCCCGCTCGGTCTCTTTACCGTGTGCTTTGTAATCGGTGCCGATTCCGACGGCGATAATGACGATACCGATTCCGATGTAAAAGTTGCGGGCTGCTGCATCGTTTGAAAAACCGAGAATGAACGGCAGAACGACCAGCAAGGGACCGACCAGTCGCTCCACCCAGCCGTGCAGATGAAAAGGAATGATCTTGACCATGCCGTTGGGAAAGTCGGTGGCCAGCGTCAACAGCAGATGGACGGCGGCCAGGCCGTAAGCGATCATCGCCGGCAGGCCGCTCAAGCCGAAGAGGCTTGGCGCCAGTAAAAAGATGACGACCGTGACATAATCCAGATAGCCGTGCGCGATGTTGGATAAAAAATTCATAGCTTGCTCCTTTTGTCGAAGGGTCACCGAAACGGTCACCGTCGTTCATACCCTACAACAAGCCGGGCGGAGCTGTCTGTTAGCCGGAGAACAACGGCGCCGGCTTGTCCGGATAGTCGAACAGATCGTCCTTGACACAAATGAGCTCCCGTGTGTAATCCAGAAGGCTTCGGCTGCGCAGGTCGTTCATGACGGTGCTGACCACCGGCCGGCTGGCGCCGACCAGGTCCGCCAGTTCCTGCTGGGTCAGACGGATTTCCAGCGCATAGCCGTGCGTGCATCGCTTGCCGAACCATTCGGCGAGTTCTTTCAACATCTCCAGAACTCGAATTTCCACCGGCTTGGCCAGCATGTCGATCAGTTTGCGCTCGGCCTGCCGCCTTCTGGCGTATTGCGTCCCGACCACCTGCCACAGCAGTCTCGTTTGCTCGCTCATCAACCGGACAAACTCGTCAAGATCCAGGCGCACGACGGCGGCTTCGCCGAGCGTCCGCGCCGTTTCCGGCATCGTTTTTTCAATGGTTTGACCTTGAAGACGGCCGAGGATGTCGCCGCTCCGGAGCAGCGCCACGGTCCATTCGTTGCCTTGTTCG
The DNA here is from genome assembly GCF_000372865.1 of Methylosarcina fibrata AML-C10. Taxonomy (NCBI): domain Bacteria; kingdom Pseudomonadati; phylum Pseudomonadota; class Gammaproteobacteria; order Methylococcales; family Methylococcaceae; genus Methylosarcina; species Methylosarcina fibrata. The sequence goes on along the minus strand of NZ_KB889965.1, from coordinate 585,267 downwards.
GTCAGGCAGGAAATCTTGACGATGCCCCGGCCGAGCATGAACACATAAGGGCATTCTTCTCCCTGGCGGTAGAGCAAGGCTTTGTCGGGAAGGTGAAGAATTCGGGCGGAAGGGCAATGTCGGCGCCATTCGGCCAGATTTTCTTCGGCGAGCCAGTCGGTGGGGAAGGCAGCGTCGGGTAATGGCATGCACCGTACTCCTTCAACTATCGTTTGAGGGCTTTAAGACCGGGAAGCTTTGGGTATTTTTGATTGATCGGACGGCTTCGGCACTTTCCTGCCGGCTGCGCCTGATGCGAAAACCGATCGTTTGGCCATATCGGGCCTGGATCTATTGTGAGCGGTTTTTTAAATCTCTGTCAAAACATAATTGTCGCCGATCGTTTTCAATTCGGCCTGGAGGATCCGGTTTTCGAGCGATTCTTCGCGGCCGATCACGCAGCCTACCCGAATGTAATTGGGCGTGTAACCATAAACTCGTTTTTGGTTTTCGGAGAGCGGTTCGGAATAACCCTCCCACAGCACCGGAAACTCCCGGCTGAGATTGTCGGTCAGGAACTTCAGCTTCATTTCTTCGGCCAGTCGATGCAGTTCTCGGCTGCGTTCCTTCTTGACGCTGTCGGGCAGTTGATCGGGCAAGGATGCCGCTTTGGTGCCTTCGCGCCGGGAATAAGTAAAGATATGGACATGGCCGAATCCGGTCCGTCCGATGAAATCAACGCTTTCCCGCCACTCCTGTTCGGTTTCGCCGGGAAAGCCGACGATGACGTCGGTGGTGACGTTGAAATACGGCATCCTGGCGCGCAAGCGCTCGACGATCCGGGCGAATTCCGCCGTCTTGCAGCGCCTGGCCATGCGCCGCAGCACGCTGTCCGAACCGCTCTGCAACGGCAGATGCAGATGCGGCATCAGACGCGGATTGTCGAACAGCTCGAAAAACTCGTCCGACAACTCCCACGGTTCCAGAGAGCCCAGGCGCAGCCTTGCAATCGGCGTCTCGGCGAGCACGGCTTTGATCAGCTCGACGAGATTTTGCCCCGAATCGCTGCCGTAGCCGCCCAGATGAACGCCGGTCAGAACCACTTCGTCGATGCCCTGCCGATGCAACGAATTGATTTCGCCGATCACGTCGGCGATCGGACGGCTTACTTCCTCACCGCGGGCAACGGTGACGATGCAGAAAGTACACCGATAGCGGCAGCCGTCCTGAACCTTGACGAAGGCGCGCTGGCGGCCTCGGGTGAACAATGAAATCTCGCCCGGCTCGGTCGACATCGCCGGCATCGTGGTCACGTCGAGTTCGGCCAGAGCCTGTTCCACCAATTGATCCTTGTCCCGGTTGCCGACCACCAGATCGACGCCCATCAACGCGGCCGCTTCGTCCCGGTTCAAGGTTGCATAGCAGCCGCTGACGACCAGTTTGGCCCTGGGATTGTCCCGGTGGATGCGGCGGATCAGATTGCGCGATTTTCTTGCCGCATCCTGAGTCACGGCGCAAGAATTGATCACGACCAGGTTGGCGGACTCCGCCTCGCGGGTGATCCGATGACCGGCCTTTTGAAAAGCCTGAGCCCAGGTTTCGAGTTCGGCTTCGTTCAGACGGCAACCGAGTGTTTTAAGATGAACCAACATTAACCGAAAAACCAGTAGGTAATATAAATGGAGGCGATAACGCCCGCCAAATCGGCTATTATCCCACACCCTGCCGCGTGGCGGATATTTTTGATGCCGACCGCTCCGAAGTAAACGGCCAATACGTAAAACGTGGTCTCGGTGCTGCCCTGGACGATGCAGACCAGACGGCCGGCAAAGGAATCGGCGCCGAGGGTTTTCATCGTGTCGATCATCATCGCCCGGGCGCCGCTGCCGCTGAACGGTTTGATCAGCGCAGTCGGCAGCGCGTCGACGAAACGGTCGTCCAGCGCCATCATTCGAACCAAATAGCGCACCAGATCATTGACCAGCTCCAGCGCGCCGCTGGCCCTAAACACACCGATCGCGACCAGCATCGCGACCAGATAGGGAATCAGCGTCACGGCGGTCTGAAAGCCTTCCTTGGCGCCGTCGACAAACGCTTCGTAAGCATTGATCCCTTTCTGCAAAGCGCCGACGATAAACGCCACAACCAGGAAAAACAGGACGACGTTGCTGATCAGGGCCGATTGCTCAAGCATGGCCTGTCTCGGCAGTCCGGCGAAATAGCCGAGGACGGCGCCGACCAGCAGCGTAAACCCGCCGAGATACGCCAGCACCACCCGATCCGCCAGACGGATCCTCTGTACGGCGGCGACCGCCAGCAGTCCGGCCAGCGTCGACACGTAGGTCGCCAGGAGGATCGGAATGAAGACGTCGGTGGGATTGGCGGCGCCGAGCTGGGCCCGGTAGGTGAAGATCGTCACCGGAAACAAGGTTACCGACGAGGTATTGACGACCAGAAACAGGATTTGCGCGTTGCTCGCGGTGGCTGGATCCGGATTCAGCGTTTGCAGTTCCTTCATCGCCTTGATGCCCAGCGGCGTGGCCGCGTTATCGAGACCCAGCATATTGGCCGACAGATTCATGACCATCGCGCCGAGCGCTGGATGATCTTGCGGAACTTCCGGCGTCAGACGGCTGAACAACGGCGTCAACCCCCGGGTCAACAAGCGGATGAATCCGCTTCGTTCGCCGATGCGCATGATGCCGAGCCACAACGACAAAATGCCGGTCAAGCCCAGGGCGATTTCGAAAGCCGACTTCGACAGGCTGAACATGGCGGCCATGATGTCGGCGAAGACCTGAACATCTCCGAAAACGAGCCATTTGACCGAGGCAGTGACGAAGGCGATAAGAAAAAAACAGATCCAGATGAGGTTTAGCACGATCGACCATAAAAGGATGGAATGGGGGTCTATTCTATTGCCTGCCCGGAACGATTGTCTTGCTCCAATATCAAAAATAAATACCGACGATAAAAATACGGCGACCTTACAAGATTCCGAGGGCCGTCAAAGGTCGGTTTTATTATGAGTTCGACTTGCGAGGTTGCTTATGAAATTCAAGATTTTGTTATTGGCCGCCGCCAGCTTTCTGTTATCGGGCTGTGTATTGACGAAGATCGCCACGGTGCCGATGCGGGTAGTGGGAGCCGCGGTTTCCATTGTTCCGGTTGCCGGCAATGCCGCGCACGACGTCATCGACGACGCCGCCGAAACGGTGGACGATGTGCCTATTTAAATCTAAAAGGAGTTGTTTTCCGATTTCCGGCGAAGGCGTAAAAACCTTCATGGAAGCGCCAGGATGTGAAAAAGAAAAAGGCTGTACCTTTCGGTACAGCCTGGGAGCAAATAATATTATTTGCATTACTCTGAGGGGCAGTTCATCGTAATGCACTATAAGCATGGCAGATCACAGCCAAATTTCTGTGAACCGAATCGCAAATTCGGAATGACCTTTCAAATTTTTCCGGCCAGTGTTTCGGCATAGCCCGTGTATGTACCGGGTTCCAACGCCAGCAAGGCCGATTTGGCCTCGTCCGGTATCTCCAGATTTTCGATGAAAGACCGCAATTGTTGCGGCGTGATGCGCTGGCCTCGGGTCAGCTCCTTCAATTTTTCATAAGGTTTTTCAATGCCGTAGCGGCGCATGACCGTCTGGATCGGTTCGGCCAGCACTTCCCAGTTTGCATTCAGATCGGCCGCCAGGGCGTCGGGATTGATCTGCAGTTTGCCGATGCCTTTCAAGGTCGATTGAAGGGCGATGCTGGTATGCGCGATGCCGACGCCTATGTTCCTGAGCACGGTGGAATCGGTCAGGTCGCGCTGCCAGCGGGATATCGGCAGCTTTTCCGCCAAAAACGCGAACAGCGCATTGGCGATGCCGAGATTCCCTTCGGAATTTTCGAAATCGATCGGATTGACTTTGTGCGGCATCGTCGACGAGCCGATCTCGCCGGCAACGGTTTTCTGTTTGAAATAGCCCAGCGAAATGTAGCTCCAGACGTCGCGGTCGAAATCCAGCAGGATCGTATTGAACCGCGACAGCGCATGGAAAAACTCGGCCAAGTAATCGTGGGGCTCGATCTGGATCGTATAAGGATTGAAGGTCAGCCCCAGCGATTCGACGAAATCTTGCGCAAACGCCTCCCAATCGACTTCGGGATAGGCGACGCTGTGCGCGTTGTAATTGCCGACCGCACCGTTGATTTTACCCAGCAGCTTGACGTCGGCCAGTTGCCGCCGCTGGCGCTCCATCCTGGCGACGAAATTGGCGAATTCCTTGCCGACGGTGGTCGGGCTGGCCGATTGGCCGTGCGTTCGCGACAGCATCGGCTGTGCCGCGGTTTCGACCGCGATTTTCTTGATCGCCGCAATACAGGCCTCGATCTGTTCGAGCATGACCGCGCGGCCTTCCTTCAGCATCAGGGCGTAGGACAGATTGTTGATGTCTTCCGAAGTGCAGGCGAAATGGATGAACTCGGCGACGTTTTCCAGTTCGGCGTTGCCGGCGATTTTTTCCTTTAAAAAATATTCGATGGCTTTGACGTCGTGATTCGTGGTTTTTTCTATTTCCTTGACCCGCTGCGCGTCCGTTTCCGAGAAATCGCTCACGATTTCGTTCAGAACGTCGACCGCCGTCCCGGTAAAGGCCGGGACTTCGGCAATGCCCGGATGCGCGGCCAGAGCCAGCAGCCAGCGCACTTCGACCTGAACGCGAAACCGGATCAAACCGTATTCACTGAAAATGGGACGCAGATTCTTTACTTTATCGGCATAGCGGCCGTCGATGGGGGAGATGGCAAAAAGGGGAAAATCAGTCATGATGAGGTCCGGGTTTATTTGACAAAATATAATGCTAACTCGAGCGACTTGAAACAATGGCTCGATAAAAAGAAAAAAGGTCAATAGACGGGCTGATAGGCTTTTTGTATCAATTTATTCATTCCGTTTGGTTTCGATAATGCCACCGCCCAGGCAAACCTCGCCCTCATAAAACACGACCGATTGTCCCGGCGTGATCGCTCGTTGCGGTTCGTCGAAGACGGCCTTGCAGCGTCCGTCCGGCAAAGGAGTCACCGTACAACCCTGATCGGCCTGCCGGTAGCGGGTTTTGGCGGCGCAACGGATCGTTTCGGTCAGCGGCCGGCCGCTGCACCAGTCCAGTCGGCCGGCTTCGAGCGTATTGTGCAGCATCAACGGATGATCGTGGCCCTGGCCGACGATCAGCACGTTGTGCTCGAGATCCTTGTCGAGCACGTACCACGGTTCGTCCGGCGTGTCCTTGATTCCGCCGATGCCGAGGCCCTGGCGCTGGCCGAGCGTGTAATACATCAGGCCGTGGTGGCGGCCGATCAAATGGCCTTCCGGAGTACGGATGTCGCCGGGCTGAGTCGGCAGATAACGCTGGAGAAATTCCTTGAACTTGCGCTCGCCGATGAAGCAGATGCCGGTGCTGTCTTTTTTACGGCTGTTCGCGAAGCCGGCCTTTTCCGCCATCGCCCGGATTTCGGTCTTGTGCAGATGGCCGATCGGAAACAGCGTGCGTGCCAGTTGTTTTTGCTTCAGCGTGTAGAGAAAATAGCTTTGTTCCTTGCCCGGATCGAGGCCTTTGAGCAGAAAATATTCGCCGTTCCGTTCGCCGACGCGTGCGTAATGACCGGTCGCGATGTATTCGGCGCCGAGATCTTCGATGGCGTAATTCAGAAAGGCCTTGAATTTGACATGCTTGTTACACAGAATGTCCGGGTTCGGCGTGCGGCCTTTGGCGAATTCGGACAAGAATACTTCGAACACTTCGTCCCAGTATTCGGCGGCGAAATTGACGGTTTTCAGCTCGATGCCCAACCGATCGCATACCTGTTGGGCGTCGGCCAGATCCTGCATTGCCGTGCAATACTCGGTGCCGTCGTCTTCTTCCCAGTTTTTCATGAACAAGCCGGTCACCTGATGGCCCTGCTCCAGCAATAGGAGAGCCGTCACCGAAGAATCGACGCCGCCGGACATGCCGACGATGATGTTGTTACTCATGGTCCAGATCGAGAAATGATTTTAATAAGGATAAAGGATAACGATGCCCCTGCAGATACTCGTCGACGCTGATCAGCACCAAGGGACTGCGCAAGCGGGGATGCGCCGCGGCGATCTCGTCGCGGCTCAGCCAGTGGGTTGCCAGGATGCCGTCGTCCAGCTTCCGGTCCGGATCGTGGCCTGTGCAACGGCCGGAAAAACAGACTCTAAGAAAACTCGGCGCTCCGGGATTTCTCCGCCAGAGTTGAACCGCAACGACCGATTCCGGCTCAAAACGCCAGCCGGTTTCCTCGTAAACTTCGCGCCGGACCGCCTCGGCCAGGGTTTCCCCTTCTTCCAGATGGCCGGCCGGCTGATTGAAGCGAATGCCCAAATCGGTTTCTTCTTCGACCAGAAGAAACCGGCCGTTCCTTTCAATCACCGCGGCGACAGTGACGTGAGGCTTCCAAACCATCGCAACCCGACCCAATATAAAAAATGCGACTATTTTACTCGATTTAAGTATGATGATAAGAAAGAATTGAACTCTTTACGCCCACAAGGTCAAATCGTGCGATAACCCTTCGTGTTGAATGGCCGGCCGGCTGTTTCGATACACCAACCGATCCTCGACTTTTCCTCAAAGGAAGCTTGAAACTGCAAAAATTGACTACTATTACACTGTTATCGTGCAAAGAAACCTTCGAGTTCGGAAAGGATCCATGCACAGGCTTGAAATCCGCTGTTATTGGTATTATGTTACGCACATAAAGTTTTTTTGCGATGCCTTATGTCCGATTACGATCCGTTTCAAGACAACATGAATGGCCTGACCCTTCAGGAAGCCAAGCCGAAACTGAAAAAACCGCCATTATACAAGGTTATTCTATTGAATGACGATTTTACGCCGATGGATTTTGTGATTGAGATACTGATGAATTTTTTTGCCATGCCCCAAGATAAAGCCACACAGGTCATGCTGCAAATTCACACCCAGGGTGTGGGAGTATGTGGAACATATTCCAAAGACGTGGCGGAAACAAAGGTCTATTTGGTCAATGATTATTCCCGCGCGCATCAGCATCCGTTGCTGTGTACAATGGAAGAAGCATGAATTGGTGAGCTTATGTTAAGTAAAGAACTCGAAGTTACTTTAAACAATGCCTTTAAAAATGCCCATGATAAACGGCATGAATTCATTACGGTGGAGCATTTGCTCCTGGCATTGCTCGACAATGAGTCTGCCGAAGCGATCATGAAAGCGTGCGGCTGCAACATCAAGCTGCTACGGGGCCAATTGACTCAATTCATCGACGAAACCATCTCGCTGATTCCTCCGGGCGTGCAACGCGAAACCCAACCGACTCTCGGGTTTCAACGGGTACTGCAGCGGGCGGTATTTCACGTCCAGGCTTCCGATAAAAAAGAAGTTTCCGGCGCCAATCTGTTCGTTGCCCTGTTCAGCGAACAGGATTCCCATGCGGTCTACCTGTTGAACAAACAGGACATTTCCAGGCTGGACGTGGTTAACTATCTTGCGCACGGCATTTCGAAAGTCGATCAGGAAAACCCATCGTCGGATGATCGCAATCCCGATCCGGGCAATCCCGATGCGGAAGCCTCCGGCAGCCCTCTCGATAAATATACGACCAACCTGAATGAAGAAGCGTTAAGAGGAAGGATCGACCCTCTGATCGGACGCGAACTGGAAATCGAACGCACCATTCAGATACTCTGCCGCCGCCGCAAAAACAATCCACTCCTGGTCGGAGAAGCCGGCGTCGGAAAAACGGCCATCGCCGAAGGCCTGGCAAAACGAATTGTCGAAGAAAACGTACCGGAAGTGCTGATGAAAAGCACCATTTATGCGCTGGACTTGGGCGCGCTGGTGGCGGGAACCAAATACCGCGGCGATTTTGAAAAAAGGCTCAAAGCTCTGGTGAATCAGTTGAAAAGAGAGCCCGACTCGATACTGTTCATCGATGAAATTCACACGATCATCGGCGCCGGCTCCGCTTCGGGCGGGGTAATGGACGCTTCCAATTTGATCAAGCCGCTGCTGGCTTCCGGCCAGATGCGCTGCATCGGTTCCACCACTTACCAGGAATACCGCGGGGTCTTCGAAAAGGATCACGCCCTGGCTCGCCGTTTCCAGAAAGTGGACGTCGTCGAACCGTCCGTCGAAGACACCATACTGATCCTGAAAGGATTAAAATCGCGCTTCGAAGAACACCACGACGTTAAATATTCGGGCGAAGCCTTGCGTCTTGCGGCGGAACTGTCACACCGATTCATTCCCGACCGGCATTTGCCCGACAAAGCCATCGACGTCATCGACGAAGCCGGCGCGAAACAGCGCATGGTGTCCAAGACCGAGCGCAAGCAGGTCATTGACGCCGCCGAAATCGAAGACATCGTATCGAAAATCGCCCGGGTTCCGGCCAAGTCGGTTTCCATCAATGAAATAGACAAACTGGCCAATCTGGAAAAGAATCTCAAGATGCTGGTCTTCGGTCAGGATGAAGCCATTTCGGCACTGGCTTCGGCGATCAAATTGTCGCGCGCGGGGCTTCGCGAAACGCAAAAAACCATCGGTGCGTTTTTATTTGCCGGCCCGACCGGCGTCGGAAAAACCGAAGTGACCCGCCAGTTGGCGAAAATCCTCGGCGTGGAGCTGATCCGTTTCGACATGTCCGAATACATGGAACGGCACACCGTTTCCAGGCTGATCGGCGCGCCTCCGGGCTACGTCGGCTTCGACCAGGGCGGCTTGCTGACCGAACAGGTCACCAAACATCCGCATGCGGTGCTGCTTCTGGACGAACTGGAAAAAGCCCATCCGGACGTCTTCAATCTGCTGCTGCAAGTGATGGATCACGGCACGCTGACCGACAACAACGGACGGAAAGCCGACTTCCGCAACATCATTATCGTGATGACGACCAATGCCGGTTCTGAGGAAGGCAGCCGGGCTTCGATCGGGTTCATGCAACAGGATCATGCCACCGACAGCTTGAAAGTGATCGAGAAAGGCTTCTCGCCGGAATTTCGTAACCGCCTGGATGCCATCATTCAGTTCAAACCGCTGGACATCTCCATTGTCGGGCACGTCGTCGATAAATTTATCTTCGAGCTGGAAGCGTTGCTTACCGAAAAAAAGGTGACTCTGAACCTGGATGCCGATGCCCGTTTGTGGCTGGCCGAACACGGCTGCGATCCGAAAATGGGCGCCCGGCCGATGGCCCGTCTGATTCAGGAAAAAATTAAGAAGCCGCTGGCGAATGACCTATTGTTCGGCAAATTGGCGAACGGTGGCCATGTGCGGATATACGTGGAAAATAACGACCTTGCTTTTTCTATCGAAAGCAAAGAGTTGACAGTGTCGTAAGACAGCGGAACCGGAAGCATGCGTTTTTTCCATTCTATGGAATTAACGCATGCGGAAAGTAATCCGGCCTTTGGTTAAATCGTAGGGAGTCAATTCCACCTTGACGGTATCCCCCGTCAATATGCGGATATAATGCTTGCGCATCTTTCCGGAAATGTGCGCGGTGACAATGTGACCATTTTCGAGTTGTACCCGGAACATGGTATTGGGAAGGGTATCGATAACCTTGCCTTCCATTTCGATCTGATCTTCTTTAGCCATAAAGTTGGTCCTGGTTGTTAAAACGCTAAATAATATCATAACACCGGATTTAACAACAGTAGCCCCACGCGAGCCCTGGAATTAATTCTCAGCCGATGCAAAATCGACCCATTCCTGCCCTACGTACAATTGCAAGGGTTGATAAATACTTTTATAAGACATTTTCCGGCAATTTTTTATCCAGAAGCCGAGATACAGAAATTTTTTCTGAAGCCGGAGAACTTGCTCGATTTGCCATAAAACCGCGTACATACCGGGACTGTATTCGGAAAACTTGGGCTCGTAAAAGGTATAAACCGCCGACCAGGACTGGTCGAACCGGTCGATGACCGCCAGCGCCGACAGTTCGTCACCGATCGAAAATTCGGCAAACTGAGTGTCGCACCAGGAACTTCCGAGAAAATCAAGATAATCGGCCGGACCGGCATCCGCCATCGCGCCTCCTTCGTGCTTGAAATGCTGGTAGCGCAGATACATTTCATAATGGGCTTTTTCAAAAATGGCCGGTTTCAGCACGACGCGCGTATTGCCGTTCTTTTTCAGACAGCGTTTCTGGCTTCTGTCGGGCTTGAATTCTTCCACCGCCACTCTTGCCGGAAGGCAGGCCGAACATTTCGCACAACGCGGCGCATAAACCTCGTCACCGCTCCGGCGAAAACCCAGCTCCAGCAATTGGGCGTAGATCGGCGTCGTTAACCGGCAGGCCGGATGAACGAAAAGCGATTGCGCCTGTTTTCCCTCCAGATAACTACAGGGATGCGCCTGGGTCAGAATCAAAGGGATGGAAGTCATTGCTTACTCCAGGCCTCGGTCTTGGCGGAGGCTTCACAATAGCGGGCAAGTAATTCGACAAAATCTCTTCTGTCGATTTCCACGGCACCCAGACTTTCCAGATGCTCGGTATGCACCTGGCAATCGATCAGTTGATATCCCCATTCTTCGAGTTGTTCGACCAGAGTGACGAAAGCCACTTTGGAGGCATCCGTCATGGTATGAAACATCGATTCACCGAAAAACACCCGGCCCAGGGCAATACCGTATAACCCTCCCACCAGTTTGCCCTTGTGCCATGCCTCCGCCGAATGAGCTATGCCGAGCCGGAACAGATCCTTATAGGCACGGCTGATGTCCTGGGTAATCCAGGTCCCCAGACTGCCTTTTCGAATGTCTGCGCAACCGGCAATCACTGCGTCGAACGCCTGATCGTAACTGACCGAAAATTTTTGCCTTCTTATGGTTTTTCTAAGGCTTCGGGAAACTTTGATTTGATCCGGGAATAATACCAACCGGGGATCGGGCGACCACCATAAAATGGGCTCGCCCGCATTGTACCAGGGAAAAATGCCGTGCCGATAAGCATTGAGCAAGCGGGAGACGGACAAGCATCCGCCGACCGCCAGCAAGCCGTCGGGCTCGCGCAACGCTTTCTCCAGAGCGGGAAATTCCTGCTCGGGGTTATCCGGATCGAGGATGGTCAGTTGCATACTTCGCTGCGGCAAGTGGCGTCTTTCGGGTCCTCTCAATTTATCGACTTTGACCGGCCATCTTCCTGCTATTTCAATTCGTCCAGATATTTTTCCGCATCCAGCGCGGCCATGCAGCCCGCCCCGGCTGAAGTGACGGCCTGCTTGTACACCGAATCCATGACGTCACCGGCGGCAAAAACGCCTTCCACGCTGGTAGCGGTTGCGTTGCCGGCAATGCCGCTCCTGACCTTGATGTAACCGTTCAGCATTTCCAGTTGTCCTGCAAAGATCTCGGTATTGGGCGTGTGGCCTATGGCGATGAATACCCCGTGTACGTCGAGCTCTTTGGTCGAACCGTCCAGAGTGTTCTTGATTCTGATGCCGGTCACGCCCATGTCGTCGCCGAGCACCTCATCCAGCGTATGGTTCCATTCGATGGAGACGTTGCCGCTTCTGGATTTTTCAATCAGTTTGTCGGACAGAATTTTTTCCGAACGGAATTTATCGCGGCGATGGACAATCGTGACTTGCGAAGCAATATTAGCCAGATAAAGCGCCTCTTCCACCGCGGTATTGCCGCCGCCGATCACGGCCACCGGCTTGTTTCTGTAAAAGAATCCGTCGCAGGTCGCGCAAGCGGAAACCCCTTTGCCCTTGTAGGCTTCCTCCGACTCCAGACCGAGATAGCGAGCCGAAGCACCGGTAGCGACAATCAAAGCATCGCACGTGTAACTGCCGGCGTCTCCGCTCAGTTTGAAAGGTCTGACCGACAGATCCGCGGTATGGATATGGTCAAAGATGATTTCGGTATCGAAGCGCTCGGCATGTTGGCGCATTCTTTCCATCAAATCGGGCCCTTGCAGACCTTCCACATCGCCGGGCCAATTGTCCACGTCCGTCGTCGTGGTCAATTGCCCGCCTTGCTGGAGACCGGTGATCATCACCGGTTTCAGATTGGCCCGGGCGGAATAGACCGCCGCCGTGTAGCCGGCCGGACCGGAACCAAGAATTAATAATCGGCAGTGCTTGGAGTCGCTCATGAAAAACCTCGATGAAAAGCAAGATAGGAAAACTGCAACAAATTATGAAGAGGAATATGGGTTTCGTAAACTTCAAAATCAAGCCGTTCCAGGTGAAAATCTCCCTAAAAAGCCGGTTACTCCTGAAGTTATTATTCATGTAAAATACGCAATAGATAATCTATAATCATGTTTTGTCGGAATTAATTCATTTGAGTAACAACATGTCTGCTGTGATGGAAGAAAAAACGGTTCGTGGTTTGCGTGAAATCGCTGTCTTGATTTTTTTAGCCTGTGCATTGTTTTTTTTGATTTCCCTGGTGACTTTCAGCAATGAAGACGCAGGCTGGACTCATAGCGGCACAGTGCAGACCATCAGCAATGCCTGCGGCGTTTTCGGCGCCTGGCTGGCCGATTTCAGCCTCAGCTTCCTGGGGTTGATCGCTTACTTGTGCCCGGCGATCATTTTCTGGCAGGGATACAGCATTTACCGGCAGCGCAATCAAGCGTTGCAGAAAATGACCCTGGTGTTTCAGTGGCTGGGCATCCTTACGACGATCGTTTCAGGTGCCGCCTTGGCCAATCTGTATCTGCTCAGGATCAAAGTCGAACTGCCCAACAGCACCGGCGGCATCATCGGCCAGGAAATCGGCAATGCGCTGGTCATCATGTTCGGCAATTCGGGAGCGACGCTGTTTTTAATCGTGGGTCTTCTGGCCGGCATCACGCTGGTGACCAAGCTCTCCTGGCTGGCGCTGCTCGACCTCATCGGAAAATACACCGTCTTTCTCTGCCGAGTCGTATTTCACAGTGCCGCCCATTTGCGGCACGAACATTCAGGACAAGAGAACCGCCCGGTTTCACAACCCTCTCTTTCCAAAAGCACGCCTTCCTTCTCCGCTAATGCTCCGGAAAAAGCGGCCGGCATGCCTAAGGCTCCGGCAAAACCGACCGTCATTCCGGAAAAACCCAATGCCGTACCCGAAAAAACTTCGAAACCGTCGGCCAAAAAACCGCAAACCGTCAGCTTCGATGCCGGCATGGGCGTCCTGCCCGCCCAGGAGTTGCTGGATAATCGCGATACGCGGGTAAAAGGTTACACCCAGAGCGATCTGGAAGAAATGTCGCGGCTGGTTGAAAACATCCTGCAGGATTTTAACGTCACCGTCGAAGTGGTGGGTTTTCTGCCGGGTCCCGTGATCACCCGCTTTGAGCTGCAACCTGCGGCCGGCGTCAAAGTCAGCCGCATCAGCACGCTGTCGAAAGACCTGGCTCGGGCCCTGTCCGTCACCAGCGTGCGCATCGTTGAGGTGATCCCCGGCAAATCGGTCATCGGCCTGGAAATCCCCAACCGCGAACGGGAAATGGTCAGTTTGCGGGAGTGCCTGGCCTCGGCCGCTTTCAGTAAGTCCAAGTCTCTGCTGACGCTGGCCATGGGCAAGGACATCTCCGGCGCGCCGCTAATCGCCGATCTCGGCAAAATGCCGCATGCGCTGGTCGCAGGCACCACCGGTTCCGGCAAATCGGTCGCCATCAATACGATGATTCTCAGCCTGCTCTATAAAGCCACTCCGGAACAGGTCCGGATGATCATGATCGACCCCAAAATGCTGGAGCTGTCGGTGTACGAAGGCATCCCGCATTTGTTGACGCCCGTCGTCACCGACATGAAAGAGGCCAGCAACGCCTTGCGCTGGGCCGTCGCCGAAATGGAGCGGCGCTACAAGCTGATGTCGAAAATGGGCGTCAGAAATCTGGCCGGCTTCAATCAATTGATTCTGGACGCCGAAGCCCGAGGGGAAACCATTCGCGATCCGATGTTCCAACCGCTCAATCCGCTTGCCGAAGGCGAAGAAATTCCTCATCTACAGATGCTGCCCAGCATTGTCATCATCATCGACGAGCTGGCCGACATGATGATGATCGTCGGCAAAAAAGTGGAAGAGCTGATCGCCCGGCTGGCGCAGAAAGCCCGTGCCGCCGGCATTCATTTGATTCTGGCCACGCAGCGTCCGTCGGTGGACGTTCTGACCGGCCTGATCAAGGCCAACGTGCCCACCCGGATTTCCTTTCAGGTGTCTTCAAGGATCGATTCCCGCACGATTCTCGATCAGGGCGGTGCCGAGGCTCTTCTGGGCAACGGCGACATGCTGTTCCTGCCGTCGGGCACCAGCATTCCCATCCGCGCGCACGGCGCTTTTGTCGACGACCACGAAGTGCATCGCGTAGTCGAGTTCCTGAAACAGACCGCGCCGACCAATTATCTCGAAGAAATTACCCGGGACGTTTCCGACACCGGGGACGGCGGCAGTTATGGCGGCGGCAGTTACGGCGACTCCGAAACCGACTCCCTGTACGATCAAGCCGTACAATTCGTGACTGAAACGCGCAAGGCTTCGATTTCCAGCGTGCAGCGGCGCTTCAAGATCGGTTACAACCGGGCCGCCACGATGATCGAGGAAATGGAAGCCGCCGGCGTCGTCAGCCCGGCCGAATCGAACGGCTCACGCGTCGTGCTGGCGCCGGCCCCGGTCAAGGATTGACGATGAACATAGCCCTGGCCGGCGTCATCATTCTTTCACTGTCGGCGCTCGGCGGCTGGATGATCGTTAAAGGCTATTCGTCCGAACAGCCCCGGCAGGTCAAAGCGGTGCTTTTCGGGCTTTATTTTTGGGGTCTGGCATTCTTGCAGTTGCTGATTGCCGCGAGCGCTTATTATTTAATGAAATGATGCGGGGCTGAATCTCGCCCGGCATCAACGGTGCAGGACTTGCCGATTCACAACCTATAGAAAATGCCCAAGCTCGCCATCGGCGATGGCACCCTGAGCTTTTGCACCCTAAAGCAACAATCATTGAAAATGAACCCGTTTGCCAGCCCATTATCTAATTTCCATCAATTCAGGAAACCGACCTCTATTTGATCGATTCTATTTAGCGATTTACTTTAATTTTCACAGGCATTCCGGCCTTCAGGATAACTGTATCGATTTAAACTGATGAGAGTCCAAGCTGATTCGACCGGGTATGGAAAATTACGGAAAGTCTGCAAGAAAATTCAATTAATTGCTCAATTTTAGTAATCTATAACGACTTCAAGGCGTTGAGTCGATCGTTAAATTCGATGCTGGCGAGAATACAGCCGGTTGCTTGCCGCCTGATTCCATGACTGCATTGGCATACCCTTGTCCTCTGAAATGGGAGAGCCTCATGTCCAAGTTTATTTTGTCTCTTGCTATTTTGTCTCTTGCCCTTGCCCTGATGCTGGAAGGCTGCGCCTCGACCCGGCCGGTTCTTTATCCCAACGCGCACTACAACGCGGTCGGAGCTGAAACTGCGCAACGCGACATCGACGTTTGCATGGATCTGGCCGAAGCGGCCGGGGCCGATTCGGATAGCGGCGGCGCCGGAAAGGCGGCCGCTCAGACCGCCGGAGGCGCTGCCGTCGGTGCGGCTTCGGGTGCCGTGGGCGGTGCGGTGGTGGGCGCGGCGGGTTCCGGATCGGCGATCGGGGCGGCCGCCGGCGCGACCACCGGCCTATTGCACTGGCTGTTTAGCGAACCGGACCGCAGTCCTGCCTTTGAGAATTTCGTAAACCGATGTTTGCAAGAGCGAGGTTATCAGACCGTCGGCTGGGATTAAAAGTATGAATCCAAAGAAACGACGCTACAAAATCAAGCATTGGCAATGCTTACAGTGAAATCTTGCTCAATCGGGGCTCCTTGGCGCTCCGGTTTGAGGTCTCGCGATTGAACGTTGGTTTCAACCGGAGGAGCCTCGCCATCGGATCAAGGTGCATTTGCGCTGAGCAACTTAATCGGTTTTGTCTCATTTTCATTCTATCAGGCGCAAGCTCTAAGATTTAAAGATGACTAAAACACTCAGTTGAAATGTTAATAAGAACAGAGTAAAAAGCGACTGATCATTCATCAAAGCCAAACCTATCGCAAGGTAGGGACAGAAAGTCGCGGATCCTTGTGGGAAAGCCGGACTGCCGATAATGGCCAGCGTTAGGGTCACTCACTGATAAAATGAAGGTGATTCTCCATGAAAACCCAACTACCGTTTTTCAATCAATGGGCCGCTCTGGCTATTGTGAGCGCTTTAAATATTGCACTATCCCCCATCTCTACAACTTTAGCCGCTCCGCCCAGTACTAGTCGAGTGTCGGTATCCAGTACGGAAGTACAAGGTAATGGCGGCAGTACTGGATCCGTCATGTCCGCCAACGGCCGTTTTGTGGTGTTTAATTCCGATGCCAGTAACCTGGTTTCCGAAGATTCTAACGGCGTAACAGACACTTTCGTGCGCGATCTTAAAACCGGCCTGACACAACGAGTTTCCGTTAACAGCAAAGGGATAGAAGGTAATAATGGGAGTTATCTGTCACCCGCCATATCCGCCGATGGCCGCTTCGTGGCGTTTGCTTCCGATGCCGGCAACTTGGTCCCTGGGGATGACAATAACTGGATGGATATTTTTGTGCGTGATTTGAAACTTGGCGTAACTCAACGAGTGTCCGTAGACAGCGCGGGAAGAGAGGCTAATCTCGAAAGTTATTGGCCCGCAATTTCCTCCAATGGGCGTTTCGTGGCATTTGTATCCTATGCCAGCAATTTGGTCACTGGCGATAACAATGGAGTAGCGGACATCTTTGTTCGCGACCTTAAAATCGGTACCACACGAAGGGTGTCCCTGAGCAGTTTTGGGGATGAAAGCAATCAATACAGCTACGGTCCTTCTCTTTCTGCCAATGGTCGCTTCGTTGCGTTCGCATCTTATGCCAACAATTTGGTCGAAAACGACAATAATGGAAGAACCGACGTCTTTGTACGCGACCTTAAAACCGGCGTGACTCAACGCGTTTCCATCGATAGTCAGGGAGTTGAAGGCAATGGCAGCAGTATTGGCCCGGCTGCCATGTCGGCTAATGGCCGTTTCGTGGTATTTTCATCCGAAGCCGGCAACCTGGTCGAAGAAGACAATAACGACACTTTTGACGTCTTCCTCCACGATCTAAAAACGGGGGCAACACAACGCGTCTCATTGAATAGCACGGGAATTGAAGACAACGGCTCCTTCGGTAGCCTCAATCCCTCCATCTCAGCCAATGGTCATTTTGTGGCGTTTGAATCATTTGCCAGTAACTTTGTGGAGGAGGATACCAACAATTCACCTGATATCTTCATTCGCGACCTCAATAAGGGGGTGACCCAACGTGTGTCGGTAGATAGTTCGGGATTTGAAAGCAACGGTTCCAGTTACCAATCTTCAATTTCCGCCGACGGCCGCTTCGTGGCGTTTGGCTCCGATGCCAGCAACTTGGTCCCGGGGGATGACAATGGCGCGAGTGATGTCTTCGTGCGTCGCAGATGGTAGCAGAAAAGAACTGATCAGTCTGGTAAAGTCCATAAGGGTCGCTCCCAAGCATTGAACAGAAAATCCCGGGATCCCAAATTAATTGAAGCTAAACCGTCGTAAGGCAAGGACGGAAAGCCACGGATATTCTAAGCGGAATGCCGGACTGCCGATGGTGACCGGCATTAGGTCCATAATGGGTTATGTTGCCCAGAAAAAATGCCTCATATGCCGGACTAACATGAAGGCTTCAATAGTCTAAAAAATCTGACGACGGGACAGAAAGTGCTCGTTTCCGTCCAGCCCGGATCGACGTCGGCCGATTGCGTCAAAGCCGGCCTGTCCGTCAGCGAGAACGACAAGGTCGGCGTCCGTTTGCAGGGTACGGTTCAGTTCAACAGCCGCTCCGTGAAAGCGACGGCGAGCGGATTCACCCTGCAAAGCGCCGTTTGTGAAAATCAGAGAACTAAGCAGAAAGTGACCGTGCGTCTGAAACCGGAAACTTCCGCGGCCGACTGCTCGGCATCGGGCCTTAAAATCAGGCCGCGCGATTTGGTCGGCATTCGGTTAGTAGGCTCAGTCGCTGGGTCATAAGGGTTATTGAGTATTTTCACGGACCATAGCCGCGGAAAGGACTGAGGGGGATAAAAATATTATCGGCCTTATTGTCTGATCTCCCAGCGCAATTCGATAAGGGTTGTCAGGCTTTTGCCGGGATCGGCGAACACCTGTTCCGGAGAGCACCCGTAGCGATCCCGGTAAGCTTCCACTGATGCCGTCAAGTCCAGCCCTTCATGGAAGGCCTCCCAACGCAGGTGATCGACATGGGCCAAGCTCTCGCCGGTTAGACTGACGCCGAGTTTGGCACCCAAGTCGACCGGTTTGTCCCGTTTACCCAGCACCAACGTGCATTAATTAGAGCAAATAACGCTTAATAATTATTTTTATTCAATAGGTTATATTTACTGAGCAGAGTCTAATTATTATAGTTTCAGAATATTTAAAAGTTTCTGTTTGATTCTTTTCCTCAATCAATGGTCTCAACCCACCTGCAGCGGTCCAGAACCAGTTGATCGGTGTGGTGATTGCCGATGCCTTTGGCGATCAGCGCAATGATCCTATCGTCGGTATCGTAGCCGATATGGGCATCCAGAGGATTGGCCAGTTTGCCGAGTCCGAAGGCGTCAAAAATGGTGGCGACGTTGATGTTGATGTTGGTCACGTCGATGCATAAACGGGAGTCCAGATATTTTTCGGCAAAACCGTGCGGAATCGCGTAACTCAGCAAATCGTTCGGATCGCTGAAAGCAATGATCGGCGTTTTGCTGATGATGCGTTCGTTGAATTTTTCGCCTTCGGGCCGGCAATAGGCTGCTTTCTGATTGCTGATCTCGGGCAGCTTCCGGCCGAGTTGCAGCATCGGCAACTGATTGGACATCATGTAAATGGGAATTTCCTTGTTTTTCAAGGCATTTCTGAAATCGGGGTCCCGTTCGTCAATGATCGAAGCAATGCGTTGCATGCCGTCGATGGTGATGCGGCTGCCGAGACTGTGCGAAATCACCGCGTACTGGTCGTTGCGAATGTTGGCCGGCGCACTATCTTCATTGAAGGAACAGGCTTGCATGACGTCGTCCGGCAGGCTTTTCCAGTCGCTTTTGGTCATCCAGCAAAATGCTTGAGCGAACGATACCAGAATATCCTCCCGGCTCTCGCCCAGATAAATGATCGGGTCGGGACCTGTATCGTTGGAGAATTTTTTCATTAGATCGTTGATTTTTGCCCGGCGGAAGGAATACTCGCCGGAATTGTCGTAGGCCAGCACTTCTTTCTGGTACGCCGTGATTTCCGACCAGGTCAGTTCATAAAAGAGCAACTCTTTTCTTCTATCCCTGCTTAACAAACGGTTGATTCTCAAATTTCCGAGTTTTTTTCCGGTTTCCGTCCGGCTGGTCAGTTTGATGTTTTTTTGCCTGGCCGCCATGACCGGCAAATCGAGCTTTTGCGCCAGTTTTTCAAGAAACTGGGTGGAATAACCCGGCAAATGGTCGCCCACGCCGTGCACCATCAGTACCTTCATTCTTCCTCTGGCATTGTCCAGATACGGTTCGATGCCGTCGAAAGGTTTGCCCCAGACCTCGCAAAGGCGGCTGTCGACCGTTTGCTGTTTCTCGAGATAAGCCTCGACCATGCCCTTGCCGAAGCTGGCGCAACCGCTTAATTGAGCTGCTGTTGCGAATAAAAAGAAAATTTTAAATAGCGGATTCATGCGTTATAGTGATATCGGAAAAGACAGTTGAAAAACAACCTTACATAATAGCATCAGCCCATTAAATGCCCATTAAACCGGACAATGGGCTTCCTCATCAGCCATCCTGGACCATGATCAGGCACTTTGGATTAAAGAAACTTGCTGCTCTCGTAATTTTTCTAGCCGGAACCCCATCGATAAAAGCCCAGAATTTATCGGAAATCCATCAACTGGCCTTGCAAAACGACCCTGCATTAAAGCAGAGCGAAGCCCGGCAGGCCGCCGTCGGCGAATCGAAGAATCAAAGCACCGCGCGCTTTTTTCCCGTGATTACCGCGACCGGAACCAGCAGCAAGGATTATCTGCACAATAAAAGAGCGGGAGCTTTCGATTTCCGCGGCCTCCAGGTCAATCAGGATTTCTGGAGCCATACGTTCAGCCTGAACATCACCCAGCCCCTGTTTCACTGGGACTACTGGATCCAACTCAGCCAGTCGGAAAACCGGATAGCCGAGGCCGAAGCGAACTATCAGGCAGAGCTTCAGAATTTGATGACGAGAACGACGGAAGCTTACTTTAATGTTCTGTCCGCGCAGGACAATCTGTCTTTTATCCGGGCGGAAAAAGACGCCATCGCCAAGCAACTGGATCAGGTCAAGCAGCAGTTCGAAGTCGGCATTGCCGCCATTACCGACGTCAATGAAGCCCAGGCCGGCTTCGATCAGGCCGGCGCCAGCGAGATAGAAGCCATCAACCAGGTGGATAATGCCAGGGAAGCCTTATATGAAATCATCGGCGAACAGGAGGTAACCCTCGATGCCTTGAGCGACCGGTTGCCGCTGAAAAAGCCGGAGCCTGCGATCCTTTCGGAATGGAGCCACAGGGCCGAACTCGACAATTACCATGTCATCGCGGCTTTGAACCAGGCGGAGTCGGCGCGCAAGTCGATCGACCTGCAGCGCAACGGCCATCTGCCGCAACTGGACGTGATCGCCTCCTACAACGCCTCCGACGTCAACAGCAGTTTCGGTTTTCGGGGCGATACCCAGAGCGTCGGCGTGCAATTGAACCTGCCTTTGTTCGAAGGCGGAGCGGTCAATTCGAGAATACGCCAGGCCCAATTCGAATACGAAGCCGCCAAAGAAAACCTGATCGCGACGAAACGGTCGATCAAACGACAGGTCAAGGATGCCTTTCGAGGAGTCATGGCCAATCTGAGCCAAGTGGCAGCCTTCAAGGCCGTGGTGGTATCGGCGGAAACCGCGCTCACCGCCGCCGAGGCGGGTTTTCAGGTGGGCACCCGGACGATGGTGGACGTGCTGACCGAGCAAAGGTTCTTGTACAGGGCCAGGCGCGATCTTTCCCGGTCTCGTTACGACTACGTGATCAACAGCATCCGTTTGAAGCAACTGTCGAGCAATCTGACCGCGGCCGACATGGATCAGATCAGCCGATTTTTGACGGCTACTCCCTTAACCGGCGATGAACTCGATGAGCCTGAAATCGATGCGGGCGTTTCTAATCGATGACGAGCACCTTGGCCCCGCGAATTCGCCCTGTCTTCAACTGAAGCAGCGCTTCGTTCGCCTGTTCCAGGCCGAACAGTTGAACCTCCGGCTTCAAGCACATCGCTTCGGCCAGGCTTAAAAATTCGTCGACGTCGCGGCGGGTGATGTTGGCAACGCTCTTGATTTCCTTTTCCAGCCACAGATGCACCGGATAATCCAGATCCAGCAAGCTCTTTTTGTCTCCTTCCTTGCGGATCGCATTGATCACCAGCCTTCCGCCGGCTTCAAGCTGGGTCAGAGCTTGCACGACCGGCTCCCAGACCGGGGTGGTGTCGATGATGGCGTCCAGTTTGTCAGGTGCCGCTTCGCTGCCGTCTCCGGCCCAGACGGCGCCGAGTTCCAGCGCGAACGCCCTTTCTTCGGCGCTGCGGGCAAAGACGAAAATAGCGGTATCGGGATAGCGGAACCGGGCCATTTTCAACACCAGATGGCCGGACGCGCCAAATCCGGTCAAGCCGAGCCGCTGGCCGTTCCTGAGGCCGGTCAGGCGCAGCGACCGGTAGCCGATCGCTCCGGCACACAGCAAAGGCGCCGCTTCGGCATCGGAAAAATACTCCGGTATCGAGTACGCAAACGCTTCGGGGACCACCATGTATTGAGCGTAGCCGCCGTCGGCATCGCGGCCTGTGGCCGTAAACATCGGGCACAGGTTTTCGTTGCCGGCCAGGCAAAACTTGCAGGCGCCGCAAGCGGAAAAGATCCAGGCCACCCCGACCCGATCGCCTGTCCGGAATAAACCGGTGTCGCTGCCCGCCGAGACGACCCGGCCCACGACCTGATGCCCGAGGACGACCGGCAGCCTGGGCGGCGTTCGGCCCTCGATCTCGTCGAGCTCGGTGTGACATACGCCGCAGGTGGAAACTTTCAGCAGAAGATCGCGGCTTCCCGGGACGGGAACCGGCAGTTCCTCAAGCTCCAGAGGGCACGGATCGACTTTCAGATCGCAGAGTTTTTTCAATACCATCGCTTTCATGGGATCCGGCCTTTTCAAGGATGATCGGACATCGACGTCGCCGCCTGCAAAGTTCGAGAGATAGCCGGTTCGGATTTTAACAGCTCCCCATCGGATCGGAAAGAATCCTTCACTTTTAGAGAAGGCCCACTCCGGTTTTATCCGAAATGCCTGGATAAGCGGTATTTATTCAGTACATTACTTTTTTCTTATGAATTACTGGATAATTTGATGGTCTACTCGAATAGCTCCGATGGTTGACAATTGCGCTCCTTGAGACTTGTTGAGGCCCCAATCATGCATTATTCAATCAAAGTACCCCACGCCGAACCGGCCGGTTTGATCGAAGTTTTCTCTCCTTACGACGGGAAACTGGTCGGTTCGGTGGAAACGATCGACCCAAAAGGCGCCGAACAGGCCCTGGCCAATATGGATGCGGTTTTCCGCGACCGGAAAAACTGGCTTCCTGCCTATGTGCGGATCGCCATTCTGGAACGGGTGGCGCAAACCATGATGGCGCGTTCCGAGGATCTGATCGCGCTGGCGGTGGCCGAAGGCGGCAAGCCGTATGCGGATACCCGGGTCGAACTCGGCCGGGCCATCGACGGCATTAAAATTTGCATCGACTGCATTCGCACCGGATGGGGAACGGAAATACCGATGCAATTGAATCCCGCTTCCATGCACCGGCTGGCGTTTACCCATAAGGAGCCTATCGGGCCCGTAGCGGCCGTCAGCGCGTTCAATCACCCGATTAATCTGATCGTGCATCAGATCGGGCCGGCCATCGCTGCCGGTTGCCCCGTCGTCGTCAAGCCGGCCCGGGAGACGCCCTTGTCCGCTTTTGCCCTGGCCGAAATATTTCATCAGTCGGGTTTGCCGATGGTATGGTGCCAGCCCGTCATGATGGAAGACCTTCACGTGGCCGAACAGTTGGTGACCGATCCGCGCGTTGCTTTTTTCAGCTTTATCGGCAGCGCCGAGACCGGTTGGCGGCTGCGCTCGAAACTGGCGCCCGGAACCCGGACGGCGCTGGAACATGGCGGTATGGCGCCGGTCATTATCGCCGAGGATGCGGACCTTGAGAAAATGTTGCCATTATTGATCAAAGGCGGTTTTTATCATGCCGGACAAGTCTGCATTTCCGTGCAGCGCATTTTTGCCCATCGCTCCGTAGCCGAAACGGTAGCGGCCGAACTGGCTCGGCTGGCGGAACAATTGAAAGTGGGTGATCCGGCCGATGCCGCCACCGAGGTGGGGCCGTTGATCCGAAGCCGCGAAGTCGACCGCATCGAAGCCTGGGTCGACGAAGCGGTAACTGAAAATGCCCTGTTGAAAGCGGGCGGCAAACGGCTTTCTTCCTCGCTGTATCAGCCGACGGTGTTGTATAATCCGCCCAAAACCAGCAAAGTCAGCCAGTTGGAAATTTTCGGCCCGGTCATCTGCGTTTACGATTACGAAGACCTGGACGACGCCATAGAACAGGCCAATGCCCTGCCCTATGCGTTCCAGGCTGCGATCGCCACCCGCTCGCTCGATACCGCCCTGTACGCCTACAAACATCTGGCGGCCTCGGCGGTGATGATCAACGATCATACCGCCTTTCGCGTCGACTGGATGCCGTTTGCGGGGCTTAAGCAATCCGGCTACGGCACCGGCGGCATTCCCTATGCTTTTCGGGACATGCAAATCGAAAAAATGGCCGTTTTTCATTCGAGCTCTTTATAGATTAAACCGTACTGCCCCGCGACAGGCTCGGGAAATCTCCGGAGAAAAAACAAAATCATGCATGAAACCCGCGAAAATGAAGATTTCACGGTCCTGTCTGAGGATTTGCGCCGGCTGTTGGATTCCCGGCAAACGCTGCTGCTCGCGACGGTTTCTCCAGAAGGCCGTCCGGACGTCAGCTACGCTCCCTTCATCCGGGACCCTAAGGGCCGGTTTTATATTTTCGTCAGCGAATTGGCCGTCCACACCGCCCATTTACGCAATAATCCGAAAGCTTCGGTGATGGTGATGGAACCGGAAGCCCAATCCCGCAATCCATTTGCGCGCGAACGCGCAACCTTTCAGTGCCGGGCGCGTGAAATTTCTCGGACCGAACAAAGTTATACGCAACAACTGGACCGGCTCCAGGAACAATTCGGACAAACGGTCGCCCTTTTGCGCTCGTTGCCCGATTTTCATTTGTTCGAGTTGTCGCCGGAAAGCGGACGCTATGTGGCCGGCTTCGGGCGGGCTTTCGAAATCTCCATCGAAGACGGTTCCGTCGTCCCCCTTAAGCGCTAATCCCCGGCCGTTCCGGAGAAAAGCTTTTATCGACGAATTTGATGTCGATCTCCTTGGGACGATAACCTTCTCTGAGGTAAAATGATGCTCGGCAGAATGGGCTTCTTCGGCGACGGTCTCAAAAACCGCATGCAGGCCGACCCTTGCACACAATGCCGTTAAGTTAAGCCGTCATTTCGGCATGGATTGCCGAGATACAGACTACAAGGATGTATTAAAGCTTGCCATCCCTGGCATCTGGATTCCGGCATTCTTTGCCGGAATGACGAATTCCTCTTTTTAACTTAACGGCATTGCTCTCGCACAGAGGCCCCATTTCCCGTTGAATTTATAATAATCATCACAAAAGGAGCGAATCCATGAAGAAAAGTTTGATCTTAGCGGCTACTTTGCTGGCGTCCCATGCAGCCTATGCGGTCACGGATCATTATGTGCTGCGCGACGGCAACCATGTCCAGCATTTGAAAATCACCAAAATCGACGACAAGATCACTGCCAGCGCCGACGTCAACTTTGAACCCAACGCCAACGAGACGGACGCACGAGCCTGTTCCGGCGAAATGGCCGGCGAAGGCAGGATGGAGAGCGACAATGTATTGGTCTTCAAACAGCATTCGGGAAGCGAGGCGACCTCCTGTCAGTTGAAGGTAACTCTGAGCCCGACCGGCGCAAAAATCGAACAGTCCAAAGACTGCGACAACTTTGTCACGGGCATTTGCCGCTTTTCCAGCAACGGCAAGGAACTGGTCAAGGTTAAATAACTCCGGCAACTCTCGTCGAACCGGAGGTAGAACAAGGCATTTTTACGGTAGCGGTATGACCGGTAGGCTGCCGTTCCTTGAGGACAGTAAGAAAAAACGTCGCCCGTTCTTTCTCTGCGGGCGATTTTGAACGGCTTGAAAACGGCGGCAGTGCTCGCACGATTCCCGGCTTTTCCGGAAAAATTTTTATCACGGCTTGCAAAAATGCCTACACTCCATTCGGAAAGACATCGTTCCCATCGCATCGGCTGGCTGCGGGCCGCCGTATTGGGCGCCAACGACGGCATTATCTCCACGGCCAGTTTGATTGTCGGCATCGCGGCCTCGCAGGCGTCTCGGGACGAGATTCTGTTGGCCGGCATTGCCGGATTAGTGGCCGGGTCGTTGTCGATGGCGGCAGGCGAATACGTTTCCGTCAGCTCGCAAGCGGACACCGAACAGGCCGATTTGGCCCGTGAACGCAAGGAACTGGCGGAAGACAGGCACTACGAGCAGAACGAGTTGACTCGTATCTACATTTTGCGTGGACTGGATCCCGTTCTGGCCGAACAGGTCGCGGTACAGTTGATGAAGCACGACGCTCTCGGCGCGCATGCCCGAGACGAACTGGGCATTTTTTCAGCCGCCGGCACGGCCCGGCCGGTTCAGGCGGCCGTTACCTCGGCCGCGACCTTTGCGGCCGGGAGCTTGCTGCCCTTGTCGATCATTCTGCTGATGCCTGCCCGGAATCTGGTTTTGACAGTTGTCCTGGCTTCTTTATTCTTCCTGACCCTGTTGGGAACGGTTGCGGCCTATACCGGTGGCTCCGGAATCGTAAAGAGCGCCTTCCGCGTCACTTTTTGGGGCGCTCTGGCGATGGGCCTCACCGGCGCGGTCGGTTCATGGTTCGGCACCGCAATTTGATCCTTGCATGAACTGGAGCGTTTATATCATTCTCTGCGCTGATAATACCCTTTATACCGGCATCACTACCGATATTCGCCGGCGTTACGGCCGTCACTCGACATTGCGAGGAGCGAAATATTTCCGCGGAAGGCCGCCTCAACGTCTGGTGTATCTGGAAACCGGGCATAACCGCAGCTCCGCCGGCAAACGGGAATGCGCCATCAAAAAAATGGCTCGGCCCGACAAATTAAGATTGCTGTCTTCCGAACTCAATAAGGTAAATGAATTGACCTTATGAAAATGGCCGGGGCGGCTATCAAGCCCTGAATTTACCGGAAAAAGCGGGATTGTTTGTAAACTCGATCCCGATCCCCGTCCATCGAGAGAATCTTATGGCCGGTTTCGGGCATCTCGCCGGCTCCCGGCGAACAGTCGATACGGCGCCCGATCGGCGCTCCAACTGCCGCCGGAAGCCTGTCTTCCGGTTTACGGCGCGGCTTTCACCAGCAGATGGCTTTCCACCGATTGCACTCCCTTGATGCCGTTGGCTATTTCAACGGCTCTGTCGGCCGTCTGTTGAGACTTCACCGTACCGGTCAGTTTCACGATGCCTTTATCGGTAACCACCTCGATGTCGTTTTCGCCAATCAAGGGGTCGGCCATCATTTCCGCTTTTACTTTGGAAGTAATGGTGGCGTCGTCCACGTATTCTCCGAGCGATTCGGATTTACGCCCCATCGCTTCATCTCTCTTTTCCACGTTCTGCTGTATGGCTTCCGATTGTTTTTCGATATTTTCATTGGTTTTTTCGACGGCTTGATCCACCTTTTTGCCCGCCTTTTCGGCAGGTCCCTCTTCTTTGCAGGCGGTCAGTCCCGTCACAGCGGATACCAATAAAGCCACAAGCACCTTATCGGCAGAAATTATTCGTAAAGCATTCAAGATTTTCATGGTCAATTCCTCAAAGTGAATGTTGATAAAACGGCTATAGGCTGCTGAAAATAAAAGATCGACAGCAGCCGGCGCCGGAACCTTATCTCTCCTTTATCGGCTTAAATCCCTCTAAACTGGCGAAAAGCTCGTGCTCAGTCTTGCAAATGAGCGAAATGAACCTGTTCCTGTGAATGAAAACAATCAATCAGTGAAATGCCGTTCGGCAGGCGGGTTTGAACTGAATGTTGTGGTTAAACCGTTCAAGCAAAGACACAGTCGTTTTGTATTTCTTGAGAGCGGATCTGCAATCAGCCGGCTTAAAGCCCAAAAGCACTGAATACCCACAGAATGACTACTAGTCAGTCACGAAGAAACACAAGGATACAGGCGAGCCAGTTTACGTCGTGCCTGTTGCGTCGTAAATCGCCAATTGACGGGCGTCGCCTTGGTGTTGCGCGGTAGGATATTGGCTTCGACCTCACGCCGGAGGCTCTCTGTGTCCGGTATCCGCTGTGATAAACACATGTTCGACAAGACGGCCAGTTCGATCTCAGCGATGTTTAGCCAACTGCCATGCTTGGGCGTGTAGTGGAACTCCAGCCGTCGCGCCAATTCACGGGCTTGCTCTGCTGGAAAGGCTTCATACAAAGACGCCATTTTATGGGTATTCAGATTGTCCAGCACCACCCGGATCACCGCCGCGTCCGGATAAAGTTCAGCGATATGCTTCATGCTGTGCGCGAATTCGATTTTGGTCCGCCGCGCGGTGATGTCCACCTGCCGAAAACCGCGTTTAGGTTCGCAGATCATCATCAAATCGCAGACGCCTTTCCGTTCATAGCCGGTGTCATAGCGGGCCGGTTGACCGGGCTCAGGCGGGAGAGGTTGGCGGACTTCCGCAATGAGTTGCTTCGGACTTTCGTCGAAACACACAACCGGGCGCAACGGATCGTAGGGTTCTTCATAAAGGTCCAGCACGTCTTCCATCGCCGCGACAAATTCAGCACTCACCTCGGGAATGCACCACTCTTGCTTCTGCCAGGGTTTGAGAGTGTTTTTTTAAAAGCTGACGGATGGTTTCATAGCTGCAACGGTCGGCATACGCTAATTCCACCACTTTGTCCGCCAACAACCGCAAGGTCCAGTGATCATGCCCTGTCGGCGCCTCACTACAAGCCAAGGCGATAATATGGGCGGCCTGCTTCTCCGTCAGTTTTGGGGCACGTCCTGGACGGGGGCGTTCTTTCAGGGCGGCTTCCGGGCCTTCTTCCACACACCGTTGGCGCGTCGTCAACACCATTGATTCCGAGACACCCAAAGCTTGGATAATGTCTTTATCCTGAATACCCGCTGCCGCTTTTAATAAAATTCGCGCGCGTGTCAGATGGCGTGCCGCGGCTTTTCCTTTGTTGATCATGGCTTCCAAGCCACGCTTTTCGTCTTCAGTCAGATTGACTTTGTATTTAAGAGCTGGCATTGCTTGACCTCAATCAGTAACCATCAATGCCACTATAGAGTGACTTACAAGCCCAATATATCCTTTTGATTTAAATTGACTGACTACTACAATGATCACAACGATGTTCAAGATCTGCTTGATTCTTGGATCCATAGGAATGTAAGTATTGACCAGCCATAACACGATACCGATCACGATCAGGCCTATGATTATCGAAATAGGGTCCATAACTGCGTTCCTCCTGAATTTCGTTCAAAAACAAATTCAATATACCGGACCGACTCTTTGTGGTCTGTACGGTATCAGACAGAAGGCTCAGCCGTTTTGCCGCGGCGACCTTCTTTCGATCGGTTTTTTATTTGGTCCTGACCGGCACTTTTGACGATTTTCGGCGTAATTCAATACCATACGCCGTTAATTTGCTTCAGTTAGGGCAAGATAGCGCCTAATTCATGATTAGCGGTAAGTAACTACCGCTATTCATCCAAAACTTGAACTTAACAATTTTGCCACGTTCTATAAATTTCACTATGGTCTTGTTTTTACTAACCAAATTAACGTTAAATTAAAGATTCGACGGGTTTCGGCGGTGCTTTTGGTTGAGCCGATTGCGTGAAGTGCTATTAACCAACTCTCAGTTCGGCTGGTCAGGAACCCATGAGTCTTCTTAACGGTTGTTAACGGAACACTGTCTGATGGACATAACGCTGTTCCTTCTTTAGAAGAGGCCAAACCTTATGCCTAGACACAACTTATTGATTAACGCCTTGCCCGACGAGGTGTTCGACCGGATCCGGCCGCACCTGGAACCGGCGCCGATGCCGACGGGCGAAGTGCTGTACGAATCCGGCGATGCTTTGTGTTACGCCTATTTTCCCACGACCAGCATCGTCTCCCTGCTGTACGAGCTGGAGAACGGCTCGTCGGCCGAAATCGCGGTGGTCGGCAACGAAGGGATGATCGGAGTCGCTCTGTTGACCGGCGGCGGCACCATGCCCCACCGCGCCGTGGTGCGCAGCGCGGGCGACTGCTACCGCTTGAAAGGCAGTTTGTTGAAGAACGAATTCAATCGGGACGGCGTGCTGCACCAATTGCTGCTGCATTACATCCAGGCGTTGCTGACGCAAATCTCGCAGACGGCGGTGTGCAATCGCCATCATTCGATCGATCAGCAGTTGTGCCGCTGCCTGCTGTTGAGTCTGGACCGGCTGCCGTCCAATGAGGTGGTCATGACTCAGGAACTCATCGCCAACATGCTCGGCGTGCGCCGGGAAGGCATCACCGAGGCGGCCGGAAAATTGCAGGAAGCCGGCTTGATCCGCTACAGCCGCGGGCATATTACGATCGAGCACCGGGAGGGTCTGGAAGAGCGGGTGTGCGAATGTTACACCGTGGTCAAACAGGAGTTCGACCGCTTGTTGCCTTGCCGTTGTCCGCTCAATCCCGCCCGCTACCCGCTGGCATTGGAAAGAGCATGAATTCGGACCTCCGGTGTCGACAGTCAAAGCGGACGGCTTTTCAAAACAGACAAGGATCGGAACCATAACAGACCTGGCAGGTTTCAAAAATCTGCCAGGTTTGCTTCCGCAAGAGTTGGATTGCTTAGCGGAAAGGCCAGGCACGCTCTGTCAGTCAGTTCCACCATTGGCAAAGCCGGCGTTGCGACTCCGAATGGCCGGGACGAGATAGAGCGAATGCATTCGTCTCACACGACAAGATAATGCTCTAAACCCTGTTTGACAATGAGCCGCCGTTACCTGAAGGAAAGTCCGAAACCGGCCAATTGAAAAGACAGAGCTGTTCGCAGTGGATTAATCCCTGGGGCAGCCTTCCATTTTATAAATGGCATAACCCTGGCTGTCGATTTGTTTTCTGAGTTCCGCGGGCGCTTCGGCGCTGTGACAAAAATAACAGTTTTCGCTGGTCACGGTCGCATCTCCTTCTCCTATCGATTGCAGCCATTCCCTGGCGTATCGAATGGCTTTCTCCTGATCCTGTTCATCGAGTACCACATCGAAGTGCATGATCGTTCCTTTGGTTGTTTTCGCATAGGTGTCATAGACATGTGAAATCGGCATTGGGTTTTCCTCAAAAAAACCGGTGACGAGGCACCGGCATGCTATTGGAGCTTAAAAGTAGGATATTATCGTATAATAACCGCGCTTCGATCTTCGCATTCAATCAAAAGCGGACGTTGGAAATTACATCGAAAAAATTTCTTGAATGATTGTAAATATAGTATCGATTCGATGCATATTTAGAGTATGATAGAATATCTCTTATTGTCAATAATTAATTAACCGGGATCGTCGAAAATTATGGAAAAACTTGAGATATTTGAATTGATAGAACGGATGGCCGCGCTGATTCGTTCGGAAGAACGTAAAAAATGCACCGAGCTGGGACTGCAACCGGTTCATTTTCAAGTGCTGGACTATTTATCCCGCTGCAATCGTTACAGCGATACGCCGGCGGCGCTCGCCAATTATCTGGGCATGACCCGGGGAACCGTATCGCAAACGTTATTGCTGCTGGAAAAAAAAGGATTTCTCGAAAAGAAATCCGACAGCAACGATCGCCGCATGGTCCATCTTCACCTGCTGCCCGAGGGCGCCGCCATCCTGACCAAAGCCCGCTCCACGGAGCTGTTCAAACGAGCGACGCTGCTCTTGAAAAACTATCACATCGATCAAAACGAGATCATTTTCGCCAATGCGTTACTGGCTCTGCAAAAAGCGCATCAGTCGCAGTCCTTCGGTCTTTGCAAAAGCTGCCGCCATTTTACCCCGACTGGAAGCGGGTTCGTCTGCGATTTGACCAAAGAACCGCTCAGTCAGAACGATAGTGAAAAAATCTGTCAGGAACATTCCGTGGCATGAATTGAATCCGGAACCCAAAGGCTATCCGTGAACTGCCGGCCAATGGCAGCCCCTGTCCGATTCGCGGCTTTCTTTAATCGGTTGCTCCAGTAAGCGGTCAAGCCAGGCTTCCGTTGCGGCAGCCCCGGTTTTGACCAGGCCGTCCGGAAAAAAACCGAAAATCAGGACCAACACGGCCGGAATAGATAAAACGGCCAGCTCGCGTGGTCTTAAGTCCTGTATCTGGCCGACCGCCGGATGAGTGACCGGGCCGAAAAATGCCCGCCGGCTATAGTTCAACGTGTAGGCGCTTCCCAACACAGCTCCGGCCAGAGCCGTAATGCCCAGGCTGGGATGGGCGGTCAAGGCTCCGACGATCAGTAACAACTCGGCCGGGAAACCGTTCGTGCCGGGTATTCCGATGCTGGCCAGCATGAACAGGAAATAAAAAGCGGTCAGGCGCGGCATAACCTTGGCCAGCCCCCCCAAATGAATCGCTTCCGTGCTGCCGAGGCGATGCTGAATAAAGCCGGCGATCAGCATCAGAGAAGCGGCCGACAAAACGAAATTAAAAAGTTGCAGCAGCGTCCCTTGTATCCCATGGATGTTGAGCGAGGCGATGCCGATGATGATCAGCCCGACATGGCTGATGCCGGCATAGGCGAGCAAGCGGCGTAAATTGGTTTGCTGCAGGGCAATCAAGGCGCCGTAGATCAAGGTGATCGCCCCCAGGATGCCCAGCAGCCAACTGTATTGAACCGCGGCGAAAGGCGCCAGCGGCATGGCCAACCGGATGATGCCGTAAGCCCCGAGTTTCAGGCCGACCAGAAGTGCGGTCACAGGCGCCGGCCCTTCCATGGCCACGGTCGGCAGCCAGGTGTGCAGAGGAACCAGCGGAGCTTTTACCGCAAAACCGGTCAACAACAAGACAAACACCAGGGTCTGCCAATGCTCCTGCAAAGGCGTTTCCAGCAATACCGGCATACTGAAAGCCAGATCCTGCGGGATGCGGCCGCCCACTACAGTGGCATGATTGACGGCCAGGATGACGATCCCGAACAGCAGCGGAACACTGCCGAAGAGCATGAACATGGTGTATTTCATGGCCGCGCCCCGCCGTTCCGGCCCTATGCCCCATAAACTGATCAAAAAGAAAATAAGAGGCAGCGTCAGTTCCCAGAAGGAAAAAAACAACACCGTATCCAGCGCGGTGAAGACGCCCATCGTGACGCCTTCCAAAGCCAGCAGCAAGGCTAAATGAAAGTGCGGCAGCCGATTTGCCGTATTCCAGCCGGCAACGACGGCGCCCATGGTCAACAGCGCGGACAGCGGTAGAAACTGGACGGAAATGCCGTCGATGCCTATTAAATAGTCGATGTTCAGCCCCGGAAGATAGGCGTGTTTCTCCACCAACTGGAATTGATCGCCGTCTTCGACATGAAAGAGGGATAGCACTTTCAACGTAGCCGCGAGTTCCAGAACGGTAATCGATACCGCGCACCATTGAGCGGCGGCAAGATGGCGTATGCATGCGCAAAGCAGCGCGCCTGCCAAAGGCAGCCCGATAATCAGGCTTAACCAGGGGAAAGTGGCACTCATGGCTGTTCCTCTTCTTCGTCCGTGCCGCTCGGCTTCACGTCCACGGCTTTCGAACTGCCGTGCACGGGATAGCCTTCGCCCATGGCGGCCACCTCCTGGTCAATGAATTTCAGCCACGGTGTCGTGTAAAAACCCGTGCCGATCAGCAGGGAACAGACGGTCACCGCAATGATGCGCTCTTTTCTGACCGGATGACGGAGCGAACTGACAGGCTGAACGGAACGTTTGGGCGTGGCCAGAAAAATGCGTTGAAAAGCCCACAGCAGAAAAGCGGCCGCCAGCACGTTGCCCATCAGAATAAACACGGCGAGGAGCCAGCCGCGCTCTTCAATGGTGCCCTCGACAAGCAAATGCGCCGCGTCGAAGCCCGGCGTTCCCGGCATGACCATGGTGCTCAATACGGAAACCAGAAACAGCAGAGCGATGGTGGCGTTCGTGTCGAACAATCCCCCGAGCCGGGGAAGATAGGCCGTGCGGGTTCGTTCGTAGATGAGGCCGACGCTGAACAACATGCCCGAGGTCGCCAAACCGTACGCCGCGGACAGCAGAATGCTCCCCTCCAGACCGTAATCGTTAAAACAGAACAAGCCGATGACCAGCATGCCGGTATGGCTGATGACGGCAAAGGCCAGCAAACGCCGGATATTGATTTGCATCAAGGCCAGCAAGGCTCCGTAAAAAATACTGATGACCGCCAGAGTCAGGACAAAATCGCTCCAGACTTCGGCGACGCCCGGCACGATCGGCAAAATGAAACGGATCACCGCATAGATGCCCAGTTTCAGCCCCACCAGGAAAATCGCGGCGCTGGCGACCGTGCCTTGTTCCGCGAGCAAAGGAAGCCAGCCGTGAAACGGAAACAAGGGCATGCGAATGGCAAAGCCGTAGAACAGGAGAATGAAGATCAGAATTTCGTCGTGCAGATAGGCATTGTTCTGTTTCAGCGTCAGCCAGTCGAACGTCAACGGATGTTCGGAATCGATCAGACCGAAGGCAAGCAGCAGAAAACCGGTCAACGTCATCAATAATCCGCTGATCCAGTACTGTAAAAACCGGTCGAGGACCCAACGCTTGTTCTGCCCGGTGCCGGCGTGCAGCGTCAGAACGCTGACCGGCAACAATTCCAGTACGCTCCACAACCAGAATTGCATGATGTTCAACGCGGCGAAAGCGCCGATCATAATGCCTTCATAACCGAGCAGGCAGGCGATGAAGAGACGGTCTGACGCATGGCGGGTAATCAAGGTGTACACCAAAGCCATCAAGGCCAGAATCGCCGCAAGAGGAATGAACAGGATATTGGCCCCGTCCACGCCCACGCAGTAAGTCATCCCGGCAAATTCCACGCGTTCAAACAATTGAATCCCATTGGCGTCCGGATCGAACACTATCAGCAGATACAGGGCCAGCAGGACGTTCAACAGCGCTCCGGCGAACGCCCAAAGCCGCGCCCGACTGCCGGAGGACGAGATCAGCACGGCAATCACGGTGAGCAACGGTATCAGCGTCAGCGCCGTCAGTAACGGAAACCCCGCCGATTCGTGCCAGAAGCTTACATAATTATCCATCAAAGGCATCAAAAAGCTACGAGAAAGGTAATAAACACGAACAGCACCAGATAACGGGGCCTTAGAATCAACTGTTCGAACCGGTTGGCCGCATAGCCCAGGCGACGGCCGTAATGAAGCGTGTCCTTGCCTATGCCGCGCAAGACGAAACGCTCCTCGAACCAGTGGCTGAGAGCAGCGAACCAGGCGGTCAGCTTGCCGGCAAAGCCGCTGCCCTGGGCAAATTCGTCGGAATCGTTATCCAGTCTGGCTCCGAGATTCTGCTCTTCCATCAGAGCCAGGGAAGAAATGGCGTTGATCGCCGATGCCGGGGAACCGAGGCTTTTATCGACGATGAAATCGTCGAAATAAGCCAGATCCTGACCCAACCGGCCGACCGGTTTAACCAGGGCCCAATCGATGATGGGCTCCAGCCAGAAACGATGCAAAGACGCCGTATACGCCCAGGGCTGTTCGGAAAGACGCGAGTGGAAAGGAGCAACGGGAACCCCCTTGAGATTGTGCAACAGCGAAGGCGCCGTCAGAAACTGAGCGCAGCGGACCACCGCGTGTGTGCCAAGATGCCATTCGGCCAGTTGCCACCAGCCCATGCCGCATTCGAAAAACATCAAGCCGAGTTGAGCCGTGACGGCGAAGGTCAGCGAACTTTTGATGTCGGTTTGGGTTAAACCGGCATAAAAACCGTAACAGGCGGTGAGTATGCCCGCGGCGGACAGAAGAATCATCACGAAAGCGGTTTTTTCAATAATCGGATGCGTTAGAAGGATCAGAAAAACGCCGGCATGAACCATGACCGCCCCGTAAAAAACCGCACTGGACGGCGTCGGCCCTTCCATTGCCCGCGCCAGCCAGGAAGAAAACGGCAATTGCGCCGACTTGACCAGGGCCGCCACGGTAAAACAAAGCGCGATGCCCGTCGCCTCGCCGAAAGTCAATTGCTCGGCCAGCGCGTTCAGCTTGAGCCAGTTCACGCTCTCGGCCCAGATATAGCCAAGACCGATGCCGAGGATGAAGGCGGTGTCGCCGACGCGGTTGGTCACGAAGACGCGGGCGGCGTTATGCGTTGCCACAGGACGGTCGTAAGCGTAGCCGATCAGGAAATAAGAACACAATCCGGCGATTTCCCAGCCGGCAAAGGTGCCGACCGTATTTCCGGACAACACCAAGAGCAGCATAGCCGAACAGAAAAGTCCGAGCGTGAAAAAAAATCGGTGAAATCCGGTTTCCCGATGCATGTAGTTCACCGAAAAACGGCACACTATAGCAATCAGCAGCGAGAACAACGCCGCCATCCTGACGTTCAGACCGGTGGTAATGAAATTCACCGGAATTTTGAGACGGTCGCTGGCAAACCAGAACCCTAAATGCACGGCCCCTTTGTTGACGCCGATGAAATCGGCGCCCAGCAAGGTCATCGATAAAAGGCACGACATGGACATGCCCCAAAGCACGATGGCCGCCGTCCAGCTTTCCTTCGTTTCGCCGTCGAGAACTCCGGATAAAATGCCCAGGCCGACGGCAATCGACGCCAGAAACGGCAACAGAGGAATCAATAGAACCAATGCATCCATAAGATCAACCGGCAGATATCAAAAAAACGCAGACAAGGAAGCCGCGGCGTCGGGCATGTCAGGCTCCTAAAGAATCCGGTCGCAGGATCAACGCCGGCGGCAACGGCCCGGTTTGCTGCCGGTAATAATCCGGAGAACTTGCGAACCGCGGAGGCTTTTTCGATGAAGCCTGCCACGACACGAAGCCGGTCCCCGGATTAAACACGCAAATATCGCCGGTGTCCGGATCGACCACGCTCAAATGGACCCAGCTTCCACCGACCAGTTCGCGCAAAATGGGTTGGCGATGATACAGAGCCTCGAGCACCGAGACCCGGGCCTCCACGATCACCTGCAAACGCATCGCTTCGTGAATCTCCACCATCTGCCACGGTAGGCCCGTGCGCAAGTCGCTCGCCGCTCCTTCCATGACCCCGAACAGACCGGTGACGTTGTGAGGCACTTTGGTGCCGCAGCCGAAGCGTTCATTGTCGACGGTGGAAAAATAATATTCCAGGTTGATTCCCGCGCCGACCGGGCCTGCGGTCAGCAAAATAGTTTCAAGAATGGCGCCCTCGGGATCCTGCGCGGCGTCGTATGAAATCAGAAACACGCGCCGGTCCAGAAACAAGCCCTGAGTCGCCGACCGGCGTCCGATGAAAGCCGCGGCATTGGTGGCATGTCCGTATTCGGGGCGAACCTGGCTGGTATCGGCCGCCCGTTGCCGCACATGCCCGTAAGCCGCTTTCGGCGACAGGGAGCCTTCGGCCGGCAGCAAGCGCCGGCAGCGTTCATGAGCCGAAAGCTGCTGCGCTTTGCCTACTGCGTCCAGGATTTTTTTAAAGGAAGAGCCGAGGCCGGGCGGCATCGCTTCCAGATCGTACCAGATCATCGAATCGTCGCAGGTATCATGTTGAGCGCCTATGAACCAGCAGTCTTCCGGCAGAAGAAGACCGCGTCGGGAGAGCAGCGCCCTCACCTCTCGGCGATTGGCCATGGCCGCGAACGCACGGGCGTTCGGTCCGCCGCGGCGCCCGCCGCAGGCGCCGCAATCGTGGGCGGCCTCATGGGGATTGTTCAGGCTCGTCGAGCCGTGGGCGATCAGGCAGACGAACGGCGCAAACCCATCGGTAAGGCCCATCGTTCTGAGCAAACCTTCGACCCGGTCGGCCTGTTCGCCGTCGGTAAAGCCCGACAGGGCAGCGTCGGCCTGGAAATGCAGTTCGGTGGGCACCGGCGGTTCGATGAAACGCCGCCACCACCCGTTCAGCCGGTGCCAGTAGTGAGGCATGATCGTGTCCGCCAGGAGTCCGATCAAGACAACAGGGGCGAGCACAAGCAGCTTCGGATAGGCCACGATGAGCTCCCGGCGCAGATTCCGGTGCATCAAACCATTAAACCATCGAAAAAATCGATGCCCTCTCAGATGAGCTTTCAACGTGCTTTCTTCGCCGCGTTTTACTTTCTCGCGCACCTGATGCGCCGGCCGGATCGCTACCGGGCACAAGGGCGTATCGTGCGCGTCGTCCAGGCCCCGATAGTTCATGGCGATACCGAAAAAACCGGCCGCGCCCAGGGTTTCGACGGCGGGGGCGAGCTCTTCGAGATGACGCCGAAAGCTTTCTTCCCGCTCGTCCATGCAGAACGCGATCTGCGCTTCCGGACGCAGCTCGCGTTTGGACCAGCGTCCCCGGCCTTGATTGGCGCGGATGGCCTGGAACAGATGATCCCGGTAATTTCTTTCATACGCTTCCAGCCAGATTTTACTGCGGCGGGCTGCCGTAAAGCCGTCCAGTTCTTTCAACAAATTCAACCAATCGTCACGAGTCAGCGAGTCGATATCCGCCTGTCCCAGCCCCAGGTGCTGGGACAGGCGAAAAAGCCGCCAGGCCTGATTATTCAACGAACAGGCGGCGGCCGAGTCGGCCATCGGACTGAATTGCCAGGTTCGAATCCGGTCGGAAAGCTGCTGCCAGTCCTTGCGCTCGTGCCGCTCGGAGCCGGCGCGCTCGATCAGCGACTGCGCCTGTTGCGTCAAATACTCCGGCAATCCGCCCTGAAACAATTGCCGGCGCACACTGAATTCCGACAGATTCTTGCGAAAATAAGCTTCAAGCGAACTGAGCCTGGCTTCGATCTTCCAGAGATCCCGGCATACTTGAGTCAGCCAGATCCGGTCCAGCGTCAGACGAATCGCCAGATAGTCGGCCAGAGTCAGCGGGGAGCCGTGAGCCGGGCGGTACTCGGGATGCTGCTGGCGCCAGTTGATCATTCCCGACCAGCCGGGCAATTCGAGCGCCAATCGCTGCAGATAGCCCCGCCATTTCTGTTGCGGAATATCCAATTGAGACAAATGAATCACGATCGCATCCACCGCATCGGCGGGCAATTGCTGCAAAATCTGCGGCCATTCCGGCAATTCGTGCAGAAATGGATTGGCGTCGTAGCGCAAAACTTCCCGCCAGCTCGGTTTCTGGCCGGACTCGTAGCGCACGGGCCGGCGCCATGCGGCTACGCCCTCGTCCAGCGAAGCGGCGCAAATGCGGATCAGTTGAGGCCGCACGAAGTCAAAAATATCCCTTCCGCTCAAGGCGGCAATAAAACCGCGCAAGGAAATGCTTTCGCCGATCCGATCCAGCAGCTCGTTCAGGGAGGACAGAATATGTTGGCGGGTGGCCAGATGAATCGAAGCCTTCGAGTTTTCCCCGGTATCCTGAAGAACCTGGTTAAGCCAGGCCTCGGCCTGCTCGGTCGAGAGATCGAGCATGTTCTCGGGATGAGGCATATCTCCGTCGAGTTCGAGCTGTTCCAGGAGGCTGCGCCAGAGCGGCCGGATGCCGGCAGGCGGCGTGCCGCTTTCGCCCTTCCGGTATTGTTGCCTGATCGGTTCGGGCAGATCCGCCTGCGGCGCATCCAGCGCGTTCAGCTCCTGCGCGTTCCAGTGCAACTGACTGACGGTAATCGCCTGCAGATCGTACAACAACGCAATCCGGTAAATTTCC
Organism: Methylosarcina fibrata AML-C10; assembly: GCF_000372865.1. Lineage (NCBI taxonomy): Bacteria > Pseudomonadati > Pseudomonadota > Gammaproteobacteria > Methylococcales > Methylococcaceae > Methylosarcina > Methylosarcina fibrata. Next base: position 546,118 of record NZ_KB889965.1, on the reverse strand, counting down.
TTCCGGACGATATTGCGGCCGGGCAGATAGAGCAGGACTTGTTCGGCGGCCGTTTGAAGCTCGTGCGACAGCGCGGCGGACAAGTCCTCTTCGCTAATGCGTCCGTTCCGGTAAAATTCCCGGAATTTTACTTCGGGCAGATAACCCGACACGCCCGTCAGCGCTTCGCAGGCCGCCAGAGCCTCTTCGAAAGGCAGATGCTGATAGCCGTGCAGCGTATTGTGGTGGACGAAATCAAGAATCGGCCCCTGCCCCGGCAGAACGTGATCAAGATGCTGCAATGCCTCTTTGACGAGGTCGCGTAGGGCGGCCATCTCGTTCGAGTTTGCTGATAACGATCGCCGCATTCTTATTCCTGCACCAGGCGAAGCTGGATCGTATGATCGATCTGGGCAATGGTGGCTGAAGACAGATAAATCAGCGGCGCCGGGGCCACGCCGAACACGACCAGCCCCCCGGCCAGCATTCCCGCAGGCAACAGTTCCAGCGGCCTCAGATCTTCAATCTGCCGCATCTGGGGCTTTACCGGACCGGTGAACAACAGGCCGATGGTCCGCATGCAATAAGCCGCGCCGATCAGAACACTCAGGCTGAACAAAGCCATCACCCCGCCCCATTCTTGAAATCCGCCGATCAGCGCATGGAGTTCGGCGACAAACCCGACGGTGCCCGGCAGCCCCAGCGCCGCCAGCAGGGTCAGGGTCGTGAACAGGGCAAACCGGGGCATGACCTGCACCAGTGAACTGTAGTCCTGGACATTGCGGGTCAGCGTGCGCTCGTAAAGCAGTCCGACCAGCAGAAACAGCGAAGCGGCCACCAGGCCGTGCGCGGTCATCTGCAGCACGGCGCCGGTGATGCCCGATTCGTTCAAGGCCGCCATTCCCAGCAGCACGACGCCCATGTGGCTCAGGGACGAATAGGCGACCATCGCTTTCAGATCGCTTTGCCGCCAGGCCAGCAAGCCGCCGTACAGCATGCTGAACAGAGCCAGCAACGCCAGCGGCCATTGTAAAATTTCAGCCGCCTCCGGAAGCATCACGATCGCTCTGAGCAGGCCGTAGGCGCCCATTTTCAGCAATATGCCGGAGAGCAGGATACTGATGGCACTGGGCGCTTCCACGTGAGCCAGCGGCAGCCAGCCGTGTAACGGGAAAACCGGCATTTTGACGCCGAAACCGATAAGAAATCCCAACAGCACCAGCACCTGTTCATAGCGGGGCATGCCCTGGGCCACCTGATTCATCGAAGACATCAGAGAGCCGCTGTGCTCGAGATCGTACCGGCTGATGGCCAGGAGACTGATCAGCATGAAAATCGAACCGCCCATCGTATACAGCACGAAATTAAGACTGGCCGTATGGCGCCGTTTGCCGCCCCATCGGCCGATCAAAAAAAACAGGGGAATCAAAGTGACTTCCCAGAATATATAGAATAAAGCCCAGTCCTGCGCCAGAAAAACGCCCAACATGCCGAATTCCAGCAGGAGAACGCAGATATGATAGCCTTTAACGCTCGAGGAAATGGACAACGACGCCAGCAAAGCGATCGAGGTCAGCAATGTGGCCAGGACCAGCATGGGCATCGAGAGACCGTCGACGCCGAGCGCATAAGCGCTGCCGAGATCGGGATTGAGCGGAAAATATTCGATGAATTGCAACGAAGAATTTTGCCGGTCGAAGCCGGCCAGCAGCCAGCAGCTCAGCAGAAAAACAAAAGCGGCCGTCAGATGGGCGATGCTGCGGATAATGAAGACCTTCTGATAGGGAATACTAGCCAAGAGCAGAGCTCCAACAGCCGGAGTCCATAGCAACACGCTAAGAATCCCCATGATTTTTTTCCTGTAGATTATGAGTTTGCGGGAGGATTTAAAGCCCGACAATTATACCTTCAGACTCTTCATAGGCAAGTTTTAGTCTGCATAATATTTATCACCTATTGACATTCATATCTTACGCCTATAAGCTGAAATCATTCCCATTCTTAAACCCTGATTTATAAGGCAGTTTTCAGTGAATTTACCGCTTAACTTCGGTTAAGCCGAGCCGCTGTTTTTTTCATTTGAAAATGGAAAGTCTGGCTTTGAATTTCATGCCAACGGTGAACGCATCCTGACGACCGTTGGCCCCTGAGCCTGAATGGCGGTTTTCGTTATTCCTTGAATCGAAGCAAGTCGTCATCTCATGCCGCGAAATGGCTGTATCGGGTTTTCCGCCCAAATTCCGCCTTATCTACCGGCGGCGAATACAGGCGGAATTATTTCTTAACTTAGAACAGGGGACTTTTATGAAGACATTACCAGGTAAGAAAAACTCATCGCACGGCGCAGTTCGCGGTGCCGATTTCGATCGCCGCTCTTCCCAAGCCGAAGGCCGCTTCGGGCGCATATTCCGTAATTTGCCGGCAGCCGAATGGCCGGAAGAGGCGCTGCGACAACTTGCAGGCAACGGACACGACGAAGGAGGAATGGCTTCAGATCCAGAATTGGCGGAAGGAACAAACCTTCCCTTCGCGCCGAGTGAAGAGGGGCAAGCCAGCCGCTTGCACGACGACGAAGAAAACAGTGGCATCGATTCAGGCTATACCTATCTCGGTCAATTCATCGACCACGATCTCACTTTCGATCCGGCCAGTAGTCTGCAGAAACGCAACGATGTCGACGCACTGGTGGATTTTCGTACGCCGCGTTTTGACCTCGATTGCCTCTACGGAAGAGGTCCGGATGATCAACCGTACATGTACGACGGCCGCGGCCGTAAGTTTCAACTTGGGCGCGAATTATTGGAAGGGCCGAACGGCGCTGTTATCGCGCATGATTTACCGCGTCATCGTTGGGTTGATCCTGACGGCACGGTTCATAACCGAGCTTTGATCGGCGACAAGCGCAACGATGAAAACGTGATCGTCAGCCAGTTGCACTCAATTTTCTTACAGTTTCACAACCGGTTAGCCGACGACAACAAGCATTACAGTTTCAGTGAAATTCAGCGGCAAGTCCGTTGGCATTATCAATACGTCGTACTGTACGATTTTCTCTACAAAGTCGCCCGCCGAGACATTATCGAAAGCGTGCTGCCGCATTTGGCCAGTGGCCGGTCCATTTTCGAAGATAAGCCGAGGCTATTATTCTACAAGCCTAAAAATGAAGCCTTCATGCCGGTCGAATTCTCGGTCGCCGCTTACCGTTTCGGGCATTCCATGGTGCGCCCGATCTACCGCTTGAATACCAAACTAAGCGGAGGTAATCATCCCGACGATACTCGTCCTAATGAACGCGAACGCGGTATTGATGGCCGGCAGTTCATCTTCGCCGGCCTCAAGCAGCGTGGCCTCAACGGGTTTGACGAATTTCCGAAGGAATGGGGCATTGATTGGAACTTATTCTTTGATCTCAGCGGCGATAAAGACAGCCGTATCGGCAAAGACCGCACGCAACCGGCATATAAAATCGATACCTCGTTGGTGAATCCGCTGGCCTTTTTGGCGGAGTTTTCCAAAATCGATATGTCTACGCCGGCATCGCCGTTGACCGATATCGCGCAGCTTCAGCCCAAGCCTTTAGATAAGAAGGAGATACCGAATTTGGCGCTACGTAATCTCTTGCGCGGCATGGCTATGGGGTTGCCTTCCGGCCAGGACGTTGCACGGGCAATGGGGCTCGAGCCTCTTGCCGATGATCTGCTGAAAGTCGGCAAGGCTACTAACGCCGATGAGTACGATAAGCTGAATGCCTTAAATACCATTGATCCGAGTTTCTCCGGCAAAGCGCCATTATGGTACTACGTACTCGCCGAGGCGCAGCACGATTGGCGGCAGAACGGCGGAGAAGAGGATACGCCGGTGCAACTCGGGCCTGTAGGCAGCCGTATCGTCGTCGAAACCTTTGTCGGCTTAATGTTGAACGACGGCCATTCGCTGTTGCGGCAGGCACCGGCATGGCACCCGGCTATCGGCAAAGGGAAAGCTTTCGACATGCCCGATTTCGTTAATCACGCATTGGGAAACTAATTTTGACGTTATCTCGGTATAAAGGGGAGTAAAACGAGAGACGTCAATCTGACGTTTCGAAGTTGCGTCGTTCTGGTAATGGTTGCGGTTGCGGCACCGCCAGTCCTGGGCCGGGTAAACATCCTAAGCCATCACAATGACAATCGCCGCACCGGCGTCAATCTGCAGGAGAAGCAACTTACCGTTGCCAACGTCAAGAAAAAAATTTGACAAGTTATGGGCGCTCCTTGTTGACGGTCAGACCGTAGCGCAACCGCATTGACTCCGGCAGAATGTAAAAATTACCTGCGAGGCGGAGGCTGCACCCGATTCATGCGTTCGGCATCGACGGTCTTGGATCTTTAACCGGATAAAGCAAAATCGGCAAGGTTTTTCTTATTCCCTTCCGAAGCGTCCCCGGCTCATTCGTTTGACGACTCGGCATCGCGCGTATCGATGTCGAGCATGCCGTGTTCGTGCTTTTCCGCGTCCGGTGCGCGGCAGACCCGATAAAAACAATAGGCCGTCAACACCAGGACGAGCCCGTTGCTCAGAATCATCATAATCAAGCCGACGGTGGTCATAAGTCCACCTCGCGCTCGCCTTTGCCGTTGTTCCGCCAATTTTCGCCGGCGATCGCCACCATCAAGGCCAGAAATGCAAAAACGATCGTCAGATAGACCACGGTCAGTAATATTTCGGGCTGCTCGTGAATCGCAGCCAGTTTGGCCGGCAGGGCATCCACCAGCCAACTTCCCAATATGATCAGCAGAAACGAAGGCGTGACGTACTTGAGGATGAAACGGAAGAATCCGGGAATACGCATATTGGCGCCCCGATGGGCTTCTTCCATTCCCCGGTCGATGCCGATGATCCAGCCGAACACCAGAACTTCGATCGTGGCCAATACGTAGATGGCGACCGTGCCGATCCAATCGTCCATCGTGCTGAGCACGACGGCGTTTCCGGAAAAATAAATCACCGGCAGCGCACCGCTCATGGTCAATAATCCCAGCATGGCGACGCTGACCCGGCGTTTCAGCGCGAAGCCTTCTTCCAGAAACGCAATGGCCGGCTGGAGCATGCTGAGCGAACTGGTGATGGCCGCGAGAAACAACAAAGCGAACCACAGCGCTCCGAACCAGCGCCCTCCGGGCATGTTGCCGAAAACGGTGGGCAAGGTATTGAAGCCCAGTCCGAAGGACGAGCCGGCCAAAGCTTCCATCGTAAACGCCGAGCCCAAAAAAATGAACGTGGCCGGGATCGCAATCAGACCGCCCAGACAGACTTCGCAAAATTCGTTGGTAGCCGAGGCGGTCAAGCCGGACAGCACAACATCATCGTCCCGGCGCAAATAGCTGGCATAGGTCAGCACGATGCCGAAACCGACCGACAGCGAAAAGAAGATTTGCCCCGCGGCCGCCAGCCATACCGACGGATTCTTGAGTTTTTCAAAGTCCGGATTCCACATGTAGCCGAGTCCGTTGGCAACGGTCCGGGGTTGCTCGGCCAACTGGAGCGCCGCCTCCCGCAGCAGCAGATGCCCGGGATCGCCGTATGCGGAAGCGCCCTTGACCGCCCGAAAGGATTGCTCGATGCCGTCCACGTCGGCCGCGGGCGGCTTGGGCAACAAACCGCGCCGGGATCGGTCAATCGCGGTACGGAGCTGCGAATTGTCATCGGCTTCTCCGTCGAGTTTGAGTTCCTGAAGTTCCAACTTGCGCAGCTCCGACTTCGCCTCTTCGGAAATTCGGGTCCGTTCGGATTTCAACCAGGCTTGCAGACGTTGATGGGCCTCCGCGGCGCGCAGTTCCGCCATGTCCAGCGCATAGGCCGCCTGTGATTTGGCAAAACCCGACGGCGGCAGGACCATGGCATGGGATTTTTCCGAACCGGCGAAGTGCAATTGATGGCGCAAATGCTCGCCGATAGTCTTTTCCACTTCGGCTTTAAAGCCCTCCGGAACGGTTTCCGGATTCAGCGCCAGCGCCTGCAATCGATGCCATTCGGATGCCGGCAGCGCCTGCGGCAGGCTTTCCTGCCAGGGCTGCGGCATGGGCTGCTCCGGCAGCGTCAGCACGCGCAGCGCTATGGCGACGGCCGCCAGGATCAGCATCGGCATCGCGATTTTACAAAATTTTTCGATGCCGCGGGATAAGCCGCGGTATATAAATAAAAAGTTGATCAGAAAGACCAGCAGAAAAAACCGGAAAGCCGCCTGGCTGCCGTCCTTGAACACCGCGCCATGCTCGCGCATGCCGGTGTAATGAGTGAAAAAAGCGTTGTACAGCGCAGGATTCCGCCCCAGGTCCAGATCGCCGGTCAGATAGTACCAGGTATAGGCCAGACACCACGACTCGATGTAGACGTAATACATGTAGATGATGACCGGAATCAGCAGCCCCAGCGCGCCGAAATACTTGGCCACGGGATGGCGCCAGAGAACCGAGAAAATCCCCGGAGCCGAATTGAATCCGAAACGTCCGCCGTAACGGCCCATGGCCCATTCCGCCCAGCAGATCGGAATGCCGACCACCAGGAAAGAGATGAAATAGGGAATCATGAACGCCCCGCCGCCGTTAGCCGCGACCTGGCCCGGAAAGCGCAAAAAGTTGCCCAGGCCGACCGCGGAGCCGGCCACGGCAAGAATGACGCCCAGTTTCGAACTCCAGGCCTCGGGAGCATGACGGGTGGATTGCTGAGCCATAAGTTATCCGGATGCAAATTGAATTTTACGGGATTCGGGCGGATCGACCCATGTCTTTACTGAACGGGCTCTGCATCCTGCGCCGATTCTTTTGTTAGGCCGGCGAATCGCCTGTCCGCATCCGTTTGAGCCTGGCGATGAGGACGTCAAAACCGGCCGCATCCGGCGGCTTGTCGCCGAGCAGCACGGCCAGCAATTCATCGTCTTCCCATTCGAGAAGATCGTTGAAACGCTTTTTTTCATCGTCGTCCGCCTGCCTGTAGTGCGTATCGAGATAGGCCTCAAGGATCAGGTCCAGCTCCAGTGCGCCGCGCCGGCACTGCCATCTGAGCCGCTCCAGCGGCTTCATCAGCCTTCCTGTCTTTTTAACAGAAGCTTTTTGATTTCGGCAATGGCTTTGGCCGGATTCAGGTTCTTGGGGCAGGTATCGGTACAGTTCATGATGGTGTGGCAACGATACAACTTGAACGGATCTTCCAGTTGATCGAGGCGGGCGCCGGTATTTTCATCCCGGCTGTCCGCCAGCCAGCGATAGGCTTGTAAAAGTACCGCAGGGCCCAGATAACGTTCGCTGTTCCACCAGTAACTGGGGCAACTGGTCGAGCAGCAGGCGCAGAGAATGCAATCGTACAAACCGTCCAGTCTGGCGCGGTCCTCCCGGCTCTGCAGCCGTTCGCTGTCGGCGGGCGGCGGCGTCTGGGTTTCGATCCACGGTTTGATCGACGCGTACTGGGCGAAAAAGTGCGTCGTATCCGGAATCAGATCCTTGATGACCGGCAGGTGCGGCAGCGGGTAGATCTTGACGGTGTCCGGGCAGGAGTCGATGGCTTTGATACAGGCCAGGGTATTTCTGCCGTCGATGTTCATGGCGCAGGAACCGCAAATGCCTTCGCGGCAGGAACGCCTGAAGGTCAGCGTGCTGTCGATTTCGTTCTTGATTTTGATGATGGCGTCGAGCACCATGGTGCCGCAGTGTTCCTTATCGAGTTCGAAAACGTCGATACGCGGATTCTCGCCGCTGTCGGGATCCCATCGGTAAATTTCGAAACGGCGGACCTGGCGTGTACCGGCAGGGGCCGGAAACGTTTTTCCCTGGGTGATCTTCGAATTTTTCGGCAAGCTGAATTCGGCCATCAATAAATCCTCTCTTTGGGTGGAAAAACCTCGACTTCATCCGTCAGCGTGTACATATGGACCGGCCGGTAATCGATCCTGACCTGATCGTCGGGCAGCCAGGTCAGGGTATGCTTCAGCCAGTTGAGATCGTCGCGGTCGGGGTAGTCTTCGCGCGCATGGCCGCCCCGGCTTTCCTTGCGGTTGCCTGCGGCGGTGACCGCAACCTGGGCCTGGGCGAGAAGATTGTCCAGTTCGAGCGTTTCCACCAGATCGGTATTCCAGATCAGCGAACGGTCGTTGACCCGCACCTCCTGGAAGGAAGCCCGAATCTCGGCGATGGCCCGTATGCCCTGGTCCAGAGTCGACTGGGTTCGAAATACCGCGGCTTTGGTCTGCATGGTTTTTTGCATGTCCAACCGAATATCGGCGGTGCTGCGGCTGCCCTTGGCATGACGGATTTTGTCGAAACGGGCCAAAGCCGCATCGCAGGCGTTTTTCGGCAAAGGCTTGTGCGCCGATCCCGGGTTGATCAGTTCGGCGCAGCGGAGCGCGGCGGCCCGCCCGAAGACGATGAGATCGAGCAGCGAGTTGGAGCCCAGTCGATTGGCACCGTGCACCGAGACGCAGGCCGCTTCGCCGACGGCCATTAGGCCGGGCACGACTTTATCGGGATTGCCGTCGGCGAGCGTGACCACTTCCGTTTTGTAATTGGTCGGAATCCCGCCCATATTGTAATGAACGGTCGGCAGGACCGGAATCGGTTCTTTGGTGACGTCGACGCCGGCAAAAATCCGGGAGGTTTCGGCAATGCCGGGCAACCGTTCGTGAATAATCGCGGGATCCAGGTGTTCGATGTGCAGGTAGATGTGATCCTTCGATTTGCCGACGCCGCGCCCTTCGTTGATTTCGATGGTCATCGCCCGGCTGACGATGTCTCTCGAAGCCAGGTCCCGGGCCGACGGCGCGTATCGGTCCATGAAGCGTTCGCCTTCCGAATTGGTAAGGTAGCCTCCCTCCCCTCGTACGCCTTCGGTAATCAGGCAGCCGGAACCATAGATGCCGGTCGGGTGAAACTGGATGAATTCCATGTCCTGCAGCGGCAGACCCGCTCTGAGAATCATCGCATTGCCGTCGCCGGTCACGGTATGGGCCGAAGTGCAGGAAAAATAAGTCCGCCCATAGCCGCCGGTGGCCAAAACGGTCATGTGAGCTTTAAACAGATGCAGCGAGCCGTCGTCGAGACACCATGCGAGAATACCTCGGCACTGGCCGTCTTCCATAATCAGATCCAGGGCGACGTATTCAATAAAAAATTCGGCGTTGCGCCTGAGCGATTGCTGATACAGTGTATGCAGGATCGCATGGCCGGTCTTGTCGGCGGCGGCGCAGGTCCGCTGCGCCTTGCCCTTGCCGTAACGGGTGGTCATGCCGCCGAAGGCACGCTGATAGATTTTGCCTTCCGGCGTTCTGGAAAAAGGCACGCCGTAGTGTTCCAGCTCGATCACCGCGTTCATCGCCTCGCGGCACATGTACTCGATGGCGTCCTGATCGCCGAGCCAGTCCGAACCCTTGACGGTGTCGTACATATGAAAGCGCCAGTCGTCCTCGCCCATGTTGCCCAGGGCTGCGCTGATGCCTCCTTGCGCCGCTACGGTGTGGCTGCGGGTGGGAAAGACTTTGGTGATGCAGGCCGTTTTCAGGCCTTTTTCAGCCATACCCAACGTCGCTCTGAGGCCTGCTCCGCCGGCGCCGACGACGATCACATCGTAAGCGTGTTCGATAATTTTATACGTTGCGGACATGAGTTACCCAATCAGGATGCGAAGCACGGAAATTAATGCGGTAATGGCCAGAAACAGAAGCGCCAGATTCAACATCCAGATGGCGGCAATTTTCATTCCTTCGTCGGCGATGTAATCCTCGACAACCACCCGAAGGCCGAGCGCGGAATGATAGAATACCGCAACGATCCAGGCGATCAGACAGATACCGGGGAACGGCGTGGCCACCCACGCCAGGGTTTCCTCGAAAGAAGCGTTCAGGCTTAAATCCAGAAACCGGATCAGTACGTAGGTCAAAGGGACCAGGGCCGCGGCCGTGACTCTTTGCATCCACCAATGGTACGTGCCCGATTTGGCCGAGCCGAGGCCCTGGGCATTGGCTAAAGGCGATCTGTAATTCATAACGCTCCTCATTGCATCAAAACGAAGGTCAGCAAGGTCAGGACGACCGATGCCGCCAGCTCCAGAATGGAGTAGCGGGTCAGAGTTTCCCGCTCCAGAGTTTTACCGGTGTCCCAGACCAGATGGCGGATGCCGTGGCAAACATGAATGAAGAGAGCGAGAATGAAACTCCAGAAAAAGAATCTCATGATGCCCTGATTCATGATGGACTGCATGGCCGCGTAAGCTTCGGGTCCTTCGACCAGAATGGACAAAAGATAAACCACAAACAGCAAACCGGCCGATAACAGGACTCCCGCAAAACGGTGGGTAATCGATATGACTCCCGTCACCGGCAGTTTATAGATTTGCAGGTGTGGGGATAGAGGTCTGTTCTTATTCGCAGCCATAATTATGGATAGTGTCTTGGTCGGGTGTTGATCAAAAATCGATGCAGCGTCCGTTTTTTTCCCAGTCTCCGTAACGGGTCGGATCGAGCCCGCCGGATTCTGTAGCCACAGGGTCCTGCTCCGATCGGGAGGCGCTTTCGCCGCGGTCCGGCGTGCGCGTGTCCTTCGTTGCCTTTTCTGTTTCGTTTTCTGTCTGCATGGCTCTGTCGGCGGCGAAAGAAGTCAGGAAGTGAACGGGTAATGAAGCAGGACGATTCCTGCCATGGAAATACCGTTGAACGTGCGGACGGGCGCTCTATCGACCGTGAGGTTTTTCCTTAATCGCTTCGAAATAGATTCCATGAATGATCCGATTCGTTAAAAATCTCGGCAGTTTAAAATCCTGTGATGGCTGGCTGAGGGTTAAAAAAACCCTCTGAAATCACACGAAACTCATAGGATGTTGTCGGTTAGAGTGCGGATGGGGCATAACCCAACGCTGGATTCATTATCCCAAACTGACAGATTTAGTCAAGGCAGGTTCCGGTTCCCTTTGCCGCCGGCACGGGATGCGTTTCCGATACGTTTTTACTTCGGATCGAAATGGCCATCGGCATCAGTTTTTAATCCCGACTCCTTTGTGCAGCAGAAACAGGCTGAACAGAGTCAATACCACGATAAAGCCGACGGTAATTTCAAAGGCCAGGACGACCTGGACGTCGGTCACCCCGATCAAGCCGTAGCGAAAGGCGTTGACCATGTAAAGAATCGGGTTGCCCATGGAAACAATCTGCCATACCCCGTCCAGCATGTCCACCGAATAAAAGACTCCGCCCAGATAACTCAGCGGCGTCAGGATGAAGTTCGGAATGATCGAGATATCGTCGAAACTTTCGGCCAGAATAGCGTTGATGAAGCCGGCCAGGGCGAAAAGAGTCGCCGTCAGCACTGCGATCGCCAGAGTAACGGCCGCATCGTTCACCCGCAGATCGGCAAACAATTGCGAAATCAACGCCACGACGACGCCTACCAGGAGCCCCCGGACGATGCCACCGCCCACGTAGCCTCCGAGAATGACCCAATTGGGCACCGGTGCGACCAGCATTTCTTCGATGTTGCGCTGAAATTTGGTCGAGTAAAAGGAAGAAACGACATTGGCGTAGGAATGGCTGATCACCGACATCAGAATGACGCCGGGCACGATGTAATCGATGTAACTGGCGCCGTTGATCTCGCCGAGCCTGTTGCCGATCAACCGGCCGAAAATTAAAAAATAGAGCGCCGTGGTAATGGCCGGCGGCAACAACGTTTGCGGCCAGATGCGAAGAAAGCGGTAAACCTCTTTGACGACGATGGTTCTTAAGGCAATGGAAAAATTCATTGGCCGCCTCCCGAGGTTTTCGTGTCGATCAAATCCAGAAACAATTGCTCCAGCCGGTTGGATTTGTTTTTAAGGCTGAGCACCTTGATGTGGCGTGAACCGAGCTGGTTGAACAATTCGTTCAGCCCGATTTTTTTCGGTACGGCGACTTCGAGAACCTTTTCCGAGAGCAGTTCGGAATGGATGCCGGCAATGTCGGGCGCGGCGGCGAGCGGTTCCGCCAGATCCAACACGAAATGATCGATATTGAGCCGGGCCAGCAGGTTGGCCATCGAAGAATGCTCGACGATGACGCCCTGGTCGATGATCGCAATGTTCCGGCAAAGACTTTCGGCTTCTTCCAGATAATGCGTCGTCAAAATGATGGTGGTTCCCTGCTGGTTGACTTCGCGCATCAGTTTCCACATCGATCTGCGGATTTCTATGTCGACGCCCGCCGTAGGCTCGTCCAGAATCAGCAGTTTCGGCGCATGCACCATCGCCCGGGCAATCATCACCCGCCGTTTCATCCCGCCCGACAGCCTGCGGGACACGGTATTGCGCTTGTCCCACAGATCCATCTGCTTCAGGCAGTATTCGGCCCGCTGCAGGGCCAGTTTGCGAGGCGTGCCGTAATAACCCGCCTGATTGAGCAGGATGTTCTTGACCGTATCGAACTGATTGAAATTGACTTCCTGGGGGACCAGCCCGAGGCAGCTTTTGGCCTGGAAAAGCTCTTTTTTCAAATCGTGTCCGAAAATGCGGACGCTGCCGCCGGTGGCGTTGATCAGCGAGCTGATGATGCCGATTGCTGTGGATTTGCCGGCGCCGTTCGGTCCGAGCAGCGCAAAAAAATCGCCCGATTCGACGTCAAGATCGATGCCTTTCAGGGCTTCGAAGCCATTGTTGTAAGTTTTTCTGAGATTGCGAATGGATAATGCATTCATGTAAAACTGCTTAACGAAAAGGGGTAAATACGTTACATTAGCCGATTAGTGATCGACTGCTGATCAATTCGATACGAAAAAATGTAACAATTTTATCAGATAATCGAACCGACCGAAGACAAAACCGATTGACGCATGCCCAAAAAAATTCCCCGCTATGTTGCCGCCCTGGACCTCGGATCCAACAGTTTTCACATGATCGTATGCAGTTTGACGGACGGCAAATTACAGATCCTGGACCGCTTGAGAGAAATGGTCCGATTGGCTTCGGGATTGGACAAACGCAACATCCTCGACGTCCAGACCCAGACGAGAGCCCTGGAATGTCTGGAAAGATTCGGCCAAAGGATCCGTAATTTCCCGCCGGAGAGCGTTCGCGTGGTGGGAACCAATACCTTGCGTACCGCGAAAAACGCCGGGGAGTTTCTGACCAAGGCCGAACAGGCGTTGAATCATCCGATCGACATCATTTCGGGCATCGAGGAGGCCCGCCTGATTTATCTGGGCGTGGCCTACAGCCTGGGCCATACGAGCAATGTCCGGCTGGTCATGGACATCGGCGGCGGCAGCACCGAATACATCGTGGGCACGGGCAATACGCCCCTTGAAAAAGAAAGTCTGCACATGGGTTGCGTTTCGGTCAGCAATGCGTTCTTCAAAGGAGGAAAAATCTCGAAAAGCGCCTTTGCCGGGGCAACCCTCTTTGCCGAGCAGCGGCTCGAACCGTTTGCGAAAAAATTTCAGCGGAACCGGTGGGATGAAGCGATCGGCGCTTCCGGGACCTTACGCGCGATCGACAAGGTTCTGAAAGCCAAAAAATGGAGCAATAACGGGATCACGAGGAGCGCGCTGGAACAACTGGTGGACCATATCGTCCGCTGCCATCACGTTAACGATTTGAAAGCGCTCGACGTGAATCCCGACCGGCTGCCGGTGTTTCCGGGCGGCGTCGCCATCGTCTACGCCACGTTCAAAAGCCTCGGCATCGAGCAGATGACCGTTTCGGAAGGCGCCCTCCGCGAAGGGCTGATCCAGGATTTGCTCGGCCGCTTGTACGATCACGACGTTCGTTCGGAGACGGTCAAGGCGCTGGCGGAGCGTTATCATACCGATAAAGAGCACGCCGCGCGCATCCGGCAGACCATCGCTTACATGATCGCGCAACTGGACAGAGACGGTTCGCTGTCGGAAAAAGAAATGCTGATACAATTCCTGAACTGGGCGGCGGATTTGCATGAAATCGGTTTCGACGTGGCGCACAGCCAGTATCACAAACACAGCGCCTACATTATCGAAAACGGCGATCTTGCCGGTTTCTCCCGGCAGGATCAGATCGTGCTGGCCACCATCGTGCGCTCTCATCGGCGCAAGTTTGTGCGTTCCAATTTCACCTCTCTGCCCGCTCCTTGGGACCAGCAGGCTCCTTTTCTGACCCTTATCCTACGCCTGGCGGTCTTGTTGCGGCGCAATCGGCATGAACACGAACTACCCGATTTTCAGTTGACGATCGATAAAACCCGAATTCATCTAAAATTTCCTCCCGACTGGTTGAACCAATCGCCTCTTACTCACGCCGATCTGTTACAAGAAGCGGACTACATAAAATCCGCGGGCTTTAAGCTGGCATTCTCCTAAACGCTTGATGAAAACTTTAATCCGTATTCCCCTGTTCGGCCTGATGGCCGTATTTTTCTTGTGCCTGTTGCTGATTCTGTTCGGCGTCGGCGACAAACCCGAGGTCATCGGCCTGGGCTGGGCTTTGACTCACGACGACATTGCCAGGGCGCGGAAAATTTTGCACGAAGGCGCCAAAATCAAACCCGATGAACTCGGTACGATCGAACTGACCGAAAGCGACCTGAATCTGGCCGGTAATTACCTGCTGAACCGTTTCAGTAAAAGCGCCGTCCAAATTCAATTGAAGAACGGCAAATTGAGATTCAAGGTCACCACCACCCTGCCTGAAAATAGTCTGGGCAAATATTTGAACGTCAGTTTCAGGCTGGGCAATGAAAGCCCCGACGAACTGCCCGGCATCACCAAATTCAAAGTCGGCAAATTGCTGTTGCCGGCGAAACTGGCTGCGTTCGTCATCGATGCCGTGATTCAGAACACGTCTATGAACGAATACTTCATTCTGGCCACCCGACCGATCAAGGCGGTCCGGATCGATGAGGATAAAATCGCCATCACCTACCATTCCAGCGCCGAAACGCTACAGCAGGCGCGCCGGTTTCTAAGCCACGGCAGCGACAATCCGGCGCAGAACGTTTATCAAAGAAAACTGGCCGACATCGTCGCCCGCCACGATCCCGAATGGCGCCTGTCACTGGCGGAACTGCTGCAACCGCTGTTTGAACTGGCTTACCGGCGCTCGTCCCCGGACAATGCGGTCGAAGAGAACAGGCAGGTCATTCTGACCGTGAACGATTACGTCAACAAACAGGAGGCGGTCAGAATGATCAACGATTCGGCGCCCAGGACGAGCGAGAAAAGCCCATACGCCGCCTTCATGTACAAACGGATCGATCTGGCGCAACATTTCATCGGCTCGGCGGCGCTGACCGCATCGGTCAACGGCCAGGTGGCTAAAGTGGTCGGAGAACAAAAGGAATTGAGCGATGCCGAAGGCGGCAGCGGCTTCAGCTTTATCGATCTGGCGGCCGACAAGGCCGGAACCCGCTTCGGAGAAATCGCGACCTCCTCGCCCGAAAATGCACGGAAGATTCAAAAAGCCATGGCGGGCATTAAAAATTACAGCGACTTCATGCCCGATCCGCGCGATCTTCCGGAAAAAATGGATGCGGCCGAATTCAAGCGCTTGTTCGGCGGCATCGACAGCCCGGCCTACAAACAAATAGTGGAGCAGATCGACGCCCGCATCGCCGCCATGCCGATCTATCAGGAGATAACTTCCCCGTAGTAGGCTTTGGTTAAAGATTTTTCATAATTGCCGGCGTTTTTAGCCGGATAAACCAAACGCATAGCCGAACTCAAGAAATGGGGAGTCTCCTGACGGACTCCACTGAACGTCAGCCTTTTGCCGGCTCCCCGGCAGAGCCGGGAATTGCTCATTTTTGGTTAACCTTTTGTGATTTTGCGATAAAATAGCTATTTTAAAATATGTATTTATCCGAATCATGCAATTAACGGCTTCCCAACTCCAATCTCGGCACAAAGCACTCATCGACGCGCTGAAGCGCGGCGAGATCGTGGAAATCACCTATCACGGCCAAATACTGGGCGTGGTCCATCCTGTCGCTCCAGCCACCAATACCGAAGAACAGGAAGCGGCCATGGCGGAGTTTTTCGGTATGCACCGCACGAACGGCATTGCTTCCGTCGAAGCGGAATTGCGCGCCGTCCGCAAGGGCCGCCGGAGAGCTTTCGATGATCTTTGATACCAACATCCTCATCTATGCCGACAGAGGCGTGCTGTCTGCCAAAGAACTCATCATGAACACCCAGCAACGTGCAATTTCAGCCGTGACCTATATGGAATACGTGCCTTTTTGCAGAAACAAACAAGAGTTGGCCGTGTTTGAAAAAATGCTCGCCGCACTGCAATTCACTATCCATGAACTCACCCCGGCCATTTCTTACCGTGCCCGCCAACTGGTCCGCCAATTCGCGCTCAGCCACAGCATGGAAATGGGCGATGCGTTGATCGCGGCCACCGCATTGGCCCATAACGAATTGCTATGCACCGGCAACGTCAAGCATTTTGCCCCGGTCAACGGCTTGTTACTCGACCCTTATTCGCCGGAGGAATAACTTCCGGAAGCAGCCGCCGCTGGTGCTTTTCATAATCGTACAACTTACATGGGAACAGTTCGGGATTTGACCCCATTACGTTACCGTATAGCTATGGACGGTAGCTTTCTATGAGATAGGAATAAAAAAAACTGCAAAACCGCAGCGACAGCGCCGGATAAAGCGCCCTTTGCCGCGAAACAACGGGCGCTCCGAAGGAGCTATTTGACCAGGCTCAACAGTACCCCGGCGGCGACGGCCGAGCCGATCACGCCCGCCACGTTGGGTCCCATCGCATGCATCAGCAGGAAATTATGCGGGTTGCTTTCCAGACCCAGCTTGTTGGCAACCCGCGCCGCCATCGGCACCGCGGAGACTCCGGCCGCGCCGATCAACGGATTGATCAGGGTGCTGCTGAACCGGTTCATGATTTTCGCCATGACGACGCCGGCGGCGGTGCCGATGGCGAAGGCGGTCGCTCCCAGCGCCAGGATGCCGAGCGTTTTGACCTGCAAAAAAGCCTCGGCGCTGAGTTTCGAACCCACCGACAAGCCGAGAAAGATCGTGACGATATTGATCAGCTCGTTTTGCGCCGTCTGGCTTAACCTCTCCACGACGCCGCAAACGTTCATCAGGTTGCCGAGAGCGAACATGCCGACCAGAGGCGCGGCCGAAGGCAGCATCAGTATGCACAGCAACAGCAGCAGCAGCGGAAAAACGATTTTTTCCGCCTTGCTGACCGAGCGCAATTGCTGCATTTCGATCCTTCGTTCGTCTTCGGTGGTCAACGCCCGCATGATCGGCGGCTGAATCAAAGGCACCAGGGCCATGTAGGAATAAGCCGCAACGGCAATCGCGCCGAGCAGATCCGGGGCCAGTTTGGATGCGACGTAAATCGCGGTCGGGCCGTCGGCGCCGCCGATGATGCCGATAGCGGCGGCGTCTTTCAGGCTGAAGTCCAGGCCGGGAATGAAATTGAGAGCCAGAGCGCCCAGCAGAGAGGCAAAGATGCCGAACTGCGCGGCGGCGCCCAGCAGCAGCGTTTTAGGATTCGCCAGCATGGGGCCGAAGTCGGTCATGGCGCCTACGCCCATGAAAATCAACAGCGGAAAAACGCCGGTCTTGATGCCGAAGTAAAGGTAATAAAGAATCCCGCCCTCTTCGGCAATGCCAGCAACGGGAATATTGCTCAGCACGGCGCCGAAACCGATCGGCAACAATAACAAAGGCTCGAAACCTTTTTTGATGGCGAGATACAGCAAAACAAAACCGACCAGCATCATAAAGGCCTGTCCGCCGGTGAAATTGTAAATGCCGGTGCTCTGCCAGAGTGAAATCAGATTTTCCATGGGTTAACTAATTAATGAAGTCTCAAGGCGATTGAATGGACGGCCGTACAAAGCATAAAAGAGTATCCATCTTCCGTTTTTGCTTGTTTTTACAGGAATGAAATCAAAACATCGCCGCCTGCGACGCCGGCACCTTCCTTGACGTGGACGGCGCCGACAATGCCGGCAAACTTGGAACGCACTTCCGTTTCCATTTTCATGGCTTCCATGATCACGACGATTTCTCCCGCCGCCACCGCAGCCCCCGGACTCACCAGAATTTTCAGGATATTACCGGCCATCGGAGCCTCCACGACGTGGCCGCTGCCGCTCGCCGGCGGGGTCTGGACGGCGCTCGCCGCCATCGGCTGAATCGATAAATCGCCGCTGCCCGGGCTGACCGTGACGCTGAAATTTCTGCCGTCGACGTTGACGGTATAGGTTTCCGGCATCTGCCGGCCGTGCCGATTTTCGTGGGTTCCGGCGGCCGTGCCGGCAGCCGGGGCTTCCGCGCACGGCGGCGCTTCAAAAGCGGCCTTGTTGCCGCGGTTGCAAAGAAATTTCCAGCCGACCTGAGCGAACATGCCGTTGATCAGAGCGTCTTCCTCCACGTTCGCAGCCAGTTGGACGCCTTCCTTTTTGGCTTTGTCCGTCACTTCGGCGATCAGTTTGTCCATTTCCGGCTCCAGCAGATCGGCCGGACGGCAGGTAATCGGCTGGCTTCCCGCCAGCACCCGTTCCTGCAACTGCCTGTTGACCGGCGCGGGCGTGGCGCCGTATTCGCCTTTCAGCACTCCCGCAGTCTCTTTGGTAATCGTTTTGTAGCGTTCGCCGTTCATCACGTTGATCACGGCCTGAGTGCCCACGATTTGCGACGTGGGCGTCACCAGCGGAATAAAGCCCAAATCTTCGCGTACCCGCGGAATTTCCCGAAGCACGTCGTCAAACCGGTCGGCTGCTCCCTGTTCCTTGAGCTGGCTTTCCATGTTGGTCAGCATGCCGCCCGGAACCTGGGAGACCAGAATGCGTCCGTCCACGCCTTTCAGACTGCCTTCGAACTGCGCGTATTTTTTCCGGATTTCCCTGAAATATTCCGCGATCTCTTCCAGCTTGTTCAAGTCCAGGCCGGTGTCGCGCGCGGTGCCTTCCAGACTGGCGACAATCGTTTCGGTCGGGCTGTGGCCGTAAGTCATGCTGAGCGAGGAGATGGCGGTATCGACGTTGTCGATGCCCGCTTCGGCGGCCTTGATGATGCTCGGAGTGCTTAAACCGGTGGTGGCGTGGCACTGCATGTGGATCGGCAGATTCGTGCTCTTTTTCAGGCGGCTGACCAGTTCATAGGCATCGTACGGCTTGAGCAGGCCGGCCATGTCCTTAATGCAGATGGAATGGGCGCCCATGTCTTCGATCCGTTTGCCGAGACTTACCCACAAATCCATCGTGTGCACGGGACTGGTCGTGTAGGAAATCGTGCCTTGCGCATGAGCGTCGGTACGCAGCACGGCTTTAATGGCGTGCTCTATGTTGCGCATGTCGTTCATCGCGTCGAAAACACGAAAAACGTCGACGCCGTTGACGGCGCTGCGTTCGATGAACTTGTCGACCACGTCGTCGGCAAAATGGCGGTAACCCAGCAAATTCTGTCCGCGCAGCAGCATTTGCTGGCGGGTTTTGGGCATGGCGGCTTTCAACAGGCGCAATCTTTCCCAGGGATCCTCGCCGAGATAGCGGATGCAAGCATCGAACGTGGCTCCACCCCATGTCTCCAAAGACCAGTAACCTATTTGATCGAGCTTCTCACAAACGGGCAGCATATCCTCGATCCGCAACCTTGTTGCCAGGATCGATTGATGCGCGTCCCGCAATACGACTTCGGTGATAGCTAAAGGCTTGGTTTTCTCTTTTGCCATACTTAAATTTTCTCCAGAGACCGGTGTAGTTTTTTCATTTCGAGTCAATAATCAATTGGCACAATATCGGTTATTTAAAACTTGAAGAGACGTTAAATCATCCTTGTTTTAATCCGGGTCGTTAGTTTCTGTTTCTATACTGGTGAACCGCCGCGCTGATCGCTGCGATCGTACTGTTGTCGGGTTCCAGCGATATTTTTTTGGGAGCGGGCGGCGCTTCGGGAAAGAAGCGCTGCAATAGGGACGACATCAAGCCGATCGCTATCACCAGCGCCGTTAAAAAAAGATAAACGACGCCCATCCCGACCAGCATTAATTCGACACCGCTATTCATGAGTTCCGCCATAACCGTCCCACCACTGGATAAATCTATGAAACAATCAGGCCATTATCCCTAAAACCTGACGCCTAAACAAACTAAAGATCAATGAATTTTTGTTTTTAATTGCTATCGCATTGAGTTCGGCAAGGATTGCTGAAAAAGTCCCGGCGATTTTCGATACCGGAAAAGCATCGAACCGGCGGAGCAACGAATGACGCTCCAGCGAAGACATCCCGGTCTGCCGGCGAAAGGCTTTCTCCCGCCTGGACAGCGGACGCCGGAAGTCAATCGGGAACGGTCACCTTTTCCGCTTCTTCCTTGTTGCGGTCCGGTTCTTCCATCGGCAGTGCCGGCTCGGAAGGCTTCGGGCGCGTTACCTGACGGCCGATGAACAAATCGTTGCCGACCACGGTGACGTCGGCAAGCCACTGTGCCGATTTCCGGCAGGTTTCGGAATAAGGCGGCTCCTTGCAGACCTCGATTTTTCCGTCGTCGAGCAGGTCGAAATGCAGCCCCGGCAAAGGCCGCACGCGCAGACCGGGCAACGGGCGGGTATAATCCAGAATGCTCGGCTCCTTGTAATGAAGCAGGTTCAGCAGAAGACCGGGCACCTGATAAAGCGGCAAACTGCCGAATTTGACCGGTCCGCGTTTGCCGTCGATGACGATCATCGGCGTGCTCACGTAAAACTTGAACATTTCCGGAGTGAATTCGCTGCGACTGGACGCCAGAACGCCGGAATCCACGTAGCCGGCAAAATTCTCCCCCAGAAAAGGCAGATGATCGCCGAAGACAACGATGATGCCGTCGGGATCGGTTTGCTGCATTTTTTTAATGAAATCCATCACTTCCCGCGACTTGTAATACACCGTATTGGCGTAAGTGGTCACCTCCTCCACCGGGGAGGCCGACTTGATCTTATTGGGGCGGCTGTCGCTCAAAGGATAGTTCCAGTGCCCGAAATAAGTCACGATGTAGTCCAGAATCGGCTGCTTGGCCGCCAGCGTCGGCGATATCTTTTCCAGGACCTGGCGAAACAGCGTCGCATCCGACATGAATTCCCGGTTCATGTCGTCCTGAACGAAATCGTCCAGCGACCAGTAGGTTTGAAATCCCATTCTTTCGTAAGCATTGACCCGGTTCCAGAACACCGGCACGTTCGGATGCGAGGCCACGGTGCGATAGCCCTGATCGGCCAGAATGTGGGGAAGACAGGGCACCTTATTGAGCAACTGACGTTCGAATTTGACGTTGTCCTTGGTCACGGGAAAACCGCACAGCACTTCGAATTCCGAATTGGCCGTGTAGCCGCCGAACACCGGCGTCAGCGCATGGGAGTAGCCGGCGCTTTTCCAGAGTTTGCGGAACTCGGGCGCCAGCGGGTTTCCGGAGTAGCGGGCTTTTTTCAAACCGTTGGGATCCCAGAAGGATTCCAGCAGCACCAGATGGATATTCCGCGGAGTAAACGGCTTCTCTTCCTCTACGGGCTCCGGAAGCCCGGACAGCAGATTCTGAGCCGCTTCGTGCGCTTCATCCATGTCCGGCGGCCGGTCGGCCAGGGCGAAATAGCGCGCCCCTTCCTGCAGGCTGTATAGGGTGGCGCCGTGCCATAAATAGTTCGAACGCTGATCCCATACCGAGTTGCCCAGATATTTGTCCAGCGGTTCGACGATCATCAAGGGTTGATAAACGATGGTCAGGCCCAGCAAAATGGCGAACAGACTCGCCAGATAGGAACTCCAGTGGCGCATCGTGAAATTGAACAGCAACAGGCTGGCAATGGCGGCCAGAGGGATGGCGGCGGCAAAAAAACGCCAGCCTTCGAGGATCAGCAGCAGCGAACGCAAGGCATAGGCGTCGTCCGGCATGATCGGGCCGCCGAAAAAGGAGATTTTAATGGCGTTGCCGACGTAGAGAAGGCCCATCAACAGGGCCTGAATGACCAGAAAAATCCATTGCCTTTTCGACAAGGCGTACAGCGTGTAGGAAACGGCCAGTTGCAACAGAAAATCGTAAGGAATTGCCGAGGTCTTGATTTGTACGTCGAATTTAAACGTGCTGATCAGATAATAAATCAGATAGAGCAGCGTGGTGGACAATAACGGCAATAATCTCGATAGCATGGAAAATGTCTTACTTAAACTTAAAATTGCAAAAGGGCCGGCGGCGCGAATGAAGTCGAAAACGGACCATATTACCATAAGCCGGCAGTTCGATTGTTTCTATCAATGGCCGGCCGGGACGGACGTCCGGGCCATTTGAAGTTGGCTATTGCCGCTGTGGCCCAATAGTCATAGAATGACCCGTTTTCGATTTCTTTAAACACAGGGGACTTCCGATGTCAGAAAAAATATGGTTTAAAACCGGCGAAGCCACGGTATTTTCAAGCGAGGGCCAGGGGACGGACGCCATGCCGGAGATCCTGATCGGCAGCGTCAAGGGACCCGCCGGCCATGCTTTCGCCAACCTGATGGGCCAGACCGAAGGGCACACCCGCATGTTCGCCATCCGGGCCTGCAACCAACAAGTGCGGCCGGCGACGATCATGGTGCCCAAAGTCACCATCAAATCGTCGGCTTACGTCAATCTGTTGGGAGGACCGGTGCAATCGGCCGTGGCCGATGCCGTGCTCGACAGCGTAATCGAGGGTGTGATTCCGGCCGCCGAGGCGAACGATTTGTGCATCATTGCGATGATCTGGATCGCTCCCGAGTGCGCGACCAATCCCGATCTCGACCGCAAGGACCTGTACCGCACCAATTACGAAGCGATGAAACTCGCCATCTCGCGCGCGATGAGCAATTCGCCCACGATTGAAGAACTCATCGCCAACCGCCATAAAATCGTCCACGAAATGTACGATCCGGAAACCGGCGAGTCTCAATGGTAGGATGACGCGAAGCCACGCAGGAGCCGGACTGAAAAAGTTCTCGCCATTTCCTGTCGTCTGCCGTCTTGATCCGAATGATGTTGCGTCGAATCCGCCTGGAAGCCTGCCCCGAATGCGATGCGCTGCTCTACCCGGCGCTTCCCGAAATCGGCGAAAAAGCGCACTGCCCTCGCTGCGGCTTGCTCCTGGAACGTCCCCGGAAAAACAGCGTCGAGCGCACCCTTGCCTTGTCGATCGCCGGCCTGGCGCTGTTTTTTCCGGCCAATTTTCTGCCTCTGGTGGGCATTCAGGTGCTGGGCAACACCCGAGACGGCGTTCTGTTTTCGGGCGTTGTTTCGCTGATGGCCGAAAACATGTGGGGAGTGGCCTTGCTGGTCCTGTTGTCGAGCATCCTGTTTCCGGCGCTGAACATCGCTTTGTCCTTGCTGATCAGCGCTCATCTTTTTTTCGACCGGCCCGACCGGCGCCTACCTCTGTGGATGCGTACGCTCCAGCATCTGGACGAATGGGCCATGCTTGAAGTCTATATGCTGGGCATCATTGTGGCCGTGGTAAAACTGTCGGACATGGCGGAATTGCGATTCGGTTTCGGCCTGTATGCCTTCATCGGTTTGCTGATCGTTACCAGCCTGCTGGCGAGCAGTCTCGATAAAGTATTGTTCTGGCGGCGCATCGATGAGCTGCTCGGCGATTTCACTCTCCGTCGATGAAAACGGCATGGGCGCAGGGGCTGATCCGCTGCCACGATTGCGGATTTTTAAGTAAGATACCGTCCGCTGGCGGCACGGCGCACCCTCCGGCCTGCCCGGTCTGCGGCGCCCCTCTGCATGCGCGCATACGGTACAGCCTGGCCCGGACCACGGCTTTTCTGCTCAGCGCTTATGCCTTATATGTCCCGGCCAATATTTTCCCGATCATGAGCGTCACCCAGTTCGGCTCGGCGGCGCCGCACACGATCCTCGGCGGCATTCTTTCGTTGATGGACAGCGACATGATTCCCATCGCCCTGCTGGTGCTGATCGCCAGCATTCTGGTGCCGCTGTCGAAACTGGTCGGCATCACCTTGTTAGTGTTGTGCGCCCGTTACCGATGGCAGGTCAATGCCCGGCTATGGACGCTCATGTATCGCATCATCGCTTTTGTCGGACGCTGGTCTATGCTCGATATTTTCATGATTTCCATTTTGGTCTCGCTGGTCGATCTGGGCGGAGTGGCGCAGATTATCGCGGGTCCCGCCGCCACCGCCTTTGCCGCCGTCGTGGTGCTCACCATGTTCGCGGCCAGAAACTTCGACCCGCGCCTGATCTGGGACAATCAGCAACGCCCATGATGAACGAGGAAGAAATCTCTTACGAAGCCGGGACGGCAACACTCAACAGGAAGCCGGAGCTGTCCCTGGTCTGGCTGCTGCCCGTCTGCGCCCTGTTGGTCAGCGCCTGGCTGATTTACAAGTCGGTATCGGAAAAAGGACCGTTGATTACGATCGATTTCCCGACGGCGGAAGGACTGGAAGTGGACAAGACCAAAATCCGCTACCTGGACGTCGAAATCGGCAAAGTCACCGCCATCGCCATCAACGACGATTTGAAAACCATCCGCGTCAGCGCGCGCATGAACCGCAGCGCCCAGGATTACATGAAAAAGAACACCAGCTTTTGGGTGGTGCGTCCCCAGGTCAGTCTGGGCGGCATCTCCGGGCTCGGCACGCTCCTGTCCGGGGCTTATATCGAAATCAAGCCGGGCAGCGGCCCCGACGAGCGCCATTTTACCGGCCTGACGGTGCCTCCGGTGCTAAAAACCGCCACCCCCGGGAAACAATTCATCCTGGAAACCAGCGACCTCGGCTCTCTGAAACCTAGAACGCCGATCAATTTTCACGGCATCACGGTGGGCGAAGTCCTCAGTCACGAGTTCACCGAAACTTCCGATGCAATCCGGCTGACTATTTTCATCAACGCCCCTTACGATCAGTTCGTACGGAAAAACACCCGTTTCTGGATCGACAGCGGCCTGGATTTGTCCGCCGGCGCCGAGGGTTTCAAGGTCAGAACAGGACCGTTGATTTCCTTGCTGAGCGGAGGCATCGCCTTCCGTGCCTCGGGCAAGGACGGCATCAAGGACATCCAGCCCGAAAACAGCGTCTTCAAGCTGTACGAAAACTACGAGCAATCCACCCAGGTCGTTTATCGGAACACCCTCAAATACGTGATGTATTTCAACGGCTCGGTCCGCGGCTTGACCGAAGGCGCTCCGGTGCAGTTACGGGGAATTCCGATCGGCGCGGTCACCAGCATCAATCTGGAACTGGACGAAAAAACAGCGGACATTCGCATCCCGGTGGTGGTCGAGCTGGAGCCGGACCGCATCAGAAAGATCAATGATCAGCCGAACGTCAAACACGAGGACATCATTGCCCAGTTGATCAAAAAAGGGCTTCGCGCGCAGCTTCAGACCGGCAGCCTGTTGACCGGCCAGTTGCTGGTCGACCTGGATTTCCATCCCGACAGTAAAATCGTCCTGACCGCCAATAAAATGGATTACCCCGAGTTTCCGACCACGGCCAGTTCGCTCGATCAATTTACCCATTCCGCCCAGATCATTATGGACAAACTGGCCAAACTGCCTTTGGAAACTCTGACCGCGGAAGCCAATAAGACGTTGACGTCGCTCCAGGGAACCGCCAGGGCGGCGGACAGTCTGATGGCCGGCGCCAAAGCAACGCTGGGCCAGGTCGACCGGACGATGACTTCCACGGAGCAGGTGTTGAATTCGCTGGCACCCGGCTCGACCACGCATTACGAACTGGACCGGTTGCTGCAGGAGTTGACCCGCGCGGCCGGCTCGGTCAAGGAGCTAACCGATTATCTGGAGCAGCACCCGGAAACCCTGCTTCATGGAAAAAAAGAGGAAGGAACGGAATGAAAGCTCATTCGCTAATCCGGCGTTGGTTGCCTTATGCCCTCGGTCTGGCCGTCGCCGCCTGCGCCTCGACCCCGCCGACCCGCTTTTATATTCTGGAGCCCCTGACCGCGTCCGGAACGGCATCCGTCAATCAGGAACCCGAACGGATCATCGGCGTCGGTCCCGTCACCCTGGCAGCCCTGCTGGAACGCAAACAACTGGTGATCCGAGACCCGGAAGGTTCGATAGAAATTTCCGAACAGCATCAGTGGGCGGCCCCGTTAAGAGACAACATACTCCAGACCTTGACCGAAAACCTCGGGATTCTGCTGTCGCGGGATCTGATCAAGGCTTATCCGTGGAGTGCTTACGGCCGGGTCGATTATCGGCTGCTGGTGGACATTGTCCGTTTCGACGCCACGCCCGGCCGTGCGGCCAACCTGGAGGCCAATTGGGCGGTCATGAAGGAAACCGACCATCGTATTCTGAAACACGGTCTGGTCAATCTGAGCCGCCCTTTGTCCGATCGTTCTCCTGCGGCTTCCGTCAAGGCGCTCAGCGAACTGATGAACGATTTCAGCCGGCAAATGGCCGGCGTTCTGGAATCGGTCCGGTAGAGCTTCCGTCATGGCAACAGCCTCCTATCGGATCCGTCCGGATTTGTCCGCTAGCCGGGCTTTCTTTATCGGCATGCACACCGGAAAAAGGATCCAATCCGCCGTCCGCCGCGCTAAAGCGTCGGCGGGAAATTGACATCCTTTCGAACCTGATTTAGAGTTCTATCCATTGGTTTTTCTGTATAACAATAACACTGATAACAATAACATTTCGGGGTACCTCCTATGGCAAGACCACTCATACAATTAGCGCTGGATTCACTGGATTTCGATCAAACCATGAGTCTGGCCGAGCAAACCGCGCCCTACGTCGACATTTTCGAAATCGGCACGCCCTGCATCAAATTCAACGGCATCGAGCTGGTCAAGGCGCTCAGAGCCAAGTTCCCGAACAAACTCATTCTGGTCGACCTCAAGACGATGGATGCGGGCGAGTACGAGGCCGCGCCTTTCTATGCGGCGGGAGCCGACATCTGCACCGTTCTGGGCGTATCCGGACTGGCCACGATCGCCGGCGTGATCAAGGCTGCCAAGGCGCACGGCGCCGAAGCCCAGATCGATCTGATCAACGTGCCGGATAAACTGGAGTGCGCGAAAGCCGCAGCCGAACTGGGCGCCCATATCGTCGGCGTCCATACCGGGCTCGATGCCCAGGCGGCCGGACAAACGCCTTTTGCCGATTTGCAGGACATCGCACGGCTGGGCCTCAACGTCAGAGTCTCGGTCGCCGGCGGCATCAAGGAGGCCACGGTCGATCAGGTGGTGCAGTCGGGCGCCGACATCATCGTGGTGGGTGCCGCCATCTACGGCGCCCCTTCCCCCGCCGAGGCGGCGCGCCGAATCAAGCAACTGGTCGACGGCCAGGGCCAGGCCGGCAATCCGCACCAGAACATGATCCTGGGCAAAGTCCATTCGATTCTAAGCGAAACCGAAGACGACTATCCCGAGCAATTGACCAAGATGCTGGACAAGGCCAAGCGAATCTTCGTCTCCGGAGCGGGCCGTTCGGGCCTGGTCTGCCGTTTCTTTGCGATGCGGCTGATGCACAGCGGTTACGACGTCAGCGTGGTCGGAGAGATCGTCACGCCGAGCATCAAAAAGGGCGATCTTCTGATCATCATTTCCGGTTCCGGCGAAACCGAACAATTGATCGCCTTTACCAAAAAAGCCCGGGAAGTAGGTGCCAAAATTGTTCTCATTACCGCAAAAAGCGGCTCCACGATCGGCGATATGGCCGACGCCGTCCTGCTGATGGGTAAACCGGATCAGTACGGCAAGGTGGTGGGCATGCCCATGGGGACGATTTTTGAACTGTCCACCCTTTCCTTCCTGGAAGCTTTGGTGTCGCATCTGATTCACGAAAAAGGCATTGCCGAAGAAGAAATGCGGACGCGTCACGCCAATCTCGAATAAGGATATGGCTGGAACTCGTTTTCCTGCCATAAATCTGCCAGGTTTTTAAAACCTGGCAGATTTATGTCGGCAACGAGCATTATCTTCAGGTGCACTCCGAGCCGCCGTTCTTCCCGCTTGCCCTGACGGGCAGCGGACGCAAATTTTGACATCCATCCTGGAACTAGAACCACAAGGGCCATTACCGGATGGCCCGATAGGAAGAGCCTACATGACTGACAGAGCACAATTACGCTGGGGCATATTGGGTGCCGCACGGGTCAACGAACGGCTGTTGCCGGCCATTGTCGAAGCGGACAATGCCCAATTGACGGCCATCGCCAGCCGGCGCCCCGGCGCCGCCGAAGAAACGCTGGCCAAATACGGACCGGGACAGACGGACGTCAAAACCTACGACCGCCTCGAAGCCTTGCTGGACGACGAGGAAGTGGAAGCGGTCTATCTGCCTCTGGCCAATCACGAACACGCCGAATGGACACTCCGTGCGATCGAGCGCGGCAAGCACGTCTTGTGCGAGAAGCCGATGGCGCTGTCCGTAGCCGACATCGACGCCATTGAAACCGCAGCAAGACGGCATCGGGTCACGGTGATGGAAGGCTTCATGTATCGTTTTCATCCGCAGCATCAGCGGGTTCTCGAACTGATCCGGTCCGGACTGTTCGGCGAGATCCGCACCGTGCGCTCCACTTATTCCTTCATGATGCGCCCGGCGCGCATGTACCGTCTGGCCGAAAGCATCGAAAACGGCGGCGGCGCGCTCTGGGACATCGGCTGCTATGCCATTCATTCGGCCCGCCTGTTTTTCGACACCCCGCCGGTTTCGGTAACGGCAGTGTCCAGCTACGTCGGCAGCGGCGCCGACATCACCACCAGCGGCATTATCGATTACGGCTCCGGAAAAATGGTGAATTTCGATTTCAGCTTCGAACGCGCCCGGCGCTGCGAATACGAAATTATTGGAACCAAAGGCGGAATTAAATGCCATACGGTCTGGCAATTGCCGGGCGATATTCCGGTCATCTCCTGGTGGACCGAAGACGGCCGGCAATGCGAAGAGCGGATGCCGCCCGAAAACCATTTCCGGCTGGAAATCGAACATTTCAGCCGGTGCGTCCTGAACCGATCCGAACCGGCGCTTTCGCTGGAAGATGCCAGAAGCAACTGCGAGCTGCTGGTGGCCGCCATGCAATCCGCCGCACTGGGACGTCAGGTCAAACTGGGTTGAGAAGGCGGTTTTTCCTGTCCGCCGGCAACAGAGCTGCCGAAGCCGGTCAGGATAAGACCAACGCTCAATATTCACCCTTTTCACAAAACATCATTTATGAGGAATCAGAATGTCGGATTACAAGAAATACTACTGCATGGAATGCGAGCACATCTACGATGAAGAAAAAGGCGATCCGGACAGCGGTATCGCTCCGGGAACCCGTTGGGAAGATATTCCTGAGGACTGGGAATGCCCGATATGCGGGGCTCCCAAGAGTTTTTTCAAATTATTGGTGTAAAACTCACCGGCGAAGCGGGGCGGTTCCCGCTTCGTCTTTTCGCTTCCGCAGCTCGCGGTAAACGATCCAGATCCCGGCCGCCATGCCCAGGTGTTTGAGCGTGTGGCCGCTGACCCAGCCCAAAAGACTGTAAATTTCCGCATCCAGATGTTCGGCGATTTTAGCCGCCGCGAACGTTCCCAGCAATCCCCAGACAACGCGAGGATGAAGCTCGGCCGAGTTAAACAGCCGAAGAATGACCGGCGCCAGGATGACCGGTAAAAACTGAACCAGCGCATAAAGGCGCAGATCGCCGTGGCCGCTCAGTTCGGTGATGTACCAGTAAGCGACCGAGACCAATCCCAGGATCAGCAAGGGGATGAACAACTGCCGGGCGCTTCGTGCCGAAACGTACTCCCCGATCAGAACGCAGAAAAAAGACGTCATCGCGACAGTGATCGGCAGCCGATCCCACACCAGGGTTTGATTGTCCGGATGGGAGTGGTAATAGGCCGAACCGCAACCGATAAGAAAGATGCCGGCAAAAAAACCGAAATAGAGCGCCGTCAGGGAGCCGAGCGGCCGGTTGTTTTCGTGCGCCGCGATCAGGCGCATGCCCTTATACCCGATCACTACGAAAGGCCCATTGGAAATCACATTGAGAAAGTTGGCAATACCCAACGCCGCGCGCCGATCCGCGAAGCGGTGATAAGCAGGATCCTGGGCAATCGGATCGGCCAGGCCGAACAATCCGGCGGTGGCGGCCACGGTCAAAAAAATGATGATTTTCAGGCGTGGATCGAAGGTCACGGCGATCGGAAAAACTCAATCAGAAGTGAAATTCCGGACAGTCAGACGCCGGCTTGCCGATGCTTTGACCTACGATTTCAGGGTATCCGGCTCTATTTTACCGGCCACATCAAGATTCCGCCACCTGCCCGATGTCATCGAGCATGGCTTGATAATCGAGATAATTCACGGCGATCGGCACGATGCGTTTTCCGTGCTGCAGCCGCAGCGACGGATAGGTCGTAACACCCCACCGTCTGGCCTGGCCGATTTGATCCTGTAACTCCTTGTCCAAACTTTCACTGGCCATATCCTGTACGAACCGGTCCGGATGCAGCGAGATAGCGGCGGCGCATTCCTGAAGCACCGAAAACAGCGCAGGATTTTTGGCTTGCCGGTAATAAGCGGTTTGAATGGCAAGGATCATGGCGTCTTCATACTCAGCGCCTTGCCGTGCCGCGGCCAGAACCGCCCGGCAGGCCGGATAAGTCGAGCGGATTGGCGTATTCAACATCCAGAAGTCGTCATTGAAGCGAATTCCGGGAACGGTCCGTTCGATTCGGCGCCAGGTCTGCCGTATGCGCTCCTGCAGATCCTGGGGCATCACCGTCGTCGTGTCGGGAGCCAGCCCGCCCACCCGTTTCTCGAGCCGGACGGAACAAGGCAGATGGTTTTTCAAAGCGAACAGCGCGGGCTGAAACGCATAACACCAACTGCACATCGGATCGTGGATGTAAAATAACGTGTCGCTCATGGCAGAAAGGCTTTATTGCTGCGGCCTTCTCTCTTGAAGGCGGATAGAACCGGCCGGGAATGACGGGCCAAAAAGATGTTCAAGAGTATTGGATAGAAGAAAAGTCACGGGTTTAAGGCGATACCTCCGGTTGATCGGGATTCGAAGCCGAGTCCTTTTCCGATGCCGGTGCGGCTGCATTATCGCCCTTTTCCGATGCGGGCGCCGCCTCCGGAGCAGGCGTTTCATCCAATCCAAAAAGACCGGTCAACATTTCCCACAAGGTTTTTTCGACCTCGCGTTTGGGCACTTCGACCGTCGTTTCCTCGGACACCTTGACCACCGGCTGGCTGCTCGGCCTGAAGTCTCCCTGGATGCCCACGATGTTGTCCCCGTCGAATATCAGGGTGACTTTCTTTTCCTGCCGCGGCTCGCCGCCCGGCTGATTCGAGTAGATATAATCCCAGCGGTCCGGATGGAAGACGTCGTTCAACATCGGAGAGCCCATGATATAGAGCACCTGCCGTTTCGTCATGTTGGGCCGCAACTGGTCGACCATCGATTGATCGATAATATTCCCTTGCTGAACATTGATGGTGTATACCCCAGGCAGATTATTCAAAATGGGCGAGCAGGACACCGCCGACAAACCGGCCACGGCACTTAAAAAACGAAAAAACTTACTCATTAAAAAGCTGCAAATTGATTAAAATCTTGAAATCATACCCGATGTTAAGCAATTATCCTATGGGACTTTATAATATCGCATCCGAGCCGGACAAGCACGGGCCATGCGTCCGGAAACGGACGATCGGCTTTCGGTTCGGGATCGCGGGTCGTTATCGGAAGGGATCGCTCGCTTCTCCCCGATTTATAAAACAGCCGTGCCCATCACGGCCAAAAAAGGCTACAATGTGCAATCCAAAGACAACTGCCGGACCCGGCGCATAACCCGGAGATTAAAAGTGGAAACGCACGATATTAGAAATGCAGGTCTTAAGGTGACTTTGCCTCGCGTTAAAATTTTGCAAATTCTGGAAAACCAGGTCGACGAACATCATCTCACCGCAGAACAAGTTTACAAAATTCTGTTGAGCGAGCACGAGGAAATCGGCCTGGCGACGGTTTATCGCGTCCTGACCCAGTTTGAAGCGGCCGGGTTGGTAACCCGTCATCATTTTGAAGGGGGTAATTCCGTATTCGAACTGGCCAAAGGCGATCACCACGATCACATCATGTGTATGAAATGCGGCAAGGTGGATGAATTTACCGATGAAATCATCGAAAACCGGCAGAAAGAAATTGCCCAAAGGATGGGTTATCAACTGACCGATCACAGCCTCTATTTATACGGTTTTTGCCCCAACTGCAAAAAATCCTGACATTTTCAGCCGACCTTCCACTTCATGTTTAAACCTCTGATTTTTTATATCGGCTTGCGTTATACGCGAGCCAAGCGCCGCACTCAGTTCATTTCTTTTATCACCCTGACCTCCGTCCTCGGCATAGCGCTGGGGGTAACGGCTTTGATCACGGTCCTGTCGGTCATGAACGGTTTCGAAGCCGAATTGCGGGAACGCATTCTCGGCATGACGGCTCACGCCACCGTCACCGGAAAATATGGCGAGCTGTACGACTGGCCCGAAGCCGAGAACAGACTGAAAAACTTTCCTCATATCGAGGGTACCGCGCCATTCATCACCGGTCAGGTCATGATCAACGCCGAACGGCGCGTCAGCGGCACGTTGGTGAACGGCATTTCGCCCGAATATGAATCGAGAGTGTCGGAAGTCGGTGCCAAAATGATCGCGGGGCACCTGTCCGATCTGGTGCCCGGTCAGTACGGCATTGTCCTGGGCGCGGAGCTGGCCGGTTACCTCGGCGTCGTCCTGGGCGACAAAGTCACCGTAATCAGTCCGCAAATCAATTCGACCCCGGCCGGGGTCATTCCCAGAATGCGGCGGTTTACCGTGGTCGGCGTTTTTCAGGTCGGCATGTACGAATACGACCGCAACATGGCCCTCATCCACATTGACGATGCCGCCAAACTGTTCCGTATGGACGGCGCCGTGTCGGGCCTCCGGATCAAACTGGACGATTTGTTCAATGCGCCGAAAATCACCCGCGAACTGGCGACGGCGCTTTATGACGATTACCGGGTCAGCGACTGGACCCAGGCACACAGCAACTTCTTCAAGGCGATCAGAACCGAAAAGACGGTCATGTTCATCATCCTGCTGCTCATTGTCGCCGTGGCCGCGTTCAACATCGTATCGACCCTGGTCATGGTGGTGACCGACAAACGCGGAGACATCGCCATTTTAAAAACCCAGGGCCTGACTTCCGTCTCGGTGATGGGCATTTTTATCGTTCTCGGCACCGTCATCGGCGTGGTCGGCACCGTCATCGGCACCGTGGGCGGCATTTTATTGGCCTTGAACGCCGACGCCATCGTCAAACGCATCGAAGAATTTTTTCACGTTAATTTCATGCCGGCCGACGTTTATTACATCAGCCAACTGCCTTCCAAGCTGGTCTGGTCGGACGTCTACACGATCGCCGGCATGGCTTTTGTTCTGTCGCTGCTGGCAACGATTTACCCGGCCTGGCAGGCCGCCAAAGTCAATCCCGCGGAAGTACTCAGATATGAATAACCCTCCTATGCTGCAATGCCGGCAACTCACCAAACGTTACATGCAGGGTCCGCTCAACGTCGAGGTATTGAAAGGCGTCAATCTGACCATCGGCAGGGGCGAACGCATTGCGATCATGGGCGCTTCCGGATCGGGCAAAAGCACCCTGCTCCATTTGCTCGGCGGTCTGGAAAAACCCACCGGCGGACAGATCGTGCTGGATAACGTCGATCTCCAGAAAGTCGGTCCGAGCAGACTGGCCAAATTGAGAAATGCCTCTTTGGGCTTTGTTTATCAATCGCATCATCTGCTCGGTGAATTTACCGTGCTGGAAAACGTGGCCATGCCCTTGCTGATCGCCGGAACATCGGTCAAGACGGCGCGCGAACGCGCCGGCAAGCTGTTGCATCGGGTGGGCCTCGGCCATCGCATGGAACACAAGCCGGGCGAAATATCCGGCGGCGAAAGGCAACGGGCCGCGGTGGCAAGGGCGCTGATCAACCATCCGGGTTTGATTCTGGCGGACGAACCGACCGGCAATCTGGACAGCAAGACGGCCGATCAGGTGTATCAATTGATGCTGGAACTGAACCAGGAGCTTAACGTCAGCTTACTGGTGGTGACTCACGATCACGAACTGGCTTCCAGAATGGGCAAGGTGCTGCACATGGAAGACGGCGTCATCGTTAGCTGAAATCCCGAGCACGGAAAGGATCGCGCGCCTCGGTTTTCCGCTCTTCCTTGGGAGCGGGGTATTTTTCCGCCAGCGCCGCCCTTCTTTGCTTTCGCTCTTTCCATCTCTTGAGCGTGTGCTGCCGCCAGAAATACTGGATGCCGAAATAACCGGCGGACGAAGAAACCACGCCCAGAATGAAGCACCCCAGCAGGAAAGGCTGCCAGATGCCGCCCAGACCGGAAAACAAACCCGTCAGTGAAAACTCGAACTGGCTCTCGGTCTCCGGAGCATTCATGAACCAGAGCCCGACCTCGTAGGCAAAATAAAACAAGGGCGGCATCGTGACCGGATTGGTGACCCAGACCAGAATGACCGAAAGGGGCAGATTGGCGCTGAAATAAATGGCCGCCGCCGCGGAGATGGCCATTTGCGTCGGCGTCGGTATCCAGGCGCAGAACAGGCCGACGGCAAAGGCGAGCGATACGGAACGCCTGTTCAAATGCCATAAATTGGGCTGATGCAGTTTCTCCCCGAGAAACTGAAGGCTTTTGTGTTGTTTGATGAATTCGGGATCGGGTACAAATCGATCGAGTAATTTTTGTATGTATTCTTTAGCCATCTTTTTGCATTTACCGAGAGTGACCGGGCCAGTTTAGCAGATAATGGTCATACGAAAAACACCGTGCATTACCCTTTGACCTGGAATACGCAAGCAGTTCTCCGGTTTTGAAAAAACAGCGTGCCCAAGACTGAAGTTCCTTCCGGCACGAAGATGAAGCCGGCCGAGCAAGCCTAAACGCGCCGATTAGCCCCGATGCCGCCGTAAGAAGACTCTGCCGCGTTCTGGAAACCGGCAGATCCGTGACTGGCCGTGATTGTCGAAAAGCCGGGAGCTGTAAGGCGAATACCCCGCCTTTAACCGTCCTGCCGGAATTTTGCCTCGCGTTCAGCAGGTTTTTGAGCGGTATCCGTCAACCGGCGTATGAGTCCTTGTTCTCCGCTTTTCATGACTTTGCCGTGGTTCCATATGAAGACAGGACGGCTCAGGTCGCCGAACCAGTCCATCCAGGGCTTGCACGTATGGACGTG
The DNA here is from genome assembly GCF_000372865.1 of Methylosarcina fibrata AML-C10. Classification (NCBI taxonomy): domain Bacteria; kingdom Pseudomonadati; phylum Pseudomonadota; class Gammaproteobacteria; order Methylococcales; family Methylococcaceae; genus Methylosarcina; species Methylosarcina fibrata. Next base: position 510,915 of record NZ_KB889965.1, on the reverse strand, counting down.
CCAGTAGAAGCAAACTTCGGTCTCGATCGGCGCCGTCCGACAGGCAAACCGGCAGACGCCCTTGCCTCGCAAATCGCCGCTGACTTCCACGGCGATCGAGCGCCGGGGCTTTAATTCGATGACGCGCAGGTTCATCGCCAGCCGGTAGGGTAAAGCCGTGCGCCAGACGTAGTGCCTGATGTTGTTCAAACCGTTCGGCTCGCCGGCCGAAATTTCATCGACCCCGGCCACATACTTCCACCATGAAGGCCAGTTCTCGGTATGGATCAGACAGGACCAGACCGCTTCGAGAGAAGCCGGTATTCGCCAGGTGGTGGTTAAAAAAAACTCGGGCATCGGAAAAGATCAAGAGTTTACCGCCGCCGTCTCATGGATAAACCCGGCAAGTCGGCGGCATGACGGCCATCGTCCAGTCCGCCTCCGGAGTCCGGAAAATAAGACGACTCATTCTTCATGGCTGTGCGGATGATCCGCATGTTCTTCGATCGGATCGGAAACCGATTCGTCATGGCCGAGCGGAGAGTGCATAGGCTCCTTGAACTCTATCGGATCGGGACTCGACTCTTCATGAACGTGCGGATGATGCTCGTGTTCCTGAATTTCTATCTGATCGGGAATCGACTCCACGCCGATGCCATATTTATACACCAGCAACCCTCCCAAATCGGCGGCCAGCAGCATGATCGCGCACAGGACGGCCGCTACGATCAGAAACAGAACATTGGCGCCGCCGCGCATCCGGCTGCCGCCTACCCATCGCCAGATCGACAGAACAAAGACCAACGCCAGGGTAACGATGCCGTACAGTTCAAGCGCCTCCATGATGCCGTGCACATTATCGCCGTGCATGACCGAATTGCCGGCCAGGAATCCGGAAACGACGGTGAATACGGTCGAAATCGCGCCCATATACAAAAGCCAACTGGCAACTACCCGCCACTCGGCTTTTTTGAACCAGGTACCGGCCAGATCGATAATCAAAAACGCCGGCAGGAAGGCAAGGGGAAAATGGACCAACATGGGGTGGAGGTTATCCATGGCCGCGATTCCCGGAAAAAACGAGGGAACTATTTCCGAAGGCGTCTCGGCAACCCATCCTTCGAGAAAAGTCAGCAGCGAGGCAAGAGTTTCCGCGACGCCGCCGTGATCGTGATCCGCTCCTCCGTGAATCTGGAATGATAGAGTGTGAAAGACCATTGTTCGTTATGAGCTTAAAATTAAAAGAAGCACAATCTACTCGATATTTGAATAAATGCAAATGAAAAAGTCTTTTAAAATTTTTATCATCCGATAATTCACTCGGAATTTCACGAGCCGCGGGCCGTCTCCGAAAACCGCATCGGGTCAAAGTGAACTGCGTTCCGAAGTGGCTTCGGTTGCGGCGAAATCATTCGGTCAAGCCGAAGGATCGAACAACAATTCGGGTTTGCCGGTAAAGTAACCCTGAGCATAATCGACTCCGAGATTTTTCAGTTTTTCCAGTTGCTCGGCATTTTCCACGTATTCGGCGATCGTTTCCCGATGAAAGAGAGAGGCCGCTTCGGTAATGAAATCGACCACCAGTTCGCAATAAGGATCCTCGGTCAGATTATGAATAAAGGAACCGTCGATCTTGAAAAAATCGACGTCGAATTTCGACAGATTCGATAGATTGCTGGAGCCGATGCCGATATCGTCCAACGACAACTGGCAGCCCAATCGGTTCTTTAAAGATTTCATGAAGAGGATGGCCTGCCGGTAATCCTGGTCGGCTACGTTTTCGGTGATTTCAAAACAAACTTGCCGGGAATCCACGCCGAACTCTCTAAAATCGTTGAAAACCTTGTCCAGAAAGCCCGGGTAGCGGATCGTGCTGCCCGAGATGTTCAGCGAATAAACGATATCCTGGCGTTCTTGCTGGTGAATGTACCGGGCGAAATGATGGACGACGTACAGGTCCACCTCCCGGCTGATGTGAAACAATTCCGCCGCCTGGAGAAAACGGTTTTGCGAATCGATATCCCCGTCTCCGCTTCGGTAACGCAGCAAAACTTCCGCCTTCGCAGTCGTGACCGAATGATTCAGCGGTACGATCGGTTGTGCGTAGAGAATGAACGAATTGTTCGCCAAGCCTTCTCTCAATTCGGGCAATAATTCCAGCAGATTGTAATATTCGTGCAGAAACGGGTCATCCGGCTCGATCAGCTTCACGACACTGTTGCCGGCCCTTCGGGCTTGATAGAGCGCTTCGTCGACCGCCGCCAGCATCCGTTCAGGGGTCTTGTAGGCCGGCGAAATGGCGGTCACCCCAATGATCAATTTGGGATAATAAGGCAGCTCAAAAACGGTAATGCACTGCCGGTCGAGATAGTCCGCCAGTTCTTCGGCAAATTCGACGCCTTTCTTGACCGGCAGATCGAGCACGACGCCGAACCGGTTATGATCGAGTTGGCCGATATAGGCATTGGGCAAGCGTTTCACCTTTTTCAGGATGATTGCGCGAATCGAAGCCAGCAACCCTTCTTCCGCCTCGGTTCCCTGCAGGAGACTGGCAATCTGCAAAGTGTGATTGACTTCTATATAAAGTAACGAACGGCTGCGACCGATATCTTGCGATATCTGCCTCACCATTTCGATGAATAAAAGCCTGCTCAAAAACTTCATTTAGAAACCCGGCAGTTGGAGGGGTGTCCGCCCGGAAATCGTCCTTTTCGGTTGAAACGGTATTTGCTCAACAGAACCTCGGGCGGCATGGGACATAATCTACATCCGTGCAGGAATCGGAAGAAAGGGCCCTGAAACTGAAATTACGACACGTTTTCATAAAGGCTATTTTACAATAACTGTCCGGGGGAAACTTAACTCGTTCGGAAATTCCCGAATACTATTGCTGGAGCCAAAGATTATGTCAAATTTGCGTATCCTGTTATTGATCGTTCTCATCTTGTCAATCGGCGGCTTTTTTTACTTCGATCTCCAGGACGCGCTGACTCTGGACAATCTGAAGTCCCGGCAGGCCGATTTGAAAGCCTACGTCGGCCTTCATCCTCTGCCGGCCGGGTTGCTGTATGCGCTGATTTATATCGCCGTAACCGGCTTGTCGCTGCCGGGTGCGACCTTGCTGACGCTGGCCGGAGGAGCGCTGTTCGGTTTGGGATGGGGCACCTTGCTGGTCTCGTTCGCATCGAGTATCGGCGCGACCCTGGCCTTTCTGGCCGCGCGCTTCTTGTTCCGGGATGCGGTGAAAGCCCGGCTCGGGGAAAGGCTCAGCGCCATCGATGAAGGAATCGAACGGGAAGGCGCTTATTATCTGTTTACGCTGCGGCTGGTTCCCCTGTTTCCGTTTTTCATCATCAATCTGGCCATGGGCTTGACCCATCTGAGCGTTTTTACCTTTTACTGGGTCAGCCAGGCGGGCATGCTCGCCGGCACTCTGGTGTACGTCAACGCCGGCACCCAACTGGCGAAAGTCGAATCGCTTTCCGGCTTGTTGTCTCCGCCGTTGGTCGGTTCATTCGCATTATTGGGACTCTTTCCGCTGCTAGCGAAAAAAATCGTGGAGAATTGGCCGAAATGAACAAGAAAATGCCGGTTCGATCCTGGCCCCGGCCCAGGCGCTTCGACACGAATCTCGCCGTCATCGGCGGCGGGGCGGCAGGACTGGTGACCTCCTATATCGCCGCCGCCGTCAGAGCCAAAGTCACTCTGATCGAAGCCGGCAACCTGGGCGGCGATTGCCTGAATACCGGCTGCGTGCCGTCGAAAGCGTTGATCCGATCGACCCGGCTGCTGGCCAGAATGCGGCGGTCTTCGGAATACGGCATCCGGAACGTTGCGGTCGATTGCGAGTTCGAAGACATCATGAAGCGTGTGCAGCAGGTCATCCATGCCGTGGCGCCGCACGATTCCGCCGAGCGCTACCGGCAATTGGGCGTCGAGGTCATCGAAGGCCGGGCCCGGTTCATCACGCCCTGGACAATCGAGGTGGCCACGCCCGGCGAAACCCGGACGATCACCGCCAAGGCAGTGGTGATCGCGGCGGGAGCCCGGCCTCTGATCCCCCCGATTCCCGGACTCGACCTTGTGCCCTACCTGACTTCCGACACGATCTGGGCCTTGCGGGAGCGGCCCGAACGTCTGCTGGTCCTGGGCGGCGGACCGATCGGCTGCGAACTGGGCCAGTGCTTCGTCCGGCTGGGCGCCCGGGTCACGCTGGTGGAAATGGCGCCCCGCCTCTTGAGCCGGGAAGACAGAGAAGTCTCCGGGCTTGTCGCGAAAAGTTTCGAAAAGGAAGGAATCGACTTGCGGCTGGAGCACAGCGCCAGGCAATTCGTCGTCGAGAACGGCGAAAACGTCCTGCTGGCCGAACACCGGGGAGAAACCGTGCGGCTGCCGTTCGACCGGGTATTGCTGGCCCTGGGCCGGAGCGCAACTATTTCGGGTTACGGGCTCGAAGAAATCGGCCTGGAGCTGTCGCCGAAACAGACGATCCGGGTCGACGCTTTCCAGGCAACCAATCATGCCCATATTTTTGCCTGCGGCGACGTCGCCGGCCCTTATCAGTTTACCCATGCGGCGGCGCATCAGGCCTGGTACGCGGCGGTCAATGCCTTGTTCGGGAGCTTCTGGAAATTTCGCACCGACTATTCAATCATTCCCTGGGCGACGTTTACCGATCCCGAAGTGGCCCGAGTCGGCCTGAACGAGCAGGACGCTCTTGCACAAGGCATTCCATACGAAATCAGCACCTACGATCTGGCCGATCTGGACCGGGCCATCGTCGACAGTGAAACCGAAGGGTTCGTCAAAGTCCTCACCGTGCCCGGCAAGGACAAGATTCTCGGTGTGACGCTGGTCGGCGAACACGCCGGCGACCTGATCGCCGAATTTGTTCTGGCGATGAAATACAACATCGGCCTGAACAAAATCCTGAACACGATCCATATCTACCCTACCCTTGCCGAAGGCAATAAATACGCAGCGGGGGTCTGGAAGCGCCAGCACCAGCCGGAAACCCTGCTCAAGCTCTTGGCGCGTTTTCATGCCTGGCGGCGGGGCTGAACGGCGAGATAGGCGTGCCGGCCCAACAAACGGAATTTATTGTTGAAGCAATGGATGCCTTTGTTTACGATGGAGAACCGGTTGACCGCCGCAGGACGCTACCGACAGACTGACCCTTAACCCGAGGCCCCATGAACAAACCCAATTACCAGAAACCGTCTCCGCAAACCCAGGAAGAAGCGTTAAAAATAGCCAGATCGACTCAACGTCCGGGGCAAACCAAAGAGCAGACCCGGCTGATCGCGCAAGGCATCCAGAAAGGAATCGATCTTTATAAAAGGCAGCAAAAAGAAAAAGCCAGGGAAATGAACAAAAGGCTCAAGAAAGCTTCCAGGCAAAAAGAGCCGTCGACGGAAACCGACGAGGCCGAGATCCTCGAAACGATCGCGTACCGCCAGCATTGGCTGCCCTGGCTGCTGCTGGGCCTGACCTGGCTCGGCCTGGCCGCTTATTGGCTTCTGGCGTATCCTTAGGGCAGATCCACCCGCTGCCCCAGCACGTCGCGCAGGTAAAACATCCGTATCAGCACCGTAACCGCCACCGTCAGCGGAGAGGCGAGCAGAACGCCCGGAATACCCATGCCGGCTCCCAGCAGAAGCTGGGCGGACAGCAGCAGCGCCGGCGGCAGGGACACTACCCGTTCCTCTATATGCGGCGAGATCAGATAACCTTCCAGGCTTTGCACCACCAGATAGAGAACAACGACGTAGGCCACCGTCGAGCCGTCCTGAGTCAGCCCGATCATCAGAGCCGGCAAGGCGGCGACCAGCGGCCCGATGTTGGGTATGAAATCGAGAATAGCCGCTGCCAGGCCCAGAATAAAGGCGAAAGGAATGCCCAATAGCGCCAGTCCGGCGCCGATCAGGATACCGACAATGACCATCGCCGCGATCCTACCCAAAAGCCACCAGCGGAGCGCGTGCCCGATCCGGTTGAAGGCTTCGTGAACCAGCCCCCGGCTTTCCCCCGGAAACAGCCGCGCCACGCCGTCGAGGTAGGTTTTCGGATCCGCCGCCAGATAAAGGCTCAACACGATCACGAACAGTCCGCTGCCGAGCGCTCCGAACGCGGTCGAAAAAATCCCGGCAATGCCGGCCAATTGTTTCGGGCTGACCAGCGTTTGCCCGGCCCTGGACAATGCCTCCATGACGGCAGGACCCCATTCGTACGGTTCGAGCGTGCTTCGAAGCCGTTCGGGCGCCGACGGCAACTGCCGGAATAATCGATAAAATCCGTCGGCGATGTCCGGGCCGTACAGGACCAGAATCAGCGCAAAACACCCCATCAGAAGGATAACCACCGCCGCGAGCGCCCAGGATACCGAGATCGGCGTATGGCGGCCGATGAAGTCCGCCAGGGTGCGCAGAAAAATAGCCAGCAGCACGCTTGCGAAAACCAGCAGTAAAATCTGAGCCATCTGCCGGATGATCAGCAGGACGGCAATCACCCCAAAAGCCGTCACGGCAACGATGAACGTCCGCCTGGCCAAGTCTCGATTCTCTCCGGAATGTGCCGCCGTCCGCTCGCTTTCGGGCTTTCCGCCTTCTTCGTCAAATTTCATGATTCCCCTCCACCGTTTGAGCAGGTGGCCCGCCGTCCTGAGCTCCCGTGTTCGGGCGACCTGACCCAAGTTCTTGCGGGATGACGACCGATCCCGTTAAAGCCCGGCGCCCCTTCCAGGCACTGAAGGACATGTTCATGTCGACCCTGCTTCATGAAGAGAGGTTCAGGGCACGGATAAAAAAGGGATGGGGACGACGGCCATCGCATGGATTCTCCGTCCTGTCCTCTCGGCATACCGGCGGACTGCCGAGAGCGATGCCCTCTATTTGTTCAGGGGAGCGGCTTCTTCTTTTGCGACCAGAACCTTGTCGATGCGCGTTCCGTCGACATCAATCACTTCGAAATACCATCCGTCGTAAACGAAGCTGTCGGCCACGCGGGGAATTCTTTCCAGATAGAATAAAATGAAACCGCCGACCGTATTGAAGCCGACGGCTTTTTCACCGGGAAAATGGCCGTTCATGCCGATAGCGGATTTCATCCGGTTGATCGATAAACTGCCGCTCACCAGCCAGGAGCCGTCGTTGCGCTGCACGATATCCGGGTCCAGATCGGTTTCCAGGCTCGGCAGATCGCCGACGATGGCTTTCAGCACGTCGCTCAGCGTAACCAGGCCTTCCAATTCGCCGTATTCGTTGACGATCAGCACGAAGTCGCTCCGTTTTTCCTTGAAGAACTCCAGCAGATGGGGCAGAGTTAACAGATCCGGAACATACAGAGGGCTGCGCAGCAGCGGCTCAATGCTCAATTCGCTGTTTTCCATCAACACTTTCAAGCATTCTCTCAGTTGCAGCACGCCCAGCACGTTTTCCAGTCCGCCGCGGCAAACAACCGCTTTCGAATAAGGACACTCGCCGACAAGCCGTCTGACTTCCTGTTCCCCGTCGTTCAAATCGATGAAAAAAATGTCCTTGCGCGGCGTCATGACGGCTCCGACCCGTTGTTCGTCCAGCTTCAACACGTTCGATACCCACTGCCCTTCCTTGGCGTGAAAGACGCCCGCTTCCGATCCCATGTCCATCAGGATTTTAATCTCTTCGTTGGTAACGGTCGCCTGCGGCGGTTTGTGGGCGCCCATTAGCCGCAGAAGCAAATTGCTGGAAGCCGACAGCAGCCATACCAGCGGGCTCGCGATCAGGGCCAGCCCGTTCATGGGCCGGGCGATCATTCGCGCGATGCCTTCCGGACGCAGCAACGCCAGGCGTTTCGGCACCAATTCGCCGACTACGACCGAAACGTAAGTGATCGACAGAACGGTGATCGCCAGCGCCAGGCTTTCCGCATAAGGCTCAAAATACGGAAATTGTCTTAATTGAACGATTAACGGCTCGACCAGCGCTTCCTCGCCCAGCGCTCCGCTCAGAATCCCTACCGAGGTGATGCCGATCTGTATTGTGGATAAAAACCGGGAAGGGTCGGCGTGCAGTTTCAACGCTGTGCGGGCACCGGCGCGCCGTTCATCGGCCAGTTTCTGCAGACGCGCCCTGGCGGAAGAAACGACCGACATTTCCGACATCGCGAAAATACCGTTGATCAGGATCAAAATGACAATAAGCGCGATGTCCATGATGTAGCCGACTCCGTTACCGGCGCGGTTTAAGTGTGGAAGGGGCAGACGTTTCGACAGCCGGCTGCTTTCGGACAAAAAGCAGGGGCAACCGTGTTCTCGTTCATTCGGAGAAGGCGCTTCGATTGTATTGAAAAAAATGCCGAAAGGCCAGCCGGCGGCGCCGAAGGACGAAAAATCTTTTAACTCCTTGCCGCAGTGCACCTTCCTTGTCACTGATTGGGTATCGGACTCGCCGTCCAAAAAATGTTTGCTTAAGCTCGCTAGCGAACATAATCAGCAACCACCGGGACGTATAATTCGAAAAAAATATATTTCGATAACCGATGATTCGTCCGGCATGAAAGCAGTGAAAAACCATCCTTCTGCTCCGACCGTTCGAGCTTATAATCGAAAATAAGGCGGGAGAAGACTATGAAATTCAACTTTAGCGAAGCCACCGCTTCCGTACAGGAGATGATTAACGGCTTTATCGAAAGAGCTCCCTACTTCGTAATTGCTTTCGTCGTTTTTGTTTTGTTTCTTTTCGCCGCCAAGGCAGCGCGTACGGCAGTGGGAGCCATCACCCGTCGTAACCGGCGGCATTTCAATCTAAGCCTGGTGATGGGCCGGCTCAGTTACGGCGTCATCATTTTCCTCGGCTTGCTCATCGCCCTGGTCATCGCCGTTCCCGGCTTCACGCCGGGCGAATTGGTCAACGTTCTGGGTCTGTCCAGCGTCGCCATCGGTTTTGCGTTTCGCGACATTCTGCAGAATTTTCTGGCGGGCATTTTATTACTGCTGACCGAGCCTTTCCGTATCGGCGATCAGATCACTCTGAACGAATACGAAGGCACGGTCGAGGACATTCAGACCCGGGCGACTTTTATCAAAACGTACGACGGCCGGCGCGTGGTCATCCCCAATTCGAATCTTTTCACCAACTCGGTCACGGTCAATACCGCTTATCCGCTTCGCCGCCTGGAACATGAAATCACGATCGGCTTTGCCGACGACGTCGAGCGAACCAAGCAAACCCTGCTCGATACCGTAGAGAAAATTCCCGGAGTACTGAATCATCCTGCGCCCGACGTCCTCATCGTCAAACTGGCCGATAACGGCATTGTGCTTCGGCTGCGCTGGTGGATGCAGCCGCCGCGCCGGCTCGAAAGCCTTCTCTCCCAGGATGCCGTACTGGAAAAGGTGGCCAAAGCCGTCTCTTCGAAGAAAATTGATTCATCCTAGTAGTCAGTCACGAAGAAACACAAGGATACAGGCGAGCCAGTTTACGTCGTGCCTGTTGCGTCGTAAATCGCCAATTGACGGGCGTCGCCTTGGTGTTGCGCGGTAGGATATTGGCTTCGACCTCACGCCGGAGGCTCTCTGTGTCCGGTATCCGCTGTGATAAACACATGTTCGACAAGACGGCCAGTTCGATCTCAGCGATGTTTAGCCAACTGCCATGCTTGGGCGTGTAGTGGAACTCCAGCCGTCGCGCCAATTCACGGGCTTGCTCTGCTGGAAAGGCTTCATACAAAGACGCCATTTTATGGGTATTCAGATTGTCCAGCACCACCCGGATCACCGCCGCGTCCGGATAAAGTTCAGCGATATGCTTCATGCTGTGCGCGAATTCGATTTTGGTCCGCCGCGCGGTGATGTCCACCTGCCGAAAACCGCGTTTAGGTTCGCAGATCATCATCAAATCGCAGACGCCTTTCCGTTCATAGCCGGTGTCATAGCGGGCCGGTTGACCGGGCTCAGGCGGGAGAGGTTGGCGGACTTCCGCAATGAGTTGCTTCGGACTTTCGTCGAAACACACAACCGGGCGCAACGGATCGTAGGGTTCTTCATAAAGGTCCAGCACGTCTTCCATCGCCGCGACAAATTCAGCACTCACCTCGGGAATGCACCACTCTTGCTTCTGCCAGGGTTTGAGAGTGTTTTTTTAAAAGCTGACGGATGGTTTCATAGCTGCAACGGTCGGCATACGCTAATTCCACCACTTTGTCCGCCAACAACCGCAAGGTCCAGTGATCATGCCCTGTCGGCGCCTCACTACAAGCCAAGGCGATAATATGGGCGGCCTGCTTCTCCGTCAGTTTTGGGGCACGTCCTGGACGGGGGCGTTCTTTCAGGGCGGCTTCCGGGCCTTCTTCCACACACCGTTGGCGCGTCGTCAACACCATTGATTCCGAGACACCCAAAGCTTGGATAATGTCTTTATCCTGAATACCCGCTGCCGCTTTTAATAAAATTCGCGCGCGTGTCAGATGGCGTGCCGCGGCTTTTCCTTTGTTGATCATGGCTTCCAAGCCACGCTTTTCGTCTTCAGTCAGATTGACTTTGTATTTAAGAGCTGGCATTGCTTGACCTCAATCAGTAACCATCAATGCCACTATAGAGTGACTTACAAGCCCAATATATCCTTTTGATTTAAATTGACTGACTACTAGATTGTTCTGCTTCGGCCGACGGGAATGCCCTGCGGAAACGGAAAGAAGCATCCTCTACCGACACAGGGTGTCTCCCTAAAAAGCGGATTTAATACACTCGATGCACTTTCCATGATTTTCATTGTCACAAAAGCATACCGCTTACCCGGACGCGGCCGTTTGAACGGTGCTTGCGCGTGCCTGGGCAGGAACGCCTTGACACTGAACGGCATCGTTTGAATGACGTACCCATCCCGGAGATCAAGGAGAACCATGAATGCAGACCAAGCCGATGACGTTGCTTACTCTTGCTGAACTGGCGGTCCTGTCGCTGCTGGCGTTTTGGGTTTTGCATTATGCCGGAAACGCAGGCGTTTTATCGCGCCATATGATCCTTCACATCCTGCTAATGAGTCTGGCGGCACCTATTCTGGCCGTTACGGTTCGAGGCCTGACCGGTTTGAGGGCCGAATGCGCCGGAGCCAATTCCCTGGCGGCGGCCGCTTTCCTGCAGGCCGGCCTGTTTTTCGCCTGGCATTCTCCTCCCGGTTTTGCGGCGGTAGCTCAAGGTGCTGAAGGAGCGCTGCATGCCGCGCTGTTTTTATCGGCCCTGTGGTTCTGGCTGGCGGTCTTCAATCAGGCCGACAATCATTTATGGCGGGCCGTGCTGGGTCTGTTGCTGACCGGCAAGCTGTTTTGCCTGCTCGCGGTCCTGTTGACGTTCGCTCCGCGCGTGCTTTACGGCGTCGAAGCATTTCACTCCGGCATCAAGACCGATCTTGCCGACCAGCAGACGGCAGGCTTGTTGATGGTCATCGCCTGCCCGATGACTTACGTGCTCGCTGCGATTGTCCTGGTGTATCGATGGTTTGCAGCTCTCTGCGAATCACGGAGCGAGACTGAGCCTTCGGCGCCGGTCTCGGAAAGCGGCTCATGATCAACTACGTCACGATGAGATGGCGGTCTCTTCTGCTGTGGGCGCTGGGCCTGCTGGCCGGCGGCGCGCTGTTTGCGCTTCTGGCCGCTTATTCGGGGATTTACAATGTCGCGGCCAGCGCCGGGCATCCGGTCTGGCTCGAGCGGTTTCTACAGATGGCGAAAGAACGTTCGGTGAAAGTGAACAGCCGGAATATTGAGCCGCCGGAACTGGATACGGCCGACCTGGTGCCTCTCGGAGCCGCTCATTTTCAGGGAACTTGCGCGGTCTGCCATGGCGCCCCGGGACAGCCGGTGAATCCGGTGTTCGGCCACATGCTGCCTCATCCTCCCGATCTTCAGCTTCATTCCCCTCGCTGGACCCGTGGCCAGTTGTTCTGGATTGCGCGTCACGGCATCCAGTTCACCGGCATGCCGGCATGGAGCGGAAGCGACCGGGAGGATGAAGTCTGGGCGGTCGTCGCCTTCCTGGAAGCCTTGCCGTCGATGACGGCAGCCGAATACCTTCGCCATGCTCGCGGCAACAGCAAAATTCAGCCCCATTCCGTTGAGGAAATCGTCAATGAAGGACGGCCCAGGCTGGACCTCACCGCCTGCAGCCGCTGCCACGACGCGGCCGGTGCGGCACCGACCAGTGCCCATATTCCCGGCATCGCAGGCCAGGATGAAGCCTATTTGAAAAGGGCGCTGTACGAATATCGCGACGATTCGCGACAGAGCGGCTTTATGGAGCCGGTGGCGGACGATCTCAGCGACGCGCAAATCGATCGTTTGGCGGCTTATTACTCGGCCATGTCTCCTACTCTTCGTCGGCAAAGAACGTCTTCGGAAGACCGGGAACTGGGGCGCCGGCTGGCGGAGCAAGGCGATCGGGAACATAAAATTCCTGCCTGCAATTCCTGCCACGGCCGAAAAAGACGCGAAGACTATCCCCGACTGGCCGGCCAGTCCGAACTTTATCTCAAGCAACAACTGATAATCTGGAAAGAAGGCGGCCGTAACGAAACGCCGCATGGAGCGATGATGTCGGTCGTGGCCAGGCGATTGACGGAACGGCAGGCTGCCGCGGCCGCCGCGTTCTTTGCGAATCAGTCGCCGGAAACCGCCCCGCCGTCGAGGACGGAAGAAGGGGCGCAGCCATGAAGACGGCCGTCTTTCGCTTATCGATCCCATGTTTTCTATTGCTGGTCGTGACGCTTGCAGGCTGCGGCGGCGAACAGTCGGCCTTCGCCGGGCTGGGGCCCGTTTCTTCGAGAATTTCGCTGCTGATGTGGATCATGTTCGTGGCCGCCGTGTTGATAACGGTTTTCATCGGCCTGCTGCTGTGCGTGTCGATCGCCGGCCCTGCCGGCTGGCGCGAGCGGCTCTCCGGAGAAAAAAGCATCGTCTGGGGCGGCATCGTCTTTCCCGCGGCGACGCTGAGCGTTTTGCTGATTTACGGTTTTTCGGTTTTGCGCGCCGGCGAAACTTTAAGCCGAGCCCAGGATCCGGCGCGCATTCTGGTGGTGGGCGAGCAGTGGTGGTGGCGGGTGGTTTACCGGCACGCCGACGGCCGCACGACGGAAAGCGCCAATGAGGTGCGGATCCCGGCAGGCCGCCCTGTAGAAATCGAGTTATTATCCGCCGACGTGATTCACAGCTTCTGGCTGCCGGCGTATGCGGGAAAAGTCGACATGATTCCCGGCCATGCCAACAAGCTGCATTTCATCGCCGACAAGCCCGGCATCGTGCGCGGACAATGCGCGGAATATTGCGGCGGCGCCCATGCCTTAATGGCTTTTTATGCCGTCGCGATGGCGCCGGCCGATTACGAGGCCTGGCTCTCTAAAGAACAGTCTGATGCGCGCCCTGCGCATGAAAAAGAAGGCGAGCAATTATTCATCGACAGCGGCTGCGGCGGCTGCCATACCGTCCGCGGCACCAAGGCCGACGGCAAGATAGGACCGGAATTGACGCACGTCGGCAGCAGGCTGTCCCTCGGCGCCGGTATTTTGCCGAATACGCCGGAAAGCTTCATGCAATGGATCAGCCGTCATCAAACTCTCAAACCGGACAATTTAATGCTTCCTTTCGATTTCTTTTCCGAAAGCGAGCTTCGGTCGCTGGCGACTTATCTTAACGGATTGGAATAGCCGCCATGTTCGATTTTTCCGGTTACAGTCTGACAATGAACCTGACGATTTTTACGGCAGCCGCGTCCGGCGTCTGGGTTGCCGGAACCAAGATCGCGGCCTATGCGGACGAACTTGCCGAGCGCTTTCGCCTTAGCCGGGCGTTACTTGGCTTGTTTCTGCTGGCCGGCGTAACTTCTTTATCCGACATCGCGACCAGCCTGAGCGCCGCCTATAACGGCGACGCCATCCTCGCCGTCAACAATATGCTCGGCGGTATCGCTCTGCAATTAGCGTTGCTGGCCATTGCCGATATCTTTACCGGCGAACGGGCTCTGACTTCTGTCGTTCCAAATCCAGTGGTGATGTTGCAGGGAGCTCTAGTGATCTGCCTGCTGGCCTTCGTCGCTATCGGCGTAATCGTCGGCGACGTCCCACTGTTCGGTGCAGGACTCTGGACCTGGGGATTGTTGGCGGCGTCTCTGTACAGTTTCGTCAAAATCAGCGAAGCCGAAGGTCAATACCCCTGGGTCGTGAACAATCCCGAGGATGAAGCGCTGGGCAAGGAAGATCGCAGCGGCCGGGACGAAAGCGAGTTCCCGTTGCGGCACGAGCCTCGGGACTTGCTTATCGTGAAAACCGTCGCCAGTGCGCTGGTTATCCTCTGTGCAGGTTACGTGCTGGCCACCGCAGGCGGCATAATCGCCCGGCAGAGCGGGCTGGGTGAGTCTTTTACCGGAATGAGCTTGATGTCCTTTGCCACCGCCCTGCCGGAAGCAAGCATCGTTTTTGCAAGCATGAATCGCGGCCTTTACACGATGGCCATCTCGGATATTCTCGGTTCCAATATCTTTAACGTGATGCTGTTGTTCGGCATCGATGCCATTACTCCGGGAGCTCCGGTGCTGTCTCGCGCCGGCGATTTTTCGGCGGTCGGAGCTTTGCTGGGCCTGGCTGTCACGAGCTTATTTCTGGTGGGCCTCGCCGAACGCGCCGACCGAACCTTTTTACGCATGGGGCTGGACTCGGCCGCGGTGCTCGCCGTTTACGGCGGCGGCATGGTTTTGCTTTATTTCATGAGGGGGAATTCGTGATCGATAAGACCGAAGAAAAGACCGCTCTGCCCAATCCTTGGCCCCGCCCGCCCGGCGAGAAAGAAGAATTACTGCGCATCTGGGAAACACCCCCCGGTTGGCGCTGGATCACGGCAGTCAACAATACGGTGGTGGGACTGCTGTATCTCGGCGCCGCTTTCGCGTTTTTTTTGCTGGCCGGACTGCTCGCGCTGGTGATGCGCACGCAACTGGCCGTTCCCGAGAACGATCTGGTCAGCCAGGACCTCTACAATCAAATCTTCACCGTGCACGGCACTACGATGATGTTTCTGTTCGCAGTTCCGGCGATGGAAGCCCTGGGCGTACTGCTGCTGCCGCAAATGCTGGCGGCACGCGATCTGCCGTTTCCGCGCCTCAGCGCCTTTGCCGTCTGGGCCTACATTATCGGCGGCACAGTGTTTTTCTCGACGGTTTTTTACGGCCTGGCCCCGAAAGGCGGCTGGTTCATGTATCCGCCCC
The DNA here is from genome assembly GCF_000372865.1 of Methylosarcina fibrata AML-C10. Taxonomy (NCBI): domain Bacteria; kingdom Pseudomonadati; phylum Pseudomonadota; class Gammaproteobacteria; order Methylococcales; family Methylococcaceae; genus Methylosarcina; species Methylosarcina fibrata. The sequence continues at coordinate 495,710 of NZ_KB889965.1, read as the reverse complement.
TGACGTTGACCGCCTATTCGCCCGGAAACAATGCCGACTTCTGGCTCCTGGGCATCGGTTTTATCGAAATTTCCGCGATCGCCGGCGCCATCGAGATCATCGTCGGCATTTTACGAACCCGGCCGCCCGGCATGTCGCTGGACAAACTGCCGATTTTCGGCTGGTCCATGCTGGTGTTCGCCGCGATGATCGTCGTCGCCTTCCCGGCGGTGATCCTGGCGACTATGTTTCTGGAAATCGAACGCTCTTTCGGCTGGCCGTTTTTTACCGCGTCCCAGGGCGGCGACCCCTTACTGTGGCAGCATCTGTTCTGGTTTTTCGGCCATCCGGAAGTGTACATTATTTTTCTGCCGGCGGCGGGCCTCGTCTCGATGATCGTGCCCACCATGGCGCAAACCCCGCTGGTCGGTTACCGGCTGATCGTCGTGGCGTTGATCGCCACCGGCTGTTTCAGTTTCGGCCTGTGGGTGCACCACATGTTCGCCACCGGAATTCCTTCGCTCAGCACAGCCTTTTTTTCGGCGGCCAGCATGGCGGTAGCGGTACCGTCCGGCATCCAGGTATTTGCCTGGATCGCCACGATCGCCTCGTCGAAAGGCCGGTTTCGGCTCGAGACGCCGGCCTTGTTCGTGCTGGGCATGCTGTTCATTTTTACCGTCGGCGGCCTGACCGGCGTCATGGTGGCGATGGTACCGTTCGACTGGCAGGCGCACGACACCTATTTCATCGTCGCGCATCTGCATTACGTGTTGATCGGCGGCATGGTCTTTCCGCTGTTTGCCACCTTTTATTACTGGGCGCCGATGATCGGCAAGAACAGACTGTCCGAACGGCTCGGAAAATGGGCATTCTGGCTGATCTTCATCGGCTTCAACGTTTCCTTTTTCCCGATGCATATTGCCGGCCTGCTGGGCATGCCGCGCCGCGTATGGACCTATTCCGAAGCGTCCGGATGGGGCGCATACAACCTGGTGTCCACGGTCGGCGCTTATCTGATCGGCCTGGGCGTGGCGGTATTCATCGCCGATCTGATCCGGAATTTCCGGATCGGACAAAGCAATGAACCTAATCCCTGGCAGGCGGGCACCCTCGAATGGCTGCCGACCGACCTGTACTCGACTCGCTCGATTCCGCACGTGACCAGCCGCGAGCCCTTGTGGACCCAGCCCGGTCTGTCCGCGCAGGTCGATGCGGGCCGGCATTACCTGCCCAATGCGCCGACCGGCGGACGCGAAACCATCGTCACCTCGGTCATCGACGCCAGGCCGCAATACGTGATTCAAATGCCAGGCAACGGCTGGGCGCATTTTTTTGCCGCCGTTTTCACAGCGGCCTGCTTTCTGCTGCTGACCATCAAGGTAGTGGTCCCGGCTTTGCTGTGCGGAGCGCTGGCCATCGCCAGTTGCCTGGTCTGGGTGTGGGAGCTCGATAAAGGGCCCGGCCAAGGGCCGGTCGATATCGGTGCCGGCATTCGTCTTCCGGTTTATGTTTCCGGACCGACAGGGCACGGCTGGTGGGCGATGGTGATTCTGATGCTGGTGGCCGCCTCTTTGTATTTAACCTATCTGTTTTCCTATCTTTACCTGTGGACCGTTGCGCCCCAGGTCTGGCCTGTCGATGCAAAGACTCTTCCCGAATTGCAGTGGCCTGTTTTAAGCGCGTTGCTGTTGATTGCCGGCGCGGCATTGTTTGCGGCCGCGAAGAAAACGCTGGCGGAACCGGGCCGCAAGCGGGCCGCCACGCCGATGCTGGTGCTTTTCGGCGCCCTTTCGGCCACAGCCGCCGTCGCCGTGGAGGTCGGGTGCCAGTGGCAGGCCGGACTGCGGCCCGGATCGACCAGCTATGGCGCCATGGTCTATATGGAAAGCATCCTGACCGGCGAACTTGTTTTTGCCGTGCTGATCATGTCGTTGTTCGTGATCGGGCGGCACCTTACGGGAAAGCTCGACCGTGTCCGCTGCGCAACTCTGGAAAATACCGGCTTGCTGATGGTTTACACCGTAGCTCAGGCTCTTCTCGGGCTTCTGGTGATTCACGGCTTTCCGAGGATGATTTTATGAAGTTATCAGGCTCTCCTTGTTCCGAACCGTCGATCGGCGTCGTATTGATTGCTTTGGCCGGCCCTTTGGCGGTCTGGGCGCTGCATTTTGCCGTTGTCTACGGTCTGCATCCTGCTTTCTGTCTTGTGATCGACGGCAGCCGCGCCGGCTTATGGGTGCAAATGGCCGTTATCGCCGCGACGCTGGCGGCGTTAACGACGTTGCTGCTGTTGATGCTCAAGCCGGAGATCGTTCTGCCCGGACCCGAAGACGAGCCTTTGTCTTTTCTGACCGGCGTCATGCGCTTGCTTTCGCTGCTGGCTTTTTTCGGAGTAACGTGGGCCGGCAGCGCGGCGATTTTTTTGCCCGCCTGCCGGGCACTCGCGTGAAAAGAAGCAAGGCTTTTTTCATATCCTTGCCAATCACGGCATCGGCTTGTCAGTTCGCGGGATGGGCAATTTCATTGCCGAGCACGGCCTGGTAATCGGCATGGGCTTTAAACAGAACGCCGGCGGCTTCGGCGGCCGCCAGGGCGGCATCGCCGTGGGCCATTTCGCGCAGATTGACGATCAGCAAGGTGCTGTCGCCCAAATCGAAACGGCTTTGTTCGCCTTCCTCAAGCTGGCCGGCCGCTCTTTGCTGATCCTTGCCGAGCGCCAGCCGCTGGCGGGCGGCGGCAATAGCCGACAGCACATCCTTTACCTCCGCGGCGATGCGATCCTCCAACAAGCGGCGTTCCCATTTCAGCCGCTGCAGATTCGCCGCGACCGCCTGAGCACGGCCTCCGGCGATGCGGCGCTGCAAAGGGATATCGAAATTCAGGCCCACGTACAATTCGTCCCGGTTGGTTTTGTCCGGGCTTTGGCCGATGTCCTGAGCGCCGACCACCGACAGATCGATTCCGGGGGACTTCTGGTCGTTCTGCAGATCGCGTTCGATTTCGGTCTGCCGGCTCTGCAAACCGATGCGCTTCAGCTCGGGCCTCTGACGGTGCGCCGTTTGCACGGTCTCGTCGAAATTCACGTTGACCGAAGGCTCCTGCTCCGGAAAGGCGGACGGCAGTTCGTTGCCGGAAGGCAATAAGGGTTCGCCGTCCGTTCCCCGGAGGTAAAGGGACAATTGAATCGCACTCTGTTCCACCAATCGCTGAGCCGCTACCTTCCGTTCCCGACGCTCGATGATCGCCCGCCGGTTGTCCAGCGCTTCGAATTCGGGAATATCGCCGGCTCTGACGCGTTCAAGTATGCCTTCGTTTCGCCGCTCGGCGATTTCGAGCAGACGCTCGGCAATGCGCAAACGCTGGCCGGCCAGCACCCAATCCCAATAGCGATGAGTAGCCAGACGGCGAACTTCGAGCAACGCCTGGTCGTATTCGTGGCCGGCAATGAGCTGCCCCAATTCGGCCTGTTGCAGACTGGCCCGGCGCCGGTCGATCTCGCGGTTGCGCCAGAGCGGAATGGTGACGCCGATGCGCACTTCCCCGTCCTCCGCGGTCAGACTTTTTCCTTCGTAAACCGGATAATCGCCGGTGCCCCGGCGCCAGCCGCCGAAAAAGGTCGTGCCTCCGAAGACCGTCGGCTGTTCCAGATTGACGTCGTAATTCTGGTTTTCGTAAACGCCTCTGACAGACCAACGGTTTTGAATTTTCAACAGGGTATCGAAGCCGCCCTGCGCGGTTTGATAGTCTCCCGCCGCCGCTTCTTTACGCTGCTCGGCGGCGAGCAGTCCGGGAAAAGCCCGCAGCGCCGCGTCGAGCACCTCTTCCAGCGTCAAAGGCGAGACAGCCTGGGGCGTTCCGGCCAGAGGCCAGCAGGCCAATAAAACAAGAAAGAGCTTCAGGAGTTTATTCATGAATCTTTTTTCTCGTCGCCGCCGGTCGTTTTGCCGTCGTCTTTGGGCTTATCGACGACGGTGGTTTCGGGCAGGATCAAGGGAGGAAAACCGTTGAAAATTCGCCATAATTCATAACCCAGAGTCACCTGGCCGAGCAATACCCAACCGTTCACCCGGACACCCTGGCGGAGAAAGCGCACCCCGGGCCAAGCGACATCGTTCGCATCGGGTGTCACTACAATACGGAAATGACCCTTGCCGTCATCGGTTGCGTCGATCAATGCGACCCGGCCGCCGAACGAGCCGACCGAAAATTCCGGCCAACCGCCGAACTGAATCGCCGGATAACCTTCGAACTGGAGCCTGACCCGGCTGCCGTTGACGATCAGCGGCAGATCGTTGCCGTCGACCCAGAGTTCAACGGCGCGTTCGACCGTGTCCGGAATCAGGATCGCCAGAGGCTGCCCGGGCTTGATCAGTTCCGCTCCTGGGTTGGCCAATAAGCGTAAAATGATGCCGTCGCGGGGCGCAGTCACCGTTTGCGTCAGTTGGCGTGCCAGGCGCGTTTCCAGCTTCAACAAATCGGCCTTGACATAGTTTTGGTCTTCGATCGCCTTATTGAGATCGGCGCGATTTTTTTCGATGGCGGCCGTAGCGTCCGCGGCCAGCTTTTGCCTGTCGGAAGCCAGCGCCTCGATCTCGTTTTTTGCCGATTGCAGCATCGCTTGGCCGCGCTCGACTTCGGTATCGCGAAAGGCCATTTCCTGGCGGGAGAGCTCCAGCGTCCGCTGCGAAGACAGGCCTTTGCTGCGCAACTGTTGCTGGCGGTCCAGATTCAAGTTGGCGGTCAAACGGGCCGCTCGCGCCGCTTCGAGCGCATGAGCGGCCGCCTTGTAGCGTTCGCGGGCCATGTCGACTCGGGATTGCGCCGCGGCCAAAGCTTGAGGCCGCGCTTCTTCGGCCATCCGGATTTGTTCCCGGATCGTTTCGATTCGGGCCTCGGTGGCCGCCTGCCGCGCCAGCAAGGTTTCCTTTTCTATCTTAAGTCGCTCGACGAGCAAAGGATCGTTGTCGCGCACTTCGGCCAGGATCTGGCCCCGTTTGACAGGCGTTCCCTCTCTTACCCACCATTGCGACACCCGTCCTTCCACGGTGGCGGTAATCATTTGCTGACGCTCGGTCGGCGCATAGGCGACGACGCGTCCGATTCCCCGTACGTTCTGCTGCCAGGGCGTCAAAGCCAGCAGTACGAACAAGATCATGAACAAGACGACCAGCGAGCGGGCAATCCGGCGCGCCAGCGGCGACGTTTCCGCCATCGCCAAAGGAGCCAACGGCACAGCTCCGTCATTATTTCGGTTACTCTCCATCATCAAAGCTTTCCTTGATTTTCGAACGTCTGTTCGTGTAGCATCCCTTGCTGAATAAACGCATGGCGATTAAAGCGGGCGATAATTTCGGGATGCCGGCTGGTTACGATCAGCGTCCACGGAGCCTCGTTCGCCAGAAGCACATCGAGCAGAGCGGGCACCACCCGGTAGTCGATGCGGTCGAGCACCCCATCCAGCAGCAGCAGCCCGGGCCTTCCAGCGAGAGCCCGCGCCAAGGTGAGACGCAGGCACTGCTCCCTGGTCAAGGGCATGCCATCGGCGCCGAGACGGCTGTGCAACCCGTCAGGCAGAGCGTCCAAGGGTTCGAGCAAACCGACTTGCGCCAGAATCTGCCTCAGGCCGCCCAAATCCAGATCCCGGCCCAGGCACAAATTGTCCAGGACGGTGGCCTCGATGATCTCGGCTTCCCGAACGAGATGGACGCTGTCGCGCAACTGGCCCAGATTCAGATCCCTCAGATCCTGATGGTTCAGGCGAACATAGCCCTGGACCGGCGTTCTAAGCCCGAACAAGACTTCCAGCAACGTTCCCCGGTCGGCACCGCGGCTTAGCACCAGCCGGTCGCCGGGCTCAAGATGCAAATCGATTCCGCGCAGCGAATCCGTGTTCGGGCTTTCCGGCAGAAAGACGCCGTAAACGTCCAGCCGGCAAGAGCCTCCGGTAGGCTCAAAGCCGATCCCTCGTGTGCTTTCCTGAGGGATGTCGAGCAAATGGCCGATCTTGTCGACGCTGGTCAGCAGTTCGTAGAAATTTTCCAGAGTTTTTCCCAAACGAGTCAGTCCGTAAATCATCGCGCTGACGACCAGTTCGGCCGCGATCAACTGCCCCAAGCTCAGTTGGTAATTGATCACCATCCATCCGCCCATGCCGAGCAGCAAGGTATTCGCCAGCGTATGCAGGACCAACGCGCCGGTGTTTTGCCGCGCCAGTATCCGAAAATGCCGGCTGCAGGCGTCCAGGTAGTTTCGTGCCAGGTGATCGGTCTTCTCGCCGAGAAAGGCGTTATCGCCGGCCGCCTTGCCCAGCAACGGATTGGCGGCAATATTCTCAAGCCAAGCCTGAGCGGCGTATTTGGCTTTGGATTGTTCAATGGCCGTGCTTACTCCGTTTTTTCCCATGACGAACAAGATCCCCCAGAGCGCGGCGATCACGAACAGGTCGAACGCCAACAGCAAGGGATGATAAAACGCCAGCAGGATCATGCCGATCAAGGTCTGAAGAACGTAGCCCAAGGTTTCCAGCAATAACACGGAGGCGGTTTTCTGCAGCCCGGCGACGTCCAGAAACCGGTTTGCCAATTCGGGCAGATGGTGATGATCGCGGCTGGCAATATGAGCCTGCTTCAGGTGTGCAGCCGCTTCGTCGAAAAAACGCACGAACAGCCGGCGCTGGAGCATTTCCACGACGTAGAACTGTAAAGCGATCAGCATGTTGCTGAAGCCAACCAGCACCAGAAGCACCAGCGTCAGCACCAGCAAGGGTTGAAAGAGTGCTCCGAAAGCGATGGTATTCACCAGAGCCTGAACGGCAACGGGCGTGGCCAGCGACATCACGCCGACACCGATGCCGTAGGCAATCAGCGTACCGATGTCTTCGCGTTCGATCCGGATCAAATGTTGGAGTCGCTGCAACGGGCTTGCGAGCGAGGTCATAAGCTGCTTTTCCCTGTTAGAGTAAATGAGTCAATCCGACTGCAAACGCCCGGCTGTTGTTGAGCATTTTGAGGCTTCTCAAGATTTTCCCGTAGGTATCATTTCCCGTCCATTTCAGTTTTATCGGTAATGCCCCGACGGAGCATTTTCTTACCGAATAGTCCAGTTCAGCGCCGACCCGTTCGCCGACTCCAGACAGACAAACCGTCATAGCTTGACTTTCGGTTAGTAAATTATGCATGAATTTTTTAAACTTTGATAAATTTCGTCGAGAGTGCGCTCGGCGCAGTTGAAAGCCAGATCGCTCTTGACGTCTTTTCCGTTCACAGTCAGGCACAGAAGTCCGGCGCTTTTAAGCGACGCGATCGCTTCCTCGCTGCCGTGTTCCAGAATGACGACCATATGTCCGTTATCGAACAGCTTGCGCTCCAGGCAGGAAGCCGTCTGCTTCGCGTGATCGCCGTATAAGTCGATCACGCAGGGAGCTTGTCCGAAGCGTGCTGCGCGTTCTTCGATGCTGACGGGTTGGAGCGCTTCGTCGCCGGTGGCGCCGACGATCATGCCGGCGCCGACGGTGCCGTTGCTGAGGCGGTCGATGATAATGAACGAGCCGGTGCCGCGGCTGGCCCGGTACGGATCGAACACGACCGGGGCATTCACCGACACGGTGCAGTAGCCGATCTCGTTGAGTTTCAGTTCGTTGGCGTCGTGATGCTCGAGCGTATTGACGTCGATCCGGTGGTGGATCAGCGAAACGGAACCGGACACGCTGCGGCTGGCCAGTTTCAGCGTGTACTGGCGGCCGGGGGCGAGCGCCTTCTCGTTCATCCAGACGATGTGGGCGTTGAATTTGTCCGCGACGACGGCCGGGGTCGTGTCGGCGCCGACGATCATATCGCCGCGGCTGATGTCGATTTCATCTTCCAGGGTCAGGGTCACGGCCATCGGCGGAAAGGCTTGTGTCAGCTCGCCGTCGTAGGTGACGATCGATTTGATCGTGCTGCTTTTACCGGAAGGCAGCGCGGTGATCCGGTCGCCTTGGCGGAATACGCCGGCGGCGACGGTGCCGCAGAAGCCCCGGAAGTTCAGGTTGGGACGGTTGACGTACTGCACCGGAAAGCGGGCGTCGGTGAAATTGTAATCGTTGGCGATCTGGACGTGGTTCAATGCATCCATTAACGGCTCGCCGGTGAACCAGGGCATGTGCGCGCTCGGATGGACGACGTTGTCGCCGTCCAGCGCCGAAATCGGAATGAAACGGATGTCGTGCAGGGACAATGCCCGGGTGAAGGCGAGGTAGTCCTCTTTGATCCGGTTGAACGTGGCTTCGCTGTAATCGACCAGATCCATTTTGTTGACCGCGACGATGATGTGCTGAATGCCGAGCAAGGAAGCGATGAAGCTGTGCCGCTTGGTCTGGGTTTGCACGCCGTAACGGGCGTCGATCAGAATGATCGCCAGGTCGCAGGTGGAGGCGCCGGTGGCCATGTTGCGGGTGTACTGTTCGTGCCCCGGGGTGTCGGCGATGATGAACTTCCGCGTGGACGTGGAGAAGTAGCGGTAGGCGACGTCGATGGTGATGCCTTGTTCCCGCTCCGCCTGCAGGCCGTCGACCAGCAGCGCCAGGTCGATCTTGCCGGCGCCGGTGGTGCCGGACTTGACGCTGTCGGCTTGCACCGCGGCCAGTTGATCTTCGTAGATCATTTTGGAGTCGTGCAGAAGACGGCCGATGAGCGTGCTTTTGCCGTCGTCGACGTTGCCGCAGGTCAGAAAACGCAGCAATTCCTTACGTTCGTGCTGAGCCAGATAGGCGTTGATGTCGGTGCTGATGAGATCGGATTGATGGGACATAGTCTTTCTTCGAATTCCTGTAAGGGTGCAATATCGTCGGTCGAATCGCCGGTCCTGGGGGCGGACCGGAGCGCAGGCTGAAACCGGGCTTAAAAATAGCCTTCCCGCTTTTTCTGTTCCATCGACCCGGCCTGGTCGTGATCGATCAGGCGGCCCTGGCGTTCCGAGGTGGTAGTCAAGAGCATCTCCTGGATGATTTCAGGCAGCGTGGTCGCGTTCGATTCGACGGCGCCGGTCAACGGGTAGCAGCCCAGCGTGCGAAAACGCACCCGTTTCATTTCGATCTTGTCTTCGGGGCCGATCGGCATGCGCTCGTCGTCGACCATGATCAGCATGCCGTCCTTGTCGACCACCGGCCGCTCTTTGGCGAAATACAGCGGCACGATCGGGATTTTTTCCAGATGGATGTACTGCCAGATGTCCAGCTCGGTCCAGTTCGACAGCGGGAACACGCGGATGCTTTCGCCCTTGTCGATCTTGCCGTTGTAAATGTTCCACAGCTCGGGACGCTGGTTTTTCGGATCCCAGCGGTGGTTCTTGTCGCGGAACGAATAGACCCGCTCCTTGGCCCGGGATTTTTCTTCGTCGCGCCGGGCGCCGCCGAAGGCCGCGTCGAATTGATATTGGTTCAGGGCCTGCTTGAGCGCGTCGGTTTTCATCACGTCCGTGTGTTTCTTGCTGCCGTGGGTAAACGGGCCGATGCCCTGGGCGACGCCGTCCTGATTGATGTAGACCAACAGCTCCAGGCCCAGATCCCGGGTCAGTCTGTCCCTGAATTCGATCATTTCCCGGAATTTCCAGGTCGTGTCGACGTGCAGCAGCGGAAAGGGCGGCTTACCGGGAAAGAACGCCTTCATCGCCAAATGCAGCATGACCGCCGAATCCTTGCCGATCGAATACAGCATCACCGGCCGCTCGAATTCGGCGGCAACTTCTCGGATGATATGAATACTTTCAGCTTCCAGCTGTTTTAAATGGGTCAAATTCATAGGCTTTGGCTCCTCTACCGTACACGTTGCGCAATGCTCGATCGAAGTTCCGGTAAATGTAACGTGGCGTCGAACGGGAACAACGAAAAATGGAACATCCCCTCAGCCTCCGCTAGCCGCCGGAGAATAGCTTGTGACTGTTTTATCGCTTTACTCGGTATTTTCATGATTCTCTGCCCTGGCTAAAGTGGATTTATCAAGCTACAGAATACGGAGGAGCCAATAAATAGTAAAATAGAATATATCTATTCATATTATTGATAAAAACTATATATTAAATCGTCATGAACCGTCTCAACTATCAGCATTTGTTCTATTTCTGGCATGTGGCCAAAGAAGGAAGCATTTCGCGCGCCAGTGAAAAATTGCATCTGGCTCAGCCTACGATCAGCGGCCAGTTGGCCGTATTCGAACAGGCCGTCGGCGAAAAACTTTACTATATGGACGGACGCAAGCTGGTGTTGAGCGACACGGGGCGGACGATTTTCCGCTACGCCGAGGAAATATTCACCTTGGGCCAGGAGTTGACTCAGACGCTCCTCGGGCGAAGCGGCGGGCGAGGCTTGAAGCTCAACGTCGGTATCGCGGACGCCTTGCCCAAATTGATCTCTTATCGATTGCTGGAACCGGCGTTTCAGGCCGGCGAACCGGTGCAGTTGATCTGCCACGAAGACAAAGCCGAGCGCCTCATTTCCGAAATTTCCCTGCACAGCATCGATTTGGTGCTCTCGGACATTCCGGCGACCCCATCGGTCGGCAGCCGGGTTTTCAATCATCTGCTGGGCGAAAGCAAAGTCGCGGTATTCGGAACGCCGGAACTGGCCGAACGCTATTCCCGGGATTTTCCACATTCCTTAAACGGCGCACCCTTGCTACTGTCGACCCAAAATACCGCGCTGAGGCGGTCACTGGATCAATGGTTCGATGACCAAGGTCTATATCCCGACATCAAGGCCGAAATCGAGGACAGCGCTTTATTGAAAACTTTTGCCGCCGGGGGGACAGGATTGTTCGTGGCGCCTATCGCCATAGAGATCGAAATTCAGAGACAATACGGAGCTCAATTGATCGGTAAGATCGACGCCGTTTTTGAAAGATTCTACGCGATTACGGCGCAACGCAAACGCAAGCATCCGGCGGTCATGGCCATCCTGGAAAATAACAACAGGGGCTGGTTTGTATAATAACGGCTCGGGCACCGGCCCTTCTGACTTTCGTTTCCGGCGCCTTCGGTACAGGAAATTCAAGATGCCGTGGCGGAGAAGAAAGACCGGTTATTTTTCGGCGGTCGTACCGTCCAGCAGATAAAGATCGGAGCGGCTGAAACTGATCCTTTGATGCCCGTTATTATCGACAACCATTTCTCCTTCCGGAAAATACTGTATCGGATTGCTGGCAATTTCACGCGCTGCCAGAAATTGGGCGTAATAATTACGCGAAGCAAAGCCGAACGCGGGGCTCGAATAGTTCTGCACGATGCGGGCAAAGTCCCGGCCGACCTGATTTTGTGCCCGTTTCATGCCGCCGATGCCATGATTAAACGAAGTAATCGCGGTAGGCCAGTCGCCGAGATTCCGGTAGGCATAGCTCAGATAGCGGGCTGCGCCGACGGCGGAAGCGAAAGGATCGAGGCGAAGATCGCGTTTCCTATGGGATGGCATGAATCTTTTTGCGGCGCCTTTGGTGAATTGCCACATGCCGACGGCGCCGGCGGAGGATCTGGCCGCCGACTGAAACGAAGATTCGACGTGCGGAAGATAAGCCAGATCTTCCGGCAGCCCGGCGTCGCGAAAAATTCTTCTGAATTGCCGCTCGTAGCGCCCGCTGATCTCGAGCCCGCGTTTGAAACGCTCGCGGGTTCCCCGCTGTGCATGCACTCGATCGGCGGCGCCGGACAGAATGCCGGCGAGCGGCCGGCCGGATCGTTCCATTTTGGCGATTAACTGCCGGTCGCCCGCATTGAGCGGCACGTTGTAATACCGTTTGCTTTCGAGCAGAGACAATTGAGTTTTCCAGAAATTACGGCGCTGATTGATGATTTCCTTTTGCTCGGCGCTTAGGCTGTCGTCGATGTATCCCGGCAATACCATCACTTCGTAAATCACGTCCAGATGACGGTCGTCGTGAAATACGACTTCCGAACGCTGCCACTCGGCATAAACTTTGCGCCAGAATGCCACCGCCGATTCGAGCTCGCCCGGTTTTAAAAATACGCCGGAGTACGTTGCCGGTGTGTACACGGCTGGCGGTAAAGCGGCCTCCGGCTTGGCTGACGGGCCATAAGGCCGGGAGTTAACACGTGCCACTGCCGGCTCGGCACTGCTGCACGCATTCAATGCCATCGCCGCTGCCGATAAAAGCACTATTCGCAAAGTCCATCGATTCATTTTCGGAAAAGCCCTTTAAAGATTTACGCGAGTCCATTAAGAAAATGCCGAAAAGCCGATTAACCTTCTCTTCCCGGCACTTACCAATCTCCCTTAGCCCGGCACCCCAGGCATTCGTAAACGCCCTGATAGCTCTGGCTCTGGCAATTCATTATAGCGGATTCGGGATCGGAAGGAGCGTTGAAATAGAGACCGGGAAAGGCTCAATCACCGGGCTTGGCGCTCTTCGGGAAAAGCGGCCGGCAGCCTTCAGGAAGGATTTCAGGGATTGGCCCGCTTGGGAGCGATTCGATGGGCAACCGTTAAAACTGTGAACGGCTTCGCAAAAAATCCGTTATTTTGACGAAGCCAGGCACGCGGCTTTCGGCGCCGCCGGCCGGCTGCCGTACCAGCCGTAATAGGCGATGTAGCCATAACACAGCGCCGGAACGAAAAAGGCCGGCTGCAGGCCGATGCGGTCTGCGAACAGGCCTTGTATTACCGGCAGAATGGCGCCTCCGACGATAGCCGAGCATAAAATGCCGGAGCCCTGCCCCGTATGCTTGCCGAGCCCTTGGATCGCCAGCGAGAAAATGGTCGGAAACATGATGGAATTGAAAAAGCCGACGGACAGAATCGCCCACATGGCGGGAAGTCCGTCTCCGAACATCGCAAACAGGGTCAACCCGCCGGCGGCCAGCGCGTTAACGGTCAGCAATTTGCCGGCCGGAACGGTTCGCATCAGGGGGACGCCGGCAAACCGGCCCAGCATCGCTCCACCCCAGTAAAAAGAAACATGGCGGCTGGCGGCTTGGGCGGACAATCCCGCAATATTCGGTTCGCCCAGGTAGCCGATCAGAAAGCTGCCGATGGCGACCTCGGCGCCGACATAGACAAAGATGCCGAGAGCACCCAGCAAGAGATGCCGATAATGCCAGGCACTCCGATGATCGTCCGTCGGGCGCCGTGCCGCTTCCTGCTCGTTGGCATGCGAATTCACCCTGGGCAATGGAATGACCGTAAAGATCAGCGCGATGACCAGGAGAATGGCCGCCAGGCTTACATAAGGCATCTCGACCAGCCTGGCCTGGGTAGATTGATAAGCGGCCAGGGCGCCGGCATTCAAGGATTTCAGTTCGTCCGGCGTTTTGACCGGCAGCGTCAGGATGAACAGGCCGCCGAAATACGGAGCCAGAGTGGTGCCGAGTGAATTGAACGCCTGCGTCAGGGTCAGCCGGCTGGCGGCGGTCTCGGGCGATCCCAGCGCCGCCACGTAAGGATTGGCGGACACCTGCAACAAAGTGATGCCGGAGGCCAACACGAACAACGCTCCGAGAAACAGCGGGTAACTCAGCCGTTCTGCGGCCGGATAAAACAAAAGGCAGCCGATGCCGGCGGCGGCGAGTCCGGTAATGATCCCTATCTGATAGCCGAGTCTTTCGACGAAATACCCGCTGGGCACCGAAACCAGCAGGTAAGCGGCAAAGAAACTGAACTGCACCAGCATGACCTCGGCATAGTCCAGAATGAACAGCGACTTCAGATGCGGAATCAGAACGTCGTTCAGGCAGGTCACAAAGCCCCACATGAAAAACAGCGAGGTTAAAATGCTTAGAGAGCCTGAGTAAGGCGTTTTAGCCGGCATAAGGTCCCGAATGAAAAAGGTCGGGGAGGCTTTCTTTTATGGTTTCACGGTAAACCGGGCTTTTTCGTTGCCGACCATCACGGTAAATTCTCCGGGCTCGACGATGCGCTTCAAATCCACTCCGATAAACGACAGATCGTACGGGGTCAAGGTAAACTCCAGACGCTTGCTTTCTCCCGGTTCGAGGGCCACTTTGTTAAAGGCTTTCAGTTGTTTGTTGGGACGGGTCACAGAGGCTGCGACGTCGTTCAGATACACTAAAACCGTTTCCTTCCCGGCCATCCTGCCGGTGTTTTTGACGTCGACGCTCACCTTGACGTTTTCCTGCAAGCCGATGACGGGCTTGTCGAGCTCCAGGTTGCTGGTTTCGAACGTGGTGTAACTCAATCCGTGCCCGAACGGATACAACGGATGGTAGGTATTCAATTCGAACGACTCGATGGGCTTGTAATCGTAGGTCATGATGTCGTTGGTGTCGCGCGGATAGGTGATGGGCAGTTTGGCGTCCGGATTGTAGGCGCCGTAGAGAATGTCGGCGACCGCCTCCCCGCCTTCCATGCCCGGCAAGAAGCCCAGCAGCACGGCCTGCGCCTTCTCGGCGATCGTCGTGATGATGCGGGGACGGCCGCCGAAAGTCAGTAAAATGACCGGCTTGCCGGTGGCCAGTACCGCATCGGCCAAGGCCGTCTGCTCTTCGGGAAGATTCAGCGAAGGGACATTGCCGACCGTTTCGGTGTACGGCGGCTCGCCCAGGCACAGCAGAATGTAATCGTGCCGCCCGGCTTCCCTGACAACCTCGGCTATATCGATCGGCTCGTCGAAACGACGGCCGCCGACGAAGGTGATTTTCCCTTCGGACTGTTTTTGCAGCGCCCCGACCACCGTCGGTTTGTCTTTCGGGTATAAATCTTCCGAATTGCCCTGCCAGGTAATGGTCCAGCCGCCGTTCATCACGCTCAAAAGATTGGCGGTCGGACCGGTTACCAGGATGTTTGCGTTCTTTTTCAGCGGCAGCAGATGACGGTCGTTTTTTGCGAGAATGATCGATTCGCGCGCCGCTTGCCGGTTGATGGCGGCCGCCTCCGGGGTGGCGAAATTGGCTTCCGCCGGTATCGGCGGTTTCGGGGGATCAAACAAACCGGCCTGAAATTTCACCGTCAGAATCCGGCCGACCGCCTCGTCGATGCGCGCCATCGGCACTTCGCCGCTGTTGGCCAGTTCCAGCAAAAGTTCGTAAAACGAAAAATCGAACGGCACCATGCTCATGTCCACCCCGGCCATGACCGCGATTTTGACCGCTTCTTTTTCCGAAGCCGCCAGTTTGTCGCGGGTATATAAACGCTTGATGTCTTCCCAGTCGGAGACCGTAAAGCCTTTAAAACCGAGTTCGTCCCTTAAAATGGTGGTCAGATACTGGTGATTGGCGTGCCCCGGAATGCCGTCGACTTCGGCCGAGTTGACCATGAGCGTGGGCGCTCCGGCCCGGATGCCCGCGGCAAAAGGCGGCAGAAAATATTCACGCAACGTGCGCTCGCCGATCAGAGCGGGGGTCCGGTCCTTGCCGTTGAACGGCAGGCTGTAGCCGACGTAGTGTTTCAGGCAGGTCATGCCTTTGTCGGCCGCGCTGAAATCGGCGCCTTGATGACCTTCGATGTAACGGCTGCCCATGACGGAAGCCAGGCGTACGTCTTCGCCGTACGTTTCCCAGAGTCTCGGCCAGAGCGGCTGGCGGCCGATGTCCATCACCGGCGAAAAATTCCACTGCAAGCCGGAAGCCCGGACTTCCCGCGCCGTAATCTCGCCTTCCAGGAAGCTCAAATCGGGATTGAAGGTCGCGGCCATGCTGATCGCTTGCGGGAACAGCGTGGCGTTTTGCGTATAGGTGGCGCCGTGGATGGCGTCGATGCCGTAGAGAACCGGGATCTTCAAGCGCGATCTGGCCGCTACCGCCCGGACGGCTTCCTGAATCTTGTGCCACGTTTCGATAGTCTGGGCTTTGTTGTTCGGCGTGAACGGCGTATTCATGATCGATCCCACATGATGCCTTAATACCGCATCCTCGAGCCTGGCCGGGTCGATGAATTCACCGGCATTGGCATTCTCAGGCGCGCCGACCACGGTAAAATCGACTTGCGTCATCTGGCCGACTTTTTCTTCCACGGTCATTTGAGCCAGAAGTTGATCGACTCGGGCTACGATTTGGGGATTGACAGTTGGCGCGCTCACGGCATCCTCCAGAGGAACAAATAAAAGAATCGGTAAAAGAATTTTCAGGTGCAAGATTAAGGCTCGTCTTCTTTAGTTTAGTTCGGTTGAACTGATTGGTGCGTCGGGAATCGGAAAATCGATCAGCCGGGTGAAAGTCAGAAGTGTCATTTTACGCAGAATTTATTGCGGAGTGAACGCAAATCCTACGAATCGCGTTGGTGTGAAAACGATTTCCGGCAAAAACGAGGCAAGCGCTGTTACGGCGCCCTGCCCCGCCAGAATGCGGATTTGCGGCGGACGGAAAGAGAATTCTTTAATCATCCTCACGGCTGGACTGATGAACTCCCTGCCGTGCAGTACGCCGTCCATGCGAACCGAAAAGGCTTCGATTCGGTCAGACCCGTTATTTTTGCTGTTAAAATCACGAAATCCGGCCGGAGATTCTGCCTCGTCTTCATACGACCGCCAACGACACCAGATAGTGAATCTTCAGATGCAGCAGGAACCGAACCTGTTTCAGGGTGACGGACCGGTCCATGCAGGCGGTCTCGATCGCTTCCTGCGCCGTGCAAGGAGATTCCGATACCGGCATGCCGACATAGTCGCCGTTATGTTGCAGGCACAATTGATCGATAATTTTCCGGATGCCTTGAGAAGAAAGCAAATACCGGATCCGTTCGACGGGTACCCGGACCTGTTCGACATAATAGAGAGCATCGGGCGGATCTTCCCAGGGATCGAAATCTTCGTTCAGATAGCGAATCGATCGCCATGCCCACTTGTCTCGCCGGGAAATGGGAAGATGGGTCCGGGTAGCCGAAAGCAGTTGAAGAATCGCGTAAGAAACCACTGACGAACAAGCAAGCAGTTCGTTCATCTGGCAGAGCGTCTCGTCATCCCACTCCAGCGGAAGAATCAGTTCGGGCTCATAAAAGATGCAGCCGTTGAGAATTTTTCTGTTTCTGGGCTGGTAGAGTCGTGCCGCCCGGTGTATTTCGGATGCGGTATGCTTCAGAGAAATGAGTGTCGTCATAATGATCTACTCTCCCACGACCATCGGTAGCGGATAAATAAAGCGATTATCCTGGAATCAGCGTAGCACACTCCACCCCAGCACGGAAGCGACAAAACCCGCAAAAATGAAATCACGGCGACGCGGTGCTTGAAGAGTAACAGTCTTATTCTTAGAAGCCGTATGGAAATTCCCGTTCCCGCATCAAGCCAGGCGATTCGGCATAAGGCAAAGCCCATATCCTCAATGCTTTCAGACTTCGGACTCCACGGGAGGATCGGATTCTTCAAAAAAGCTCTCGTTCTCCTTGTCGATGACACTTTCTCTGCGTTTATCGGTCTATTGATCAGCCGGCTACGAAAGTGGATATTTTTGCAGGGCCGGGGTTCGAGCCAGGGAGACGTCATGAAAGCAGCGGAATACGATTTGGCGGTCGTGGGAGGCGGCGTCGCAGGGTTGTACTGTGCGATGCATGCGCCGCCCGAGTGGAAAGTGGCCCTGTTCGAAGGCAGCCATCGCTTCGGAGGCAAACTGGAAACCGTCGCCATGCACGGCTTCGACGCCGAATACGGCGCCATGCGTTTCGATCCCGTCCGGCAAGTCCGGCTCGGGCAATTGATCCGAGAACTGGGAGTTGAAACGCAACCTTTTCCCGAATATCTGAGTCCGCCGGCTCAGCAGTTTCACAGCCGCCATCCCGTGGAAGATGCCGAACGCGGTCTATCCAGCCTCGGCTTGTACAAACTGGCAATACAGCGGGTTCTGGACAAATCGGAAACGGAGCTGATGGCGCTTAGCGAAGACGATCTCGAAGCGATCCGCCGTGAAGGCGTCTTTCTCGGACGCCCGCTCTGGGAACAAGGTCTATGGAACGTGCTCGGCAGGGTCATCAGCCCTCATGCCTTGCGCTTTATTATCGCAGACGGGAGCTTTTTTCATTTCATCCATGAAAACCCCAGCGCCGCCGCCTGGCTGATCACCTGGGTCAAGATGCTGCAGATGAGTCCGCACCTCAGAGCGATACGCCACGGCATGAACGCCTTGACCGACGCGATGCTGGCGCGAATTCGGCAGCAGGGCGCCGATCTTCACCGCGCGCACATGCTGGTTTCGATCGAAAGCCACGACCGGGAGCGGATTCGGCTGCATTTTTCGGAAAAACCGCCCTGCATGGCCAAACACGTGGTTTTGGCGCTGCCGGAACACAGCCTGTCCCGCATCGCCGGATTGCCGATGACGATCCGGGCGCTCTTCGGTTCGGTTCTGGACATCCCCTTGCTGAAATGTTTTTTCGTCGTCCAGGACCCGTGGTGGGAAGAAAATATTCCTCATCAGGATTTGGCGCAATTACCGGCGCGGGAGCTGCATTATCAGAAAGCGGACGGCAAGGGTCTGATCATGGTGTACGCCGACCGGCCTTATATGAATTTCTGGACTCAATATCTGCGCAAAGGCTATGAGACGCGGGCCGAGATCGACGGGGACAAACATCTGCCGCAAGCATTCGCTCATTTCATGAACATCGATCCGAAACGCATTCTCAATTACGGCATTCGCCACTGGGGCATCGAACCTTACGGAGCGGCCTGCCATCTCTGGAAACCGGGAATCCGGTCCTGGGACATTCAGGAAAAAGTCGCCGCGTTCGCGCTGGAGCGGCACGGCCCCCGCAACGTTCATATCTGCGGCGAAGCCTTTTCGGATTACCAGGGCTTCATCGAAGGCGCCCTGCGCACGGCCCGGGAAGCGGTTGAGAAAATGACCGCTGGCTAATCGTTTATCTACGCATTTATACAGAACGGAATGATAACGATCGGCTTTTCATGCCGTTTAAAATTTTATTAACTCCAAAAGGAGCAGTACTCAGTTAATTAAGCACCGCTCCCGGTTAAGATGTTTATAAATTTTTTCTCTGGCTTTATCTATCAGCGGTATTTTTTGCTCAGAATGATGAAGCTGATGACCAAAAAAGACCATGCCACGTAAAAAACTGTCTTTAAAAAAACGAACCATTGCATAACAAATCTCCTTACATATAAGTCCAGTTTCTTTACATTAAAAGACATTAACGCCTGGCGAAAGTTTAAAATTACCGAGACGCTCCCATTGCAACGGGCGGGTTCGCCGTATTCGGCATAATGTCCTTCTCCCAAGTAAGCTTAGAGCATTTTCCGGTCGCATGTATGAGGTACGGCACAAAATTAATTTAATCGTTCAAGCCTCTGATTCGGAAACGGATCGCTCTTGCCGGAGGCATCCTCGCCCACGTATTTTTGCACTCCCGTCATCCCGATCTTCCGGCTTGATGATAAGATGGCATCCCCATCAGCATGCCGGACTGCACGGATGAGAAAATACCATATAGGCCTGTCGGTCACCTATCACGACTCTGCGTTGGCCGTGATCGACGATCAGGGCGAAGTCTTGTTTGCCGAAGCGACCGAACGTTATTTGCAGAACAAACGGGCGTTGAATTGCGAACCCGACCAGTTGTTTCGCGTGCCGGAATTGCTGGCCCGGTTTTGTCCGGATGCGGGCGAATTCGTCATTGCAATCAATTGGCGAAAAAAACGCCCTTTTTACGAATCGGCCATGTCCGGGCTGAGTTTCCTGTCCGCGCCGGGTTTACTCAAAGACGGCATCAAAAGGCTGCGTTCGCCTTTGCCCAATTACCAGATCCATCACATGATGGCCTGCCAAAGGAACAGTATCGCCGGTGCCGGACTCAATCTGGCGCGCACGATTCGGGAAAAATACCCGGATTGCCGAATTACGTTCGCCGACTACGATCATCATCTGACTCATGCCGCCACCGCCTGTTACGGCAGCCCGTTCGAGGAGGCCGCCTGCGCCGTGATCGATTCCTGGGGCGAACGGGGCGCCATGGCTTTCTACCGCTATAAAAACCGGCGTCTGGAACGCCTGTACGAGGCCAAGGGTCCAGGAACCGCCAGTCTGGGCCTGTATTATATGAAGATCACCGAGCTGTGCGGCTTCGACTGGCTCAAAGGCGAAGAATGGAAAGTGATGGGGCTGGCTCCCTACGGTCAATTGAATCCGGAATTCTACGACCTGCTCCGCGCTACGGTATCGGTCCGGGGCTTCGATTGCCGATACGTCTCTTCGCGGTTGTTCGATCGACTGGACCGGTATCGGCGCGACCGGCAAGACCCGATCGAGCGAACCGCCGATATCGCCTACACCGGCCAGTATTTTTTCGCGGAAACGGTATCGAGGCTGTTGTGCCATCTGCATGAAGTCACCGGCAGCGAAAATCTCGCTCTGGCCGGCGGCTGCGCGCTCAATTCCTCGCATAACGGCAATATTACCCGGCTGACGCCGTTCCGTCGGCTGCACGTCCCTTCCGCCCCGGCGGACGACGGTTGTGCGCTGGGCGCGGCCTGGCTGTCGTATCATGCCGGACATCCGGAGCGCAGCCACCGGCCCAAACTCCTGACGCCTTACACCGGCAGCGCTATCGACGAAGAATCGATCGCCAGACTGGTCAAATTCAACCGCTCCCTGCCCGTCGAGCACCTGCCCGACAGCATTTGCGAACGCACGGCGAGCCTTCTGGCCCGCGGCAAACTGGTCGGCTGGATCCAGGGCCGGGCCGAATTCGGCCCTCGTGCGCTCGGCAATCGATCGATTCTGGCCGATCCAAGATCGGCCGAGACTCAGGATCTGATCAACGAACAAATCAAATTCAGGGAAACTTTTCGCCCTTTCGCTCCCTCCATTCTGCATGAGTTCGGCTCCCGGTATTTCGAAAATTACCAGGAATCGCCCTATATGGACAAAACGTTGAAAATCCGCCCGGAAATGCGGGAGCGGATCGCCGCGGTATGCCACGTCGACGGCACCGGCCGCCTGCAAACGGTAAAGGAAGAATGGAATCCCCGGTTTTACCGTTTATTGAAACATTTTCACCGCTTGACCGATGTCCCTGTATTATTGAATACCAGTTTTAATGTAATGGGCAAACCGCTGGTGCATACCCTGGAAGATGCGCTGGCGGTGTTTTTGACCACCGGGCTCGATGCGCTGGTGATTAACGATTATCTGATCGGCAAAGTGCGTGACGACTGAGCAGCCTCATCCTTTCGCGCCGTCCCTGCGGCCGGTTTTTTCCCGAGACGCTTACCGCGCCGCGGAGCCATACCGGCTGCTGGACGGTAGGGAACTTTTTCATACGCTGATGCACGTCAGCGAGCATGAGGCCGTTTATCCGGCCGTTTACGACTTTATTCGGCAGCATCTGGCGGCCGCCGGCGCTGAGGAAACCGGCCCGATCTCCGATTCAGGCTGCCCCGATGCGGTTTTAACCGAATCCGCCGCCCTGCCCCGGCCGGCGAAAGTTCCGCCGTTGACCGAGGAAGCATTCAACAACTGTATCCTGCAACTGTCGCCGGTCGTTTTAACCGAGCCGGGCTGGCTGCATTCGATCTCTCAGGCCGCCACCAGCCAGAA
The DNA here is from genome assembly GCF_000372865.1 of Methylosarcina fibrata AML-C10. NCBI lineage: Bacteria > Pseudomonadati > Pseudomonadota > Gammaproteobacteria > Methylococcales > Methylococcaceae > Methylosarcina > Methylosarcina fibrata. Next base: position 474,254 of record NZ_KB889965.1, on the reverse strand, counting down.
TCCTCTGACCGTCGATCTGATGGCCGTCCATTTGAAATTGGCCCGCCCGGAAACCGGTAAAAATTTATTCCTTGGCCTTTTGCTGGCAACGGGGCAGGCATTGCTCCCATTAACCAGCCGGGCCTTCGCACAGCAGGAAGCCATCGGCGGCTGCCTGTTCGAGCTGGCCTGCCTGCAACGGGCTCTGGCCTGTTTCCCGCGCGTGTTTTTTCCGGAAATCCTCGGTTTCACCCTGGCTTATTGCCGATCTCCCGATCTTCTGGAAAATTTTCGACCGGAAAACGGCAACCCAAACCTGGACCGTTTCCTGGAAATTCGCCGAAGCCGAAAGCATTCGGTCATTCCCGATCTCAACCAAATTATCGGCGGCTATGTGCATGCGTTCAACGATCAGGGCGCCGATTTATGGCACCGGATCCGCTCGGGCTTCCGCCTGTACCGGGTGCAAGCCGAACGCTGCCGGCAGCACCTGCTGCAACAGGCGTTGAATCCGCCCTCGTTCGGCCGGCAATGGGCAATGCTGCTCGAAAAGAAAGCGGCCGCGGCGGCCGGCCATCATGGCCGGGTTAAAGTGGGAGGGCGATCTTTGAACGACTGGTTCGCCGAATCGCCGTTCGATGCCGTCGGCTTTTTGTCCGAATTGACGAAGTCGCCTTACATTGACAAGGCAAACCCTTCGGCAAGCCCCTTGCTGAAACTGTTCGATTTCAATGGGCGGATGTTCGGCGTCCTGACTCAGGATGAAAGAAAAATTCTAGAAAACTGGCTGATTTCGGAAAAAGCCGAAATTCCACCGGCCTGCCCTGCTTCCGGGCGGGCAGAGCCGGAAATTCTGGCCTCGGCGGAACCCACCGGCCCGGTGATCGATTTTTCGAAACTCGGCAATCGGGAACTGTATTACCATCTGGTCAACGACGAACTGTACCCCGAGGTGGCGGCCACAGCCCGTAGCAAAGTTCGAAAAGTGCTGCGCTCTGCTGACCGGTTCAGCCGAGTGCCGTTTAAATCTTATACGCATCAGGCCTTGGACGAGCTGATCGATACCCTTTACCGACAGGAGACCGAACGCTACCGGCCGCTCGGCTCGACTCCCAAATTGTCCAGGGAAGCTTATTTGTGGGGCATCGAACAGTTCGCTCCGGCGATTCTGGCCGACGGCTGCTGGCTTCAATCGGTAAGCCGGCTCCAATTCGGCTCGAACCCGGCCCTGGCCGCCTTGCTGTGCAAAATTTATGAAGACGAAGCCGGCAACGGCAAGCTCGAACAAAACCATCCTTTCATCTATCGGCAATTGCTGAATAGCGTCGGCCTTGACCTGCCGCCGATCGCCAGCCGGGAATTTGTCGATTATCCGGGATTTATCGACAGCGCCTTCGATCTGCCGGTGTATCTCCTGGCGATCGCCAGATTTCCCTGCACGTTTTTGCCCGAGCTGCTGGGCTTGAACATGGCGATCGAATTGAGCGGTCTGGGCAACGTTTATTTGCGTCTGTCCGAAGAACTGGCTTATTGGGGCCTCAATCCCGCCATCGTCGACGTCCACACGTCGATCGACAACGTTGCGTCGGGCCACGCCTTTCTGGCAAAAGAAGCGATTCAGCTTTACCTGGACGACGTCATCGCCGTGTCGGGGATGGAAGCAGCCGATTACCACTGGCGGAGAATCTACACGGGCTATTGTTCATTGCAATCTGTCTGCAGAGGGTTTAAATTTGCACTGGTCTGGTGCTATTTATTAAAACGATTCAGAACATGAAAACAGCGCCTTGTCATCCTCATTAGAAAAATAAAATCAGGATGTTGCACTCTTTGAGCCATTTGCTTTGCCTTATATTGCCGGTCAGCACCTGTCTTTTTTTGGCGAACGGCCCGCACGACATACCCGGCGCCCTGGCCTGGACGATACCTTTCTGGATCGTACTGCTGCTGGACTGGCGCGGGCCCAAAGCCGTCCATCCGGCGAAAGCGGCGCGTTCGTCCCTGTTTTATGACGGCATTCTTTACGGCCTGTGCCTATTGCAACTTGCCAACATTTGGCTCATGCTCGACTATGTCGGCAAATTGCCGTGGCATTCTGTTCACGATATCGGAACCGGCTTGATCAATTTAATCATTCTCAGATTCATGGTGGGGACCAGTTCGGGCACGTCGGGCATCGTGGTCGCCCATGAATTGATTCATCGTTCCGCCTGGGTCATGCAGCAATTGGGACGCTTATTGTTATGCACGGTCTGTTACGATCATTTCTTTATCACGCACAAGCAGGGCCATCATCCGAGCCTGGGCATGTCGGACGATATCGCTACCGCGCGGCTCGGCGAAAGTTTCAACGATTATTGGCGCAGGGTTTATTTCGGCTATTTCCGTTTTGCCTGGCAATCGGAACGAAGCCGGCTGGCCGCCGAAGCCTTGACCGGCCCGCTCAAATTGCTCCGGAACCGGGTATTGCAAGGCGTGGCGATTGAACTGCTTCTGATCGCGCTGATTCTGACGCTTCTGGGCTGGCTTCCCGTCCTGATGTTTCTTTACCAGGCCCTGGCGGCGGTCCGCATCCTGGAAGCCGTCAATTATTTCCAGCATTGGGGCCTGAACGAAGGCCGGTTCGGCCATAGCTTCGGCTGGGTCACCGATTCGTGGATGACCCGCTACGCCCTCATCGGCTTGTCGAACCACATCGGCCATCATGAAAATGAAAACCGGCATTTCCATGAAATCGCCTATTCGAACCAGGGTCCCAGGCTTCCCTATGGTTATTTTGTCATGAATCTTTGGGTAAAATTAAACAATGCGTCTTTCCGGCGGATGGCTTTGAACCAATTGCGGCTATTCCGGCATTCACAATTATCTTCCAGCCGCTAACTTTGCGTCACCAACAAAATGCAGCCCGAATTATAAAAAAATCAGGAAAATAAAATCTTTACTCCGTTGCGACATGAACCATAATTAGATAGTAAACCCGAATAAAAATGTTGAATGTTCCCATAAGGGTTTCAATTAATCTCCTATTCAGAATGAATGTCAAAATGAAGTCGCATTATTTTTCCCGCGGCAAATTAACGATCCATTTGATTACGTTGTTTTTTTCAATTGGCTTATCCAGTGTGACCCATGCTGAAGCGAGGAACGTCCATGTCCCTCAGGAAAAAACGACGCAAGGTATCAAGTTGACTGCCAGGGAAAAATCCTGGCTGGCCGCCCATAAAACCATCCGGATTGCTTTCGACAGTTCGTTGCCGCCGTACAGTTTTGTCAACGATATGGGCCAATTTGAAGGCATCGCCGTCGATATTCTTGCCGCCGTCGGCAAAAATCTCGGCATTCAATTTCAACCCCATCCGAGCACCAACTGGAACGCGCTCTACAAAGCGGCGGCAAAACAGAAAATCGACGTGGTCGCCACCATGGTCAACCGGCCGGAACGCAGTTTCTGGTTCGACTTTACCAAACCGTACATCAAAAAATCCCTGGTCATCGTCACCAATAAAAACAAACCTTCGGTAAACGACCGCTCCGACCTGGCCGGTAAAAAAGTCGCCTTAAGAAAGGGTTATCAATACGGCTATGAAGTGATCAAGGAATTTCCGTCGATCAAGCCTTATTTTGTCGACACCATGTTGGAAGGGATCAAATTGGTCGATCAACAAAAAATCGATGCCGCCATCGTGTTTATGGCCACGGCCAATTATCTACAGGAAAAATATCAGGTCGATAACGTCAAACTGGCCGATTTTTACGATCGAAACAGCACCGACGAAAGCATCGCGGTCCGCAAAGACTGGCCCATCCTGGCGACCATTCTGCAGAAAGGACTGGATTCGATCAGTGAGAAACAAATGAACGCCATTTATGCCAAGTGGGTGACGCCGGCCAAACAACCGGAGCCCGTACCGCCGCCCAAGCCGATCCTGGAACCGGTAAAACCTGCGGCGGATAATGACGTCTCCTGGTATTCTCCCAATTCTTCCCAGATTTTCCTGCTGATTTTATTGTTATTACTGATCAAGGTCCGGCAGCAAAACAAGAAAATTCAACTGGCGAACGTCGAAGCTGAAAACGCCAATCTGATCGTCAAGCAGTTGCAAAGCGATCTTGAGCGTCTGATATTGAGCCGCAGCGCCGAATTGACTTCCAACGAGAATACGTTCCGCAGCCTGATCGAGAGCCAGAGCAGCGAATATTTTTTCTATAAATACGATTGCGAAGGCGCATTTACTTATGTCAGTCCGTCGGTTACCCACATCCTCGGCTACACTCCGGAAGAGTTCATGCTCCATTACCGGGACTATCTGACCGACGATCCGGCCAATCTCAAGGTCAACGAATATATGGAAGATTGCACCCAGGGCATTCCGAATCCACCCTATCAAATAGAAGTATATGATTCCCAACGGCGCGTCCACTGGCTGGAGGTAAACGATTCACCGATTTACGACGATTACGGCATGTGCATTGGCGTGGACGGCGTCATGCATGAAATCACGGCCCGCAAGGAAGCGGCCGATCATTTGATCTGGTTGTCCTATTACGACGAACTGACCGGGCTGGCCAATCGGCGGCTGTTCATGGATCGCCTGCAACAATCGATTAATCTCACCTTGCGGAAAAACCTCTCCTTTGCCCTGCTTTTTCTCGATCTGGACCGGTTCAAAAGCATCAACGACACGATGGGTCACACGGCGGGGGACGAGATTCTTAAGGAAGCGTCAAGAAGGCTGCTGACGGCGCTTAGGGACTCCGACGTCGCGGCGCGTTTCGGCGGCGACGAGTTTGCCCTGTTACTGCCCGAAACCAACAAGGAGGCCTCCGTGCTGGTCGCCAAGAAGATCATCAATACGCTCAGGGATACTTTCATATTGGGTGAACAACTGATCAATCTGGGCGTCAGCATCGGCATCGCCGTTTATCCCGATGACGGCAAGAACTGCGAAGCCCTCATCAAAAGAGCCGATTCGGCAATGTATCATGCCAAGAAGAAAAGCTTGGGATTTTCGTTCGTGCCGAGCGGCGCCCGATAGCTCGAAAACCTTTATTGAACAGTGCCGGGCGGCCATAATTTCGGTTATTGCCCGTAACGAAATGCGTTTTGTTGCAAACAGCTTGATACCGGCCGCCTTCGGCAAAAGCCAGGGCGGCAGCCGTCAAGCCTGATTCCCGAACCCTACTTTGTCGACCTAAGCGGCATTAGCCGTCCAGGCTGCATCGGGGCGCCAACTGGCTATCCATCCGGGGATTTCCGCCGCCGGCATCGGATGAGCGATAGCGTAGCCTTGCGCCTGGTCGCATCCCAGAGACAGCAATACCTCTCCGTGCATGATCGTTTCCACGCCTTCGGCGATCACGGACCGACGGAATGCCTTGGCCAGTTCTATTACACCCTGGACGATGGTTCGATCGTCGGGGTAATCGATCATGTCCCGTACGAAGCTTTGATCGATTTTGACTATGTCGGCAGGCAGGTGCTTGAGATAAGTCAACGAAGAATAACCGGTGCCGAAATCATCCAGGGCAAAACATATGCCCATGTCCCGGCAAGCGTGCATGAATCTGGATACCTGGGTAATATCCTGCAACGCGCTGGTTTCCAGAATTTCCAATACCAGATTTTTCGGCCGAACACCCGGATGTCCGGCCAGTAGCTCGGCAAGGCGGGACTCGAAATTGCCGTACAACAACTGACGAGCGCCAATGTTGACGCTGACCTCAACGTCCAGCCCCGCGATATTCCATTCTGCTATCTGAGCCAGTGCCGAATCAATCACCCATTCACCCAGTTCCACGATAATTGAGTGATTCTCGATAATGGGCAGAAAGACCGCAGGAGCCAGCAAGCCACGCTCGGGATGTTGCCAGCGAACTAAAGCTTCGGCACCGATCACCTCGCCGGTTCTCATGTTCACCTTGGGTTGGTAATAAAGCACGAATTCGCTCCGTTCAAGCGCGTGGCGGATGTGTTCCAGACTCTCATGCCGTGTCTTTACCGCGACATCGTGATCGACGTCGAACAAATGGTAGCAATTCTTGCCGGTTTGTTTGGCCTGGTACATGGCCTGGTCGGCATGGCGCATGAGTTGCTCGGCATCCGCGTTGTCCTGGGGATAGACGGTGACGCCCAGGCTGGCCGAAACCTGCAGCACCATATCGTCAATTGTTACCGGGGCAGACGTTGCTTCCAGCAGACGCGACAGCACCGGTTGACAATCCTGCGGTCGTTCCAAATCGACCAACACCGCGACGAATTCGTCACCGCCGAAGCGGGCCAGCGTATCGCCTTCCCGCAGCGCGTCCTTCATGCGATGCGTGAGGGCAACCAGCAGTTGGTCGCCCAGATTATGGCCGTGCTTGTCGTTGACCTGCTTAAAACCGTCCAGATCCAAAAAAACCACCGCCAGCGACGTATTGTTACGCATGTTCCGAATCATGGCCTGCTGTAGGCGGTCGGCCAACAGCACGCGATTGGGCAGAGCGGTCAAGGCATCATAATGGGCGAATTGTTCAAGCTGTTCCTGATGTTCTCTCATTTGAGTAATGTCGGTGAACAAAAGTTGCCGCCGATAATATAAATATCCGGTAATGGTCAGAAACATACCGGTCAAAGGCAGAAGATAGCCCAGCAGATCGCTCAGTCCGTCTTCTTTGTGCTCGTAAACGCCGAACCACTTATCGTACAGTTCGTTGTATCTTCCGTTAGCTTTGGTCAGCGCCAGTCCTTCGTTGATCAAAGCCAACAACTCGGATTGTCCTTTCGGTACGGCAAAGGCGAATTTCTGTGAAAACCCCGCTTTGACCTTCAGCGGTTCGACGTTGGTCAGCTTCAAGGCTTGCAGTGTCTGCTGTCCGGCCAGTTTGCTCAGCAACATGGCATCATGCTTGCCCGATGCCAGCAAATTCATCCCTTCTGCGGAGGTATCCACCAATATCAGTTGTTTTCCCCAACCTTTGCTTACAGCATAGTCATGCGCCAGGTCGGCGTTCAACACAATGAGGGACTTTCCGGCAAAATCTTTCTCAGAACGAATACCCGTTTCGCCCTTGCGAACAAAGATGGCGCCGTGCACTATGACGTGAGGTACGGTGAAATCGGCAAAGAGACTGCGCTCCCTGGAACGGGCAAGGTTGATCAACACGTCGACCTTTCCCTCTTTGAACTCCTTAAGTATTTGACGGAAAGGACGCACGTGAATCGAGTATTTCAAGCCGACTTCTGCCGCCACGGATTTCCATAAGTCAACGGTAAACCCGCCGGCGGTTTCATCGGTCATGCCGGTGGAGAAAGGCGGATAGTCTTGTTCACTGCCCACAATGAGTATGCCGTTATGCGATGGAATGACGGGGAATGAATCGACGGCGAGGCGATTAAATAATTGATCGTCGTCAGTTGCCTGAACAGGCCCGCTTGCTGCGAACGCAAGTACAACGACGACAACGGAGACCAGATGCCCGCCGAGTCCCCGACGACCAATCCTTGGATGGTTTAATAGAAACCATTGCGTTCGGGGTATCGATTGCATGATCTTTATGATTATTCCCATCAAAAACTTACAGGTATCGTTTAGGGACCTTTTATCTCTGCCTTAAACCAGTCAGGAACCGCGCATTTTATCGGAGTGGGAATCGCATTGAGTAAAAAAGTCTATGCCCATAATGATGACGATGCAAGCGCTCGCGTTTATAGTTGATTGAAGATGAAAGTCCGAATTCGGACGTCGTCATTAGCTTCCTCCCATGGCGCTAACACGGCACATCATAATCAAATAGAAAACAGTTGATCGATTTTTTCGAATCTTCAATTCGGGCAAGCGGCCGGACCGAAATTATCGGAATCAAGTTCGATCCAGTCGAGTATTCGAAACTGCCAGCCAGGGCCCGGATTTTCATGATTTCGGATTTCTTTCCCTGACAGCAAAATCTTGTGAAATGCCGGGATTCGGCGACCTCGGGCACAAAGGCAGACGATTTAAAGCCGTTATGACTGGGGAAAGCTTGCACCTACTTCTTTCCCGTCAACATATGAATTTTAGCTCCAACCGGCCTGTTTGCCCGGTCTTGGCAACGGCGATACTGCCATGACGATCTAAATCAAGGCACCAATTGCGCGATAGCATTTTTCCCGGAAGCGGCCACCGTCACCTTTGAAAAAGGATTCGGCTCCCCTTCTTTCCGGACGGGACGATTCAACAACGGAGTCAGCGTCGGTTTTAAAAATTTGACGATCTGCACCGGCAACGAACTGGTAAAGTGGTATTTTTCCGCTTGCTCGCCCGCCACGTACGCGGTCATGACGCCGAAAAAACGGTCTCCCAGGAAAAACGCAAAGGTGGCGGCACGGCTGATGAATTTGGATTCGATCAAGCGGTGTCCTTCGCCCCAGACTTGCTGGCGGTGGTCGCCCGTTCCGGTCTTACCGCCGATCACCATCGGTTTGCCGTCGGCTTCGGAATAAGCCCCTCTAAGACGAGACGCCGTTCCTCCCTCGACCACGCCGATCAGAGCGCCCCGAGCCGCCCTGGCGACTTCCGGAGCGAACACGCGTTCACCTTTATCCGCCGATTTATCCAGCAGGGTTTCGTACGGCGTCGCTTCCGCGTAATGCAGCCGGTCAAACCGCACGATCGGCAGACGCACGCCCTCGTTCTGGATAATTCCCAACAGCTCGGCCAAAGCCACGGGACGGTCGCCCGAAGCTCCGATGGAAGTGGCATAGGACGGCGTCAGCCGGCTGAACGGATAACCGACCTTTTGCCAGGCCTTGTGAATCTCCTTAAAAGCATCCGCCTCCAGCAAGGTCATCACGCGGCGTTGCTGGGACCCCCGCCGCTTGCCCTTGAGCAGCCAACGATACACTTCCTGACGCTTGCCCTCGCTGGCCGCCATCACTTCTTCGCGGGTGGCATCGGGATGTTTCGACAGATAGCCGATCAGCCATAGCTCCAACGGATGAATTTTGGTAATGAATCCCTGGTCCTGCAAGTCGAATTTATCCACCGAATATTTTTCGTATAATCCGTAGACGTCCTCCTTGGCCAGGACGGCTTTACTGACGTAGGCTTTCAAAAAGTCGTTAAGCCGGCTCCAGTCGCGGTCCGGAAAAATCGCCCGGTACAGCATGGTCATTCGCGACGGCTTCGCCTGGACCCTTTTGGCTACCAGGGCCAACATTTCTTCCTCGCTTTTGCCCTGGTAGCGCGCGAAGAAGCGTCGCAAATAAACTCGTCCTTCCAGATCGGCAAAACGGGCCAGATATTCTTTGTGCCGGGGATCATCCGGATTTTCCAGCCAGCGGGCCAGGCCTTCCGGCTTGTATAAATGATGATATACGATCTCGCGCATCAGCCGGATAAATACCAGGTTGACCGAATCGCGCAAGGCGTCCCGGATCGACATGATCTTCGAATCTTCGCTCTTGTCGAAATTATTGAAATGATGCAGACCGCCGCCGGTAAAAAAATACTCGCCGGGACTGGCCGAAAAACGCCGGTCCAGAGCCTGATTCAACAAATCTTCCAAGTGGATGCCCGGCTGAGCCTTGAGCTGGCCGATCACCCATTCCGAAATGTAATCGCGCGGATGCAGCTCGATCTGCTTGAGTTCCTGGACAGGTCGATCCTTGTACTGTTGATGGACGTCGGCAACCAGCTCCAGATAATGCACCATGGTTCGGAGCTTTGAGGTTGAGCCCAAATCCAGTTTAATGCCTTCGTTGATGTCAAGGGGCTGATCGTAGTTGTCGGTCTGCACCCGCAGTAAATTGCCGCTTTCGCTTCGCTCGAACAGCATCAAGCTGTAAACCACCGGCGTCAGATCGACGTTGTCATTGAGCAATCGAAAGCCCAGAATGCCGGCCGCCCGCGCCTCGGCCGGATCGTTCAGGCGGCGAAGCGCCGCAGTGACGGCCTGTTGGGTATCGAAATCCAGAGTAGTTTTTACGGTCAAATCGAGCCGGTCCAGATCGTAGATGGTTTTGATGTTTAACGCTTTGGCCAGACGAGTCCTTAGAACCGCCTGGGTTTTTTTCTCGGTCATGAACACTGCGGGCGTCGGTACGGCAAGCTGAGGCCGGACCGTTGATGCCTGCAAGGCAGCATCCCTGAGCGAGTTGGAAATCACTCCCTGCTCCGCCAGCAGGCGTAAATAGCTGTTAGTCAGCGTCTGCAGCGCCGGATAGCCCGGCCCCAAAAAATAAGAAGGGCGCCGCTGCGACAGCAATATGCTCAATACCTGCCGATACGCTACGGCCTGTTCCTCGGTAACCCGTTCTCCCGAATTGATGGCGCCGGGACCGAGCAGCCGATTGATCTTGTCGAAATCGGCTCCGAACCAGGCCATCAAGCCGTCTCCCAGCCCATGCACTTCTCCCGCTTTCGGAGTGGCGGATAGCGGCATCGAGTTAAGATAGGCCAAAGCGATTTCGCGCCTCATTTGCCGAGTATCCGGTCCCAATAAATAGGCCCGAACCGACGCGCTGCTCATTTGCCTGAACTTGTCGATGATCGAATTCGTGTATCCGTTTCTGGAATGGCGATATTTTTCAATCTGGGTCGCAAGCGTGCTGCCGCCGGGAACGTTGTCGGTCACGCCCAGTTTGTTCGCCACCATCTGCAGGCTGGCGTAACCCAGCCGGTCCCATTCGACCGCGGGGTTCACGTTCTTGCGGGAGTCGTCGAGCAACTCCCGGTTTTCGATGAACAGCAGCGTATAAAGCACCAGCGGCGGAATGGCTTCAAAACTGGGATAACCGTGGTAAGGATAAAGATTGCTGAAGATCACCCGGTCGGACTGATCGACTATGCGAAGTCCGGCCTGAGTTTTTTCCCGATAGATGTTGAACAGGCCGTTATCGACCAGTTGCGTCATCATGGGCGACGAAGAGGCCTGGGCGGTAATGCCGAACCCTGCTTTATGCAGACGATCGATGGCATCCGGCAGCAAAGTATACCCGAGCCGCTGATCGTAAGGGCCGTATTCGGGATAGCGAATGGACGAACTGGCTCCGGGCTCCAGCTTGAAGCTCAACTGCTTGCTGATTTCGGAAAGATACCGCGATTGATATGTGGAAGTATGAACTTCTTCTTTAATGAATACGGTCAGAACGATGGCAAAAACAGTAACTCCCGTGACCAACCCTAACAGCAAGACTCCGACAACAGTTCTATTCATTCGCATCGCAATCGAACCCATGAGCCGGATAATGCATCTGTTGATGCTGCATAAGATTGAAATGCAGCCGAACCGTCATTTTCAAGTGTTTTTCCTTCTATTGTGGTTGCCAAAGAGAACAATGGGATTATGGAAAGAGCCAATCCATGCGGCAAAGGTAAGCAACCATTAATCTGGGCTAATTATATCAAAATCCGGACGATATATCAGAGCTACAGGTTTCGGGCACCTACATGGAATAAAGTTCAATTTATTTTCCAAAGCTTAATTTCGTATTAAACCGGGCAAGACCGGATTTACGCTCAGTATAGTTAAGAATCGGAATAAGGCATTCAATAGAGCCGTTTCCTACGGACGGTACGGTGTGTTGCTCCGCCGGATCGGTGCGTCCATCTCATTGAAGAAGCGGGGAAATCCATCGATTTTTTCAGATTTCGAATCCGGACGGACAGTTTCTGACGGTCGGCCGGGCAAACCTGTTTTTTTAGCGCGATCCCGTCTCATCGCCTTCCCAAGACGCAGCGTATAACCGGTGGCGAACGTTCTTCCCGAAAGGAGGAGGCCTGAACGCTCTTCTTCCAAACAGAATTCTCTCTGTCTGACTTACTGTTACAATGTCCCTTTAAAAACTCAATCTGCCTCATCCTTCTCTCTCCGGAGTGAAATTCGGATCGAGGCCATCGACGACCGCCAAGGTTTTTGCACACTTCCTTATTAACCCAAAGATTGATCGAAAAATGGACATTATCCAACGTATTGCCGAAGAATTATCCGTTAAAAACAAACAGGTCGAAGCCGCGGTCGCCTTGCTCGACGAAGGCGCCACCGTTCCCTTTATCGCGCGCTACCGCAAAGAGGTCACCGGCGGCCTGGACGACACTCAATTAAGAACCCTGGCGGAGCGTTTATCCTATCTGCGTGAACTTGACGATCGGCGCGGCACCATTCTGGACAGCATTCGCAGCCAGGACAAACTGACGCCGGAACTGGAGAATGCCATTCTGGCAGCGGACACCAAAACCCTTCTGGAGGATTTGTACCTGCCCTACAAGCCGAAACGCCGGACAAAGGCCCAGATGGCGCGTGAAGCGGGACTTGAGCCGCTGGCGGACGCTCTTTTGAACGATCGCAGCCTGATTCCCGAACTCACCGCGAACGATTATGTCGATGCCGACAAAGGGGTGGCCGACACGGCGGCCGCACTCGAAGGCGCCCGACAAATCCTTATGGAAAGGCTGTCCGAAAATGCCGAATTGTTGGCCGAACTGCGCGAGCGCGTCTGGCAAAATGGTATTCTGCAGGCAACGGTCGTGCCGGGAAAAGAACAGGAAGCGGTCAAATTCAAAGACTATTTCGATTATCGGGAAGCCATCAATAAAATTCCTTCCCATCGAGCCCTGGCGTTGTTCCGGGGCCGCAATGAAGACTTGCTGGCCCTGACGCTCAAGCCCGGCTCAGACGATCAATACGAACATGACCTCTGCGCCAAAATAACCGCAGGCCCTCTCGATATCGCCGACGCCACCCGTCCGGCCGATGCCTGGCTGGCCGAGACGGCAAGACTCGCCTGGAAGATCAAGTTATTCACCCGAATCGATCTGGACCTGAAAATGAAATTGCGCGAGGCGGCCGAAATGGAAGCCATCCGGGTATTTTCGAGCAACTTGCGGGATCTGCTATTGGCCGCTCCGGCCGGCGCCAAGGCCACGATGGGGCTCGATCCCGGCATCCGCACCGGCGTCAAGGTGGCGGTGGTCGACGCCACCGGCAAATTACTGGCCACCGACACCGTTTATCCTCATCCTCCGCGTCAACAATGGGACGAGTCGATCGCGGCCCTGGCCAGATTGATCGCACGGCATCGGGTCGATCTGGTCAGTATCGGCAACGGCACCGGCTCGCGCGAAACCGAACAGTTGGTCAACGATCTGCAAAAGCGGCACGGCGAACTCAAATTCAATAAAATGATGGTGTCCGAGGCCGGCGCCTCGGTCTATTCGGCCTCCGAGCTGGCCGCCAAAGAATTCCCCGACCTGGACGTCTCCCTGCGGGGCGCGGTTTCCATTGCCAGACGTCTACAGGATCCGCTGGCCGAACTGGTCAAAATAGAGCCCAAAGCGATCGGCGTCGGTCAATACCAGCACGACGTCAACCAGGTGCAGTTGGCCCGGGGCCTCGACGCCGTTGTCGAAGACTGCGTGAATGCCGTCGGCGTCGACGTCAATACCGCGTCGGTTCCCCTGTTAAAACAGGTTTCCGGCCTGTCCCAGAGCGTCAGCGAAAACATCGTGGCCTTCCGTAACGAATACGGTCCCTTTAAGAACCGCCTGCAATTGAAAAAAGTGCCCCGGCTCGGCGAAAAAGCGTTCGAGCAGGCCGCCGGTTTTTTACGCATCGTCAACGGCGACAATCCGCTGGATGCTTCCGCGGTGCATCCGGAAGCCTATCCGGTGGTGGAAGCCATTTTGCAGGATACCGGTAAATCGATCCGCGAACTCATCGGCCAAAGCGGCTTTTTACGCGGTTTGAATCCAGCCCGCTACATCCAGGACCATTTCGGACTGCCGACCGTTACCGACATCATCAAGGAACTGGAAAAGCCGGGACGCGACCCCCGGCCCGAATTTACCAGCGTTCAGTTTAAAGCGGGGATAGAAAAAATTTCCGATCTCGAACCCGGAATGACCTTGAACGGCGTCGTTACCAATGTGGCCAATTTCGGTGCATTTGTCGACATCGGCGTGCATCAGGACGGCTTGGTGCATATCTCCCATTTGGCCGACACCTTCGTTAAAGATCCGCGCGACGTCGTCAAAACCGGCGATATCGTGCAGGTAAAAGTTCTGGAAGTCGACATCGAACGCCATCGCATTTCATTATCCATGAAAAAAGACGCCGTCTCCGAAAATCAGAAAACCGGACCGGCTCAACCCAAACCCGTACACAAGCCGAAATCGCCCGCTCCGATACAAGGCACGATGGCCAGCGCCTTTGTCAAGGCACGGACAGGTAAATCAAAATAGCTCTGCTATACTTCGGTTAATAATAAACCCAGCAGCAGGATTAGATATGATTCGCCTCCATCGTTTTTTTGTTCCTTTGTTTCTTGCCGGACTCAGTGCGTCGGTGCATGCTCAGAGCATGCAGCAAAATTACGGCTATTCGCAACCGTCCCGCACCGCGCAGTTACCGAATTTCACCAATACCGTCAATCCGAGCTACGGCAGCGAAGTCGGCGCCAAAGCGTTGAACGCCTTCGCCAATATGCTGACCGGTCCGTTGGAAATTCCCAAAAACATCATCAATACGACCAACCAGGGCAATGTTTTTTACGGAATATTCGGCGGAGGATTCAAAGGCATAGTAAATACCGCAGGGCGATTGGCCGTCGGATTGGCCGATTTGGTCACCTTCCCTCTGCCGACCAAACCCGTTGCCTACCCGCTCTATGTCTGGGACGATTTCGACGTCGACACCACCTACGGAGACGTGTTCCGCCTCCAGGAAAGACAGGAAGTGAAACCGCCGGAAGTACAGGCGCCGCCACCGCCGGTTGCCGTGCCTCAAGTCGCGGCGCCGGCTGCCTATCCACCGCCGCCCAATTCCCAGGATACCAATAAAAAGCTGGACATGATGTTCAAAAAGGAAATGATGAAATAAGGGTATGGTTAAAACCGATGGGGAGCCGCAGCACTCTCCGGCCTCTATTGAATAAACGGCTGCTTGCCAGCGAAATCAGATACAGAATTCGACTTCGATCTTTTTGGCTCTACGTCCTAAATAAGGCCCGCCCGACAAGTTTCCGGCACCGGGCCTTTTTTTATAGCCCTTCTTCCGGTTTTTTCTCCAAGGATTTGGCCAAAAATAACGTAAGCGCTCATTTAACGACGTCTGGCACCACTGAGAGAACGCGGTGAATATTGCGAGCAGAACCTCGCGCTTCGAGATAGGCGACCGGTGTCAGCATGGCTCGGTCTTCTGAATGACCCCTCTGCCTTTCGGCAGATGGAGGTTATAACGTAGAAGAAGAGGATACACGAAAACGTTTCACCACCGCTTCCACCCTAATCTCAGGGTCGAACAGTATTATTTTGGCGGCCCCGAGGTCTTTCGCGTCCAAAGACAAGAACGGGGTCAACAGAACGGGGTCAGGTCTTGCAATCCAACATTTTTTGGTGTGAAGCTCTTGGCTCAGTATGTCTGCAAGCCAATTATTTACCGTGATTCCGTTCATATGCTTTGACGGCCCGACTGACCGTTGCATAATGCACCCCGAATACCTCGGCAATAGCCTTCATTGAATGATCACCTGAAAGATAAGCCAGTGCCATGCCAACATGAAGGGCATGCGCATACTCGAATCGATATTCAGCAAGAGCAAGAACGGGGTCAGGTCTCAAGAACGGGGTCAGGTCTTGCAATCCAACATTTTTTGGTGTGAAGCTCTTGGCTCAGTATGTCTGCAGGCCAATCATTTACCGTGATTCCGTTCATATGCTTTGACGGCCCGACTGACCGTTGCATAATGCACCCCGAATACCTCGGCAATAGCCTTCATTGAATGATCACCTGAAAGATAAGCCAGTGCCATGCCAACATGAAGGGCATGCGCATACTCGAATCGATATTCAGCCAGCGGCTTGGCAACAGGCCGGCGTTGCACACGGGGGATTTCCTGTAGCGCCTCATCCTTTGCCAGCACGGACTGCATGCGGGCGACAAAAGCCTGGTCGCCGAGATAAATCTGGCCCTGCAGTTTGTCCCAGAGGCTGGGCAGGTCAATACCTGCACGCACAAAATCGATATAGCCGGCCCGGGCACGATTGCGCTGCCTGCCGAACTGGCCTAATAGCCAATCAGTCTGTAACCAGTCCGGCGTTGGCAGTGACCCGATCATTGCTGGATAACTGCTCCACGGCCAATCATCTACATCGTTGACCATGCCGGCCCGTACCGGATTGAGCACCACATAGCGCGCCAACTCCAGCAGATAACTGTCTTTTTCCACCATTATTGCCTTGTATCGTCCCTGAAACACATGACCGACTCGTCCATGCATGCGATTGGTCATCTGCGTATAGACGCCGTTCAGTTGCCGCATGCCCTGCGCCAGGTTGCCTTCCGGCGTTTCAATGACGATGTGGTAATGATTGGTCATCAGACAATAGGCATGGCAAATCCAGTTGAAGCGGGAACAAACCTGTCCGAGCAAATCCAGCCAGCCTAACCGATCGTCATCGGAGAAAAAGATGGCCTCGCGCCTGTCGCCGCGTGAGGTGACATGATAAAGGCCACCTGAGAGTTCTATGCGTAAGGGTCTTGCCATAGAAAGAAATTATAGTGAAGAAATGTTGGATTGCAAGACCTGACCCCGTTGATTGCCGGAGGCTTTTTCGACAAATAGCTTTTCACAGCCTGCCGCCTTCAGCGCATCAGTTGCAGGGCGGAATTTTGGTCTTGCTTGAAAACGCAGGCATAACCGACGAGCAAAAAGCCTCCGAAAACTCATTCGCAACATGGGTTATTCAAAGATAAGTTTCGAGACATAGTTATAAGAATTAGAGTTATAACAGAAAGTTAGCGTTTATCAGAAGGTGACTTTGAGGATTAAACATCGATCCTTATCTCTTAAAAACGAGGGGATAAATGGACTGAATAAAAAAGACGACCGGTCTATTTTTTTTGACAATATAGACGACCGGTCGTATATTACACACATGCAAAAGATTACTAAAAAACAAACCAAGCGTGAAAATTTACTCAATCAAGGCGTCTCCTTGCTCATGCTCCAGGGCTTTCATGGAACAGGGCTAAAAGAGATTCTTGATGCCGTACAAATTCCTAAAGGCTCTTTTTACAGCTATTTCAGCAGTAAAGAAGACTTTGCAGCAGCGTCAATCACTCACTACATAGCGACCTACGTGGAACGGTTGCAAAGTTATCTGGAACAATCCGAAGGCAATGCTCTCGGGGCCATGGAGCGTTATGTTCAAGAAACCATGAGAGAACTGGAAGCCATCGAATTCAAGGGGGGCTGTTTATTAGGAAATTTAATGGGCGAGGTCGGTGACACCAGTGGTGTCTGCCGAATGGCCCTGAAGACCGCGTTAGACAGTTATCGTAATGCTTGGGAGCTCGCTTTAAGTTGCGCTCAAAGAGAAGGTTCGATTCGCGCCGACAAACCCGCACGGGAAATGGCAGATCTTTGGATAAATGCCTGGCAAGGGGCGTTGTTGCGCATGAAAATCGAACACTCCACCGAGCCTTTAAAACAGTGCTACGACGAATTATTGGGAGGCTTGTTTAAAGCATGATCTTAAAAACAAGCAGCACCCTACCCTTCGCCATTTCAGGAGGAAATGACTATGTCCAATGACATGATCGACGGGCATTTTTAACGAGGATGCTTTAGCCGCCCAGGAATGATAGAGGATTTCCAAAATGGCTTGGGCTTTCTTGAAGCCTATGGCGTCTCTATTGCCTCAGGCCAAGCGACGGTCAAAAGAAGTGCTGAGAAAGCAGGGATTCGAGCAATCGAATTTCTCAGATAAAACTCGGCATCGACCGGCAACAGCGGAAGTTTAAGCGAGTTAAATAGCGAGTTTGTAACCGCTTGCAAATGAGCATTTTTTAAATTTCGACATTCAAATGAGCCATGACAATAATCCAGAAAACAATCGTAAAGACCCTGTGCAGTCTGTTGCTGCTTACTTCAACGATGGCCCATGCCGAAATATTGGCCATGGTGAACTACGACAGCAAGCCCGGCAGCACTCCGCGCCGGGAAGGCATTGCGATCCTTGATGTAGATCCTGATTCGCCGCAATTCGGAAAAATCTTAACCGATCTGCCTTTACCGCCGGATACGGTTTCCCATCATTTCTTTTACAACAAGGATTTAAGCAAGGCCTATATCACCGCCCTGGGCAATGGTGCCTTGCGCGTGATCGACATGAAGCGTACGCCGTACACCATTAAATTACTGGATGTGCCTGAGTGTGAGGTCGGAGAAGACATGGCGTTCACCGCAGACCAAAAAACCTGGTATCTCACCTGTATGGGATCGAACAATGTGATCGTCGGCGATGCGCAGACGGATAAAGTCAAACAGGTCATTGCTGCCAATGGGCCGGAGACCTTTATTCGGTACCCCCACGGCATTGGGCTGCAAGAAGATATCAATCGGCTAATCGTTACTAGCACCGTGCGTCCGTCGGACCTAAAGGATCCCGGTGAAACCGTCACCGTCATCGAAGCGGCGAGCGGTAAAGTGCTGTCCACGCATAAATTGTCCGACCAACCCAGCCCTTCAGGTTCTGCGCCGGTAGAAGCGGTATTCGTGCCGCATGCGAATCCACCGCTGGCTTATATCATTACCCTGTTCGGAGGCAAATTATGGAAAGCGACATGGCAAGCCAATACTGATACGTTTGATTTTCAGCCCATTTATGATTTTTCGGAAATCAAGCAAGGCGTTCCTTTAGAAATTTATTTTAACCGAGCGCACGATCGGTTATACGTCACCACCGCAAAGCCAGGCGCTTTGAATATTTTCGACATTAGCGGCCAATCCATAGCAAAACCTGTGCTGTTGAAATCAATCCCAACCGCCGCTGGCTCGCATCATGTCGTCTTTTCACCCGATGAGCAATATGCATTCGTACAAAACAATTTTTTAAATTTACCCGAAATGGACGATAGCTCGATTACCGTGATCGATCTTCAGAAAATGGCGAAGAAAACCAGTATCGATACGCTGAAAAAGATGGGTTTAAAGCCTCATGACATTTACATGCTGCCACCATGGCATACGGATGATGCGCATTAAGAAGCCGCCCAAAAATAACGTCCGGAAATTCCTCTACAAAAAAGAAGCTCAATAAGAGAGGGCAGAATGAGCGATCCCGAATGGCCGTTTTTCCGGTTCTAAGCGAGAGATGAATGATTGTCCGAAAATTCCTAATTTTCCGGACAATCATCCAATTCTGAACCGATATCCTTTTTTCCTTTTAGAATCGGTCAGCTTCTCGCCGGCAGCCACTGCCTCTTCCTCGCTCTCAAACCAATCCTTCCGCAAAGTCCCAGGCGAACCTACCCTCCCCACTCCCGGATCAGAGCCCAATCTCCGAATATCCCTGGTACAACGTGAATCTGGCAAAACCGGTGCAAGTTTTGCTTAGGATCGTGGCGTTCCAGGTAAATAGGGTCCATGACTCGCCCCCTCGCCGATTTGTTAATGCAACTGCCGAGTTGTGTCAGGGATTATCGATGACACGGATAGATGCCGCTTTGTTGCCGTTTCCGTTAGCTTGTAATCCGTCACAATTCGATCATCGTTTGGATAGAGCTCCTCTTTTCGCCGCATCAAGGTCGTCAGCATTTGCAATATCGCCATGGATGCGGGTAGTTCCTTTTGTTCGTTGATAATCGCTTCTAAATCCATTTCTAACTCGTCCTTTAACCCCGGCATTTTTTCGAGAAACCCAAGCATCCGTTCGGCACGTTTTTCTTTCGGCTGATTGGCTATATTCCAGGCGGCGATACCCATCATTATCAGTTTTTTATAGTCATCCAGTGATAAATCGTCGAAATCGTAAGGTTCGCAGATATCAATCAGGGCTGCAGATAGTTTAACGCCGCCGTATTTCTCAAGCTGAGCGACCTGTTGTCTTTTTACGCGTTTATTGCGACTGGCTTTGCCCATATCGAATGTCCTTGGAATTTAAAGTTTAAAATTTAAATATCTGCCACTAATTTACTAAGCCGCTCCTGCTCCGCATGGGTGTAAATCCGCGTCGTCGCGATGCTTTCGTGCCCAAGCAACGCCTGATGCCGACCAACTGCGCGTCCTTTTCAAGCAAGCGAGTCGCATAGGTGGGCCTGAGTTTATGCGGCGTAACCTTCTTCTGAGCGCCGGTCTTGTTGATCAGTTTCTACAGATAAGCCCGCGTCGCATACACCCCGCGGACGGCTTGCCGCCAGATTGCTTGGCGAACAGGTATTCGTCGGGCGTCTTGCCGACGGTCGACAATGCCAGCACCTGCCCGAAGGCTTCCGGCAACGGCACCTGCCGCTCTTTGTTGCCCTTCCCGATCACTCGCATCGATTTAGGATGGCTTCCTAATATGCCGCCTGTTCGTCTCATTGCTCGTTTCACCCGTGGCTTTCCATAGTCTGGGTACGCCTTCCGGTCACGATCCTTTTTATGTTGGCTACCGTACCGACATTAGCCGTTGGTAATTCAACAATAAGTATAAATTTTAAGGCGATCGATAGTTTTCGCCAGACGACGGGCGTAAATTCGATACTCAACGTCATGGTCTGAACAGAAGTTCGAATTTGCCCTGTTTTAAACCGGGACCTGTTCAGGCAGTCCGTCCGGCCCATCTTCCGAACCGAGAGGGAACCGTATGTATGTCAATGCCAATGCTCTTCTTTCGCTGTTAGCCGGGATTCTGATTCTGATTCGCCCTGCTTTGCTCAATTACATCATTGCCATTTATCTCATCATTATCGGGGTTTTAGGCATGATCAGGTAATTTTACCGGAAGGTCAAATTCAAAAAATACAGGTCTCCATTACAAACAATTAAAGATCATTCAACCCATTGCACAAAACGGATTCACGTGAATCCCAGGATCAACAAAAGGTGCGCATTATGTTTACAGATAACACGTTTTTGAGAATCGGAATGGCATCAACAGCATTGGCGAGCTTACTGTCGTTTATAACCGGATGCGCCTCGACGCCGCCGCCGAAAGAAACGATCTCGAAGGCCGAAATTTCCATTTCGAACGCAGACCGGGCCGGAGCCGCAGCCTATGAGCCCGAACTCCTGAGCAGCGCTCGTGCCAAACTGAATCAGGCGCATAAACAGGTCGATGAAGACGAGAATAAGGAAGCCGGCCGCCTGGCTGAAGAAGCCCTGGCCGAAGCCATGCTGGCCAACGCCAAAACCGAAGCGGCAAAACAGGCCAAGCAACTGGAGGATATGAGAAAGACGATCGAAGCGTTGAAACAGGAAGCTTCGAGAGAAAACTCAAGCCAATAATCGACTCATCCGGAGGTTTATCATGGAACCACAAATTATATTTCGACCTTTCGTATCGGTCAGGATCTTGCTGATCCTGGGTACGGTATTACTGACGGCTTGCGCCACCCCTCACCACAGAGGGCTTGAGGAAGCGCAAGCGGATTATCGACAGGCGGCAAACGATCCCGAGATCAAAGCGGATGCACCGGCGGATTTGCTTGCCGCACAACAACTGCTGCGGCAAGCCGAAGAGAATTGGAAAGAAGACGAAGATTTCCACGAGACGTCGCATCTTTCCTATCTGACCATGCTCAAACTGGATTTAGCGCGCGCTGAGGCCGATCAGACGGCATCGAAACGAGCCTATGAAGAATTAAGAAATCAGCAAGACCAGATTCGCCTTCAAGCCAGAGAAGCGGAAATCGAGAAACTGAAAGCCAAAAAAGTCCCGGAAGGCATTCTGGTGACCTTGGGCGATGTCCTGTTCGACACGGGCCGAGCCGTGCTCAAACCGGGCAGTCTTCAGAAAATCTATCCACTGGTCGACTATCTGAAAGAGCATCCGGAAACCATGGTGAAAATCGAAGGGCATACCGACAGTCAGGGCTCTGCGGATTATAATGCGCAACTCTCCCGGATGCGGGCCGATGCCGTCATGGAATTTCTGGTCAGCAACGGCATCGCTCCCAATCGGATCAGCGTTCAGGGCATGGGTGAAAATTTCCCGGTCGCCACGAATTCAACTGCATCCGGACGCCAGCAAAACCGTCGGGTCGACGTCACCATTACGGACACCGCCACCGCGACAACGCCGGCCACCATGCCCGCTTCCCCGGCGAGAGACTGCACCATAACCGCAACCTGTTGAGGCAGAGGCTTAAACCATCGGGATGACGGCTGCCGCGGATTTAGACTTCTTCAATAATCGCATTGGGGTTTCCGTGGCGGCGCCGCCTCTCTGAAGATTCCTCAGGAAGGGCATTACAAGCGTTAGAACCTTCCCCATCAAAAACTTCCCGCGACGGCTATCCAAAATCCGAAGAGCGGTCACAATAATAAAATTCGAGAGAACAAAAAAACCCATCCGATTGCCTTAAGCCGGTTCCTTGAACTTATTCAAAGAAGATTTGCCATAGTCACTGAAGCTCTTCCTTTTTTGAGCCATCGACCGGAGGAATTTTATATGCCAGAGCACAATCATTCACGCCGTGCCGTTCTGCGCGGATTGCTGGCCACCGGCTGCGTCCTGTGCCTGCCCCGTTTCGGCCAGGCTCAGTCCCAAGGCGGAATCAGCAAGGCGCAAGCCCAATACCAGAACCAGCCCAAAGGCGACCAGAAATGTGATCTTTGTCTGCATTTTGTCGCGCCCGACACCTGCCATCTTGTCGAAGGAAAAATCAGCCCGGAAGGCTGGTGCATGTTTTGGACCCAAAAAACGGACGGCGGCGTGCATCCTTGAGCGGAGAGCCGCACGGATCAGGAAGCCTTTTTCAGCATGCCCATCCCATTCGGCTTTTTGACGACCTGCAACTGCGCTTTAAAGCGTTTCTGCACGCTTTCGACATGAGAAATCACTCCCACGGTTTTGCCGTGGCTGCGCAGGCTTTCCAGTGTGCTGATGACGGTATACAGGTTTTCGGCGTCGAGAGCGCCAAACCCTTCGTCCAGAAACAGGGAATCGACCGATTTGCCGTTGCTGGCCATCTCCGACAATCCGAGCGCCAGAGCCAGGCTCACGATAAAGCTTTCTCCTCCGGACAATGTCTTCGGCAAACGGCGGACGTTGCCCTGGAACGTATCCTCGACTTCCAGAGCCAGTCCCTGCTCGCTCGGCATTTTCCGAAGATAATAGCGACCGCTGATTTTTTCCAGAACGGCATTCGTTTGCGACAACAAACGTTCGATCATGCGCTCTTGAACGCGGCGCCGGAACTCCATGCCGCTGCCCGAAGTCAATTGATCGGCTTCGGCCTGGCACTGGCGGGTCAATTTTTGTTGTTCTTCCAGCAAATCTGAAATGGCGTTGTATTTTTCCCGATACCGTTGCTGCTCCTTGATGACGGATTCCAGGCGCCGGATTTCGAAACGGGAAATCTCCATCTTTTCGGAGACGCTTTTCAGTTGCGCATTGATTTCGTCGAGATTGAGTTCGGTCATGACCGAAACCTTTTCGGCGGCCAAGTCCATCCCGGTTTTTTCAAGTTCCGCAGTGATCGAGGAAATCGCCAGCGTCAATTGGGTCTTTTCCTGCTCCAATTGAGGCTGCAACGGAAACAATTCCAGAGTTTCCCTTAATCCGTTTACCGTAGCGAAAGGAGTGTCCCGGGTTTTTTCCAGCAACGCTTTTTGCAGGGCGGCGAGTTCGGCTTCCTGAGCGGAAATCCGTTTTTGTTGCTCGGCAATCAAATGCTGTTTTTCGATCAGCGCCAGATGCAGGCCGATGATCTCTTCGTTTTTCAGCAGATCGCGGCTGCGGTCGAGCTTGGCGTGGACCGCGTTCAGTTCATCCCGGGTCGCCGCTTCCCTGGCCTTCAGAAACTCCAGTTCATCGTTCAGTTCCTTGCGGCGCAGAACATGACCATGGTATTCCTGGCGGCGGCTGTTCAAGCGGTCGAAGAACATGTCTTCCTTGCCTTTGCCCGGCATTTTTTCGCCCAGAGCTTTCACCTGCTCCTCGACTTTGACGGCCAGTTCCTTTTCCTGCTGCTGGCATTGGGTCAACTGGGCAGCCAGGGCCTCCAACTCCGCGGACGCCTGTTCTCCCTTTTCGGACTCGAGCCTTTGCAGACCGCCTTGCAGTTGTTCGAGCAAGCCGGTGCTTTGCGTAATCGTAGCCTTTAATTTTTCGATACCGGCCTGTTTGCTTCGGCATTTTGCCGCCAGAAAGGTGATGTCCTTCAAGTCTTTTTCTTCGGCCGCGAGCAATTGCTGCATCAGTTTGACGTTATCGATATTAAGATCCGGCGTCAGGATATTGAGGCGGTTGGACAAGGTGATCCATCGCGCATTGATCTGCTGCGCTTCCAAACGGCTCGCCTGATCCAGCTCCTCGTGTTTTTGAGTGATTTTCAACTGCTGCTCGAGCTTGTCGGCATGAATGCGAAGCGCTCTGAGTTTTGCCTGCTGATCCGCCAAAGCCTGTTGCGAGTCGCCTACGGCGGGTGGCTTCGAAGCATAAGGATGTTGCAGAGAGCCGCATAAAGGACACGGTTTGCCGTCGACCAGAATATGCCGTTCGGCGCTCATTCGCCGCATCAACGCTTCTCGAGCCACCGCGGCATCCAGAACCTGCCGGATGTTTTCCTCGCGTTTAATGGTCTCCCACAGTTGTTCCAGTTCGACGGCAAGTTCGCCCGACTCGTGGCGGCCGGCGTTCCTGCCCTTGAACAGACCGAAAAAACTCGAACCCTGGCCCACCAGTTTTCGATAAGCCAGCGCCAGTTGCGTCAACTCCTTGAAGGACTGAACCCGTTCCTGCTGCTCGACGCGCAGTTCCTCGATTTCCTCGATCGGCTTTTCCTGCGAAAACTCCTTTAACGATTCGATCTCCGAATCCAACTGGAGCTTTAAACGAGCGAGCTTTTCGTTTTCTTTTTCGATCGACGATTTCTGGTTTTTCAATGAAGAAATCGTATGTTTTGACCGTTGCGCGAGCGCTGTATGCCTTGCCGTCAAGTCGGCCAGTTCCGCCCTGAGCCGTTTCAATTGGGCGGTTTCGGGGAAATTGGCCAGCAGCGGCTCATCCGCCGCATGAGCTTCCAGCCAGGCCGCCACTTCCGACAGCGCCGATTGCTTGCCGTTGATCTGATTGGCCAGCGATTCCAGCAGCATCGTTGCCGAATACCGGGCGGAATCGAGTTGGCCGAGCTCGGACCTGGCGTCGCCGATCGCTTGCTGCTGCCCTGCGACCGATTTGTTTTGAAGTCCTGCCGGTGCGGTTCTATCGATGCCGGCACTGGTAAACAACTGTTCCAGTTGCCGAAGCTCGTCCCGGAAGGCGCCCAGTTCCGCCTGACTCTGTTCTATCAGCCCGCTTTGCTGATCGATTGCGGCGATGTCCTCCCGGTAATTCAACGCCTCCCCGGAGGAAGCGATCCTTGTCAGTTTTTCCTGAATGGCCGCCATGCGGCCTTCCATGGTCCGAAGATCGTTTTCCTGGGCGCGCTTCCGGTCTTGTAAGGCGCTTATGTTGTGCAGCAATGCTTGTTGCTGCTTCAGCTTGTTGAATTCGGACTGTAAGTTATCGTATTGTTCGGTGAAATCGTCCAGATCGTGCCCGGACGCTTCCAGTGCTTCGGCGTCCATGAGGGGGATAAGGGATAAGTCCTGCTCCAGCAGTTCCAGCCGGCGCTTCTCCTGGGCCACTTTGTCGACGAGTTCCCTTTTATAATCTTCATAAATGTCGGAACTGACGATTTTTTCCAGAATATCCATCCGTTCGCTGTCGAGAGCATTCAGAAACGCGGCAAAGTCGCCCTGCGCCAACAGCACCGAACGGGTGAAGTTGCGGAAATTCATGCCGGTGAGCTCGGTTATCCTGGCGCAGACCTCCGGCGGCGATTCGGCCAATATTTCTTCGGCGCCGTTCAGATAGGCCAGCCTCATTTCCGGCGGCAGCAACTCGCCCGCCGGATCCTCCGCTTCCCTCTGCACCCGCCAGCTCGAACGGTATTTGTTCTCCCCCAGGGCAAATTCGATCACGGAAAAAGACTCGGCCGTATGCTGGGTCATGACATGCTTTGCCGGCCGGTCGAAACGGAAAGTCTCGCCGTACAAGCCGAGGGTGATCGCATCCAGAATGCTGGTCTTGCCCGATCCGTTGGGACCGGTAATCGCGAACACGCCGGTATCGGTAAACGGAGACTGTTCGAAATTGACGCGATTCTCGCCTTCCAGTGAATTGATGTTTTTGAAATGAATGCTGAGTATCTTCATATCTTGTCGTTAGTATGCAGGCGTCTTTCATGTTCGAGCATTGGGCACATACCTGGGTACACGTTTTTAAAATGCTTACATGATACAGGCTAGGAGCAGCCGAGAAAACACCGGCCAAGAAAAACCGGTACATATTAAGAATCACCATGACTAATTTCTACGGACTGCCACGGTCTGCTTGGAAAATACCGACAATATTTTTATAATAGCGATTCGATACTTTTAAGAATCTTTATCTTTTTACGCTACAGCTTGCTTGTGGACTTCGTGAATCACTTCAAAGAGCCAATCAATGAACAAGACGCCGTATGGAAATAGCCATCAATTTTCTGCGGAAAGAGGCCACAGGGGCTCTCTCGCGGTGCGAACCCGATCTTTTTCAGAATTTTCGGATAATATCCCGAAGAAGCCATGGACCTTCATTTGTTCTTACTCCAGTTGGGTTGTTTCATACTTAATAAAGCCTTTAAAATCAGGCCAGTTTCTTAAGATATCGCTAAAAGTTATTTTGATTCAACAGCTTTTTGTGGCCGCCGAAGCGTCGTCGCTGGCTAACGCATCCGGGTTGTTTGAACTATTCCCCGAACACAATCCTAACCAATGGTCCTTGTTCGAACAAATGGAGTTGAATTGGGGAGGCTGGTTGAACGCCGGCGTCACTTATAACACTAACCAGCCGAATGACCGTTTCAACGGTACGCTAGGATTTTCGGATAGATCCGACGAACTGCAACTAAATCAGTTTTATCATTTTTTGGAACGCCACGCTTCGGGAGAGCCCGAGCGGTGGAGTATAGGCGGAAGGTTGGACTTTATATTCGGCAGCGATGCCTATTACACTCGTTCAATGGGCGATCCGGGCAAGCATTGGGACGCTCATTTAGTGAACCAAGGCATTTACGGTATCGCTTTCCCGCAGGCCTATCTGGAAATTTTTGCTCCGGTTGGCCGAGGACTGCGAGTCAAGGTAGGCGAATTTTATACCTTGATTGGTTATGAGTCGGTAATGGCGCCGGAAAATTTTTTTTATTCACACTCTTATGCCATGCAATTTGGAGAGCCATTTTCTCATACCGGGATATTGGCCAGCTATGCGATAAACGACTCTCTCGGCTTAAAAGTCGGAGCCGTCACAGGTAGCCCCTATGCCGGATGGGACGGCACTTTTGTACATAAATTAGAAAATTGGGGGCTCATAGGCAGCATCAATTGGGCATTTCTCGAGACCGGCACGTCAGTGGATTTTAGCGGTTCCCATGGTTATTTGAGCGATACACCTTCCCAGGACGTCAATTTATTCAGCACTGTTGTAAAACAGAAGATAGACGATCGCTGGCAGCTTACTGTGCAACATGACTACGGCTGGCATGGCAAAAGCCATGAAAATCCCGGCGCAGAATGGTATGGTTTTTTGACTTATTTAACTTACGATCTTTCCAAAGAAACCATTCTAGGTCTTCGCCTGGAATGGTTTCGTGATGACGATGGCATACGGGTCGGGACTCCGGCCCGACATCCGACAGTGCCGAGTCAGGCCGCTAATTATTATGCCGTTTCTCTCGGCGCAAACTGGAAACCCTGGCCCTGGTTGAATCTTAGGCCTAGTATTCGCTATGACCATAGCGACGGCTGGCAAGCTTTCGATAATGGAGCAAAGAGCAGTCAATACATAATATCGTCGGACGTAATCGTAAATTTTTAACTTCTTCGCAGGCTAATCTTATTCTCTTTACTTGCCTCCAATTGCCCCTTGATTTTGAATCGATATCATGGGTATAGTAATATTGAATTTGTGCATCATACGCACCATATTGGTGCACAACTGAAGGACTTGATTGGCAACTGGTATATCGATTTGCCTTAATCAGGCCATTTTCTTGAACGTATAATTTTCAAGTTATTTTGGCATGTCCGGTAATTTGTAACCTGATTTTTTTAAGGAAGGAGTTTCTCATGCCCGGTTTTTTTGTTCGCAAAGCACATCGAAAGCCTATAACGAAAGGTGTGACGGCAATTGCCTTAGCCATTTGCTTTTCTTCTTTCAGCATGGCAACGCCTACAGAGGCAAGGCTATCCGCGGTAGCGGATTGTCACTTCTTGGGTAAGGTCGAAGGATCGTCGGGTTACGGCAAGAACAATCGCTGGCAGTCATTAGCCAAGTCTTCCGCACTTCATCATGCCGAAAAACTCGGGGCTACCCATGTGGTTTGGGAGCGGATGATTCCTAGCGGCGCTTTCAACGGCATTGCCATTGCCCGCGCTTACAGTTGCGGAGCTGATTCAATCGATGGATCACCGGTCTTATAAACCGTACCCAAGTTCATTGTTACAATCTGCCATGATTGACGTCGCAGTTCATCAAATAATATAGCCCGGCAATATGCTCCATTGTATCGGAGTTCTTATTCATTGATGCAGTATATGCGCACCCGCTCGCACATGTTTCAGCATGCTCTTTATCGAACGCGGCCCGAAAATTCTGGAAATCCTGCTTGTGATTTTCGCATAATTTATCATTTTCATTCTGCAAAGCCAGTTTAGGATCGGATGCGCATGCTGTTATTAACAGCAGTAAAGACATAAATATTACAGTTTTCATAATCGTTTCTCTTTTATTTCAGAGTGATCAGGACGATTGAAGCCGTACTTCAGTATTCATTCTGGACGAGAATCCAAGCTGTCCACATAATGGCTTGAAGTGTGACGATAACCTCACACAAGCTTGGCGATATTTAGTATCCCGTCTTAGGTAATATTTCAGCATATTACATGCCAGTTTCCCCTTCCTTTATTAAAACACATAGCCTTTAACTTGACCTTTACGGCGCCCTAAGTTCCCGAAACGGTGCAGGCTATTCATTCGGCGTATTCCTCGGCTTGATAGAAAAGATGGTAATGAGCAATGAAACACCGCAAATGGTTAGGATATTAAGCCTGGATGCTTGAGATATCAGGAATAAAACGCACAACTATGGTGCTTTATGATCCATAATGGTGCATACCGTGAAAAAATTGCCAGAATAGCCATGAAGTTCTCGCTTTGCTCTAATTTCCAACAGTTCGTTGGCGTCTGGGGAGTCCTGGCAGTTACTTTTGCGGCTAACTCGGATGAGGCTGCTCCGGCTGCCGGGCTGATTCCGGCTCTAACGGGCAGGAATGCTTCCAATTGGGCCGAAATTCAGCGTTACGGAGTGAATCTCGGCGGCTGGGCGACTGCCGGTTTCAATTACAACGCCAGCAATCCAAACGACCGTAACAACGGCCCGGTATCAATGACCGACCGGACCGGAGAATTTAATTTATATCAGTTGAATCTATTCCTTGAAAAGGCGCTGGTCAAATCCACGGACTGGGATGTGGGGGGACGCTTCGACTTCATGTTCGGCACGGATTCGCGTTATACCCAGGCCAGCGGACATTGGGACACGAGTTTAATCAGCCAGCGCAACCTGCGCTATTATGATATTGCTCTGCCGCAGGCTTATGTTGAAGTGTTTTCGCCCATTGGCAACGGCTTGAATGGAAAGTTCGGCCACTTTTACAGTATCATCGGCTATGAATCCGTCTCGTCGCCGCCGAATTTCTTTTCCTCTCATTCCTACAGCTTCAAGTCTTCGCCTTTTACTACGACCGGAGCGCTTTTCAGCTATGCGCTCAGCGAGCAATGGAGCATAAATCTCGGCGTGACGACAGGCGCGGACAATTTCGACCGGGATTTGGGCGCCTGGAGTCAGATGAGTAGTTTGACCTGGACGAACGCCGATACCGGCACCACCGTTTCTTTTTCCGTATTGCAGGGCGACGTCTTTAAAAACCGGAGTTCCGAGCTGATGTATTATTCTGCGATTCTCCAGCAAAATCTCGGAAAATGGCGCTATGTGCTGCAGCATGACCTGGGAACCCAGGACCATGCCGTCATGGGAAAGAATGCCGAATGGTATTCTGTCGTCCAGTATCTTACCTACGATCTCGACAATAAATTGAGCGTCGGTTTACGCTGGGAGTGGTTTCGCGATCAAGACGGGTTTCGTTATTCGGCAGGCGAAGCGGGCTATTACGAGACGACGGCGGGTTTGAACTGGAAACCCTGCCGATGGTTGACCGTCCGGCCGGAAATCCGTTATGACTGGGCTGATTCCACAAGCCCCGCCTTCAATATGGGCACGAAAAACAGCCAGTTTCTGGCGGGTACCGATTTCATCATTCAATTTTAACGACTCGCATTCCAGACTCTGTTTGATCCGGAGTCCGGTTAAGCCCTTACGTCCGAGGTTACGGGTTAACACGAGCCAATGCAAGCTTGGGCACAGACGAATCCTTTAAGTCCGTACCGATTTTTCCTCCTTGTTATCGACGAGCACGATCGAGATGATAAAGCTCGCATGTCTTGAATGACAACTCAGCCTCAATAGACGTAAGAGCAGCGACAAAACCTCTTGTTATTTACTGATGTCATTACGAATCAAGAAATGAAAAATTAATAATTGAACAATGTTTAATTTTCCATTATAGTAAATCGCTATATGATTTGTCTTAATTTGCTAAGATGGCGCCGGGAGAAAATCTATGTTGAAAAAAGTGCTAAAAAGGCTTTTGGCCGGAGTATTGACGTTGTTGTTCCGTATGGAAATCAAAGGCTTCGAACACTATCACGAAGCCGGAAAACGGGTCTTGATCGTTGCCAATCACACGTCCTTTCTGGATCCCTTGCTGCTGTGGGTGTTTTTGCCGGACGAGATCACCTTTGCCATCAATACCCACATTTCCCAGCGCTGGTGGTTAAGGCCCTTCCTCGGCTTGTCGCAGGTATTTCCGATGGACCCCAGCCATCCGTTATCACTTAAGGATCTGCTCCACCATTTGCAGCACGATACCAAAACGGTCATCTTTCCCGAAGGCCGCATCACGGTCACCGGCTCCCTGATGAAAATCTACGACGGCACCGGCATGGTCGCCGATCGCTCCGAGGCCGCCATCCTGCCGATACGCATCGACGGCGCTCAATACACGCACGTGTCCAGGCTGCGTAAAATTGTCAGGTTGCGCTGGTTTCCCAAAATCAGGATACAGATCCTGCCGCCGGCCCGGATTGCCGCGCCAGAGCATCTGAAGGGCAAGGAACGCCGAAAATACAGCGGCCATCTTTTGACCGACATCATGATCGACATGATGTTCGTCACTAGCCATTACCGCCGCACCATTTTTTCCGCGCTGCTGGAAGCTCGCCGAATTCATGGCGGCAGCCACCTGGTCATCGAGGACCTGGAGCGCAAACCGCTGTCCTATGACGATGTAATCACTCGAACGATCGCGCTGGGCAACGCTTTTACCGGCATCTCGGAGCGAGAGGAAGCGGTCGGCGTGCTGCTGCCCAATTCGACCAATACCCTGAGTGTGATTCTGGGGCTTCAACTGCACGGCCGCATCCCGGCCATGCTGAACTTTTCCACCGGTTCCGCGGCCATGCTGTCCGCCTGCAACACCGCCCGGGTCAAAACCGTATTGACCTCGCGCCGTTTCATCGAAAAAGGCAAACTGATCGAAGAAGCCGAGCAATTGTCCCGGAAAGTCACTCTGGTCTATCTGGAAGATCTGGCCGGCCGAATCGGCAAACGAGACAAGTTTAAGGCCTGGCTGCAAGGCAGGACCGCCGACTTTTGGTACAAGGACCGTCAGTTTCATCCGGACAGCCCGGCGGTGGTCCTGTTCACTTCGGGTTCCGAGGGCACGCCGAAAGGCGTAGTGCTGTCCCATTCGAACATCCTGGCCAACCTGAAACAACTGGCAGCCTGCATCAGTTTCAACCCGCAGGACATCGTACTCAATTTTCTGCCGATGTTCCATTCCTTCGGCTTCACCGTAGGCTCGATGCTGCCGGTTTTGAGCGGGATGAAAGTGTTCTTTTATCCGACGCCGCTCCATTACAGCATCATTCCCGAAATCGCTTACGAAATCAAGGCGACGATCATGTTCGGCACCAACACCTTTCTCGCCGCCTACGGCAAGAAAGCCAATCCCTACGATTTTTTCAATATGCGCTATGTCGTGGCCGGCGCCGAAAAACTTCAGTCGACGACGCGTGATCTCTGGGCCGAAAAATTCGGCATCCGCATTCTCGAAGGCTACGGCGCCACCGAAACGACGCCGATCGCCTCGGTCAATACGCCGATGTTCTATAAGGAAGGCACGGTGGGCCGCTTCATGCCGCACATGCAGTACCAACTGGAGCCCGTGCCCGGCCTGAGCGACGCCGGCAAACTGCACGTTTACGGGCCCAACATCATGCTGGGCTATTTGCTGGCCGACCACCCCGGAAAACTCGTGCCGCCGGAATCGATTTACGGCAAAGGCTGGTACGACACCGGAGACGTCGTGCACGTCGACGCGGAAGGCTTCATCAGCATTCGCGGCCGCAGCAAACGCTTTGCGAAAGTCAGCGGCGAAATGGTGTCGTTGACCGCAGTAGAGCAACTGGCCATTCAAGCCTGGCCTGAAGCGCATCATGCCGCCGTCAGCCTGCCCGATCCGAGAAAGGGCGAGCAGGTCATTTTGTTGACCACCGAAAAACAGGCCAGCGTTCAGGCCTTGGCCAAAGCCTCCGAAGGCGTGGCGACCATTTTACTGCCGAAAAAAATCCTTGTCGTCGACGCCATCCCGGTGCTTGCGACCGGAAAAACCAATTATCCGGCCGTCACCGAGCTGGCCGCCCGGCAAATCGACGGCGATCCGCACGATGACGACGATGAGGAGTAGAATCGAAAACTCCGGTATCGAGCCGACCCTAAGAACAACAGCAAACCGATTGAACGATCATTTTCAGCTCCGGGAAAAACCAGCATGGCGACCATCTACGATCTCAAGCCCGCTTTCCAGAATCGGCTTAGGCCCTTGACCCGCAAGCTCGCGGACGGCGGATTCACCGCGAACCAGGTCACGCTGGCCGCGCTGGCCTTGTCGCTGGCCACGGGAACGCTATTGGCTGCGATGGGCCGCACCCGGCCGGAAATGTATCTGATGCTGCCGGCCGTGCTCTTGATCCGCATGGCCCTGAACGCCATCGACGGCATGCTGGCCCGAGAACATGGGATGCAAAGCCCTCTCGGTGCCGTGCTCAATGAACTGTCCGATGTGGTCTCGGATGCCGCACTGTATTTGCCGTTTGCGCTGCTTCCGGGCGTGTCGCCGACATGGGTCGTGCTCGCGTCCGTCGGCGCGTTGCTGACCGAAATGGCCGGCGTCGTCGCGGTCCAGATAGGCGCATCCCGCCGCTACGACGGACCGATGGGCAAGAGCGACCGGGCCTTTGTCTTCGGCGCGGCGGGGCTCGCCATCGGCGCCGGCGTCGTGCCGGGAACATGGCTGAACGGATTGTTCGGGTTGGTCCTGGCGCTCACCTTGCTGACCGTCGTCAACCGCTCGCGCCGCGCCTTGCAGGAAGCTGCAGAATGAGCTGGCATGGCTTGCCTTTCAGCGTACAAATCGCCTTCCTTGCGATCGGCGCCCTGCTCTTGATCGCCAGCCTCGCTTCGATCGCACTGGTCAGGACGAGGCCCGAGCACGATTACACCGAACTCAGACAACGCGTCCGGACCTGGTGGCTGATCGCCGGCGGGTTCGCCGCGGCAGTTCTTTTCAACCGCACCGTGTCGGTGGCCGTGCTGGGTTTCGTCAGTTTTCTGGCGTTCAAGGAATATCTTTCGCTGATACCGACACGGCGCGCCGATCACCGCGTCCTGTTCTGGGCCTATCTGGCCATCCCGTTTCAGTATTACTGGGTCTGGACCGGCTGGTACGGCCTGTTCATCATCTTCATTCCGGTCTACGTCTTTCTTCTGCTGCCGATGCGCATGATTCTGATCGGCGAAACCCAGGGCTTCCTGCGCGCGATCGGCACGCTTCACTGGGGTCTGATGATTACCGTGTTCAGCCTGAGCCATATGGCGTACATGCTGGTATTGCCCGCCGCAGCCAATCCGGCGGGCGGCCGCATGGGTCTGCTCATTTTCCTGGTCGTGCTGACCGAACTGAACGACGTTGCCCAGTATCTCTGGGGTAAAACCTTCGGCCGCCGAAAGATTTCGCCCAAGGTCAGCCCGAATAAAACGGTCGCCGGCTTCGTGGGCGGCGTCGCGACCACGGTGCTGCTGGCGGTTCTGTTTGCGCCTTATCTGACGCCGCTTTCATTCGCCGCTTCGCTGGCGGCGGGCACCCTGATCGGCCTCGGCGGTTTTGTTGGGGACGTCACTATTTCTGCGCTGAAAAGGGACCTCGGCGTCAAGGACAGCGGCAGTCTGCTTCCGGGACACGGCGGCATTCTGGACCGGCTCGACAGTCTGACCTACACGGCGCCCTTGTTCTTTCATTTCGTCCATTATCTCTACTATTAACCGCCGATGCTGCGCCTTTTGTTTTACGCGTTCGTCGTCAGGCCACTGGTCTTAATCATCCTGGGCCTGCACGTGCGGGACCGCTCTTACCTGCCGACATCCGGACCGGCGGTCGTCGTTGCCAATCATAACAGCCATCTCGACGCGCTGGCGCTGATGTCGCTGTTTCCCTTGAGGATCATTCCCAGAGTGCACCCGGTGGCCGCTTCGGATTATTTTCTCAGGAATAAATGGTTGAAATGGTTTGCATTGAACGTGGTCGGCATCGTTCCGATCGAGCGCAAGCCCGTTCACGATAGCCGAAAAGCACTGGCGCCGCTGACCGAAGCCCTGGATCGGGGAGCCATCCTGATTCTGTTTCCCGAAGGTACCCGAGGCCAGCCCGAAAAAATGGGCAAGCTGAAGAACGGCCTCGGCCATTTGCTCAGCGAACGCCCGGCCGTTCCGGTGGTGCCGGTTTTCTTTTACGGCCTGGGCAAAAGCCTGCCGAAAGGCGAATGCATTCTGGTTCCTTTTTTCATCGACGCTTTCGTCGGCACGCCCGTGCATTGGGAAGGCAGCCGTCAGGCGTTCATGCAAACACTGACCGAGCGCATGGCCGAATTGCAGGCGAAGGCTTCGGCGGCAGCAAGGCTACTCGATGAGTAAAGCGATTGCTCCATTATCGCCTAAACTTGAGAACCGACGAAGCGTTTACGAATGGCTTTAAGGGACGGAAAACCGGCGGAATTTTCGCGGCTGCCGTGCCGCATTCAGCCGATGAACAGCTCCGAGATTCGCATATCCTCTATCCTACCGGCCCAATGAACAAACTCATCTATCCGTTACTGATTGCCCAATTCCTGTCGGCCTTTGCCGATAACGCCATTCTGTTTACCGTGATCGCTCTGGTCATGAAGCAGGAGTCCCAGGCCGCCTGGTATGTTCCCGCACTGCAAAGCTCGTTTCTGGTCGCTTTCGTCGTGCTGGCGCCCTGGGTCGGAGGCTTCGCCGACCATCATGCCAAATCGCGGGTATTGATCATTGCCAATTTGGTCAAGGCCGCAGGCGCAGGCCTCCTGCTCTGGCAGGTCAATCCCCTGGCGGCCTATGGCCTCGTCGGCGCCGGCGCCGCTCTGTACAGTCCAGCCAAATACGGGATTCTGCCGGAAATAGCGGGGCACCAGCATCTGGTCAAAGCCAATAGCCTGATCGAAGGATCCACCATTCTGGCGATTCTGATGGGGATGGGCATCGGCGCGAAAGTGGCCGATTATTCCACCGATCTGGCCTTGTCGGGCACCGTATTTCTGTTTCTGGCCTCCGCCCTGATCACTCTCTATCTGCCGGTCCGGCCCAGCCGACCCGCTGTGTCCGGGTCTCAATTCCTTTTGTTTTTCCGGCAGATGGAACAATTTTTCACGACGCCGCGCTCGAGGTTTTCGATGCTGGGCGCTTCCCTGTTCTGGGCGGCCGCAGCGACTTTGAGAGTGATGATCGTCGCTTGGGCGCCCCTGATGCTGGCATTGCAGAACGCTTCCGAAATTGCCGGGCTAACCCTGTTTCTGGCGGTCGGCATTATGGCCGGATCGGCGCTGGTGCCCCGGCTGATTCCTCTGGAACGCTTGCGCCGCGCGCGGTTGCCCGCTTATTTGATGGCTTTGTTCATTATCGGCCTCGGTTTCACCGACAGCCTCTGGCCGGCCCGCTTCATGCTGTTCTTTGTCGGCCTGACCGGAGGCATGTTCATCGTGCCGGTCAATGCGGCGCTGCAGGAGCTGGGCCAGCTCAGCATCGGCAGCGGCGCGGCCGTTGCTCTTCAGGGTTTTTTCCAGAATTTTACGATGCTGCTGGCGGTCGGAAGCTACACCTATGCCGCCTCGCAACAAGCCGACCCGGTACTATCGATACTCGTACTGGGCGCTCTGGTTTTCGCCGCCACTTTTCTGATTTCGCTGCATCTGCCCGACAACCAGGCCAATCCGTTTAAGACCGGCCGTTAAGCAAAGGATCATTGGCCGCGGCCCGGCGGCCCCGGGCTTCGTCGACCCGCAGCAACAGAAGAAGCCCGGCTGCGAAGAACAGCAAGGTCGACAACAGCGACAGACGGTGATTGCCGCCGCTCCAATAATTGATCAAGCCGTAGCTTAAAGGTCCGACGATCACCGACAGCCGGTTGACCAATCCCCACAGCCCCAGGAACTCCCCTGCCCGTTCGGCGGGCGAAAACTTGCTGACCAGGGCCCGGCCCACCGACTGGCTGGCGCCCATCGCCAGCCCGATCAGGTTTCCGCTCAACCACATGTCCGAACGTTGCTCGGCCATATAGGCGTCAATCAGAGCGGCAATCCAGATCACCAAGGTGACGGCCAGCGTCGGCACCGAACCGATGCGGTCCTGCAACTGGCCGCAGATCAACGCGCCGACCGCGGCCGTCACGTTGATGACCATGATCAATGCGATCAGCGACTGAGTATCGAAGCCCATTTCCTCCTGGGCGTAAATCGCGGCCAATACGATGACCGTACTGACGCCGGACTGGTATACGGCCAGTGTCAGCAAGAACCGGATCAAATCCCGGAAACGTCTGGCTTCCTGATAGGTGTGCTTTAACCGCCGAAAACTGGCGGTGACGACCGACAGTTTCATCTCGGCCGGTACCGGTTGCGCCCGCTCGCGGAGCCAGAGAAAGGTCGGCATGGCGGTCAAGGCGAAAATGCCGGCGGTGATCAGCAAAGTCGCCGGCACTGCCTGGGCCTCCGTAATTCCATGGCCTTTCGCCCAGGTGATGTAACCGAGACAAAGCAGCAAAGTCAGCAATCCTCCGACATAGCCGAGGCCCCATCCGTAACCCGAGAGGCGCCCCATCTGCTGCTCGGGGACCAGCTCGGGTAGAAAAGCCGCCACCAGATTTTCACCGTAAGCAAACATGACGACCGACAGCGTCACCAGGATCATCCCGAGAAGGACGTCCCCGGGACCGACCATCGC
Organism: Methylosarcina fibrata AML-C10; assembly: GCF_000372865.1. Lineage (NCBI taxonomy): Bacteria > Pseudomonadati > Pseudomonadota > Gammaproteobacteria > Methylococcales > Methylococcaceae > Methylosarcina > Methylosarcina fibrata. The sequence continues at coordinate 436,775 of NZ_KB889965.1, read as the reverse complement.
CAGCATGGCCGTGGCCGCGATGCAGCCGACGGAAGATAATAATAAAAAGAGTTTCTTGCTGGCCCGGTAATCGGCAATAGCCCCTACCACCGGAGCACTGACCATGACGACAAAATTGGCGGCGCCGACCGACAGCGACCACAGCAGCGTGCCCAGGCCCGGCGACACTCCCGCTACGGTGCCGACGACCACGCCGACAAAATAGGTGCTGAATATCGTGGTCTGCACCACCGTGGTATAGCCGGAATTGGCGAAGTCGTACAAGGCCCATGCGATGAGTTCCTTGCGCGAGGCACGGCCAATCCCTCGCTCGTTCCGGGCCATCGATTGTCGATCTGTCATCTGGGAGCCATCCGGGTTAGAAAAAGAAGCAGGATATATTAGAATAAGTTAACGTATTATTAGCGGTCATTCGTTACAAAAATAAGCCCAGGTATAATTTATCGTATGGTAACCCTGTATCAACCACATCTGCTCTCTCAGTTGCTTTGCGCGATGCTGATTTTGCCATACGCCGGTAAAATTTTTGCCGATATTCACGGAGCGGCCTCCGTTACCAGCAATTACGTAGGCCGCGGCTATTCCAAGAGTAACGACCAGTTCTCTTATCAGGCCAATATCGACTACGAACACAAGACCGGAGGCTATCTGGGCGCCTCGATGGCCACCGTCGATTTCGGCGACAAGGGTTTTGCCAATGCGACCCGTTTTGAAGTAACGCCGTATCTGGGCTGGAGTTTCAGCCTTTCCGAGGACTGGCGGCTCGACACTCAATGGAGCCATTATATTTACGACGGCGACATTTACGGAATTTCGTCCGATTACAACGAATTTTACCTGTTTCTGCATTACCGGGACATTATCAGTTTGGCCGCTTCCTTTTCCGAGGATTACTACGACCGGGGCCACCCGGCGGGTTTATTCGAGATGACCGGGCGATATCCGATCACCGACTTTCTGGAATTCTCCGGCAGCGCCGGCTATACCAGAACACGAAAATCGATCGATTACGACTATTTTTACTGGAATGCAGGCTTCACTGGATTTTACAAATTCCTCACCCTGGACCTTCGTTATGCCGATGCGATTACCACCGCCAGCAGCCATAGCCATGGAGACGCCGACTACACCAGTTATTATCCCGAAGTCCTCCCGGCCACCTTATTTTTTTCAGTCGCCATCGGATTTTGACCATCCTGTCGGAGCCGCGACCCCATAAAAAATTTCATAGCCGTTGAACCTTTTGGTAATAACCGGAAATACAATGCATGTAAATCATCCGATTTTTTACCCTATAGGCTCAGTCGCGCTTCAACATCATGAACGGATTACCAGGCAAGCCATTGAATACCGAAAATAAAACAGATCAACCCAACCAGGATGCCGATTTGATCGCCCGGATTTGCCAAGCGGACGAACAAGCATTCGAGTTGCTCTATCATCGATTTTACAGCCGGTTGTTCCGTTTTATCGCCAGGATAACCCGAAGGACGGACATGATCGACGAAGTCATCAACGACGTCATGTACGTGGTCTGGGAAAAAGCCGAAACTTACAACGGCCAGTGCCAAGTCTCAACCTGGATACTCGGTATTGCGTACAATAAAGCGCGCCAGACCTTGCGGAACCATCGCCCTTTCGCGGAAGAATCGCTGGATGACATGGAGGTCGAAAAACTGTACCCGGCAGCGGTAGCACAAAACGATACCGTGGCGGCTCAAACGGAACTGGAAAACTGGCTGGAATCGGCTTTAGACAGGCTTTCTGCCGAACAGCGCGCCGTGATCGAATTGACCTATTATCACGGACTTCATTACAGCGAAATCGCCGAATTGATGGACTGTCCGGAAAATACCGTTAAAACCCGTATGCATCATGCCCGTAAAAAATTGGCCCTGGTACTTAAAGAACAATGAGCGAATTTTCACTGCCGTTTGAAAATTCAGGAGTTTAAAATGAAAGAAAATCCTGTGAATCCTTATCTCGCCCATCAGGAAATAGCTCTGTTGCTGCCGTGGTATGTCAATAAAACGCTGCACGATCACGAATTAAAGGCGGTCGAGAAGCATATCAAAGTGTGCCTGACCTGCAGGCGCGAAATGGCTATCCTGCAAAAGATTTCTCTGGCCGTCAATCAGGCCGATGCCCTGGACTCGGCGGCGCAGGCGTCTTTTTCCCGCTTGAAGAGCCGGCTGCATCAGCCCGAAGCTTCCGCGTCGACACAGGCCTGTGCGCGGCCTTCCGGTACTAAACAATCAACTCAACCTAAATGGTACCATAAGCTGAGCCTCGACTTTTTCCGCTGGCCGCAAACGGCGGCCGTGATGCTGTCGGTCCTGGCGTTGGCGGTGATCGTTCCGGCCTATTATCTGGTGGGTCCGTTGCAACAAAGCGACTTCCGGACTTTGTCCAGCAGCGAAACCACTTCGTTCAACGCCAATGAAATCAAAGTCATTTTTGCTCAGGGATTCGGGCGGCAGCAGATCGGCCAAATTCTCGACGGCATTCACGGCCGGATTGCCGACGGCCCTTCGGCGGAAGGCGTCTATTTGATCCGGCTGACGGCAGCCACCGAAGCCGGGGCCGTTCTCGATGCGCTGGCGGCGTTGCGGAAGAATTCCGGCGTCCTGTTTGCCGAACCCGCGTATGCCTTGTTATCCTCATCGAAACCCGGCGGAGGAAATTCCGAATGATACGGCACTGGCTTCTGATCTCACTGATGTTGTTGACGATTTCACTCCCCTCCGAAGGCGGCGAGCCCGAAGCCGAGCCTCCGGAATTAGCCAGTCTTTTCAAACCGGCCGATGCGGATCATTTATTATTGGTCGGCTTTGAAGACCAATCCATCGACCGGCCGTCGATTATCACGTCGGCTTCTTCTTACCGGCGAAGGGGCAGTTATTCAAGCTCGACCTGGAGCAAACGCATATCCGACCGGATCGCCGAAGATTACCATCTGCAAAAGCTCGCCGAATGGCCGATGACCGCCGTCGGCGTCCATTGTGTGGTCTACCGGGTTCCAGAACCCGATTCGGTACCCGAGAAGATCCGGCAAATGGGGGAAGACAAACGGATCAGCGTCGTCCAGAAAATGCATCTGTTTAAAACCCGGTCTCATGAGGAGAACGATCCTTATTTCAAGCTGCAATCCAACATCAAACAGATGAAGATTGACGAAGTGCATGCCAAAGCCACAGGCCGGAGTGTGGTCATCGGCATGATCGATACCGGCGTCGACTCCGCCCACCCCGACTTGACCGGTCAAATTGCCCGGAACGAGAATTTTGCCGCGGAAATTTCGCCGAGTTTTACCAGCGATAAGCATGGAACCGCCGTCGCCGGCATCATGGTGGCCAAAAAAAACAATGGAACCGGCATCGTCGGCGTGGCGCCCGACGCCAAGCTCGTCGCTTTGAAAGCCTGCTGGCCGGACCGCCCGGATTCGCTCGCGTCGGTCTGCAACAGCTATACCCTGGCGCTGGCCGTCAATACCGCCATCAAAGCCGGCGTCAACGTGCTCAACATGAGCCTGACCGGCCCTCAGGACACGCTGCTGGAAATTTTGCTGAACAAAGCGGTTGAAAAAGGCATTATCGTCGTAGCGGCCGACACCGGGCACAACGAAGCAAACGAAAACTTTCCCGCGTCGATGGCGCAGGCGATCCCGGTGCAAGCCACAGGACAGGCCCAAGACGAAGATTCCGCCGAAAAACGGCCTGTAACCGCTCCCGGCGATAAAATCCTCACTACGCTGCCGCACGGCACCTACGATTTTATTTCCGGCAGTTCGATGGCAGCGGCCGAAATGTCGGGCATCGTCGCATTAATGCTGGAACTGAAGCCCGATCTCGGGGTGGATGAGATCAAATCGATTCTGCATCGATCCGCAGCGCCGGAAAAACTGGGAATGTTTTCAGCCGTCAACGCCAACGATGCGGTCCTGGCCTTGTGCAAATCGGAAAACTGTACCGGGGAAAGTCTGAGTTTTGCCTGGGGCGATTTTTAACCCGCCCTGAAAGTCTTTTTTGACGTTCGCGCCGAGCCGCTTCCGTCCTCTCACGATGCAGCCGGCCGGGTGCGCATCCAGCCGGAAATGAAATTTCCGACCAACAGCTCGATGCTTTTTTCGACGTCTTCCACGCCGACAATATCCAGCTTGCCGGACAACGACAGCATGCTGATGCCGTGGATGCCGCCCCACAAGGCGCGAGCCGCCTGCTTATTCTCGGTCTCACTCCGGCCGGGAACCAGTCTGGCGAACTGGACCTCGAATTTTCTGAACACCCGTTCGACTTTCGCCTGATACCAATCCGGCACCGGGGCATTTTTAGGCAAACGATGTTCGAATATCAGACTCCATCGGTTGAAATTAACCGTTGCATAACGTAAATAGAGCTTGGCTACCTGGTCGAGCCATGCGCCGGCTTCGCTTTCGGGCGCCTTTTCCAGTTCCGCCGCGATGCCGTCCAGGGTTCGCGCATTGATGTGCAGTATCAAATCGGACATGTTGTCGAACACCATGTAAATACTGCCCACGGTATAACCTATGTCCATGGCGATCTTGCGCATGGTGAGCGCCGGGCCGCCGCCCTCAATAACAATCGACTCGGCGGCATTGAGCACCATTTCCTTGATTTCTTCGAGACTGTGTTCGCTACGTCTGGCCATGGGATCCGCCGGAATGAATTTCCGGCAACAATTGTCTTTGCTCCGGCTGATGAGTTTCGGAAAAGAATTTGATCAGAAATTCGACAAAAGTAGTCAATTTTGCCGGCAAAAAACGCCTTTGCAGGTATGTTGCATAAATTGCGAGAGAAGGAATGCGGAATTCGGACAAAATTTCGACCAGCTTGCCCTGCGTTAGATAATTCGCCACGGAAATTTCAGGCGCCTGGGTTATGCCCATGCCCAGGGACGCCGCCTCGGCCAGCGCCCGGCCGTTGTTGGAGGCGAAATGCCACTGGATTTTTATTTTGGTTTCTTCGCTGCCGTTTCTGAAAATCCAGTAATCCTTGTGCGGCGTATCGCGGTAATGCAGGCAGCGATGCTGGCTTAACTCGTCGATATGCCGGGGTTCGCCGTACTGGGCGAGATACGCGGGCGAGGCATAAGTACACAAGCGAGTCTCGGAGATTTTTCTGGCGACGACGCCTAAATCGAGCGTGTCGGTCACCAATATGGACAAATCGAAATTGCCTTCGCTCAGATTGACGTGGCTGTTATGCAGGGTCATGGCGATTTTGACCTCCGGAAACTCCCGCTGATAAGCTTCGATCGCGGGCACCATGTAAAGCCCGCCGAAATCGATCGGCGCGCTGATCTTCAACGTGCCTTTCACGTTCCTCCCCAGTTGCGAAGTGTACTCGTCGAGTTCGGAAAAATCATCGAGCAACTGCTTGCTGCGGGAATAATAAATTTCTCCGGCTTCCGTTAAACTGATCTGACGGGTGGTCCTGTTCAATAAGGCCACACCCAGCGATTCTTCCAACTGGGCCATGTATTTGCTGATCATCATTGCCGATAGATTCATTTCCCGCGCCACCGCGGCAAACGTGCCAAGCTCGACGATCCGGCAAAATACCTGCATGTTATTTAACTTATCCATTTTTTTAATTATAAAAAAAGGGTTTATATTTTATAAATTTTTATCGGTATTTAAATTTCTGGTTTACTAGAGTACATTTATCCGCGGAGATAGTTTATGCCGTTTGGTTTATGCGAAGACATGACCAAGCGGCTTTTTTGTAACAAACAATATAAAAATTTTCATATCAACCAATATAATAATAAGAGATCGTTATGAGCAAAATTCTAAATGAAGTATTGGCCGCAAACCGGGATTATGTAAACAATTTCGGCGATAAAGGCGATCTGGCCTTACCGCCGGCGCGTCATTTCGCTATCTTAACATGCATGGACGCCCGGTTGGACCCCGCCAAATACGCAGGTTTGTCCGAAGGCGATGCGCACGTCATCCGAAATGCGGGCGGACGCGCAAGCGACGACGCCATCCGCTCCCTGGTCATTTCCTATAAATTGCTGGGCACCCGCGAATGGTTCGTCATTCATCACACCAATTGCGGCATGGAGCTGTTCACCGATGAAATCATGCGCGATTTGTTGGCCAGCAGCTTGACGACGGCGTCCCTGGACGACAAAGGTCAATGGCACGATACCGGTGCAGGCTCGGGCTCCCACGAAGCCAGGCATATCTCCTGGCTGACGATTAAAAATCAGGAACAAAGCGTGCTCGAAGACGTCGTCCGTATCAGAAATCATCCGCTGGTGCCGTCGAACATACCCGTGTACGGCTATATCTACGACTGCAAATCCGGCAGACTGATCGAAGTGCCGGCGGCGACCGAAGCCGGCCAGGCCCGCTGAAATCCTGCGAACAATGCTCATCTCCCGACGGGATGAGCATATTCTCCGCCCGAGACGAAGGCGGCAAACAGACGTTTACTCTGATTGCGCCTCCGATTACAATCGGCACTTTCAACTGTGAGTGTCGCTTCGCGTTTCCATTAATGAATAACGAACTGCTTTTCGTCGTCGATGAGAACGATTGCGTCCTCGACGTCCGCTTCCGGCATGTCGTTCATGCCGAAGGACTGAGGCATCGCGCCGTGCATATCCTGGTCTTCGACGAAAAAGGGCGGTTGTTCCTACAGAAACGTTCAATGAAAAAGGATCTGAATGCCGGGCAATGGGATACCTCGGCCGCCGGTCATGTCGATGCCGGCGAAGATTATGAAAGCAGCGCTCTTCGGGAAATAGAAGAAGAATTGGGCATTGTCCCGGGTCCCGATCTCGAACCTTTGTTCAAATTAACGCCTACCGTGGAAACCGGCATGGAATTCGTCCAGGTCTACCGCATCCGTCATAACGGCCCTTTCGTGCTGGCGCCCGAGGAAATCGATGAAGGCGGATGGTTCTCTCCTGCCGACATTTCGGTCAGAGTCGATGCCGACGACCCCAGCCTGACCGAAACATTCAAAAGGCTTTGGCGGCATCTGGAATCTACGGACCGCTGAGTCTTGCCGTCAGCGAAGATCGGCGCCGCTCAAAGCAATCAACGAGAGAAATTCAGGCCATTCCTAAAGCATTTTCATATGGCAAGCAGAGCGAATGGTTTTTGCCTCTGCGGTACCCTTCTGAATGAATTGGCCCCTGCCCCGGTAAACTGACCGTGACGCAAGACGTAAATGGTCCGGAGAAAAACAATGGAAGACGATGAAGAGATTATTCCCGCGACCATTTCGAGAATGGCGGAGCGGACGGGGCTCGAACCCGCGACCCCCGGCGTGACAGGCCGGTATTCTAACCAACTGAACTACCGCTCCGCGAAAAGAGCGCGTATTCTATAAGATTTAAACAATCCGTCAAGTTTATTTTTCCACAGCCGGCCTGCTCTTGCCGATTAAATGATCTAGCTGGATAAAATATAGAGTGAACTTCCATATCGAGTCTTTGTCTTATATATCGATTTTATAATCTACTGATTTTTTGATAAAACAATGAACTTTTCTGACGTCGGGAAATCTTATAGGTTATAATAAAACAGTTAAGGGGGCGACCTGGCTTCGACGGGGATAGCAAAACCTTAAGTGCATGCCGAGGACAGTGACCTCGTAAAAATACTGACAAAAAGTATTCGCAAACGACGAAAACTACTCAGTGGCCTTAGCAGCTTAAAACCTGCACCACTTCTCTGACTGTGTGTGCTTATGCGTGCAGAGTTCTCAAACCCGAAAGGGCGAAAGGAACGTTCAGGGATCATACGACATAAGATCGCGTCAAGGCTTGGTTCGGAGCCTGAAGCGCTAAATCCAATCGAAATCGCTGTTGATCTTCTTGGCCCGACGGGTAGTCAACAGTTAAATCAAAAGCGCGGGACAAGCATGTAGACCTTGGGGCGGAGTATTTCCGGACGCGGGTTCAATTCCCGCCGCCTCCACCATTTCAAAGTTTTTTGACGTTCAACGAAGTACAGAAACCCGCAAGTTATAAGGCTTAGCGGGTTTTTTATTGTCCAATGAAGTGCAACAAGATGCATTGACATACCGTCATTTCTGACGGTAACATTGACGGCAACTCACTTACCATCACAAGGTGTTACCGTCATGCCGCTATCTGATACCGCGATAAAGAACGCAAAGCCCCGAAACGACAAGCCTTACAAGCTTCCTGATGAGAAGGGCTTATATCTGCTCATTACCGCATCTGGCGGTAAGTGGTGGCGCTTCGATTACCGATTTGACGGTAAGCGTAAAACCCTATCAATGGGCGTCTATCCCGAAACCACGCTGAAAGACGCCCGGGCCAAACGCGACGAAGCGCGTAAATTGCTGGCGGCCGGCGCTGATCCGGGCGAAACCCGCAAAGCCATGAAAGCGGCACAAACCACCGACGCGGAAACCTTTGAAGTCGTGGCGCGCGAATGGTTCGCCAAAAATGCGGCAAGCTGGGCAGAGAACCACGGCAACCGGACTATTCGCCGCTTGGAGCGGGATATTTTCCCTTGGTTGGGAAATACTCCCGTTCGTGGTATCGATGCGCCTAAATTGCTGGCGGCCTTGCGGCGCATTGAAGAGCGCGGCGCGGTAGAGACGGCACACCGGGCTTTGCAGAATTGCGGGCAGATTTTTCGTTACGCCATTGCGACCGGGCGCGCCGAGCGCGATATATCCGCCGACTTGAAAGGCGCATTGCCCCCGGTCAAGGGCAGCCATTTTGCCGCCGTCACCGATCCGAAACAGGTAGCCGAGTTACTCAGGGCAATTGACGCCTATCAAGGCACGTTTTCTGTGCAATGCGCGTTGAAGCTGGCGCCTTTGTTTTTCGTTCGCCCTGGCGAACTGCGGCAAGCCGAATGGGAGGACTTTGACTTAGAAGCGGCGGAATGGCGTTACACCGTCACCAAAACCGACACGGCGCATATTGTCCCATTGGCAAGGCAAGCGGTCGAAATCCTGCAAAAGCTCCACCCGCTTACCGGGCATGGGCACTACGTATTCCCATCCGCCAGAACGCCGAACTGTTCCCGGCCAATGTCCGACGTGGCTTTATTGGCGGCCTTGCGGCGCATGGGTTTTGACAAGAACGAAGCCAGCGTACACGGATTTAGGGCGTTGGCACGAACCATTCTTGATGAGGTGCTTTGTTTCAGGGTTGACTTTATCGAGCATCAACTAGCCCATGCTGTTAGAGACCCGAACGGCAGAGCCTACAACCGGACTGCCCATTTACCTGAGCGCCATAAGATGATGCAAGCATGGGCCGACTACCTGGACGGATTGAAGAATGGCGCGGATGTGCTTCCTTTTAAGCGAACCGGCTGAGACGGAATAACCGATTTTAACCGGATAGGCCGACGGGCCGACAAGGCAGACTCATCACCCGCTTTCCGGTTAATCCCTTTGTGATGCTGTTACTTTGATGGAAATAGTAATGTCTCGTTTTATTCTTCTTGATGAAGCAGCTAAAGCAATTGATGCTGAGCGCGTTAAATTATTCCCTGGCGGAATTTCTTATTATTCTGGCGACCTTGGGCGGACTCTCTTTAGTGAAACACATGAAGCGTTATTGCTTGCAGCACTTAGCTGCAAACTACCAGCTTATAACCCATTATCAGGCGAGAGGCTTTTACCCAGCGAAACGGATAAAAGAATATGGACAACGGCACAGGACCTAAACGAATGGCTAGAAACAAACGGGCATCATTACCGTTTCCCTTGCTGTTCAGAATCAGCAACGGGACCGAAGCTCGAAGCCGCGAACCCCGCCGGTAAGGGACGAAATGAAACCAAGCTTGAGAAGCAGCAAGCCGCCATTCTGAAAGCCATCCAGTTGAAAGGCTTTGGCCCCTTAGCAGTACCTGACGGCGAGAAAGGCACCTTGAAAATGATTTGTGAGGCTGATTACCCGGAAGTATTCGATAGAGCATCGAGTTTCGATAATGCCTGGAAAGCAAGTAAGCAATTGTTCCGTATGGCGAATCACGCCAGTTACAGCAAGAGGGGAAAGACCTAACCCCAAGAATCCCAAGGGCCCCTACATCGTTTCCCTACTCTCCCTATCGATAAAGTACCATGCAATTCAATAACAACCTTCTGAGGTTTTTGCATGGGCTCAATAGTAAACCTTCCTTCTACCGGCTTCGTTCGCCTTCCCCAAATCATCGGCGACCGTAAGCGCGGCATTCCCGGAGTTCTGCCCATCGGGCGGACGACTTTTCTTAATGGCGTCAAAACCGGCAAATATCCCAAACCTGTAAAGCTGGGCCCGAGAACAACAGCATGGCGAGTTGAGGATATACGCGCCTTGATCGAGACCACCGGACAATAAAAGACCCGACTGACTCACCCATCAGCCGGGTTTTTGCGCGATCGTCAACGCCATATCACGATGTGATTCTATCACATGGGCGGCGATACATGCACCCGGCTAAAAGGACTAGCCAATGATCGAGAAATTAACCACGCGCCTTTCAGGCGTCAAACGAACCGGCCAGGGCCGCTATATTGCGCGGTGTCCTGCCCACGCTGATAAATCCCCATCCCTAACCGTAACCGAGAAAGACGGTCGTGTTTTATTTCATTGCTTTGCCGGATGCGCTCCGGCCGATGTGCTCGCCGCGGTCGGCCTGGAGTTCAGCGACCTTTACCCCGAAAAGCCAATCTATGCCAAACGCAGCGGCATGGCGGCGGCATTCAATCCCTACGACACAATGAAGTGTTTATCGAGAGAGGCCGGGATTGTCGCCCTGGCGGCCAGGCAAATTTCAAATCAATGCCCACTGACAGATGACGATATCGACCGCGTGGAGCTGGCCGCCGAAAGGTTGCGCGATGCGGCCGAGCTGATGGGAGTTAGGTTATGACCGACAACGTTGGTAGCATCGAAGAATTGTTCGATCAAACCCAAGCAATAGGCGAAAGGGGCGAATCGGGCGAAAACCCAGCAACGGCGCGGGTTTCAGGCGGGCGAAAAAAGGGCGAATCGGGGCGAAAACTGGGCGAATTCGCCTACCAATCGCCTGAATACCCGATTGACGCGCTGGGCCCTCTGGCCGATTTGTGCAAAGTGATTACCCTGAATGCCCAGCTCAACCCGGCGACCGTGGGGCAGTCCATCCTGTCGGCGGCATCATTGGCCGCTCAAGGGAGCTGCGAAGTGGAGACCCTGTCAGGCCATAAGCCGCTTTCGATTTACGCCCTGTCGATTGCCGAATCCGGCGACGGCAAGTCAACCGTCGAAAGCATCGTTTTGTGCGGTATTAAGCAGTACGAAAAAGAAATGCACGGCGCAATCCAAGCCCGAAAAGCCGAGCAAGCGGGCAAACCCCTGAAGGAACAGACAACCGAGCGGGAACCCTATCTACTCGCTTCCGATGCAACGGTTCAGGGCATCATCAAGGGCTTCCTGACCGGCTGGCCGAGCCAGGGCATCTTCACCGCCGAGGGCGCGACTATGCTCTGCGGCTGGGGCATGGCCGCCGAACAGCGGGCGAACACGTCCGCGAATCTGAACAAGCTATGGGATGGGGAAGCAGTATCGATTCAGCGCGGCATGAGCGGGCGGATTCAGCTCTATAACCGCCGTTTTTGCGCCCATTGGATGATTCAACCGGATGTTGCACAAGAGGCGTTAACTGACCCGGCTTTATCCAGCATCGGACTCTGGCCGAGGTTCATGGTGAGCTGGCCGGAGCCCTTGTCGCCGCGAAAATATCGCCGTTACGAATTCTGGAATGACCCCTACGTTAAAGCCTTCTGGGACCGGTGCAAGGCCATGCTTCGAGCACAAGTCATTACCGACGACGGCGAATGCGGCGAGTTCCGCACCATCCGCCTGAGCGATGAGGCGCGTCAGATTCTGGTCGAAACCTTCGAGCGGATGGAACAGGCCCGTGACCCCGCAAACCCATTGCACTGCGTCAAGCCGTTTGCCGTCCGATTGTGTGAGCTGGCCTGCCGAAATGCCGGCGTACTGGCCGCCTATGCAGATGAAAACACCATCAGCGCCGAGCGGATGAAAAACGGAATTGCCCTGGCCGGATATTCGCTCGACACCTGGCGCGGCATCTTTGGGCAGCGAGAGGATTTAACCTATGATCGATGGGCGCGGGAGCTCTATGCCTGGCTGCTAAAGCGGCCGAATCGACGCGCCAGCGAGACCGACATTCTGAAAACGGCGGTACCCAAATACTTGCGCAACAAGCATAGGCGCGATACGGCATTATCGATCTTGCGTGAGTGCGGCCTGATTCAGAAAGCCGTGGACGTGGTGAACGGAGATGTCCGAATTGCTCACAATGAATGGGAGGCAGTGCCCAATGCTTGACGGCCTCCTTGACGACATCTTAGGCGATTCGCCCAAACGGGGCGAAATTCGCCCCAATTCGCCCCCAATTCGCCCAGCTCAAACCCGCGTCATTACTGAGCTTTCGCCCGATTCGCCCAATTCGCCTACCCGCCATGAGAAAACCGCCATTGTGCGCTGGCTGCACTTCATCGGCGAAACCAATCAGGCCATCATCGACGACGTGCTCGACTATTGCGCCGGCAACCCGGAAGCCCTGGCGTATTACCTGAAGCGGGCCGAGGAAGTGCCATTGCCGGACGACCGCCACCATTGCCGTGAGTGCCTGAACCTGAACAGCCGGGGCTACTGCATCAAGCAGCGGTTCCGGCCGGTCGACGACCTTCCCCGGCGATGTGAAGACTTTAACAATTCAAGGAGTAACCATGATTGACGCACTCATTACCGGTAAGCTGTTACGCGATCCTGCATTGAAAACCGGCTCATCCGGCAAGCCTTACTGCAATTTCCTGTTGTCGGTTCCCACGAACGACGGCGAATACACTCTGGTTTCGGGCATTGCCTTCGGCGATGTGGCCGGCCGCCTGACCAAGCTGCAAAAAGGGGACGCCTTGAGCGTGGCCGGGAGCCTGAAGCCGTCCGAATGGGCGGATAAATCAACCGGCGAAATCAAGCGCGGTCTGAGCATCACGGTTTCGGCGGCGCTGTCGGCGTACGACGTAAAGAAACGGCGCGGCGGCGAGAGCAGGCAGAGCAACCCGGCGCCACCAAGCCGCGGTTATCCTAATTATGACGACGCGCTTCCATTCAGGGATTGAATGTCGGTTAATTTGTAAATTCAGGATTTATAATTGTCTGAAACAAACAGATTGTAAACAGTGAGCAAAGACCACTTATTCAAGCCTGGCCAAACGGGAAATCCGAACGGCCGACCCAAAGACAAGACCCCGGCGACGAAACTACGAAAGGCCATTGCCGACGCCATGCCCGAGATTCTGGCGCAACTGGTCGAACAGGCCAAGGCCGGAGACGTGGCCGCGGCCAAGGTCTTGATCGACCGGGTATGCCCGCCGTTGAAGCCGCAAGCGCTGCCGGTCAGTCTGCCGGTCAATGGTTCCCTGGCGGAACAAGGCGGGGAAATTATTCGGGCGACTCTGGCCGGGCAGATACCGCCGGACATCGGCAGCCAGCTCATAACGGCGCTGGCGGCGCAATCGAAAATCATCGAAGTGGATGAACTGACCAAGCGAATCGAAGCCCTGGAGGCGAAGCAATGAGCATCAAAACCAGACTGATTAAACTGGAAACCCAAAAAAGGAGCAGCGGCAGTATTGCCGATCGATTGGAAGAAGCGCTTGCACGAGGACGAGCACGGAACGGCTCAAAACCAGAGCCTTTACACACACGGGAAGAACTGGAGGCCGATCTTGCCAAGTACCCGCCGGATTCAATGGAAGCCCGGGTAACGCGGTCTTTGTTGCGAGTGTGCTCAGGTTGCTATGAATAGAGCGGGAGTCGCTGGAGGTCAAGCAATGAGCGTCAAGACGCGGATTCAAAAACTGGAAGCCCAACACGGCGGCGGGGCGATGATCAATGCTGCCCTGGAACTGCAACGGCTACAGGAAGCAGCCCGTCAAGAAGAAGCCGATTACCGGCAGTTGCTGGCGGACGGCGTGCCGGCGGAAGAAGTCCGGCGCATCCGGGAGGCGGTCGAGCAGACACGGGCCGCCGAACAGAAAACCGAATGCGAACGGATCATAGCCGAGAACAACAACCCGGCATGGGTGACACTGGCGAAAGCCGCACTGAGCGCAATGGAGTATAGAACATGAGCATCAAGACAAGATTGGACAAACTGGAAGGCGGCAATAACGGGTTGACTCTCATCGTCGTCCGTCCTGACGAAACCGAAGCGGAAGCCATGCAGCGGTATCAGGAGGAAACCGGACGAAACCCTACCGGGCGCGTGTTATTGATTGAAACGGGCGTGAGCGATCCCGAGACGTAGAGCGCGTGCGGCAGAGGACTTACTGCCACCGTGCGGGAAGACTCTATGCAGACGCGGCTGGCCCCGGCACCAGGACAGACACTGCCGGGATTGCTGACAAGGATGACACCGCTAGTAGTCAGTCACGAAGAAACACAAGGATACAGGCGAGCCAGTTTACGTCGTGCCTGTTGCGTCGTAAATCGCCAATTGACGGGCGTCGCCTTGGTGTTGCGCGGTAGGATATTGGCTTCGACCTCACGCCGGAGGCTCTCTGTGTCCGGTATCCGCTGTGATAAACACATGTTCGACAAGACGGCCAGTTCGATCTCAGCGATGTTTAGCCAACTGCCATGCTTGGGCGTGTAGTGGAACTCCAGCCGTCGCGCCAATTCACGGGCTTGCTCTGCTGGAAAGGCTTCATACAAAGACGCCATTTTATGGGTATTCAGATTGTCCAGCACCACCCGGATCACCGCCGCGTCCGGATAAAGTTCAGCGATATGCTTCATGCTGTGCGCGAATTCGATTTTGGTCCGCCGCGCGGTGATGTCCACCTGCCGAAAACCGCGTTTAGGTTCGCAGATCATCATCAAATCGCAGACGCCTTTCCGTTCATAGCCGGTGTCATAGCGGGCCGGTTGACCGGGCTCAGGCGGGAGAGGTTGGCGGACTTCCGCAATGAGTTGCTTCGGACTTTCGTCGAAACACACAACCGGGCGCAACGGATCGTAGGGTTCTTCATAAAGGTCCAGCACGTCTTCCATCGCCGCGACAAATTCAGCACTCACCTCGGGAATGCACCACTCTTGCTTCTGCCAGGGTTTGAGAGTGTTTTTTTAAAAGCTGACGGATGGTTTCATAGCTGCAACGGTCGGCATACGCTAATTCCACCACTTTGTCCGCCAACAACCGCAAGGTCCAGTGATCATGCCCTGTCGGCGCCTCACTACAAGCCAAGGCGATAATATGGGCGGCCTGCTTCTCCGTCAGTTTTGGGGCACGTCCTGGACGGGGGCGTTCTTTCAGGGCGGCTTCCGGGCCTTCTTCCACACACCGTTGGCGCGTCGTCAACACCATTGATTCCGAGACACCCAAAGCTTGGATAATGTCTTTATCCTGAATACCCGCTGCCGCTTTTAATAAAATTCGCGCGCGTGTCAGATGGCGTGCCGCGGCTTTTCCTTTGTTGATCATGGCTTCCAAGCCACGCTTTTCGTCTTCAGTCAGATTGACTTTGTATTTAAGAGCTGGCATTGCTTGACCTCAATCAGTAACCATCAATGCCACTATAGAGTGACTTACAAGCCCAATATATCCTTTTGATTTAAATTGACTGACTACTAGCCTTGCCGCCAGCAAGATCAGTTTAATACAAAATACTCCGGTTCAGGCAGTCTCTTTCATTTACAGAAGATGCCGACGGGATTAAACTGTTTTTCGCCGAATCGCTCCGACTCTCATGTGCCAACACGCCTTGGGCAGTATCTACGGCGGTGATTCCAAACTCCTGCCGTAGGACTTGGGGCGATTCGGCTCTTCTTTCGGACAGCGGCTCGAAATCTCAAGCAATGCATGGAACGGATTGAATGTAGGAAGCATTTGCTTTAGACTCACTTCCGAGCCCGATGCAGGCCGGCGTATGCTGTCTGATTCTTCAGATGTGGACCCGGAGATACCATCGGGCTCCGCCATTTCTATAGTTTTTCAAGACGTCCCGCTCGAAGGGACAGCCGCAGGTTTAAGACAGCAGGGAGCTTGACACAATAGACCGCCTTCCCGTACTCTTTCGATGCCCTGCAACCATCAGGGCCGGGCGTCGAAACCCGTTTTTACTTGGCGATGAGCGCCGCAACCCTTGCGGCTTTTTTATGCACGTCATTCAGCGCGGCGGTTTGCCGTGTGTCCTGTTATGGCGGGCTTATTTGGGCAGCGTTCGGCGCTGGCCGTTCCAAGTAGCGGTTTTCGACCCCATTTAAGTCCGTCCCCCATGCCGTCGAAAACATGGGCGGCGGTTCATCCTAATACTTGGAGTTACCGCAATGACTAAACCCACGCCAGAGAACAATCTATTCCCGCATCGTTTCGATGTGACTCAAGCCCATGATGCTCTTTACGTTCAGGATGCCTTCAACCTGACCGCCTGCCATGCTCATGGGGTATTAAACTCGCTGTTTTTCCAATTCGAAGGCGACGGCAGAATGAGTGACGAAAACATTCAGGAAACCATCGATGCCGTCCTCTTCATGATCGACGATATGAAAGCCATTATCAGAGCGCACTTTGACGCAAGCAAGGCCGGCAAGGAAGATGCTCAATGAATAGAAACGTTTCTACCACCGCCAACGCTTTGCGCAGATTATGGGATAATGCCGTCGACACGCTGCCACCTGATCAATTGAAATGGTTCGACGGCTTGAACGAGTTTGCGAAAATGGAAGCCGAAAACATATCCGAAAGTCTGGACGCGCTGGCCGTCATGTTCAACAGCACCGAAAAAAGCGCACTGCCGACCGAGAGCGCCACGGCTGTGATGTTATGGAGTCTGTCTTATCAGATCGATACGATAGCCGCATTGATCGAAATTGCCGGCGACGCAGCGCATTACCGGGAGACCGAAAGGCGACCGACTTCCGAAGTTCCCCCTATGCATCCCCACCGCCGATAGGTAAAAACTACCGCAACCCAAAGCCCGGCCAGTCCGGGCTTTTTTATGCCTGGCGTTTTTATCCTGCCGGCCCCCCGCGGGGTGCCAGTGGTGAAACGCAAGGATTTGGCAGCGCTATCGATGAGGAAGTATCCCGCCACTGCCGATGCTCAGCGTGTTTTGGAACACGCTGCCGACGGCCTCAACGTCCGAAACGATGGCGGGCATAAGGGCACTATAAACCAAAAGCCGGAAGGATTCAAAACCGTTAAAACAGAACGGTAAAGGTTTTTACTCTCCGGATGATCGAACCATCGCCTTGTTGCAATCCCCGATGCTTCGACTTTCCTGCACGAGACTAGACCGAAATCAGCAGGGCTTTTTGTGCCTGGCGTTTTAACCTGCCCGGACACCATGCCCATGCTGGCGCTGATCGGATCGGGGCAATGCAGTGATATGCTACTTTCAGGAAACAACACCTATAGCAAATATCATGCCGTCTTGTAATGCACGTCTGACTTGTCTTTCATAGAGTTGGCACGAAATCATGCTAAGGAATTTATTATGCTCCAGATAGGAAACAATCGACCGGGCCACTGCATGGGGGAATGCCGGAACCGGTAGGAATTGCGGGAGTGAGATGGATGGCGGCGATGAAATCGCTTTTTGGGGGTAGCCTTAACCGACTGACGGTAACTTTGATGGTAACATTGAAATTACAAAAACGATAAACATTGAAAATAAAGGCGTTCAACGGATTTTTCGGTAGTCGCCGCCTCCACCAATTCAAAAAGAAAACCCGCCCAATAACCGCATCCGGTTATTGGGCGGGTTTTCTTTTTCTGCGTATTGTCAGCGATTTGCGTCGCTTTTATGCACAGGATGTACGGTATGCCGTGGGCGTAGGGATGCGCAGAAGCGGCGCGTGTCGATATTACCACCCAAATCACACCCGTCTCGGGAAATCCGTCGTACACCGTTTCTCCTTCGATGGAAAAATCTCCGCATTGCGCTACGCCCTCGGCTTCGCGTCCTGACGTACCGGCCTCGTGGCTATTATTCCCTCCGGGTCGTACCCTCATTCTCCGGGTCTCGTCCGGTTTCTTACATTTTTTCCGGCAGCCACTACACGGCGATCAGATGAATAGGGGCGTTTGAATGCCGCAAAGCAAAGGACGTGCGAGAGCAGCCTTCGGCAAACTGGTTGATACTCTTCATGACTTGTCCCCGAAGCGTTGGCGGAGAGGGATTCCGTCAAACAAGTCGTTGATGCTCGTGATCGATCGCTCCTTATTGTGGGTTATTCCCTAACTTACTGTGTCGGGACCGGCCGTAAAAAATCTCGGCCGCACCTCTCACCGATCAATCGGCCAAGCTGACTTGCGACACATGGCGTCGATTGAATTCGCATATATTCGGCTTGAATCGGCAAAGATCGTTTGACTTCGCACGAATACCCTTTGTATATTTGATTTTTAACCTGGGAGAGGCGCGTCCAGCGATCGCCCATTTCGCCTCTGGCGGGACGTGGCCGCAAACCAAAACGCCTGCGGAGTTTTGAGCATGAACGAGATGGAAGACCGCTGGTTGTCGATAACCGAGATCTGCAAATACCTCGGGGTCAGCAACGACACCGTGTACAAATGGATCGACAGACATGGCATGCCCGCGCACCGCATGGGCCGCCTCTGGAAGTTCAAGAAAAGCCAGGTGGACGCCTGGATCGAGTCCGGCGGCGCGGCGGAACCCGGCAACAGCAGCCCCGGCGGCAAACAATAAGGAATGAAGACTTCATGAATCTGACCGAACTTCTCGCCACGCTTGAAGCGCCCATCGTGGTGCGCCCCACCCGGCGCATGACCCAGAGCGAGCTGGAGAGTTATCTCGACAAGGCCGCCGACATCCTGCGCGGCAACGCCGACCATTCCGAATTTCGCGGTTATGTGTTCGCCCTGCTGTTCTACAAGCGCATCAACGACTGCTACGAGGAGGAGGTCCGCACCCAGGCCGAAACCCTGATCAAGGCGGGCGTGCCCCAGGAGCAGGCGCTGCAACTGGCCCGCGATCCGCAGAACCACCATTTCATCGTCCCCGAGGCGGCGGACTGGACCAAGGTCGCCCGCACCGCCAAGGGCCAACTCGGCCAGGCGCTGAACGACGCCATGCTCGCCATCGAGCGGGCCAACGCTCACCGGCAGAACAATTTCGACGGCATCCTCACCGGCAAGATCGATTTCAACAAGCAGGACGAACTGCCCCGCGACAAGCTGGTCAACCTGATCAACCATTTCGGCAGCCAGACCTTCGACCGCGCCCACGTTTCCGACGATCTGTTCGGCAACGCCTACGAGTACCTGATCCGCAACTTCGCCAGCAAGGCGGGTAAATCCAGCGGCGAGTTCTACACCCCGGCCGAGGTGGGCTTTCTGATGTCCGAGATGCTGGAGCCGAAAGCAGGCATGAGCATCTGCGACTGGGCCAGCGGCTCCGGCGGCCTGTTGCTCCAGTGCATCCGCTACGTGAAGAAGCACGGCGGCGACGTGCGCCGGCTTTTTCTGCACGGCCAGGAGTCCAACGTCGCCACCTACAACATCTCGCGCATCAACATGATCCTGCACGGCGTGCCGGTGTGGGAGCACAAGCAGGGCGATAGTTTGCGCGACCCGCGCCACCTGACTTCCGCCAACCGCCTCAAGCAGTTCGACCGCATCATCATGAATCCCCCTTTCTCGCTGGAGGACTGGGGCCACGACACGGTGGCAAGCGGTGACAAATTCGGCCGCCTCGCCTTCGGCATGCCGCCCGCCTCCAACGGCGACTGGGCCTGGCTGCAGCAGATCGCCAAATCGCTGAAGGACCTCGACCCGGAAACCGGCGAGTCCGGCAAGGGGATGGTGGTCATGTCCCAGGGCGTGCTGTTTCGCGGCCAGCCGGAACAGACCGAGGAAGAGGACGGCCAGAACCAGAAGGCCGATGCCGAATACGTGATCCGGCGCGGCTTCGTGGAGGCGGACCTGATCGAATGCATCGTGGTGCTGCCTTCCAAGCTCTTTTACGGCAACGGCGTGCCCGCCTGCCTGCTGCTCTTGAACAAGAACAAACCGGAGGCGCGCAAGGGCAAGACTCTGATGATCTGGGCCTCGCGCCACTTCCAGAAAGCCAACCCGCAGAACCTGCTGCGCCCCTCGGACCTGATGCGCATCCTGGTGCCCTGGCGTGCCTTCGGCGACCTGGCGCAGGCCAAGGCCCTGGTGGACAGCCACGCCGCGCAACTGATCCGCGAGGTGGAGGAGCACCGCGACCAGCGCCTGGCCGACGTCGAGGACGCCTTCGGCCCGGTGCTCGCGCCGCTGGCCAAGCTCATGGCCGAACGGGCCGAACTCGACGCGCTGGATCTGAAGGTGAAAGCCGTGGACGAGGCGGTATCATCCGAACATAAATGGTTTCATCCCCTCGCCCCACTCAAGACCGACGCCCCTCTCCCCCCGGGAGAGGGGCCGGGGACGAGGACCGACAAGACCGCGTACGCCGCTGCCCGCAAGCAGCTCGTTGACGCCATCAAGACGCATCTGAAGCAGCTTAACAAGGCGATCAAGGAGCTGAACAAGCTGCAGGAAGAGCGCGACAGCCGCGAGCAGGAGATCCGCCTCGCCGCCGAGCGCGAGATCGCCCACCTGAACGAGGCCGCCGGCGACCTGCGCCGCATCTGCAACGATCCCATTGAGGCGCGGCGCTATTTCGCCCTGGTGGACCAGGCCGAGATCGAGGAGAACGAGTTCAACCTCAATCTGCCGCGTTACGTGGATACCTTTGAGCCGGAGGTGGTGGTGCCGTTGCCGGATGCGGTGAGAAATTTGAGAATTTCACGAGATGAATCTGCTGCTGTCCTGTCGCAGCTCGATGAACTGTTGGCAGGGCTGCAATAATGAGTGTTAAGAGCTGGCCAAGATGGGCAGATATGCCTGAGTTTCATGAGTTGCCCAATGGTTGGTCTATTAACAGACTTACCGACCATATTAATGTTGTCGCCGGTCAATCGCCACCTTCTGAGACATACAACGATAAAGGCGTTGGAATGCCTTTTCTCCAAGGCTGTACGGAATTTGGCGACGAAATTCCGATAACAAAATTCTGGTGTACGGCACCAAACAAAATTGCCCCAACAAATTCAACCCTGATGAGCGTACGCGCTCCCGTTGGTGAACTGAACAGGGCGGATCAGGCTTATGCGATTGGGCGTGGACTTGCCGCTTTGGTTGCCAAAGGAATGAACCCTGATTTTCTCTATTACGGCTTGCATCGGTGGAAGGAGTCTTTTCAACGGCTGGGGCAGGGTTCGACATTTGAGGCAATAACCGCAAGACAACTCAAGCAGGTCATCGTTGCCGCGCCAACCGACCCCAACGAACAACGCCGCATTGCCGCCGCGCTGAAGCTGGCCGACGATGCCATCGCCAAGGCCAAGGCCGAGTTGGAGGCGACGCGGGAGTTGAAACGGTCATTGACTGCGGAACTGCTCCAGCCTCCCAAAGGTGCAGGCTGGGACAAAACCACCTTTGCGTCTCTTGTTAATGAAAAAATAAGAAATGGATATTCCCCTACGTGCCCTCAAGACCCGACTGGGGCTTGGGTCTTGGGGTTGGATGCGCTGACTGATGACGGTTTCAACCAGCAAGGGATAAAGCCTGCACCGATCGAGGACGAGGGTTTATTACCCTTTAAGCTAGTTGTAGACGATATTCTGGTGAGCCGGTCAAACACCCCCGAGCTTGTGGGCCGGTCAGGCCGATATATCGGCAATCCCGAAATTGCTTACTACCCTGATTTGATGATGAGGATTCGCGTTAATCGTGATCTTGTTTCCCCTGAATTTGCGGAAATGCTTCTGCAAAGCTCCAATGCAAGGCGTTGGTTGAAGTCGAGAGCTAGTGGTACCAGTGGCAGCATGGTGAAGATCAAACGCAGAGACATCATGTCTCTGCCTGTCTTGCTCCCTGGCACTACCAAGCAAAACGAAATAGTCGAAACTGTTTCCGCTGCGAAAGAGGCAGTTATATCTGCTGAAAACAAGTTGATAGCCCTCCAACAAGTCAAAAAATCCCTGCTGCAAAACCTGCTCACCGGCAAAATCCGCGTTCCGCCCGGTGTTATACTTTCTGAACACCCACAAGGAGAATAATCATGCAACCCATCCGCCAAATATTCGAAGACGCGCCCGACGCCATCCCCGTACCCGAAGAGATGCGCCACCGTCGCGTCGAATTCATACTCTGGCCGCTGGACGAAGCTGACTTGGAAGCGTCGGCCCGCAGCCGCCCCCGCTTCAACATTGCCGATGTGGATGTGATCGATACCCCTTCAAGGGAGCAGCGCAATATCAGACGCCAAATTTAGGAGACCGTTATGAATACATACAAAACATACGTACAGATCGACGCCTCTGGCCGAGTAGTGCTGGAGGGGCTGCCCTTTCCCGAGGGCTCGCTGCTAGAGGTGCTGGTGGTGGATCAGACTCACCAACCCAAGGAGCGGGTCGAAAGCTGGCAGGCTTTGATGCGCCATGTACAGAGCTTGCCGCAGGCCAAGAGTATCACCGACGAAGAAATCGCCGCCGAGATCGAGGCTCAGCGGAGCGGACAATAATGCGGGTGATAATCGACACCAATGTCCTGGTGTCAGCGGTGATCCGTGATCGCCTGCCGGAACGGGTTCTGCTCTGGTGCCTGGGTAATCCGGATGTAGAATGGCTGGTCACACCGGCCGTGATGGCCGAGTACAGCACGGTGATTCAGAGGCCCAAATTCGCGCTCCCCAGAGCAACGGTGACCTGGTGGCTGGAATTACTCGCTGCGGATACCCGCATCATTCAGCCGACAGTCGTGCTTGACTTTCCGCGTGACCGGAACGATGCGCCATTTCTGATCTGTGCTGCCTCGGGCAAGGCGGATTACCTGATTACCGGGGATGGCGATTTCGGCGAGGCGCAGGCGCTGCTGCAAACACGAATTGTCAGCGTGAGGCAATTCGCCGAGGCTGTCGCGCCTCAAACACTGGGCAACGCATAGACAAGGAGACGCGCCATGACGGAACCCGGTTTTACGGACACCCATTGCGTCGAAAAGCCGCCCACTCCCTATGCCGTCACACGACTGTTCAACGAGGAGACGACCGTCGAGCGGGAGATCATCGAGCATCTGCAAGCCCCGGCGCTGGGCTGGACCTACCGCTCCCGGGAAGAGCTGTCCGAGCTGCGCCCGGACGAGCGCGAGGTGCTATTGCTGCCGCTTTTGCGGGAGAAGCTCAAACAGCTCAACAACACCATCCTCACCGATGAAGCCCGGGTGGACGCCATCATCACCAAGCTGCGCGCCTGCCGCGACAATCGGCAGTGGCTGGCCTGGCTGCGCAGCGGCGTCAATTACAAATTTGATCCTGCCGAAAACGCCCAGGACGTGCGGCTGATCGACTTCGACCATCCCGACGCCAATGCGTGGTGGGTGACCAATCAGTTTCCGGTGGAGGGCAACTCGCCCCGGCGGCCGGATATTGTCCTTTTGATCAACGGCATTCCGGTGGTGGTGATCGAGGCCAAGACCGCCAGCCGCAACAAGCCCGATTGGCGCGAGGGGGCCAGGCAGCTCGGAATGTATTCGGAAGAAATCGACCAGCTCTTCTACACCAACGCCTACGGCGTGGGCGTGAACGAGACCCGCATGATGTACGGCGTGCCGGGGCGGCGCCTGCAATTCTGGCTGCAATGGCGCGATCCCTGGCCGCACGGCATCGACGAGTTCGACGAGATGAAGGTCTCGCTCTACGGCCTGTTCGACCGGGCCAACATGCTCGACTTCATCCGCCACTTCATCGTCTTCGTCACCAAGGACGGCAAGACCGACAAGGTGGTGGTGCGCTACCAGCAGTACCTGGCGGTGAAGGACATCCTCGGCCGCGCCACCGACCTGACCCTGCCGCCGGAAAAACGTCGAGGGCTGATCTGGCACACGCAAGGCTCGGGCAAGACGCTGACCATGATCTACGCCGCCCGCAGCCTGTGGGAGGACCCGAAGCTGAACCAGCCCACGGTGATCCTGCTGGTGGACCGGGAGCAGCTCGGCGACCAGATGGACCGCGAGCTGATGGCTACCGGCACCGAAAACGTTCAAGTGGCGGCCAGCAAGCGCGACCTGGAGGCGAAGCTTTCGGGCGACTACCGCGGGGTAATCCTCACCACCGTGCACCTGTTCGATGGGATGCCCAAGCACGTCACCAAACAGCGCCGGAACGTCATCGTCATGGCCGACGAGGCGCACCGCACCCAGGAGCGGGAACTGGGCACCTACATGCGCGCGGCAGTAGACGGGGCCTCGCTGTTCGGTTTTACCGGCACCCCCATCGAGAAGGACGACCACAACACCCCGGTGGCCTGGGGTCAGGTGAAGGACGACGGCACCATCGAGCGCTACATGGGCCGCCCCTACACCGTCACCGACGCCCTGCGCGACGGCGTGGTCAAGCCGATTCACTGGCAGCCGCGCAAGACCGATTGGCAGCTCTACGGGGCCAAGCTCGATCTCGCCTTCAAGCGCGAATTCGGTCACCTGCCCGAGGCGGAGCAGAACAAGTTGGTGAACCAGTCGTCCACCCTGGATGTGCTGCTGAAATTGCCCAAACGGATCGAACAGATCGCCGACGACGCGGTGGCCCACTTCAATGAGCATGTGCGCCCCAACGGCTTCAAGGCAATGCTGGTCTCTAAAGACAAGGAGACGGTGCGGTTGTACACCGAGGCCCTGCGGGCGCGGCTGGGAGATGAGGCGGTGATGGCGGTGATCTCCGAAGCGCCCAAGGACGACCCGGACGCGGTGAAGGCGCTCTATCTCGGCGAGGCCGGGCGCAAGAAGCTGCTCAACGAGTTCCTGATCCCTTCCCAATCCGAACAGCCGGAACACCAGGACAAGGCGCTACGCAAGGTGGAGCTGCTGGTGGTCTGCGACATGCTGCTGACCGGCTTCGACGCCCCCATCCTGCAGGCGCTGTATCTGGACAAGAGTCTGCGCGACCACACGCTGCTGCAGACCATCGCCCGGGTGAACCGCCCCTACAACGAGCTGAAGGGGCATGGCCTGGTGCTCGATTACTACGGCATCTTCGACCACCTGAACGAGGCGCTCAACTACCGTCCCGAGGAGCTGGGCGACGTCGCCTTTCCTTTCGAGCGCATCCGCGAGCACTTCCGCCGACAGTTCGATACCCTGTGGGCGCTCTTCCCCGAAGAGACGGTGCCGCGTGACGGGTCGCACGAGACCTTCATCGCCGCCATGAAGATCCTGCGCGACGAGGAAGGCGCGGAAAAAAGCTTCGATACCGGCTACCGCAACCTGCGCGTGCTCTACGAGGCGCTGCAACCGGACGAACAGTTGCGCGATTATGTGCGCCCCTACGCCTGGTTGACCAAACTTTACATGCTCTACCGCAAGAAGTTCTATCCCGACGCGGCCCTGGAGGCGACGGAACAGGATGCCGCTCGTACCAAGGAACTGATCCGCCGGCACATCGACGTGGAAGAACTGGAAAAAGCGTTCCCTACCTACGTACTGGACGAGCATTTCCTGACCAAGCTCAAGGACAAGAAGCACGATGCCAAGGCGTTGGACATCGAGGCAATGCTCACCGCCGAGCTACGCATCCGTCTGGATCAGGACGAGTCTTTCCGGCCGCTGTCAGAAAAATTGCAACGCATCATCGACGAAAAGCGGGCCGGGACGCTTGCGGGCATCGCGCTGATCGAGGAACTGGAATCCCTCACAGAGGCGGTGCGCTCAGCCGTGGATGAAGCCAAGCGCCCCATCGGTCAGCAACTCGCGCTGAAGATCAAGGCCCGCAACGTCGCCCTGACTGAGACCCAGGCCGCCGAGGTGGCCGCCGCCATCCTGGAAGAGGCCGATCAGCACTGCTTCCCCGGCTGGTGGAATGTAAGTTCAATCGACCCGGAACTCTCCAAGGCCCTGCTCCTGCTGCTCGCGCAACGCTTTTCCGCGCTGGGGCTGCTGGCGGGCGACGCCATGGAGTTCATCGGCCAACTGGTGCAGGTGCTCAAGCGCAAGCACTACAATCCGGAGGGCAAGGACGCGTAAATGAACCGACACGCCCGACTCGACCTGCCTGACGGACGGCAACTCGACTACGAGATCCGCCCTTCCGCCAAGGCCCGCAGCTTGCGCCTGAAGATGACGGCGCGGGAGGGACTGACGGTGATCGCGCCCAAAGGGCTCGACGAGCGGCAGGTGATCGAATTGGTGACCGGCAAGAGGGACTGGATCGCGGCGAAACTCGGCCAGTTCGAGGAGGTCCGGCATCTGCTGGTCGATAAGCCAGCCGCCCGGCCCGAGTCGTTTGACCTGCCCGCACTGGCGGAAACCTGGAGGGTGGAATACCAAATCACCAAGAGCCAAACCGTCGGGGCGCGCACCGACCGACAGGGGCGCATCCTGGTCTATGGCGCGGTAACGGACGGTGAACGCTGCAAGGCCGCCCTGCGCCGCTGGCTGGCCAGGCGCGCCAAGGAAACATTGATGCCGTGGCTGGAATCCATGGCGGCCGAAAGCGGCATGCGTTTCAGCCGGGTCATTATCAAAAACCAGCGCACCCGCTGGGGTAGCTGCTCGACCGGCGGCGTGATCAGCCTGAACGCCAAGCTGCTGTTTCTGCCGCCCCAAATGGTCCGCTATGTCTTGATGCACGAGCTGTGTCACACCCTGGAGCGCAACCATACCAGCCGCTTCTGGACCCACCTGCGCCAGTTCGAGCCGCAAACCGACCTGCTGCACGGCCGGATGCGGGATGCGTGGAAACAGGTGCCTGCGTGGGCGCACCCGGTGCAGGCTGGCAGGGAGGGTGTTTGATGAAGAACGTAATTTTGCCCAAAGGCGTTACCGGTAGCCGCAGAAGTACCGGACACCGTCGACGTTATGGCAACAATGACTGGAGAGAGGAATTATGCTGAAACAATTACGAATACAAAACTTCAAGGGCTGGAAGGATACCGGCAGCATTCGCATGGCTCCGATCTCCCTGTTCTTTGGCGCCAACAGCTCGGGCAAGTCCAGCATCGGCCAGTTTCTGATGATGCTAAAGCAGACCGTTGAGTCGCCGGACAGAAAGGCGGTTTTCTATCCGGGCGGCAAGAACTCGGCGGTTCAGCTCGGTTCCTACCAGGAGATGGTCTTTCACCGCGATCCGGAAAACAAAATCGTCTTCGACTATCGGTGGTCATTGCCGGAAATGCTGAAGTTCAAAGATCCGGTATCCGGCCAGGTCTTTTCCGGCGACAACCTTGCCTTTCATGCCGAGGTCGGCCTGGGGGATAAGGACCAGCACACACTGGTGCTTGATCAACTGAAATATGAGCTTCTGGAAGAAGAGGAATCCAGGCTATCCATCGGCATGGAGCGTAAATCGGACGCCAAGTCTGAGTACAAGGTTGATGCGACCAATTACACGCTGAAACGCAAGCAGGGGCGGGTTTGGTATCCCGGCGCACCGGTCCGGTTTTACGGCTTCCCTGATGAGGTGGTTGCCTATCACCAGAACGCGGATTTCGTCCAGGCGTTGAACCTGCGCCATGAAAAGCTCTACCGATCACTCTGTTATCTTGGACCGCTGCGCACCAAGACCGAGCGTCTGTATTCATGGACCGGCATGGAGCCTGAAAGTGTCGGCTATGCGGGGGAAAATACCGTCGCGGCGATTCTCGCGGCGCGGAACCGGAAAATCAGCCTATTCAAGCCGGGGGCAAAACGAGCATCTCCAGCCAAGCCATTCGAGGAGATCATTGCCCTCAAGCTCAAGGAAATGGGACTGATCGAGGAATTCAAGGTCAACCCGATATCGGAGCAACGGCAGGAGTACGAGGTCAAGGTTCGCACCAAGGGATCAAGGGACTGGGTCGATCTTCCGGACGTCGGTTTTGGCATATCCCAGGTACTTCCGGTTCTGGTGCAGTGTTTCTACGCCCCGGCAGGGTCGATCATCCTCATGGAGCAGCCTGAGATCCACCTGCATCCGAGCGCGCAATCGGCGCTGGCCGACGTGATGATCGATGTCGTCAACTCCCGGGAAAACGGATCAGACAGGGATGTTCAATTGATTATCGAAACCCATTCGGAGCATTTTCTGCGCCGCCTGCAGCGCCGTATCGCCGAAGATGCACTCCCGCAAGAAAAAGTATCGGCCTATTTCGCCAATATCGCCAAGACGCCCGCGACCCTGGAGCCGTTGCAAATCGATATCTTCGGCAACATCCGGAACTGGCCGGAGAACTTCTTCGGCGATGAAATGGGCGACATCACCGAGCAGGCCAAGGCCGCCATGAAGAAGCGCATGCAAAAAACCGAAAAGTAGGAACCATCTGAATGAGCCTGCCGAAAAAATGTCTGGTCGATACCAACGTGCCGAAGACGGCCAATCTCGCCACCTTGATGCAGTACACCTGCCCATCCATGTTAACATGCGACCGACCCGGGGAAGCTTGCGACAAAGCTGCGACACGGTTTGTGACAACGAGCTGTGACAAAGCTATGACAAGGACTGTGACATCCTGGGGGATCTTGGCGGCGACAGAACGAGATTTTTTAAAAGGCATCATATGAAACAAATGAAACCGTTTGCTGGAAAATGGCGCATAGCCGAGATGGAAATGTGGGACCAGGATTACGTCAACATGGAGGTGCCGGGATACATCCAGATCGGCTCGGATGGAACCGGACAGTTTCAGTTTGGGCTGGTCTCCGGGGATATCGATGGACGCATGGAACCATACGGCGTTGCGTCACGTTTTGAGTTCTCCTGGTCCGGACAGGATGAAAACGATCCGGTCTGCGGCCGGGGTTGGGCCATCATCGAAAATGATGAGCTGAAAGGACGCATTTATCTGCATCTAGCCGATGACTCGGCCTTTCGGGCCATCAAGGATAAATAACGGGACCTATGAGAAAATCGTGCAAGAAAAAAACCAACCTGGAGCGATCTCAAACGCCAGCTTGCCGACCTCGACCGACCGGCGCTGCTCGGCCTGATTCAGGATCTTTACACCGCCAGCAAGAATAATCAGGCCTTTCTCCATGCCCGGTTCGCCCTGGGCGAGGATGTTCTCGAACCATACAAGGCCACCATCGACCGCTGGGTTTGTCCGGATGTGATGCGCAATCAGGATATTTCGGTCGCCAAGGCCAAGAAGGCGATCTCCGATTATAAAAAAGCTATCGGGCGTCCGGATGGACTGGCGGAGCTGGCGGTGTTCTATTGCGAATCCTGCATGAACCTGCTTGGCTACTGTGGCATGGATGACGAGGGTTACTTCAACGCCCTGGTGCGCATGTTCGAGCAGGCACTGAAGGCGATTGTTGCGCTTAAGCCAGACCAGCAGGCTTCCTTTGTCGTGCGGCTCGAGCGCGTCCGGAGCGAAGGGCACAACTGGGGCTGGGGCGATGACATGGATGATCTCGTGGCGGAGTATGGATTTGCCGAAGAGTGATCAGGGGCTGAATGAACAGCACGAGCCATGGAGAGCCTTATTCTGGGTAACAGCTCAAACATCAAATAAGACGAGCTGATATTTTAGGTTTACGGCTCCATCTCCAGAAGAAACCGCCAGATGAAAAACATGGAGAGTGCCGGCACCCGCAGGAATTGTTTCTTCGGGAAGCGTTCTTTATATTTACCGAATTCCGGTTCTCTTATAAACAAGTTAAACAACCTGCCGCGACATAATGCCGCGCGACAAACTGCCGCATTTTTAATTTTTCAAGGTCAAGCTAGAATCGCTTTATCGTAAAGATTGACCACTTTAACGCTTATTCATTGAGGAAATTATGCTTATTATTGACGAACAGGATTTTTTATCGATTCAACAGCTTGATCTGGAGAACAAGCTGTTTTCGCCGACCGCGAAGTTATTCGGTCAAGTCCGTTTTCAAGTGAATGAATTGTATCGGGACATTCAAAATAACCTGATTGAGGCCCACAGCGCGGTGGCTTCCTCCGCCAAGCAAGTCTACGATCAGCCGCTGCCGACCTTGACCGCCTGGTATGAACAAGCCAAAAACAGCGGCACCGCTTTATTGAACGAAACTCAAACTCATGTGCTGCCGGTTTACCAGGACATGCTGGCCAAGTGGTCCACCGGCAAAGCCCATGCCCTTCAGCATGTTCGAAACTTCTGGGAGCATCCGGAACAGACGACTTTTACCGCATTAGAGCCCGTGATTCGCCACGCCGCGGCGGCTTCCGCACAGGCCGGGCAAACGGTAAGGCTTTTTCTGGACAATCCCGAACAGTTTACGGCGGCCGCGCTGGCTCCGGTAACGTCTTACCTTACCTCGTTTACCGAGGACTCGAAAGTCGTTCTGATCAACACTTACCATGCGTTGACGGATCTGTTCGATTTATTGACGTCGCAGCCTTTGGCGACGTTACAGGCCACCTACTACAATACTTTGTCGGCCTTGCTGGATGTTTATTTCAACGTCATTTCGTCGTTTCTGACGATGGCGTGACCGATTTAATTCTCCGGACACGGCCCCTTTTCCAAAAAACGGCAGTACGGCGGATAAATTTTATTTTATCCGCCCGACTTTAACAGGAGAACGTTCATCAGGATCGGAAAAAAGTCTAAAATAGAATCAATGTAAATCTGCTTTGCAACTGAAGTACAGAGTGGATCATGTTTCTATTTAATACCGACAGGGAAATAAAAATGTTCCGAAAAACTGTGGTAATTGGATTTTTCTTGTTCGCCTTCACGAAATTTTGTTACGGAGAAATGAACGTCATCGAGCTCGAAGATGGAACTGAAGTCAAAGTCATCACCACGCGAGTACCCAATGGTAAAAATAAAGATGCCACTCTGAATGGAAATAATCCGGACGCCACAAATTATTCTTATAGAAATGGATATGGCCCGACTATTTATTTAAGTCCGAACGTCGGCTATCCTCCTCGGGGCCGGCATGATCCTGATCATCGCCGTCCTCATCACGATGGCTATAAACCCGATAGAGGCTACAGGCCCTTTACCGGTTACGATTCCTACAGCGCCTATCCTCCTGATGTCGGCTCCGATTTCGATCCAGACCGGCGTTAAATTTTCAGCAATCCCACGAAGTGCAACCCGCCGGGGTGCACTTTCAAAGAACAGAACGCTAAAAACCTCCGGCCCATTTTCCTGTCATGTATAAACTGAGCTTTTACGTGCCGGAATCCCACCTCGAACCGGTCAAAGACGCCCTATTCGCCGCAGGCGCAGGACGCTATCAAGCTTACGATCAATGCTGCTGGCAAGTGCCGGGCCAGGGCCAGTTCCGGCCGTTGGAACACAGCCGGCCCTATCTGGGCCAGCCGCATCGGCTGGAAAAAGTGAAAGAATACAAAGTGGAAATGATCTGCGAGGATGCCGTGATCCAGGATGCGGTGCGAGCCCTGCTGAACACTCACCCTTACGAACAGCCGGCTTATGAGATTTATAAGATACTGACGGCTTTAGATATTTAACGATTTATATTTATTATTAAAACCTGAGTTCATATATGGACTCCTCCCATTTTTGCAAGCACTTTATTACGTCAAGATTGGGGACGACTATTTTGAAAAACACAGCAGGGCTTTCTTGCATAGAATGCATTATGCGAAGCTTTTTTAATGTTGCTAAGCTTTTCTATAGACGGCAAGTTTCTTATTAAACATTGCTTCGGCTTGCTTGAGATCACCACGGGCCTGATACACATACCTTAAATTATCGTACTGGATGATCATGATTTCCTTAAGCTGTAGGGCTTCGGCAATTTCCAGGGCCTTTTTAAACATTGCCTCGGCCTGGCCGAGGTCATTGCCACGTTTCACTTCTACAGTCCCTAGATTGCCATAATCCCTGGCTATACCTTCTTTGATCCCCAGGGATTTGTGAATCCCTAAGGCTTTTTTGTACATTGTTTCGGCCTGATCGAGATCACCGGGCTTCATACGGTCCTTATATACATTTCCTAGATTGCCATATTGGTTGGCCATCCCCTCCTTGCGCTCCAACGCTATATTAATCGCCAGGGCTTTTTCAAACATTTCTTCGGCCTGGTCGAGATCACCTCGTTTCATATATATATTTCCCAAGTTGCCATAATCCTTGGCCACATTTATCTTGATTCCCAAGTCTTCATGAATCGACAAGGCCTCTTTGAACATGGCCTCGGCCCGATCGAGATCATCAATGTGCCTTATATATACATTTCCAAGGTTGCCATAATCACTAGCCATGCCCTCTTTGTCCTTCAGGATTTCATGAATCGCCAAGGCCTTTTTAAACATTGCTTCGCCTTGGTCGAGACTGCCGCGTTTCACCTCTATAGTTCCTAAGTTGCCATAAATAAGCGCCATAGCCTCCTTACGATCTAAAGTTGTGCTGATTAATAGAGCTTTCCTGTATAAAGCCTCGGCCTGGGGGATATCGCCACGGTCGAAATACACATTTCCCAGATTGGTATTACCTATAATAATTGCGTCATTATTGTTATCGGATTCACCGATATCTAATATCCGCTGATAGGCCTTTTCCGCTTCTTCAAACTGTCCAGTCCGCCGGTATAATTGCCCTAACAGATTCCATCCCTCTACATTCTTTGGGTCCAATTCCACGGCACGGCGATACCATTGCAAGGCTTCCTGAGTATTATCTAAAAAAGCCAGAGCTCCCAGGTGCCGAGCTGCCGCCGCAGCTTCCGAAGCTCTCGAATCGATGACCTGCTGGAATATCGCCTTGGCGGCTTCGGTTCGTCCTTCGCCGAGTTGTGTCAGTGCATCTTTCACATCAGGCTCATTTTGCCTTTTCGCAAGGGCATTCACTGTTTCAGTCAATGCTTTGATTTGGTCTTGTTTGTCTTGGTTGTCCAGACGCATGAGCTCGAGTTGCTTCGTAAGCGCATCGAGGGCTTTTTCATCCGAGGAATGATAAAAGTTAACGGTAGCGTTTCCTTTGCCGGTAGCTGTTATCTTGCCTACAGCAATCCCGTGATCGTGTGCCGTAATGGACTGGGAAGGTGTACTTGAATCTTTATCTTTGTCAGTAAAATGGGTATAAACCGTCCAGACAGCGCTAATCACAACAGCCAGAGCCGTTCCTAAAAATATCAGTATATTTCGGTTATCCTCATTGATTAAAAAATTCCAGACGCTCATTAAAGACTCTTCAAATGTTTAAATATGATGATTGGCAACATTTCGAGGACGGGGTAAATAGTATTCTATGAAAAAATCCAAAAAAATACTCGGGGCGTACCGAGAAGCTTGGGTAATTTCCTTCAAAGACTGACATTACACCTAACCGAAGTGCGGTTTGAAAAGTTTATGTGTCAGCTTTTCCTGCCCCGGTCCGCTTTAAGTAAAAAATTGAGCAAACCTTTATCATTGGTACAAATGCCCTACATGCAAATTGTATGACCGGCTTCTACTCTTCAAAACGATCGGTCACGGGACACTTTTCAGATCGACATAAGCTTCCTGCCTGAAACGCGGCGTGCAGACGGCCAGGAAGATCAGATCGATCTGCCCCACGTTCCGGATACGTTGCGGAACATTACGCGGAATCCGCACGACGTCGAGCGGGCCGACCGGGGCGGCGGGGTTGTCGCCGATGGCCACTTCGCCTTCGCCCTGCAGAATCACGTAGCGCTCGACCGTGTCCAGCACGGCATGCAGGCAGGTGGTGACGCCGGGTTCGACGCGGGCGCGGGCTATCGAACAGGCTTCGTCGAACGGCGTATTGGCCAGTTCGACGATGTAACACCTTTCCTCCGTGTAGAATTCCGATTCCGGTTTGAATCGATGGATCGTTTCCATTGAAATCTCCTTCGGTGAACGCAGCGGAATGGCGTCTTCATTGAAAGCGCCTGTTTTCAAAGCGCCTCAAGAATGGTCGATCAACATTCGTTTCAGCGGGCTCTTGCTGTCGATGCGGCTCGACGAGTCGACGGCAACCGTTCCGCACTGATCGATGAGCTGCGCAACCTGCTGATGGTGCCGGTCATGATCGAGCCGAATCCGTTCCAGAGCGACGGCGACTTCGGAATCGATCATGCCGAGACCCGTGGCCAACCCTTTATTCAGTCCTTTCAACGCGCTGGTCCTAAGCGACGGCTTGACTTTCCTCAGAATGAACCAGGGCGCCAGCCAGGAAATGCCGATCAGCAAACTGCTGTGAATCGCAAAATCGACGCCCAGATAGTCGGCATCGATCCGGCCGCTGTAGTAATAAACGGTGAAGACCTTGTAAGAAACCCAGGCAATGGCGGCCAGAGGCAGAACGATTTCGGCCACGCGGACGCATTTCAGCAAGGCCCGCTGCAGCGCATTGCCGGGATTGGCCAGGGCCTTGCGGGCGGCCAGTTCGGTCTGCGTCCGAACGATCTTGGGCGCTTTCTGCCGAACTTCGGCCAATTGCTGTTTGACCGGGGCCGCCGGTATCCCGAGCTGGTCGGCAATCCCGACAAACTCGTCCAGAGCATCGTCGAAGCGCGACTGAGCCCAATCGTCCCAGACCCCTTCCGCCGGCTTTGCCGGATACTTTCCGGTCACCGGGTTGGCGATCAAATCGGCGGCATGTTCGGCGTAATGGTTGGCCAGTTGCTGAAGCGGCCAGGCAAAACCTTCCTGCAGCAACCTTGAGGTTTTTTGCCATTGTTCCTGCCAGGCGGCCTCGCTCCGCTTCAAAAGCGCTTTGGCGCCCAGGAGATCCCGGTACCGTTCAAGCGTCTGCTTCAACTCGGCTTTGCGCACCTGGAAGCCTCTTTGTTCGAGCTGAGCCACGACGTGCTCGTTGGCCAGCGAGGCGATGGTCGAGGCCAGGGCGTCGAACTCATCCTTTTCCGGAACCTCGCCGCAGACCGTTCTGAAGATGATCGGTTCGGCGAACCCGGCCTGGCCGAGCTGCCTTTTGAAATCTTCGTATTGCTCCAGCCGTCCCCGGTCCCATTGATTCAGGACGAACAACCAGGCGTGGCGGCCGCCCTCGGCCAGAAGCAGCCGCCACGCCTTGGCGTCCTTGTAGCGTTCGGGACTGACCACGTAAATCAGCACGTCGATGTGAGGCAGCCATTGCAGGACCAGATGCTTGTTGCTCTGCTCGATGCTGTCGAAATCCGGCATGTCGATCCAGATGATGTTTTTTTTGGCGTCATCCTTGTGCTGCGCTATTTTGATGCTGGCGATCGGCAAATTTTCCGGCAGATGACGAATCTCCACCGACTGATGATGATATAAAGTGACTTCCCTGGAAGTCGGCCGCTCGATCCCCGTGCGGGCAATCGCGGTTCCCGCCAGCCGGTTCAGCAAAGAACTCTTGCCGACGCCCGTGCCGCCCATGAACGCCACGACCAAAGGCCGGGACTGGCCCGGATCGAACAACGCGCGCGGCGTTTCTTCCTCCAGATGAGCCAATGTCCGGG
The DNA here is from genome assembly GCF_000372865.1 of Methylosarcina fibrata AML-C10. Lineage (NCBI taxonomy): Bacteria > Pseudomonadati > Pseudomonadota > Gammaproteobacteria > Methylococcales > Methylococcaceae > Methylosarcina > Methylosarcina fibrata. The sequence goes on along the minus strand of NZ_KB889965.1, from coordinate 401,332 downwards.
CATTTTCCGCCGGAATCCATCCTGCGGCCGTGGCCTGATCGATCCAGCGTCTGCTTTTTTCCACCAAATCAGAGTAATCGTAATCCATGTCGTTTTTCTTTGAGGTAGTCTTCCGCAGCCCGCAGTTGTTCGGGAGTAATGTTGAAATGAGTGAGGTCGGACAACTGCCGGGGCAGATCCATTATTTTGTCGCGCAGCGCGGCGACAAACAGCGTTTCCTTTACCTGGTTGAGCTGGCGCTGTTTCAGGTCGGCTTCGACCCGGTGCATGTAGCCGCCGATGGCGCTTTCGGCCAGCAGGGAGGTGATCGTCAGCATCGACGGCGCAATGACCAGATCGTGAATGCCGATGCCGCCGGTATGCAAGGCCAGCGCGATGGCCGCCGCGTCGGTCGTTACCCGGGTCGCCCTGAGGCTGTTCAGCAGAACCGGCTGTTCCTGCAACTTGACGTACAAGCGGCGGGCGGCGCCTTCGACCTCCTGCTGAAAAGCCGCATGATACTGCCGGGACGCCAGGTCGAACCCTTTCAGGATGTCCGGCCTGCGGTTGCGCAGCGCCGAGATCAATTCTTTCCACCACGCTCTTTGTTTGTTTTCTTCCGCCCTGTCCATCATCCGGTCGGCCATCTGGATCAGGGCGTGTTCGGCGATCTGATTCAGGAACGCCACTTCATAGCTACCGTCGCTGATATCGACGCGCTTTCGGCCCAGTTTCATCAATTGTTTGACCGGCCAGGTCAGAATCTTGCGCGTGCCGGCCAGAATCCCTGCCAAACCCGGAATTTCGAGCAGGGTCAAAAGCTCTGCGAGAGCGCACTGAAAGGTTTCGTAATGATGCGGATGATTCAGAAAATCCCGCTGATAATATGCCAGCGCCTGTTTGACGGAATGCTCCACCAGGTCGTTCCACAGGGCCAGCGCCTGATGTTCCTCGATCACGGGTTCGAGCCAGGATTGCCAATGCGCCTGCAGCAGCTCCTGTTCATAACGCGCATGCTTTTTGCCGTTGACGCCGGCGGCCAGCTCGATGATCCGAGCCTTGTCGGTCTCGGGCCACAGCGGCATGCCGGACTGTTTCCGATAATGGAGCGGTACAACCTCCGGAAAATCGTCCTGCCGCACCCATCGCCATTTTTCCTTCAAGGAATGGACGATCAAGTTTTCGGAGCCTTCGCTGAGCTTGTTCAGGCAAATCAATAAAGGCTGTCTTAACGGCTCCAGCGCCGACATCATGTCCCAGACCGACTGGTCGGCGTATTTTTCCTTGCTGACCACCAGGATGACGACGTCAGCCAGCGCCACCGTCCGGATGACGCCTTCACGGTAGGTGGACGAATCGATCGAATCGAAATCCGGAGTGTCCCAGATCACGCACGGAGGCAGAAGCTCCGAGACCGCCCGGGTTTCCGTCAACGAATAACAGTCATGCCGCTCCGTCGACAGTTGCGACGGATGCAGTTGCTGAAAACGTCCGAAATAGCGCTGAAGGCCGCTGCATTGGGCCAGGGAGACTTCATGGCAGAATCCCTGAGGATGCACCGTATAGCCGGCCAGCGGGCTGACTCCGGCGACGTCGGTTTGCAGCAGAACGTTGACCAGCGTGCTTTTGCCGGACTGGGTGGGACCAACCACGGCAATCTGAAGCGGCAGCGCCGGAACGCTGTCGATCACCTGCCCCTTCCGCATAAAGGCTTCCGCCAGAATTAATTGATCCACCCGTTGCTGATAGACGGCTTTGACGGACTCGCTGCCGGGCTGCTGCAATACGGTCCGATAACGCTGATTTAATAATTGGATAAATTCCAGCATAAAAGTTGGCTTGGGTTTATAATAGCCGACCATTTTACTTAGTTTGATGGTCTGGCATTAATATAATAACAACAATATGTCCCGTTCACATCACAAGGGACAGATTCCCCCTATCGAGGTTATCATCATGAAGACGCTTCGTACGCTTCTAATTATCCTATTCTGCACCACGCTTATTGCCTGCAACAAAGGTCAACAAATCAATGGCCATAACATGCGGACCGCTCTCAAATCCGTAAAAATGCTGAAGGAGCGTATGGCTCAGGAACCCCGTATCGAATTCGAAGTTTCGTTCTGGACGATTCGCGATGCGAAAAAGAGCGATGAAGAATTTCTGGATGCGGTCGACGGCAAAACTCCTACCGAGATCATCGCGCTGGGCCAGGAAATTTATCAGGAACGGAAAAATTCGGGTTATCCCGGTTACGAGAAATATACCAGTTGGGAAGACATGATTTCCAAATACAGCCAGGAAAGATCCGAACAAAACGCCAAGCAGGGCACGCAAGACGAGAGTTCTCGCGATACAGCCAAAGACAAGGCCAACGATATCCTGTACAAGCTGCAATAATTCCTGATTTTCTATTTCAGAGACTGGGCAGCGATTTCGGCTCGACCAACACCGACACGAATTGGCTGGCTTCGGCAATGGTCAATTCCATCGCCCGGATCAACTGGGAAATGTCGACGGCAATCACAATGAATTCGTTCTGCAGCGCCGCGATGGCATGCGCATTGAGATTGTGCTTCAGGAACAACACCTGATCCTTGAAGGCCGCCAGCACCGGCTGAATTTTCGCTTCGGCCGCGTGCAGCGCCTTGATCAAGCGGCTGTAGTTCTGCCGTGCGATTTTCAATTGCTGCTTGCTGCTGTTGCGCAAGGCACGATTGCTGTATTCGTTCAGTTCCTTTTCCCATTCGGTAAACAAGGCATGGCTGACTTCTTCGATCGACTTGATTCGATCGCTCACCGAATCGGATTTGGCGCGGCAAAACTGATACTGTCGGTTCAGTTGGTGATAACGATGTTCCAAAGACGATTCCTGAACGTTCACCAGCGTCTTGAAGCGCTCGAGGGCGTCCTGAAATTCATCCCGGGTTTCCTGGAGACTGAGACAAGTCTGCTCTACCTGATAAACCACGATGGAGCGCTTCGACTCTCCTATCGATTCGCGCGCATTGTAGTAAGCCGACTTGATTTTCTTCGATAAAAAATTGCCGATGAATTTGAATGCTTGTGAAGTCATATCGTTCGAGGAGGATTTTTTTTGCTCAGCCATTTAGAAATCTGATTTGTTTACAATACTTATTTTATAGGTCGACCCGGAGACGAAACTGCAAAAAGCCCGATCGATCACTTCTCGCCGGGCCAGTTCGGCCAGATCCTGTCCCTGATCAAGGATAGCCGATTTTACCAAAATCAATTCGCCCGCCGACAGCGTATTCGCCAGCCACGCCGCCAGGCTGTCCGAAGTGACGTCCCAGCCGGACCGGACGCCCGCCCGTTCCAGCTCGGCGGCATCGGGCGACCAGATGACCGTACGGTTCCGGCCGATCCGCTCGCGCAAGGCCGAAGCCGAGCCGACGACGGCAAATTGCGGCTTCAGTCCGTGCAACAGCCAGGCCGTCTGCTGCATGGCCAACAAGGCCATCCGGTGAGCGACGCCGTCGTCGAACCGCCAGACGCTCTGGGCAAGGCGGACCTGATCGGCAAAAGCTCCACCGCCCGGCACGATGACCGCCGCCCTGCCCCGATATCGCCGCTCGATCCGGTCCAGGCACTCCCTGAGCCCGCCGCTTTGGGTCAGGCTGCCGCCCAGCTTGATGACGACCATAAGGCGAACCCCGTTTATCCGACTCTGAATCGTTGCAATAAATCCAGCATGGCGGCCGCCTTGTCGAAGCATTCCTGATATTCGTCGTCCACTTCCGAATCGTTGACGATGCCGCCTCCGGCCCAAAAACGGATCGTGCCTCCCGAATGCACCAGCGTCCGGATGGCGATATTGCTGTCCATATTGCCGTCGAAGCCGATATAACCGATCGAGCCGCAGTAAATGCCTCGACGGTTGGGCTCCAGCTCTTCGATCACTTCCATCGCCCGAATCTTGGGCGCGCCGGTGATCGAGCCGCCGGGAAAACAGTGCTTCAGCAAGTCCAGGGCGTGCCGGTCGTCCGCCAGCCAGCCGGTAATCGTGCTGACCAGATGATGCACCGTCGCATAAGTTTCGACGGCAAATATTCTGGGCACCTTCACCGAGCCTTTTTTACAAGTCTTGCTGATGTCGTTGCGCAAAAGATCGACGATCATCAGATTCTCCGCCCGATCCTTCGGGCTGTGCTCCAGTATTTCGATCTGCTGCCGGTCTTCCGCTTGATCGCGCTTCCGTGGACGCGTGCCTTTGATCGGCTTGGTTTCCACCAGGCCGTCGGTCAGCTTGAGAAATCGCTCGGGCGAGGTGCTCAAGATCTGCACTTCGGGCAGGTTGAGATAACAACTGAATGGAGCCGCGTTGAGTTCCCGCAAGGCTTTATAAGCGGTCCACGGATCCCCTTCGCAATCGGCAACGAAGCGCTGCGAAAAGTTGACCTGATAACAATCCCCTTCCTTTAAATACTGCTTGATCCGGTCGAACGCGCGCGTATAAAACGCTTTGTCCATATTGGAACGGATGTCGCCGACGATCCTGAACGGCCCGCGCCGCTCCTCGACCGGCAGGACGCTGAACTGTTCGATCAGCTTCAGCCATTTTTGCATATCGCAATTCTGCCCGACCAGATAGCTTTTCCGGCAGTGATGATCGACGACTACCGCCCAGTCGTAGATGCCTACGGCCATTTCGGGAATATGTTCCGCATCCACGGCAATCTCCGACAGATGCTCCAGGCGCCGAACCAGATCGTAGGAGAAATAGCCGATCGCCCCGCCTTTGAACGGCAAGGTATCTCCCTGGCAATGAGCCGGAAGCAATTGCTGCTTCACGAGATCGAAAGGGTCGTCCTTCGAGATAACGGATTTCCCGCCGCGGGTGATGACGGTCTCATCGCCGTGAGTGACCAGGATGCACACCGGATCGGCCGCAATGATGTCGTAACGCCCCTGCTGACTGTAGGGGTAACCGCTGTCCAGAAAAACCGACCAGGGCATTCCGGCAATGGCCGAGAAAAGGTCCGCGCTATCGGCAAAATAAGGCAGCGGAGACATGAATTGATTCAGTGGCGACATTAATCGGTGTCTGGTCGAGGGGCAGAAAATGCAATACCTGCGATAGCCGGCTTTCTATCCAGCGCCGTATGGAAAAAGCCGGTCGGAAACTTTATTGGTGCCAATAGTTTTTGTGGAAGGATAACAACAAGGAATGGGTCGAGTTCGGGTTATTGTACCATTGTTTGAGTAAATGCTCGACGGCTTGTCACTTGCCGCTCTTGCTCTTCAACGGCAACGCAAGGGAATCTCCGCCGAGTAAGCAAAAAGCTTTACCAAAAATTTCTAATATGGAAAACTTCAAATAAAGAACCCGCTCGGTTGTCCCATCGTGCCGGGACGCCAGGGAGAGGCTTGTTCGGCCGATGAAGTCCGAACAAGCCTTCGAAAGATCGAGCGCCGGGTCGGCCGGCTGCATCGAAGGACCCGTCATGGAAATGAATCAAACGGCAGACTCGTTTTGCCGCTCAATCAGCGCACCACTCTAAATGCGCCTGTCTTGGTCACGGTAAGACCATTGGGATTGGTCAGCACAATGGCTCTGGAACTCAAACTGGCCGAAGCGGAAACGTTGATTACCAACGCGGCACTGGTCGCGCTGTTGACCGTAAACGACTGGACCGTAATGCCGGATGAAGGAGAAATCGAAGCCGTCATGCCGTCCAGGAAGTTTTGTCCGCTCAGATTCAGCGTGCTGGTGCGGTTGCGTCTCGCGGTGGTAGGCGAAACCGTGCTGAGCACCGGCGTTTCGCAGGCATCGCCGATACCGTCGTTATCGTCGTCGGCCTGATCCGGATTGGCCACCGACGGACAATTGTCCACGTCGTCGCTCACCCCGTCGCCGTCGCTGTCGCCCTCCGGCGTATCGCAGGCATCGCCGATGCCGTCGTTATCGCTGTCGGCCTGATCCGGATTGGCCACGGAAGGACAGTTGTCGAGATTGTCGTCGACCCCGTCGCCGTCGGTATCTTCGGCAGGCGCTCCACCGACCTCGACGGGCAGAACCACCCAGGCATTCGTATCGGTAGCAAAGGTCTTGACGACTTGGCGCAGCGCCGGGTCAATCACCGAAACCGTTCCATCCTTGGGATTGGTCACATAATACCGGCTTCCGGATGCGTTGAAGGCGCCCCAATAGGGCGCATCGCCGATAGGTATGGATGAATCGACTTTTACCAGGGCGGCATCGACGACCACTGCCCGGTCGTCCAGCGACGCGGGCGTGATCGCAATGCTGCCGTCAGGTGAGGAGTCCACGACCCACGGCCAGCCTCCGACGGTCACGGTTCCAGTCAGCGTATCGGTCGCGGTATTGATTACGGAAACCGTTCCGCCGGACTGATTGGCGGTAAAAATCCTGGCGCCGTCCGGAGAAATGTCCATGCCGGTCGGACCCGTGCCTACCGCGATGCTTTTCACGACGGTATTGGTCGAGGTCTGGATCACCGAAACCTGGCTTGTTCCGCGAATGGCGACATACACCTTGCTGCCGTCCGGATGTGCGGAAACCCGGGTCGGATTGCCGCCCACCGAGAGCGTTTTAATCACCTGGAACGTGCCGACGTTGATGATCGATACGGTGCCCGAATCCAGATTGGAAAGATAGAGCCTCTGGCCGTCCGGTGTAAAATCCATAAATTTGGGAAAAGCACCTACCGTGATCGTGTTGCTTACCGTATGGGTGGACAAATTAATCACCGACAGAGAACTTCCAGCGCTATTGGCCACGAAGAGATAATTGCCGTTGGGCGTGACCGCCATGAATTCCGGGGCATCGCCGACAGCGACGGTAGCGGTTATCGTATTCGTTTCGGTATCGATGATCGAAACCGTGTCCGATTCCTTGTTGGAAACATACACTTCCGAACCGTCGGGCGCGGCCGCGAGCCGGTTCGGGTAATTCCCCACGGTCAGTTTCTTTATGATGGTATTGGTCGCTTCGTCGATGACGCTGACCGTACCCGGCGCTTTATTATTGGCTACATACACGCGCGTGACGGCTTCGGCGCTTGCCGTACAGCCTAAAATCAGCAAGAGAAAAAGTCGGACTGTTATTCGTTTGTTCATGGTCATGCTCCAAAGTTAAACGCCCCATCATTGTTATTAAAGGTGATGTCACCCTGATTCTTCAACGCCCGGAACCGGTTCCAGCGGCTCCGTTTTTTTAAACCTTTCTGCCGGCAATCCGGGTAGCCGTCGCCGGGTTGTTGCGGTCCTGCCGCCAGGTCGGATGATTGAAATGCAGCACGAAATCGCCGTTATACGAAGCGACGGCTTCAGTGAAGGTAATTTTGCCGAGAGTCCGCCAGCGGTCGATCAGGCGCCTTTCAAACAGGGGCGTTCCCGTGGTTTTACCGGTATCGGAAACTTCGATGATGAATTCGAGCGATCTTTTCGGAATGGGGTCGCCTTGGTCGTAAATCTGCGCCATGATTTCATCGCGGAAATCCAGCGATTCGCCGTCGATGCGGGGTTGGCCGGAAGCCACCCTCAGCCGCATGAACTCGGGGGTTCGGGTCGCCTCGCCGGGTTCTTTGCCCAGCTCCGCTATCGGGTACAACTGGCGCTGCGTCGGCTGTCGATCCGCGCGGAGAAAAGCCAGCCCTTCGAGCAGAAGCACCGGCAACCCCAGTCCCCGCCGCCACGAGCGGGTATCCGGCGCATTGCGCAGTTCCGCATCGTTGACGAAATCACTGAACTCGCCGCCCAGATCCTGCTGGGTAAAAAAGTGGGCGGTAGAAAGCGGCTCGGCATGATTCACGTCGGTCGTCGGATACAGTTTGCCGGCCAGCGCCAAAGAGCGTGTCCGACCCCGCCGCGATTCCGTGCAACAGGTCGAATAACGGCCTATAATCAACGCCTTGCTGCCTTTTTTGAAATATCCGGAATAAGGAGTGTCTTCGGTAATTTCCCACAGGCCCGTCAGACAAATGCCGTTGGGATGCAACAGCCGGCGAAAGCCCTGGCCGCCGCTGCCCCAGCGCAGATCGGCAGAAGAATCGATCGTTCTTTCGGAGGCCCGAAGCAATTGCCAGGATTTGCCGAACGGCAAGAGTCCGGCGAGGACGCCGGCCAAATCGACTTTATACCGCGGCATCGGCGGCATGCCTTCCGCTCCCCAGAGCTTCTGGTAAGGATTGGCGAAAATCGCCCGCCGGACTTCGGAATAACGGGAGCCGGCATAGCGGCGGTCTTCTTCGGTGATTTCCATGGAGCCGTACCGGGCAGTTTGCATAAGCGCTCACTCATTCAGCCAAGACTATTGGCCAATGGCAGCCCATCGGCACGGGCATATTAGAATTCAGTCTCAGGGCAATTGCAAGCCGGTTTATTTTTCCGCCAGCGGCTCGCCGCTGAACCGAATGCCTTCCCATCCGAACTTCATGAAATGGCGTATGTTCTGGTGACCGGTTCCTTCCGGATCGTTCAGGACGTCGATGCGGTAATAATCGCCGAACAGGTTTAACGTGTGCAGCGGATCGAGACGATGCAACCGGGCGAAGGCAAACAGCTTGCAGGAGCCTTCGTTGACTCCGGCCGGATTCACCAGCCGCTGCTCCCCGAGGCCGTTGCTGAATTCAGTGGGGGTATAGTGATAATGTTCGGCAATGACGGCGATCGTTTCGTCGAAACTGACGGTCTCGTTGTGTTTGATCTTGTTCAGAAAAGCGTGCAGAGAACTCATAACGTTGCAAGGATTGGATGAAAAAAACGGCGACGTCCGGCCGGCACGGCGTTCGGCTCGGGTTGTACCGACAAACCAGCCGCGCCAAGCGTCCCGACGGCACGGATGAATGCGCGCGGGCCATTCTAGCCTTTTTTCATGATCCGGGCCTTTTCGCGCTGCCAGTCGCGTTCTTTTGAAGAAGCCCGCTTGTCGTGCAACTGTTTTCCTTTGGCCAGGCCGATTTCGAGCTTGGCCCGGCCTTTTTTCCAGTACATCGACAAAGGAATCAGGGTGTAGCCTTTTCTTTCCACGGAACCGATCAGCTTGTTCAGCTCGTGCCGGTTCAGCAGCAGTTTCCGGGGCCGGACGGCGATCGGATTGACGTGGGTGGAGGCCGACAGCAGCGCCGAAATATGCGCGCCCGACAGCCAGGCTTCGCCGCGTTTGAAGGTGACGTAGCTTTCCTTGAGCTGAACCCGCCCTTCCCTCAGGCTTTTGACTTCCCATCCCTCCAGCACCATCCCGGCCTCATAGCGCTCCTCGATATAATATTCATGAGTGGCCTGGCGGTTGACGGCAATGGTCGCGGATTGCTGATTCTTGTTTTTCTTGGATTTTTTGTCGACCATGATGAGGGAACGTGATTTTTCAACTGACGTAAAACGATAAATTTGATATTTTACCCGATATTATCAATCAAGTGGTCTTTTAATAATAACGATAGGAACACCCATGACGGTTACAAAAAAGACAATTCACGGGGAATGGTCGTCGCGTTTCGCTTTTATCCTGGCTGCCACCGGCTCTGCGGTCGGCCTGGGCAATATCTGGAAATTTCCGTACATCACCGGAGAAAACGGCGGCGGCGCCTTCGTTTTCGTTTATTTGCTGTGCGTGGCCCTGATCGGCGTCCCGATCATGATGTCCGAAACCATGCTGGGCCGCCGCACCCGCCAGGATCCCGTCGACACCATGCGGATCCTGGCCGAAGAGGCCGGCGCGGACAGTCGGTGGCAGTATCTGGGCTGGATGGGCGTTACTGCGGGCCTGCTCATCCTGTCCTATTACAGCGTCATTGCCGGCTGGTCTTCGGCATACATTCTCAAGGCGTTCACCGGCAGTTTTTTCGACGCCGACGCCACTGCGGTCAAAGCCATCTTCGACGGCTTCATCGAAAGCCCGCTGCAATTGATTTTCTGGCATTCGCTGTTCATGGCGGCGACCATGTTGATCGTGGTCCGGGGCGTCCACGACGGACTGGAGCATTCGGTCCGTTTGCTGATGCCCGGTTTGTTCATTCTGATGATTTTATTGCTGGCTTACGCGATGTCCACCAGCGGCTATTTCCAGGGCCTCAGGTTTTTGATTCATCCCGACTTCAGCAAATTGACCGCCGATTCGATCCTGACCGCGATGGGACAGGCGTTTTTTACCCTGAGCCTGGGCATGGGTTCGGTCATGGTGTACGGTTCCTATTTGTCGAGCGACGTGTCGATTGTCAAAGCCTCCTACATCATTGCCGCGGCCGATACCCTGGTCGCCCTGCTGGCCGGACTGATCATTTTTCCCATCGTTTTTACCCATGGCCTGCACCCCGACTCGGGGCCGGGATTGATCTTCAAGACCTTGCCCATCGCTTTCGGCAGCATGACCGGCGGCTGGCTGTTCGGGATCCTGTTCTTTTTGGTGCTGGCGATCGCTGCGTTGACTTCCTCCATTGCCCTGATCGAACCGGCCGTGGCCTGGCTCGTCGAAAACAAGGGATTCAGCCGGGAAAAAGCGTGTACGCTGGCGGGCCTCGCGGCCTGGGCGCTGGGTTTGGGCACGGTGTTTTCGTTCAACGTCTGGGCCGACTTCAGGATTTTCGGCCGGACCTTCTTCGAATTGCTGGATTATTTGACGGCCAATCTGATGCTGCCGATCGGCGGCTTCTGCATCGCCGTTTTCTCCGGATGGATCATGCACCGGCAAGACAGCGAGCAGGAACTGAATCTGCCCACCGCCCGGGCCTATGCCGTCTGGAAATTCCTGGTCAGCTATGTCGCTCCCATCGCAGTCTTTCTGGTGTTCCTGAACGCCGTCGGAGTAATCTGACCATGACCGCGGTCCGAAAGAGCGCCCTGGTCAAGTTCTCCGCGCAGCAAATGTTCGATCTGGTGAACGACGTCGAGTCCTACCCCGAATTTTTGCCCTGGTGCTCGGCCAGCCGCATTCTCAGGCGCGAAGACGATACGGTCGAAGCCGAATTGATGATCTCGAAAGGCGGCTTCAACAAGTCCTTCGCCACCCGGAATACCCTGGTCCAGGGCAGCCGGATCACCCTGTCCCTGTTGAACGGCCCGTTCTCCTCTCTCTCCGGCACGTGGAATTTCATTCCATTGCGCGAGGACGCCAGCAAGATCACTCTGGATCTGGAATTCGAAATGTCGGGCCGGCTGGCCAACCTGGCGTTCGGAACCGTCTTCAACCAGATATGCAATACGATGGTGGCCTCGTTCACCCAGCGGGCCAAGGACGTCTATGCCTGACGGCCATGGTAAAAGCGGTTCCGACACCGGCCAGACCGAAGACATCGCCGTCGAAATCGTCTATGCCCGGCCGGAAGCACAAGTGCTGCTCGGACTCAAATTGCCCGAAGGTTCGACCGTCGGGCAAGCCATCGAGGCGTCGGGCATTCTGGCGCTGTTTTCCGAAATCGATTTGGCGGTGAACAAGGTGGGCATTTTCGGTTCCGTCTGCGAACTCGACCACCCTCTGAAGCCGCACGACCGGGTGGAAATTTACCGGCCGCTGCCGCACGATCCGAAAGACGCAAGACGGCTCCGGGCAATGAAAAAATGATGCAAAAGCAAGTCTCCCAGCTTGCTACAGCCATTTCTTTTTCTTGAAAAACTGGAGCAGCAGGACCGAGATCAGAATAAAAACGCTCCACAAGACGGGATAACTCCATTTCCACTTCAGTTCGGGCATGTAGTCGAAATTCATGCCGTAGACGCCCGCAATGAAAGTCAGCGGAATGAAGATCGAGGCAAACACCGTCAACACTTTCATCGTTTCGTTCATTTTATTGCTGATGCTCGACAGATAAATGTCGAGCATGCCGGCGATCAGATCCCGGTAGGATTCGATGGCTTCGATGATCCGTATGGCATGATCGTAGACGTCGGTAAAATAGCGCTTGGTACGCTCGTCGAGCAGAGGCGAATCGCTCCTCTGAATCGAAGCCAGCAACTCCCTCAGCGGCGACACCGAGCGCCGTAAAATGATCAGCTCCCGCTTGATTTTCTGAATGGTCGCCAGCGTTTGCGCGGTCGGATTGACCAGCAGTTCGTCCTCGATCGCTTCGATGGTTTCATCGAAACTGTCCTGCAGAACGAAATACTCGTCGACCACGGCGTCCATAATGATATAAGCCAGATAATCCGTGCCCATACCTCTAAGGTGACTTTTGCCGTTGCCGAGGCGGGAAATGATGGGATCCAGCACCTGATCGGGCTTTTCCTTGAAAGTAAAGACGATATTTTCCAATACCAGCAAGCTGATTTGCTCGTAGATGACGTTCAAACCGTGGTTGCCGAGAGCGATGCCTTTGAGCACGATGTACAAATAATCGTCGAATTCTTCGAATTTCGGACGTTGATGGGTATTCAGAATGTCTTCGAGCACCAGCCCGTGAATGCCGAAATGCCGGCCGATGGCGTCGACCACGGAGACGTCCTTTAAACCGTCGACGATCACCCAGGTCACCGTGTCGGGCGTCAGATGCGGCAAAATCTCGTCGATCGCTTTGACGGTCTTTTTTTCCAGCCGGGATTTGTTGAAATTCATCATCAAAATGCGGTGCTCATGATCGTGCACCTCACCGACGTGAACCAGGGAACCGGGAGGCAAACCGATTTTTTCGGAAGAAAAACTGAGAGAATCGACCATACGATTGCCGGGCAAATTAATGGACCGCCAGAGCCGGAAACAAGCCTTTGATACCGGTGGCAATGAATTCGACCGCCAAAGCCGACAAAATCAGCCCCATCAAGCGGGTGAAAATATTGATGCCGGTCCGGCTGAGGTGCCGGGCCAGCCAGGGAATGCAACTGATCACTACCCACAAGATGGCGACCACCAGAACGATGTCCACGGTCATGAACACAAAGTGCCTGTAACCGGAACCGCTCTGGCCGTAAAGGATGACCGTGCTGATGGCGCCGGGGCCCGCCAGCAGCGGCATCGACAACGGCACCACCGCGATCGATTCCTTGGCTTCGCCTTCCTTTGCCTCGACTTTATTGTGCACGGTTTCGCTGGTCCTGGCCTGCAGCATCGAAATGGACATCAGCATCAGCAAGATTCCGCCGCTGACCATGAACGAATGAATGCTGATACCGAAAAATATCAGCATGTTTTCTCCGATGAAAAGCGCCAGCAGCAGAATCGTCGAGACCGTAAAGGCAACCGTCAACGCGATTTTTTTGAGCTCGGCGTCGCCGACGCGGGTGGTCAGGGCCGCAATAATCGGAGCCACGCCCAGAGGGTCGACCACGGCCAGCAGCGCAATAAAGATTTTTATATAATCGGTGTATTCAAGCATAATGCATCTGGCTGCGCGTGCCTCAAGCTGGAAGCAGAATCAACATCGGAAATTTTTTCGCTCAATTTTACCCGGATGGCAGAATTATCTACACAAAAAGCGGTGCTGGGCTGGCGCGAATGGGTATCGCTGCCCGAACTCGGCATCCGGCTGGTCAAGGCCAAAATCGATACCGGCGCCCGCTCCTCGGCGCTTCATGCCTATACCATCGATCCTTATTTCATCGGCGGCCAGCGCTGGATCATGTTTGCGATCCACCCGAAGCAAAAGCACCGCAACATTTCCATCGAATGCCATGCGCCGGTCAAGGACCGGCGCATCGTCACCGATTCGGGCGGACACAAACAACGCCGCTACGTCATCGAAACCGACATCCTCCTCGGACAGAGCCTAATCCGGACCGAGGTCACCCTGACCAACCGCGACACCATGCTGTTTCGCATGCTGCTGGGCCGGACGACGATCGACAACCGTTACATTATCGATCCCGGCGCTTCGTACCTGCAGGGCAAGCCCGGGATGTGAACCGGTCCGAGCCTGCCTAGGCCGCTCTCTCGTGTTTGATCACGATCTTGCTCAAAGCCGGCAGTATGATGAACGTGCAGGTCATGATCCAGAAGATGCCGATCGTTATGACCAGTCCCATGCTGGCTATGCCCTGATGCGGCGAAAAGGCCAGACCGGAAAAGCTGGACGCCGTGGTCAGGGCGCCGTAGAACATCGCTCTTGCCGTGCTGGAGCGGTAGATGTTCTGTTCTTCCGATACCGAATGGCGCAGCTTTTCGACCATGTGGATGCCGTTGTCGACGCCCAGTCCGAGCAACAGGGGCAAGGCGATAATGTTGGCGAAATTGATCGCCGTCCCGGTGAGGACGGTGCTGGCCATCGTGAACAGGCCCGCCAGAATCAGCGGCGTCATCACCAACAGCGTGTCCGTGATATTTCTTCTGATGGCGAACAGCAGCAGCGCGATGATGACCAGCGCAATGGCGATCGCTTCCTGGAACGCCGTGATGACTTCCTTCATCGACTCCCAGTACATTACCGGCAAATCGGTGGTTTCCGGCGCGACCGCCTGAACGTCGGTAATAAACCGTTGCAGGTTTCCCAAATCGTTCAAATCGTATTTGGGAATGACCTGAATGCGATACAGGCCTTCCTTGCTCAGCCATCGCACCTTGATATCCTCGGGCAGATCGTCCAGGCTCACTTCATGGGCGTCGAAACTCGCATACAGTTCGTTCATCACCTTCGGCAGCGTGCCCAGCAGGGTCGTCTGGATGTCCTCGATGAATTCCCGGCGGCTGGGCTCCTGCCTCGCGTCCAGCTCGATCAGAATGTCTTTCAGCTCCTTTTTGAACGCATTCAGCGCCGCTATTTCCTTGTTGTCGGTTTTGTTGGGAAGAACGCCGTCGATCGTCTGGATCAAACTTTTGATGGCCGGCACCGGATCCGGATCCGGCTTCAGATTGGGAAAGCGGTCGACCTGAGTGCCCAGCATCAGAGCCATTTCTTCAATCATGGCCAGCTTGGTCTCCTGCTCGCCGGGTAGAAAATCGAAAAGACTGACGGTCTTGTCGACCGTATCGACTTTTTCCAGCTTCTGCTGAATTTCCCTCGCCTTTTGTTCGTTATCGGCCATGACCGTCAGCGTCATCGGCGAAGTGTCTTTGTCCTTCATCAAATTCTTGAAGGCGATCACCGATTCGGTATTGGGATCGCGCAGATTGATCGGGTTGAAGTCCGTTTTGACTTTAAATACCATGAGCAGCGAAACGACCGCCAGAATAAAAGTCGCAATCGTGATCGGCCGGGCGTAATGCAGGGTCAACCCGGCCAGTTTTTCGGAAAGGGTCGTCAACACCGAATGGACGGCAACCGGTTCTCTCTTTCCCGAGACCGGAACGAGCTTCAGCAGGACCGGCAGCACCGTCAGCGTGATGAAAAGACAGATAAACAAGCTGGTTCCGGCCAGTAAACCGAGTTCGGAAACGCCCCTGTAATCGGTCGGAATAAAGGCGTACAGGCCGATCGCCGTGGTGCCGGCGCACAGCAGCAACGAGGGACTGGTACTGATCAGCGTGCTGCGGATGGCCCGCTCCCGGACAATGTGGTGGGTCAGGTTGTCCCGGTACCTCAGGCAGAAATGGATCGCATATTCGACGCCGAGGCCGATGTTCGAGACCGCGAAGGCGACCGAGATCAGATTCAGTTCCTTGACCGAAACCGCGGCGAAGGCGGCGCAGAAGATCATGCCCAGAGCCAGGGTAATCAAGGTCGCCACGGTGAACATGACCGACCGGTAGGCGGTCAGCAGGATCGCGCACACCAGGACCACCGAAAAAATGCTGGCGTTGAAGGTGCCGGTGCTCATTCCGGACAACTCGTCGTCTTCCAGGCCGACTTCGCCGGTAATCCAGACTTTGACGGCCGGCAGATCGGGCTCCTGAATTTCGGCGGCCGCTTTGCGGATGGCGTTGATGGCCTCTTCGGCCGGACGGATCGACGAATAGTCGAACTTCGGCAGGACGTAAATGAAACCTTTGGTCGCCGACGCAGAAGTCGGTTTTTGCTCGTTGATCAGAGCCTCCCACGAGAGCAGGCTGTTCTCTCCATTGATGCGCTTATGCAGCGCATGGGTGACTTTATTGATCAGCGAGGTTAAATCGATCGGTACGGTCTGGTCCTTGTTGGCGGAATCCAGCGCATCCTGAAGAATCGAGAAGAAGCCCGTCAGATTCGGTTCCTGCGAAATCCTGCCGATGAACGGCTGCGCCTGCGACAGATTGGCGGATAATTTCTGCAGGTCTTCGACGTCGAGATAAAGCAGCCCGTTCTTGTGGAAAAACTGGTTTTCATTGGGAATGTAAACGGAGTCGAAATGGGTTTGATCGGCGTTCAACAACCGCCCCAATCTTTTCGTTGCCGACCGGGTCAGCTCCGGAGCCGACGATTCCACGACCAGCAACAACGTATGCATGTCTTTCGAAAAAGCTTTTTCAAATTTTCTTCGATTCTGTTGAAAAGGCGCATCGGGCGCTATCAATTCGGCCGTATCGGTATTGATGCTCAGATTGTTGGCCGTGTATTCGATCGTCAGCGCCGCCAGCAAACAGACCGTCAGCAACACGGTCATCGGATGATAAAGAGCCCATTTTCCACTACGAACCAGAAAACTACGCAAATTGAATTTTAACGACATGAGGGTATTCCGTGGTGACAGGCAATTATTCGATGGTGAGAACGGTCAGGGCATTCAGAGGATCGCTGCGCGATTCAACCAGTTGATTGTTCTTGTGCTCGATGAACAACGCCGGAATAGCCTGCGCATTCGCAGTACGAAGGCCTTCCTCCCGGCCGAGGCACAACAGCGCGGTCGACCAGGCGTCGGCCTGGATGGGGTCCGCATGAGCCACGGTCACCGAAACCAGATCGTGGGTCACCGGATACCCGGTGCGGGCATCCAGGATATGGCTGTAACGTTTGCCCGAGTCATCGAAATAATGCCGGTAGGTTCCCGAAGTCATGATCGCGAGCGGCGTTTCCGTGGGCATGGTCATGACTTTCTGCAGCATCTGCTCTCCGGGCAGGGGTTTTTCCACGGCGATGCGCCAGGGCCGGCTGTCGGGCTTGTGGCCGCGCGTTTTCAATTCGCCGCCGATTTCGACCAGATAATGCCGGATGCCCTTCTGTTCCAGGATTCGAGCAATGCTTTCTACGCTATAGCCCTGGGCGATCGAAGACAGATCCACTTGCAGGCCCGGTTGTTTTTTCCGCAGATGCGTGTCGTCGACCACCTCCAATTCATCCATGCCGATCAGATTCAACGTTTGCCGAACGGCGGCCTGATCCGGAATCTGCGGTTTGTCGGTATTGAATTTCCATAAATCGAACAACGGCTTGATCGTCAAGTCATAGCAGCCGCCGCTGGCCTTGTGAACGGCCGCCGCGGTTCTGACCAGCGATACGATTTCGCTGCCGACTTCCCGGCTTTCGGTATTTTTGACCTGGTTGAACTGCTCGATCGTCGAGTCCGGACGGTAATTCGACAAAAGCAGGTCGAGCCTGCCGAATTCGCTGTCGACGGCGGCTTTGATTTCTTCCTTGTTGATCGGCGCCTCGGACCAGAAACTGATATGGTAGCTGGTGCCCTGGGCGAAACCTTGCAATTTGTGTATCGGGTGCTCCGTGCAGCCCGTCGATAGTGCGAGCCACAACAAAAGGCCCGGAATTTTTCCAATTTTTAAACCATGGTGCCCGGCGGCGGGACGATTAAATAAATTTAGCGATTCCATGTGAACGGTTGGAGTTGATTCCCTGGATTAATTTCGTTTCAGGTTTAAAAAAACCGACTTGTGAACGTTAATATGGCATCGGGCCGAAAGGAGACGGTATATCCATCCCCTTATACACAAATGTCGTCATACTCGCCGGGAAGCGGGTCGACTGCATGGATGCAGGAGGTAGAGCAACGCATGGAGCAGTTGCCGCATCCAGAGCCATGGATGGCAAGCTCAATACCTCCCTGGAGCCTCGGCAACTGCTCCTGCGTTGCCAAGCCGTAGGGATGTGGCGAATGCAGAAAACGCACGGAGCGGTTTTCTGCCTACCTCCTGCATAAACCACAGGGCTGTGGTGAATGCAGAGATTGCACGACTGCATGGATGCAGGACAACGCAAGGAGCGGTTGTCGAGGAGCAAATCTCTGCCCGTGCAGTCGTGGATTCCGGCAATCCCTGCCGGAATGACAGAATTGTGTATAAGGGCATGGGTTATATCAGGTCCTGTTCGGCCGATTCGATAGTTAACGAGGCGATTGCTGCGGTACGACTTTTCTTGAGGAGGTTCCAATTCACCGCAGGCGCTATTATAATCCTAATTAATCCGAGGATATTTAAAAAAATATGAGAATACGTCTCTTTAAACCGCTGTTCTCCGGTAATTTCCCGATAATTCTTTTCATTCTTCAAATCCCGTATAAATAAATTTGCCTCCGGAAGAATGATCGCAGTCAAAAGCCTTGTCGTTTGAAAACACGGCGCTTTTGAGTTCGTTTTTTCGGCACGACTCTCATATTCTATGACTACTATTTTCTTTGCCGTTATGGCCCTGCTGCTGGTGGCGCTCAACGGATTTTTCGTCGCTGCGGAATTCGGACTGGTCAAATTGCGGCAGACGCGTATCCGCGCCATCGCAAAAACCCAGGGCTGGCGAGGCCGCATATTGGCCAAAGTGCACGACAGGCTCGACGCCTACCTGTCGGCCTGCCAACTGGGCATTACACTGGCTTCGTTAGGCCTGGGCTGGATCGGCGAACCCGCGTTCGCAGATCTGCTGGCGCCTTTGTTCGAACGCATCAATCTGGTAAAGCCCGGATTGATTTCGCCGAACCTGATTCACGGGATTTCCTTTGTTTTCGCATTTTCCTTTATTTCGTTTCTGCACATCGTGGTCGGCGAACTGGCACCCAAATCGATGGCCATACGCAGCCCGGAAAAAGTCGGCTTGTTCAGCGCCGTACCGCTGTACGGCTTTTATTGGCTGATGTATCCGGCGATCTGGCTGCTGAACGCCAGCGCCAACCTGACATTGCGCGTATTCGGCCTGGAAACCCGGCAAAGCCACGACACTCATTACACGGCCGACGAACTCAAGTTGATCTTGCGGAGCCATCGCCAGGGCGGGCAGTTTACTCGGGAAGAATGGAACATTCTGGCCAATACCCTCGATTTCAGCGAGTTGCAGGTAGCCGATTTGATGCGTCCGATTCACGAAATTTCCGCCCTTTACCGGAACAAGTCCCTGCAGGAGAATCTCAGCACCGTCTACTCGAAGCGCTTCAGCCGCTATCCCTATTTCGACGCCAACGGCATCGACGTGCTCGGCGTCATTCATTTGAAAGACCTGTTCTTCGCGCAGCAGGAAGGCAAAGTGATCGACGATTTGCAGCCGTTTCTCCGCCCCATCCATTTCGTATCGCCAAGGACGCCCGCGCTGGAATTGTTCCGGAAATTCCGCGCCGGATCCTCGCATTTCGCCATCATCGGCAGAAAAGGGTCGAAACCTTTGGGCTTTCTCACGATGGATAATCTGCTCAGCGCGATGGTGGGAGAAATCCGCGACGAATTCCGTAAAAACAGCAACGAATGGACCCGCCTCGACGATGGATCCCTGTTGGGGAAGGCCAGTCTGCCGATCTTTTCCCTGGAACGGATTCTGGGAATCGACATCGAAAACGAAGAACTGGAACTGGAAGACGAAGTATCCGTAGGCGGGCTCATTCTGGCCAAGCTTCGCGACATTCCGGCGGAAGGCCAGACCGTCGAGTTCAAGCATTTCAACGTGGTCGTCAAAAAAATGAATCAATCGCGCATCGTGACGGTCCAGATTCATCCGAATGAAATTACCGATCAGGAACATCCGTGACGGCCTTCGGCATGAACCCGTTAATTTGTCGCGTTTTCTGTCGGCGGGAGTAGAATACGAATTAGACAGTGTCTTCAGGAATTACCGATCGCCAGGAGCCGGTCATGAACGATTTGTTGAATGAAAAACCCACTCGCTACCTGATACCCGGAATTCTGCTGGTCGGCTTTTCGATTCTGGCCTATCTGGTGCTGCAAGAGTTTTTAGTCACGATCACTTGGTCGCTGATCATAGCCTACGTGATGTGGCCGGTTTACCGCTGGCTGAAAAACAAGCTCAAAAACAGGGAAACCCTCAGCGCCGCCCTGATGACCGGAATAATCGCGGTCATCATATTGTCCATTCTGTACGGCCTTGCCGATTTGCTGCAGGAAGAGCTGAGAGTCACTTATCAGAGTCTGGCCGACAGCCTGGCCGGCAATCACCTTCAACTTCCCGAGGTCATCCGCAGCCTGCCCTGGCTGGGCGACTATCTGCAACAAAACCTGGACCGTTTCAGCAACGATAAGGAGAACATTGCCCGGCATCTGATCGAATGGTCACGGCAGGGGCTGGGCGAATTTGCCAAGTTTCTAGGCGGCGTCGGCCATTACGCGCTGAAATTGACCCTGGTTCTGGTCACGTTGTTTTTTTGCTTCAGGGACGGCGAAACGGCCGTCTCTCAAATGCACGAGGGACTGGTCCGGTTTCTCGGCAAATACCAGCATGTTTATTTGAGCGCTGCAGTGGACACCATTCGCGCGGTGGTTTACGGGCTGGTGCTGGCCGCATTGGCCCAAGGCATCCTGGCCGGTCTGGGCTATGCCGTGGCCGGCGTCAAGGCACCGATGCTGTTTGCTTCCGTTACCGCCTTGCTGGCCCTGGTGCCGATGGGGGCGACCGTGGTCTGGATCCCCTTGTCTTTCGGCCTGATTTTCAAAGGACACTATTGGCCCGGCGTAGGGCTGATGCTCTGGGGTTTTCTGGTGGTCAGCACCATAGACAACCTGATTCGCCCGATCGTCATCAGCGGCACCAGCAATGTGCCCTTTCTGGTCGTGATGTTCGGCGTGCTGGGCGGGCTGATCGCTTTCGGCGCCATCGGCTTGTTCATCGGACCGGTTATTCTTGCGGTCTTGCTCTCGGTATGGCAATGCTGGCTAAAACAGCAGCGGTACGAGTGAAAGCGTCTTTCAAGCTCCGGCAGTCCGGGATGCAAAATTAGCGCGCCGCCGGTCGTAAAGCAGTAAAATACGTTCTTCTTGGATCACTATCTGGAAAAAAAATGGGTATCAGCGTCACTAAACTGCTAATTGTGTTAGCCATCATCCTGGTCTTGTTCGGAACCAAACGATTGCGCAACGTCGGCTCGGATCTGGGCGATGCGATCAAAAATTTCCGCCTGGCCCTCAAGGAAGGCGAAAACGAATCGTCCGATCAAAAAGAGGACGATTCGGCAACGGAAGAGCAGCCTTCCGAGCAGATCCGGAAAAAATAACGCCGCGCCCACCCTCATGCCGTGATTCGGGATCTCCTAATTCCCGGATGTTTTTCCGGAACGGCTGCCGGGGATGCCGCGGCAAACTCGAATTTTCTGTCGACAGTGGGTCTTCTCTTGATTCCGAAACCGCTAAAAATAGCGGCCGTTGATCAGAAAGTGCACCGCAATACTGGCAAAATAGCCCAGTACGATGGCCGGCGTCCATTTCAAATGGCTGGTAAAGCTGTACATGCCCTTGGTTTGCCCCATCAAACCGACGCCGGCGGCCGATCCCACCGCCAGCATGCTGCCGCCGACGCCGGCGGTTAAAGTCACCAGCAGCCATTGCCCCTGGGAGATGTCCGGAGCCATCGTCAATACGGCCAGCATGATGGTTCCGTTGTCGATGAAGGCCGAAATAATGCCGACCAGGGTATTGGCGATCGTCGGGTTCATATCGGTGTAAAGAAATTCCGAAGCCAGCCCCAGATAGCCGATAAAGCTCAATCCGCCGACGCCCAGCATGACCCCGTAAAAAAACAGCAAAGTGTCCCATTCCAGATTGGCAATCTTGTGGAATACATCGAACGGCTGATCCAGGGACTCTTCCCGTTCCTTCTCCAGTGCATCCAATTTATTCATGATTTTCATCGGACCGAAATAATCGATATAACCTTCCTTGACCACCGTCAGCGTGCTGATCGCATAGTTCAGATCCTTTTCCCGCTGAATTCTTTCTTCCTCGGTTTCCGGTTCGCCCTCGTGGCGGATCGGAGTCGGAGTCTTCTGCAGGTAATAGCTGAAAAACTTGAGATAAGCCAGGCCCATCATCATGCCGGCCGTCGGCGGCAAGTGCAGAAAATTCTCGAAACAGGCCGACGTGACGATCGTCAGGATGAACAGAAAAATGATGACGATCCCTCCCCGCTTCATCGGCTGGGATTCCTCGACCGGCAGCGGACAGGCCCTGGGTATCCAGAAATACATGACCGCGGCCGGCACGGCAAAATTCACCAGCGCCGGAATCAGCAGCGAAAAGAAATCCCCGAACGGAACCACGCCCTTTTGCCAGACCAGCAGCGTCGTGATGTCTCCGAACGGGCTGAACGAGCCGCCCGCGTTGGTGGCGACCACGACATTGATGCAGGACAGAGCGACAAAACGCCGGTTGTCCTTGCCCAGTGCGAGAATCACCGAGCCCATCAGCAAGGCCGTGGTCAGGTTATTACAAAAGGCCGATATCCAGAACGACAGAAAGCCGGTGATCCAGAAAAGCTGGCGATAATTGTATCCTTTGTTCAGCAGCCAGACTCTCAGCCTTTCAAAAACCGACCGGTCTTCCATCGCATTCAGATAGGTCATCGAGACCATGATGAACAAAAACAGCTCGGCATACGCTTCGAGCGTATTCCGGAAGGCCACCGCCGCCTGCGCGGTCATGCTGCCGGAAGCATAATAGATCGCGATCAATACCCAGATCAGGCTGGCCGCGAACACCATCGGCTTGGATTTCCTGAGCTCGGTCACTTCTTCGACCATGGCCAGGAAATACGCGGCGGCGAATAAAACAATCGCTAGATAACCCACCCAATGCCGGGTCAGGTCCAGAGTTTGCTCGGAACTTGCGGCTTCCGCGCCTTCGGCGGCAAAGCCCGCCGCCGGAACCAAGAGGAAAAGCACCGCGGCGAAACAATTCCGGACAGCCGTCCGTCCCGCTTCGGTGTATCCGTCGCATGGACGCCGGCATGGGTTAAGAACCAGTTGAACGACGCCGAATAGAAGACAAATTAAGGAAAAACAGAATAACAGCACTTCAAGATTCATTCGACTCACAGCAGGCAGAAAGCTAAAGATAATGACAATCGGAGATGATCCTTAGCATTATACTTGGAAATGGCGGCCAACTGGAGACCAATCCATCGTTTCGGCCGAATCAATGAGCGCTCAGGCGTCGGCCGCCGGCTGTAACTTATTGAACGTTACTCACCAACCAGCGTTTGCATCCGGCAATGGCCTTCGCCGGTCCCGGCTAAAACCTCGGCAAGCCACGGCAGACATTGCTTCATCGTCTCTTTGAGCGTCCAGGGCGGATTGACCACGATCATGCCGCCGGCGGTCATGCCCAGGCCGTGGCTGTCGGGGCCGATGCCCAGCTCGAACAACTGCACGTTTTTGATGCCGCTGCCCTCGACGGCCCGTTCCAGGCGGTGATTACGGCTGCGTTCGATGACCGGATACCACAAGGCATAGGTTCCGGTCGCAAACCGCTGGTGCATTTTCACCAGCGTTGCCACAACCTGTGAATAGTCCGTCTTGATCTCATAAGAAGGATCGATCAGCACCAGCGCGCGATGCTGGGCGGGAGGCAGGACGCCCAGGCTGTCCCGAAGGCCGTCCGCATGGAGCACTTGGGCGCGCCGGTCGTGCGCGAACAAGGCGACGAGCTGCCTGATTTCGGTGGCATGCAGTTCGTATAAAAACAGACGATCGTTGCGCCTCAGCAGTTGCCTTGCAATCGAAGGAGAACCGGGATAGCGCTTCAAACGACCCGAGCCGTTGAAAGCTCTGACCACGTCGACGTAAGACCTCACGCTCGACGGCAGATCCTCGCGCAGCCAGAGTTTCCCTATGCCGTTGTCGAATTCCCGGTTTTTCAGCGCAAACTCCCCGGTCAGCGCATACTCGCCGGGGCCGGCGTGCGTGTCGATATAACAAAACGGTTTGTCCTTTTTTTTCAGATGGTCGAGAATTTCGATGAGCACCAGATGTTTGAGAACATCGGCAAAATTTCCCGCATGAAAGGCGTGCCGGTAGCTGAGCATGAAGCAATAGAGAATAAATGGCGAAAGAAAAGGCGGAACTTCTCAATAAATTTTATCGAAGACCGTCATGGCGATTTCCAGGGCGATCAGCCAGATGATGATCCATTCCAATCGCGACGAATGCCGATGCTTCTGCTCGTCCGCCAGCATTTCGAACAACTCGTGAATCGTTTCCAGCTTCTTGGCCAGCACCTCGGTGCGGGGCGCGATTTCAAGATATTTGGCCGCGATGCCGTAATACTCTTCGTATTCGGGATATTCCCAGAAAAACTCGGGTTTATCCAGCAAATCGAAATTGAGGATGATGTCGCTCTTGGTCAAAAACAGTTGACCGCGAATCTTTGCGATGTCTCCGCGGTTCAGCCCGATTTTTCCGGTTTCGGCCAGGGATTTCGGGATATAGCCGGTATTCTGGATTGTCGTCAGGGCATGGGTTTCGAACGAAGCCAGCTTGATCGATTGCGCCATGCCCTGGGACAGCGAAAATAACAGGATGGGATCGGCCGATTCGATTTCGATATGGTCCTCGATGATGCGGGTGGTCGGACAGCCGAGGGTAAAGGTAAAGTGCTCTTCCTCCGCATTGGGCAAAGGCCCTTCGGCATGTTTCAGCAGCAGTTGATGCAGCTTTTCTTCCTTGGGTTTGCTGGCGTTCCAGTGGACGACCACGCCGTAGGCCATGATGATCGACAGCGAATCCTCCTCTTCGATCATCAGAGCCCCTTTGATGATTCTGATCAAGGCCGAATCCGAAAGCGACGTCGACAGCGAGGTAATATCGAACTTTTGCGCAAGGCAATAGGCGGCGCATTTATATAGAGTATTACTTTCCATCATCGTGATTTAACGCAGCTTGACAGGTGAAAAATGATTTCATTCGCGGAATCCGGCACGGCTTGCAATCCCTGTTTCAAGCGCCCGTTGCCCAAAGGAAAAACGATCTGTTCCCGCTCCTTCCGCCGGAACAAAGTTCGGTACTTATTCGGCAATCTTGACCAGCCATCCCTTTTCGGCTTCGCAATGGGGCGATTTGGCCTTCACCTTGATGTCGATCCGGGCGGCCGTATTGGTCAGGGACTCGGGCAGCTTGCCTCTGACCACAAAAAACGGCTCCTTGTATTCCGTGCTGATTTCCACCGGAATTTTCTTGACGGTGACCGAAATCTGTTCGGGATTGTCGACGTTGAAAGCATAAAACGAAAAAGGCGAGCCCGGCGCAACGGTCGCCAGAGGCGCCGGTAAAAATTTTTCCAGCCGGGCTTTCAGACAGGCACTCCGGCTGCCGCCTCCGCCCATCTGCCCGCCGCCGTGGCCGCTGTGGTGCTCGGTCGCTTCCGCCGCCGTCAAACCCGACAGGCAGATGATCAAAAACATGGCGCGTAATCGTGGATTTATCATTGACTCCCCTTCCTTATTTTAACTTTACTGTATGTGACAAAAACATTCGGTTTCGGGCGGAGTGTTCCTCAAACCCGAGACGATCGTTACCATTTTGTTCCGTCCGCGCAAGGCGGCAATGCCCCCGCGCCCATTATATTCACAAATGGCTGTATTCATGTTAAAAAAACAAAAAGCGCCGGTGTGCTTTCCAAAGCCCGGATTAAAACCGGGAATTGGGAAAGTTTGCGGAACCGCCTTAAAAGTCAAAGACGGTTTCTTCGGAAGAAACCGGCCTGAATTGTGATAAGCTAAAAATCCATCGCATTTTCCGTAAAATACCGTTTATGAAAAGACTGCTTCCGATCGTCATCGGTTTTGCCGCCCTGTTTGCCGGGTCCGCTCCGGCCGAAACATTCCATCTTCCCTTGCAAGTCGACTACAGCCTGATCAAAAACGGACTGGTCAGTCAGCTTTACACCGGTCCCGGGCAGACGGCCGACTTATGGAAAGACCGGTCCGGATGCAGTTATCTCAAGCTCTCCGATCCCCGAATCGACGGCAAAAACGGCCAGATACGCCTGTTGAATCAGGTACGGACCCGATTCGGCACCGGCATGGGCGGTCAATGCCTGACCGTCCTGGAATGGAGCGGCGTTCTGGAAACCTGGCAGAAACCCACGCTCAACCCGGACCGGACCGCCCTGAGCTTTCCGGTGACCCAAGCCAGCGCCTACGATCCACAAGGCCGGCAATTAACCATCGACAAGCTCCAGGATTTGATTACGCGCTTCGTGGAGCCGAGGCTCGGCAGTCTGAAGATCGATCTGCTGCAATCCCGCCGAGACATCGAACGCAATGCGGCCTATTTTTTACCGAAAGACAATGAAGCCGAAATCAAGCAGATGATCGACACCCTGAAATTTGCCGGGGTCGACGCGAAAGACGAGAGCATCGCCGTGCAATTCACGTTCGATGCTCCGATCAAACCGGCGGCTTCCGGGCCGACCGCGCCTTTTACTCCGGCCGAACAGCAACAATGGCAGGCCGCCTGGCAGCCGTGGGACGAATTTCTGACCAAGGCCGTCGAACAGGCCTCCCTCGAAACCGATTCCCCGGAACTGCGCGACGCCCTGACCGAAATTCTGCTGGAATCCCGAAGCGCTTTCCAGGCCGGTTTGCAGGATCGGAAAACCGGCGGCGAAGATCCGGTGCGGGTATTTTTTACCCAGACTTGGCAGCGCCTCGCTCCGGAACTCAAAACGCTGGCCAGACAACTGCCCGAAATTCAGGGTTTGCGGTATATGACTTTTATCGCGGCGACCGACGTCATTTACGAACTGGAAAATCTGGGCCGGCCTTTCGGTCTGGAAATCTCCTCGGAAGGCCTGCGCCGGCTGGGCCGAATGCTGATCGCCGGGCGGCAGGAACGATCGGAGCCGGCGGCAGGCCCGGTGGGAAAGCTTCCGTCTCGGACGGACCGGGACGACGGCAAGGGCATCCGGTTTTGAACTTTCGGGACCGGTATGCAGAAAACGACAAGGGACAGCGCTCCGGCAACCGGCTCCGAAAGCCTGCAATGCTCTTCGATACCCGCGCATTCCGGAAGAGCTCTCTGCCGTTGGCCGACTCTAGGCAATCTCCCGGTTTGCGGTTATGCTATTCTTTTAGTCCGTGCCCAGGAAATTTAACAAAAACGGAATTCATTGTTTTATCATATTAATCTTCTATTCTTGTTAACTGTTTCAGTTAACGCCGGAAAGTTGATAAAACCGATTTTGTTGCAAACAAAAAATTACTTGGAGGTTAAATCATGGGGATTTCTTTAAGCAAAGGCGGCAATATCAGCCTGTCCAAGACAGATCCGACCCTGAAAAACGTCATCGTCGGCCTCGGCTGGGATACCCGGGCGACCGATGGCGCCGATTTTGACCTGGATGCCAGCGCGTTTATGGTTAAGGAAGACGGCAAGGTCCGGTCCGACAGCGACTTTATTTTCTACAACCAGATCCGGTCGACCTGCGGTTCCGTCGAACACGCCGGCGATAACCGGACCGGCGCCGGCGAAGGCGACGACGAGACGATCATCGTGCTGCTCGATAAAGTGCCTCCCGACGTCCAGCGCATCGTTTTCACCGTCACGATTCATGAAGCCGACGCCCGCAAACAGAATTTCGGTCAGGTTGCCAGGGCATTCGTCAGAATCGTCAACAAGGATTCCAATAACGAAGTCGCCCGTTACGATTTAAGCGAAGACGCCTCCGTCGAGACCGCGATGATTTTCGGAGAGATTTACCGGCACGGCGGCGAATGGAAGTTCAGAGCGGTAGGCCAGGGCTATGCCGGCGGACTGGCGGCTTTGGCCCGCCAATACGGGGTCCATGTTTAACCCGGGAAATTGCCGTCCAATCTTTCCTTTCAAATACGGTTTCCGAGCGGCCGGGCGCTGCGGCGGCACGCCCCCCTGCCCTCGCCCGAAGCAAGGTCGGACAGTGCATGAACCGTTCATGCCAGAACAAAACGACATATTGCAGTATTTGCCTCTGCCTCCGGCCTCGATAAAACATCACCGATCCGTTACTATTAAAGTTTCCGATAACCATACGCCTGCGGTTGAAATCGTTCCGAACGATTTTCTCCGGGTCCATTCAAACAACAACATCAACAGGAGATTCATATGGCAATATCATTAAGCAAAGGCGGCAACGTCAATCTGAGCAAGGAAGCCCCGGGCTTGAATAAAATCGTGGTGGGCCTCGGCTGGGATGCGCGTGTTACCGACGGCGCCGCATTCGATCTGGACGCCAGCGCATTTCTGGTCAAACTGGACGGAAAAGTGCGTTCGGATAACGATTTTTGCTTCTATAACAACAAATCGGTCGCGGACGGCGCGGTCCAGCATGCCGGCGACAATCTGACCGGCGCCGGCGAAGGCGACGACGAATGCATCAAGGTCGAATTAGGCAAAATTCCGGCGGATCTGGACAAAGTCATTTTTGCCGTCACCATTCACGACGCCGAGGCGCGCAAGCAAAATTTCGGCCAGGTCAGCCGCGCCTATATCCGGATCGTCAACGAACAAGGCGGACAGGAAATCGCCCGTTACGATTTAAGCGAGGACGCTTCCATCGAAACCGCGATGATTTTCGGCGAGATCTATAGGGTCGGCGCGGACTGGAAATTCAAGGCGGTAGGCCAGGGATTTGCCGGAGGCCTTGGGCCTTTGGCGGCTTCTTACGGCGTCAACGTCGGATAAGCTCATCCGGCCTGGAAAAGGATCGCGGCGATAGCGTGATCATACCGCTTCGGGTGAACCGATGCGGTTATCGCCGGCACGGCGCTTTTCCGCCGCCGGAAAGAAACTAAAGCCGGGGCCTTTTATCCAATCGGTTATCTAAAGAGCGTCTCTCGTCCCGAGAATTTGCAAGACCTTGAAAAACGGCGGCGGCACCGAATTCAAGGAACGGACGGACGATGAATCGAATCCATTGGTAAAAAATACCCCCTATAAAAATAATAAACCGAGGTAGCTGAAATGGGCATCAATTTACAGAAAGGTCAAAAAATATCGCTGGCCAAGGAAGCCGGCGGTTCTTTAAGCAAGGTCATCATGGGCCTCGGCTGGGACGCTAAAAAATCGGGCGGCGGCCTGCTCAAAGGCATGTTCGGCGGTGGCGGAGGCAGCGGCTCGATCGATCTGGACGCCTCCTGCGTCTTGTTCGACGCGCAAAACAAAGTGGCCGATACCGTCTGGTTCCGGCAATTGAAAAGCAAGGACGGCAGCGTGGTTCATACCGGCGACAACCTGACCGGCGAAGGCGACGGCGACGACGAACAGATCATCGTCGATTTGAATAAAGTTCCCGCCACGGTCAAGGCCCTGGTCTTTACCGTCAATTCCTTTACCAGCCAGACCTTCGACAACGTCGAAAACGCTTATTGCCGGCTGGTCGACAGCGGCAGCAACAAGGAAATCGCCCGTTACACCCTGAGTGCGCAAGGACCGCACACCGCGCAGATCATGGCGAAAATATACCGCCACAACGACGAATGGAAAATGCACGCCATCGGCGAAAACGGAAACGGCCGCACCATCGAAAGCCTGTTGCCGCAAATCATCGTGCATCTGTAAGTGTATGAGAATCTGGTTCAATAAAACGTTTTCGACGATCGGCGCCGTGCTCAGGCAACTGAAACAGGGCCCGTCCGCCGACGACGTCACGCTGATCTGCACCCATACCCACGGGACCGCCACCGCTTTTCTCGCCGCCGACGAAAGCTATCTCGAACCGGCCGAGTTGAAGGGCGTCGATTACATCGAATGGTGTCTGGAATTCTGCCGGCAGCACCGGATCGATCTGTTCTGGCCCGGCAAGGAAGCCGCCCTGATCGCCAGGGATCATGCCCTGTTTCGGGCGATGGGCGTCGACGTCGTGTCGGTGGCCGAATACGACACGCTGACCTTATTGCAGAACAAGGCCGATTTTTACGCCGACCTCAGCCCGAAGATCGCCGAAACCATGGATTTCGTCGCCGTGAACGATCTGGCCGGCTTCGATGCCGCGGTGGCGGAATTGTCGAAAAAGCACAAAAAGCTTTGCGTGAAACCCGCCGTTTCGGTCTACGGCCTGGGTTTCCGGGTGCTGGACGAAGAACGCCCCAGCATTGCTCATCTTTTGAAAGGCGTCGAATATCAGATTCCGTTGCAGGAATTGCGCCAGGGCATGCTCGATACGCCGCATTTCGACACACTCCTGGTCATGGAGCATCTGGGAGGACCGGAATGGAGCGTCGATTGCGCCGGCCGCAACGGCGAATTGCTGTGCGCAGTGCCCCGGAAGAAATCGCAGCAGGCAGGGCACGGCCAGGTCATCGACCACGATGATGCGATTGCCGGCATGGTCGGCCGCTTGACCTCGCATTACCGTCTCAACGGCCTGTTCAACATCCAGTTCAGGGAAGGCGTCCACGGGCCGCGCCTGTTGGAAATCAATCCCAGGCCTTCCGGCGGCTTCGGCATGTCCTGCCTGTCGGGCGCCAATCTGGCGCAAATCGCCCTGCAGGCCCTGAAAGGAGAAACGCCGGAGCCGGCACGGATCCATTACGGCCTCAAAGTGAATGAAATCAATACTCCGGTAGTACTCTAGGAGAGCCCGTGAGAGCAATTCTTCTTCCCGTTTCCCGCCGGAAGACGCCGTCCTGCCTGTCCTGACCGCATCCACATGCCTGAAACACTCTCGATCGAGCTCGATACCGGAACGTTGCATCTGGAACTGACGCCGGGCCGCGTACCGATTCGCCGCCTGCTCGGATTCGCTTCCAGAATCGGCAGCAAGCGCAAATTCCTGCTGGTCAGTAAAATTCTCGGCAAGCATTATCCCGTTGCCCCCCGGCTGATGAGCTGGTCTTACCGCACGTTGGCCCGGTCCGCGCTGGCGAGCGGCATCGCCGGCGGTTCGCTCTGGATCGGCATGGCGGAAACGGCGACCGGCCTCGGTTACGGCGTCTTCGAAGCCGCCCGCCGCGAAGGACTCGATAACGCCCTGTTCATGCAGACGACGCGCTATCATCTGAAAGGGCTGCCCCGCCTGGAGTTCGATGAAGCACACAGCCACGCGACCGACTTTTTTCTGTATTATCCGCCTCTCCCGCAGGAACGGGATCTTTTTCTGGCCGCCGACACGCTGGTTCTGATCGACGATGAAATCAGCACGGGGCGGACTTTCTCCCGCCTAATCCAGGCCTATCGGGCAGTCAATCCCCGTTTGCGCAAAGTGCTGATCGTCAGCCTGGTCAACTTTGCGCATGCGAACGACCGCGCTACGGTTGCAGCCGAGGCCGGCGTCGACCTCGAATGGATCGCGATCCGACACGGCCTGCTGCGGTTCGACGAGCGGACCGACGCAGCCTGCGATGCCGTCCGGGTCAACGCTTCCGGCAACGGGGAATGCAAGAAACACCTGTTGGCCTGGCCCGGACGCCTGGGCATGAGACACCCGGTATCGCTGGCAGCGGCCGATATGGCCATTTTGACCGGCCTGGTGAACTCACCCGCCGACCGGCGCCCCCTCCTGGTTTTAGGAACCGGCGAATGCAACGCTCCCGCTTATCTTCTGGGACGGGAGCTCGAAAGACGGGGGTGGCCCGTGAAAGTGCAAAGCACGACGCGCTCGCCGATCCGGCCGGGCCACGATATTGCCTCGGTTTGCCGTTTTGAAGACAATTATCAGGATAAAATCGATAATTTTATTTACAATCTGAATCCCGGCCGTTATCGGAAGATCATCCTCTGCCATGAAACGCCGCTCTGTGATGCCTTGCTCGACCGCCTGCGCGAGTGGCAGGCCGTCAGCGTCCGGATTGAACTCGATCCCCAAAGCTCGAATGCAAAACTACATTTTTTTAGACCTGGATGACACGCTGTTTCAAACGTTGAGGAAATGCGAACACGGGCCCGACGATCCGGCATTGAAGGTGCGCGCTTATCTTCCCGACGGCACGCCCAATTCGTACGCGACGCGAAAACAACAGTGGCTGTGGCAGTGGTTCGCCAAAGATTTCAGAATCGTTCCGGTAACTGCCCGCGATGCCCGGGCGTTCGCTCGGGTCGATCTGCCTTTTCAGGAAGAAGCCGTGCTCAATCACGGCGCAGTGATCCTGGACCGGCAAGGCCGGGTCGATCAGGTCTGGATGGAGCGGATGGTCTCGACGATGCCCTCGTACCTTGAAAAGTTACAGACGGTCTGGGACCGGGTGACCGATTACGTCCTGCGCGAGACCGGCTATAAACTCAGACTGGTCGAGGACTTCGGCCGGCTCTGGTACGGCGTCGTCAAACACCGGTCCGGCTCCGAAACACCGCTGAAACTTATATTGGACGAGGTGATAACAGAGCATCCTTATTTCGTGGATGGCAGCCTGTATTGGCATTTGAACGGCAACAATCTGGCGGTCCTGCCCAAAATCATCAACAAGGAAACCGCGGTCGGCTATCTGCTCGACCGTTATCGGCAACAGCATCCGGAACTGTTGACGTTCGGCGCCGGCGACAGCCACACCGACGCCGCCTTCATCTCGTTGTGCGACTACGCGCTGATCCCCAAAAATACCCAGTTGTTCAAAACTCTGGCCGTTACCGGATGATGGCTCCGCCCGCTCCCTTTTCCGGCAGTTATGCGGGCGAAGACGTCCAGTTCCTGCTCAAGCCTATCGCAATCGAGAATACGCCCCTGCACGTCAAGGAAGCGCTGATTCAGTCCGGGCAAAAACATTATTCGGAAATGCTGAGCCGCGAGCCGCTGCCTTCCGAAGACTATGTGCGCCTGTTTTACCGAGCGCTGGAATTGAACGGGATGCGGATGGCCGGGCATCTGTGGCATCTGGCCGAACGGATCAAGGCCACCCGCCCGCACGGCATCGTCCTGGTTTCGCTGGCGCGGGCGGGCACGCCGATCGGGGTGCTGCTCAAGCACGTGCTCAAACGTTATTTCGGCGTCGAAGCGCCTCATTATTCCGTTTCCATCGTCAGGGATTTCGGCATCGACCGGAATGCGCTGCGGTATATTCTGCAAAGACATGCGCCACGGGAGCTCACCTTTATCGACGGCTGGACCGCCAAAGGCGTCATTGCCCGCGAACTGGCCACCAGTTTGCAACAGTTTGCAGATGAATACGGCGTCGACGTTCCCGCCGAACTGTACGTACTGGCCGACCTCTCCGGCGAGGCCAGCGTTGCGGCCTCCTCCGAAGACTATCTGATTCCTTCCTGCCTCCTGAACGCGACCGTTTCCGGCCTGATCAGCCGCACGGTATTCAACCGGCATCCGGCCCATGCCGGCGATTTTCACGGCTGTTATTTTTACCGCGAATTCAGCCGACACGATTTCTCCAACTATTTTATTGCCAGGATACTGCATTATGTCGAGCAAATCCGGCTGGAAGGCAATGAAGCCGGATGTTCTCTCTCCCCTGTGCCTGCCGAACAATTGAAAGCTCAATCGCGGCAATGGCTGGAGCGCATCGGCCGGCATTACGGCGTCGGCAACAGCCATTACATCAAACCCGGCATCGGCGAGTCGACCCGTGTTTTATTAAGGCGCGAAGCCGGACTGCTGCTGCTCAAGGATTTGCATTCGGAATCGACTCGGCATTTGCATTGGCTGGCTACAGCAAAAAACGTTCCGATCGAGCTGGCGGACGATCTGCCTTACCGGGCGGCGGCATTAATCAAAGAGGTCACCTTATCCCCATGAATCCAGCATTCCCGTTAACCTGCCCGTTATCGCCCTGGCTGTTGGGGGCTCCCTTATACATGCCGGCCAATCGGCGCGACGTCATGGAAATCGCCAACGGAGAAAAACTGCCCATGCTGCGCTCGATGATTTTTTGCACCGAGGATGCCTTATCCGCCCATGATCTGGAAACGAGCATTCGGCATCTCGGCCTCTCCTTGCAGGGGTTCCGGCCGTCCGCCCACCGTTTCCGTTTCATCCGAGCCCGGAATCCCGAAGTTCTCGCCCGCTTGCTCGATCTTCCCGAAATCGAACGAATCGACGGATTCGTTCTGCCCAAGTTCACCATCGGCAATTTCCGGGCTTATTTCGACCTGCTGCAGGGCACGTCTTTCCGCATCATGCCGACCCTGGAAACACGGGAAGTCTTCGATCCCGGCGCCATGCTCGAATTACGCCAGGCCTTGCAACAGGACGAAATAAAAGAGCGCATTCTTATCCTCCGCATAGGCGGAAACGATCTGATGAACCTTCTGGGCATCCGCAGGCCGCGCCATATGACGCTTTACGAAACGCCGCTGGGGAGCCTGATTTCGCAACTGGTGACGACTTTCAAGCCGTACGGTTTTTCGCTGTCGGCCCCGGTTTTCGAATATCTTGACGACCCTGCGACCCTGCAAAAAGAAATTCGCCTCGATCTGGCCTACGGCTTGACCGGCAAAACCGCGATTCATCCCGATCAAGTCTCCGCGATCGAAAAGAATTACGCAGTGGAACGGGAAGACTATGAAATGGCGCTGTCGTTAAGCGACCGAATGGCTCCGGCGGTTTTCCGGATGCATAATGCCATGTGCGAAGTAGCGACGCATAAACAATGGAGCCGGGGCATTCTGGAAAGGCATGGCTGCTACGGCGAAAAACAGCTGCTCCCGATGCAGGAATACAATGAGTTGTCGATATAATGCGCTTTATGACCAACCGACAGGGTACCGACATGAATCAACGAATTGATCTGGTGGCAGGACAAAACTGCCCGTTACCGACGGCCGATCTGCACGTGCTGATGACTACGGGCAGGAACATACCGGGGCTCGACGTGGACATCAGCGCGTTCATGTTGAATGACCGGGGCAAGGTCGCCTCCGATCACGATTTCATTTTTTTCAATCAGTTGTCGGACAGCCGCCAGGGGATCCTGCTGGTACCCGAACACGGGCGGTTTACACTGCATCTGGAGCGCATTCGGGACGATGTTCGGAAAATCGCATTGACGATGACGATTGCCGACGGCCTGGCAAGGCAGCAAAATTTTACGTTGGTCCAGCAGGCGACCGTGTTGATCAAGGATTTTTTGACGGGACTGGAAATCGCCTGTTTTCCGATGACGACCGGAGAAAACAAAGAGACCGCCTTAATCCTGGGCGAATTCTACCGGCATCAGGATAAATGGAAATTTCGCGCGGTAGGCCAGGGTTTTATCGGCGGATTGCAACCTTTGGCCGAGTATTTCGGGGTCGATGTCGGCGAAGGGGAGTCTTCACCCCCTGCCCGGACGGAATCGCGTCCGGCTGAAAAAGTCAATTTAAGCAAGATTACCCTGGAAAAAAAGGGTCAATCCATTTCGCTGGAAAAACCCGCCGGGGGCATCGGCGAAATTCTGATCAATTTGAACTGGAATTCGCTTCCGGTCAAGCAAACCGGTCCGTTCCGGAAAGCGGCGGCGGGCATCGACCTGGATCTCGCCTGCCTGTGGGAATTCCGGGACGGCGCCATCGGCGCGGTGCAGGCGTTGGGCGGCCACTTCGGCAATTTCCATCAATTTCCGTACATCGAACTGGATCAGGACGACCGCAGCGGCCGCTCGGTAGCCGGCGAAACGTTGAGGATCAACGGCAACCACTGGCACGAATTCAGCCGCGTCCTGATTTTCACTTTTATCTACGAAGGCGTGCCCAATTGGTCCCATGTCGATGCCGTCATCACGATCAGAAGCAAAAACCAGCCCGAAATCGAAGTGCGCCTCGACAGCCATCGCAACGACCAGTTCATGTGCGCCATCGCCATGCTGGAAAACATCGACAATCAACTCAAGATCACCAAGCTGATCGATTATTTTTCAGGCCACCAGCAACTGGACCATGCTTTCGGCTGGGGCCTGAATTATGTCTCGGGCAGCAAATAATTTTATCTTTCCACCTTCCACACCAACCCAGGAGTTCTGCCATGAGTTTCGAAAACTTTCTTTCCCAGTTAAAAAGCAAAGCCGGCGAATTAAAAACCGAGGCCTTGAAATTCAAGAACAAGGATTTTCTACAGGCGGCGATGGCCGGATCCGCCTTGATCGCAATGGCCGACGGCAGCATCAGTTCGGAAGAAAAACAAAAAATGATCAAATTCATCGAAAGCAACGATTCACTGTCGATTTTTTCGACCAGCGACGTCATCAAGGCCTTTCAGGAACATGTAGGCCAGCTCGAATTCGACAAGGACATCGGTGAGGCCAAAGCCTATCAGGCCCTGGGCCGCATGAAATCCAATGCGGAAGCGGCACGCCTGTTGATGCGCATGATCATCGCCATCGCCGCTTCGGACGGAATTATCGACGTCAACGAGAGAAAGGTTGCCGTCAAGGTCGCCGTCGAGCTGGGTCTCAGCCCGGCCGAATTTGAATTGCTTTAACACGGAATCTGCCATTCTCCGCGGCCTGGGGAAAAATGAATTTTCTGTTGCAGTCTATGTAAATAATGGTAATCTGAAAGGTATAAAGAAGCGAAATTCGTTTTCCTGGAACTCCCTTCGGGAACTTAATTTCAGCGGACTGTTTCAAATTTTTGATTTCCCTGGCTGTGGAGCAAATCCATGAAGACAAACCTATTCAACCTCCTGCTGTGGGCTGCGGTCATTTCGGGATCGTTGCTGATTTTCAACCGGCTCAACACGGCGCCGCCGATGCGGGATTCGATTGCCTACTCGGAATTTCTGAGCATGGTCAAAACCAAGCAGATTGCCCGGGTCGAGATCATGGACAAGCACATCCGGATCCGCACCAACGAAGGGCAGGACTACGAGACGATCAATCCCGACGATCCGCATCTGATCGACGACCTGGTCAACGCCGGGGTGCAGATCCGCACCCTGGAGCCGCCCCGGCAGTCGTTCCTGATGCAGATTTTCATTTCCTGGTTTCCGATGCTGCTGCTGATCGCGGTCTGGGTCATTTACATGCGGCGCACTCAGGGCGGCGGCATGGGCGCCAGCAGCTTCGGCAAAAGCAAGGCGAAACTGCTCGAAGAAGACAAGCGCACGGTGACCTTCGCCGACGTCGCCGGCTGTGAGGAAGCCAAGGAAGAAGTGGTCGAACTGGTCGACTTTTTGTCCGATCCGCAGAAGTTCCAGAAGCTGGGCGGGCAGATTCCCCGGGGCATTCTGATGGTGGGGCCTCCGGGCACCGGCAAGACCTTGCTGGCCCGGGCGATTGCCGGCGAGGCCGGAGTCAAGTTCTTCACCATTTCCGGGTCCGATTTCGTCGAGATGTTCGTCGGGGTCGGCGCCTCGAGGGTGCGGGACATGTTCGCCCAGGCGAAAGAGCACGCGCCCTGCATCATCTTCATCGACGAGATCGACGCAGTCGGCCGGCAGCGCGGCGGCGCCGGATTCTCGGGCGGCAACGAAGAGCGCGAGCAGACGTTGAACCAATTGCTGGTGGAAATGGACGGCTTTAACGGCAACGAAGGGGTCATCGTCATTGCCGCGACCAACCGCGCCGACGTGCTCGACAAGGCGCTGCTGCGTCCCGGCCGCTTCGACCGCCAGGTCAACGTCGGCCTGCCCGACGTCAAAGGGCGCGAACAGATCCTGAACGTGCACATCAAGAAGGTGCCGGCCGGGGCCGACGTCGAACTGAAATACATCGCCCGCGGCACCCCGGGCTTTTCCGGGGCCGATCTGGCCAATCTGGTCAACGAGGCGGCGCTGTTCGCGGCCCGCGCCAACAAGCAGGAAGTGACCATGGCCGACCTCGAGAAAGCCAAGGACAAGATCCTGATGGGCGCCGAGCGGCACACCATGGTGATGACCGAGGACGACAAGCGCCTGACCGCCTACCACGAGGCCGGCCACTGCATCGTCGGCCGTCTCGTGCCCGAGCACGATCCGGTGTACAAGGTCAGCATCATGCCCAGGGGGCGGGCTTTGGGCATCACCATGTTCCTGCCCGAGCGCGACCAGTACAGCGCCAGCAAGCGCAAGCTGGAAAGCCAGATCGCCAGCCTGTTCGGCGGGCGCATCGCCGAGCAGATGATTTACGGCGGCGACCGGGTCACCACCGGCGCCTCCAACGACATCGAGCGGGCCACGGAGCTCGCGCGCAACATGGTCACCCGCTGGGGCTTTTCCGACAAGCTGGGGCCGCAGGTGTACGGCGAAGAGAGCGGCCAGCCGTTCATGGGCTACGCCTCGCCCGGCGCCAAGGTTTCCAACGAGGTGGCGCACCAGATCGACGAAGAGATCCGCGCGGTGATCGACCGCAATTATCAGAAGGCCGAACAGATCCTGACCGATCACCTCGGGATTCTGCACAAGATGGCCGAGGCCCTGATGAAATGGGAAACCATCGACAAGTATCAGATCGACGATCTGATGGCCGGCAAGGATCCCCGGCCGCCGATGGACGAGATCGATACCGGCATCCCATCGCCCGGACCCAAACTCGATAAACCCGACGACAAGAGCGTCAATACTCATAAACCGGTCGGGCAGGTTTAAGAGATTGAAACCATTCACCGTTGCGAGAGCCGGCTGACCTCTTCGGGTAGCCGGCCGATCGAGATGAACGGCGCTCTTTCTTCTTCGAGGGAACGGGTCAGACCGTTCCCTTTCCGTTTTTACCTCCTGTTTCCGCTGTTACCCTTGACCCGATGAATCCGATTCCCCTGTCCGACATGGCCCTACTGGCCGAGCAAATCAAGGAGTGGGGGCTGGAACTGGGTTTTCAGCAAATCGGCATTACCGATACCCAACTTGGCGATGCCGAAAATCATCTACGGCACTGGCTGGACGACAACTTTCACGGCGAAATGGATTACATGCAGCGCCACGGTGATAAGCGCAGCCGGCCGGAACTGCTGCTTCCCGGCACTCTCCGGATCATTTCGGCGCGGATGGATTATCTTCCCGAATCCCGATCGACAATGGAAACGGCTCTGGCCGATCCAACCGCCGCTTATATCTCACGCTATGCGCTGGGACGCGACTACCATAAATTAATGCGCCAGCGCTTGCAAAAACTGGCCGATAAAATTCAGGAAGCCTGTGGTTCTTTCGGCTACCGTGCGTTTGTCGACAGCGCCCCGGTGCTGGAAAAAGCGCTGGCCGAAAAAGCCGGGCTCGGCTGGATAGGCAAACACACCAATTTGATCAACCGGAAAGCCGGGTCGTGGTTTTTTCTGGGAGAACTCTATACCGACCTGCCCTTGCCGATCGACCCGAAAGCCGGCTCCCATTGCGGACAATGCACGGCCTGCCTGGCAGTATGTCCGACTCGGGCCATTGTCGCGCCTTACCGGGTCGATGCCCGGCGCTGCATATCCTATTTGACCATCGAACTGAAAGGGTCCATTCCCGAACCGCTACGTCCGCTGATCGGCAACCGGATCTATGGCTGCGACGACTGCCAATTGATCTGCCCCTGGAACCGGTTCGCCAAACCGACCGGAGAAAACGACTTCCATCCCAGACACCGGCTGAATACCCGGCAATTGCTCGATGTTTTCACCTGGAGCGAAGAAGAATTTCTGGCGCGTACCGAAGGCTCGGCAATCCGCCGCATCGGCCATCAGCGATGGCTGCGCAATATCGCGGTGGCTTTGGGCAATGCGCCTTCTTCCCCCCTGGTGGCCGACGCTTTAAAAACCAGGCTCGATCATCCCTCCGAATTGGTCAGAGAGCATGTGGCCTGGGCGTTAAACCGTCATTCCCGGCATGAAACCCTTCCTGCCGCTTGACCGGACAAGAGCAAGATGGCGCGGGGCCGGCCGAGACAAAAAAACCGCGGCCGTCGCCACGTTGCTCATCGCAGCCGTTACGATCACTCCTTTTTGCGGTTTTCTTTTCGCCTGCGGCTGCACGTGGCCCGGCCTGGGTCTGGAATCTTTCTGCAATATCCATGATCCATCAAGCCGCCATCCGTGCCCCTGGTGTGCTTCCCTAGGGGCCGGTAGTTTATCGGTGATTTTCGCGGCCGGCTTGGGAACGGCGGCATCGGTCCTGACGTGTCAACCTCGCCGCAAAGATCGGAGCGTGTTCGACGTTATGATCCGGATCCTGCTTGGTACGAGCGTTTTTCTTTTGACGGCTCTTCTTTTCGGACTGATTTCGGCTTTATTACAAAATTATCCGTTCGTGCCGCCGCCATCCCTGCACTAGAAATTTTTCCATCGTGAACACTGCATTTCATTTTGTCCTGAATTGAAAGAAAACTGGCATTGCTTTTTAAAGCCATAGGAGTACATTACTCCTGACTCGGCGTATCCAAATCATTTTGGATAGGTTCGTGTGATTTGGCCAAGTCACGGAAAGGAAGAAAAATACATAAAAAACCGGTCAAAAAATGAAAGGCTGTATTATTGATTCGTTCGGGAGAAAGGGTTATGAACACAAACGACGAGAGCATTCAACAATTGAAGAATCAAATTAAGGATTTGAACCTTCAAATCGAAACGACGGCATTGAAAAAAAACGAGGCGGAACGGGCGGCGAAGCAATACGGTCAGGAACTGAAAGCCCTGTACGATGCTCACCGCGCCGCCTCCCAACAATTGCACGGTCTGGAAGCCCCCTGCAATATGTGGGAAAACATCGGAGAAGGCGGCTGAAACGTCTGCCCTCTCAGCGCTGACAGCGGCTGCAATAAACGGTCGAACGGTTGGCAATCCGGACTTCGCTCAAGGGATGACGGCAGCGAAGGCAGGCTGAGCCCGTGCGGCCGTAAACGGTCAGTTGCTGCCTGAAATAACCGGGTTTTCCGGATTCGTTGACGAAATTTCTTAAAGTGGTGCCGCCCTGCTGGATGGCTTGCTGCAAGACCTTTCGAATGCATTCGGCCAGCTTGTCGTAGCGCTGCAAGGAAATTCGCCCCGCCTGGCGGGTAGGCAGAATACCGGCCATGAACAAGGCTTCGTTCGCATAAATATTGCCTACTCCCACCACGATGCGACTGTCCATGATAAAGGATTTTACCGCGGCCGTCCTGCCTCGTGACAGCGTATAGAGCGCCTTGCCGTTAAAATCGGCCGACAGCGGCTCCAGCCCCAGATCCTTCAGAAGCGGATGCTCGAACGCCGGCTCCGAAGTCCACAATACCGAGCCGAACCGTCTGGGATCGTTGAAACGCAGATACGTCCGATCGG
Organism: Methylosarcina fibrata AML-C10; assembly: GCF_000372865.1. Lineage (NCBI taxonomy): Bacteria > Pseudomonadati > Pseudomonadota > Gammaproteobacteria > Methylococcales > Methylococcaceae > Methylosarcina > Methylosarcina fibrata. The sequence continues at coordinate 360,346 of NZ_KB889965.1, read as the reverse complement.
AAAATATAAAATCGACGTGGTCGTGTTTTCCGGGCAATTGCTCTTCCGAAACGATTCTCAAGCTGCCCGACATGCCCAAATGCAGCAGCAAGGTGCCTTCTGCGGTAGCAAAAAGCAAATATTTGCCTCTGCGCTCGACCGACTGAATGCGAAGACCCGCCATCTTTTCCTCGAGGTTTTCGGTAACCGGCCAGCGCAGGTTGGACTGACGGATAATGACGGTTTCAATCGTTTTCCCTTCGATATGGGGGGCGACCCCGCGGCGAGTGGTTTCAACTTCAGGTAATTCGGGCATTGGAGCAATACGGACTACGGTTAAACTTCGCTTAGTTTAACACGTACCGGCGTAACCCGGATGCCGATTCCGAAAGGACAAGGTTCATAACCATCCGCTGCCGACGGTTGCGAACCTGCCCTGGCTTTTACCTCATTTAACTAAAAACTGACGTTGGCCTGGAACCAGATTTTCTGGGTATCGGTATTGTTGGCGGTGGCAAGGCCGCTGTCGGCATTGTAATTGGCGTATTTGGCGAGCAGCGAATAATGCTTGCCGAACTTCTTGACCACCTGAAAATCCCATTCCTTGCCGTATTGCTGCTGCCCGGTATCGTCGCTGAAGTCGTGGTACACCGCGGTCACGACCGTATCGTAGCGGGGCAGAGCCACGCTGACGGTGCCGAACACATCGCGAATGCCGTTCGCCGGCGTCACCAGAAAGATGTCGGCCCAGCCCTGAAAGGCGTGGTTGGTGCCGAGCGGCGTGTCGAAGGTCTTGTTCGGGCCGAAGCCGTTGAGCTGCTCCCAGGCGCCCTGCACGGTGACGTTGAACGCTTTGACGCCGCCCATGAAGTTGAACCGGTCGGCTTCGTATTTAGTCGGCCCGTGCCCGTAGTCCCGCTGGTTGCCCCATTCGGCGGTGTACAACAGGCTGTAATGGTCGAAGAAGGTGGGCGAGACGCCGTTGAAGCGAAGGCCGTAGGTCTGACTCGACTTTTCGAAATTCTCCTTTTCCCGGTAATCCAGCCAGTACCCATAGGCCACCAGATTGCCGTAATCGCCGACTTTGTAGTTGACGTTCAGAATCGGCGCATCGATGTTTTCGGTGGTCGAGGTGAACGTGTTGACGTTGCCGATGAAGCCGGCGTTGACGGTCAGACCGTAAATCTGCTGGTTGTTGTGGGTCAACAGGACCGCATCGTAAGTTTGCTCCAACTGCCGCCAGCCGACGTTGCCGATGAAGCGGTCGTCGTCCAGCTTGATCCGTTGACGGCCGCCTTTGACGACGGTGTCGGGGATGCCCGAATAGCTGATCCAGAGCTGGTTCAGCTCGGTTTTCTCGGGGTCGGCGACGACCGAATAGGCTTTATTGTTGTTCCGCAGGCTGTTGTAGTCTTCCTGCATCGCCCACAACCCTTCGAATTCGGCGTAGCCCTGGAAACCGGACAGCACCGGCGACAGCGCGCCCAACCTCAGCCGGGCCGTGTTCGCGTTCGCCGTTTTCGGATTGGGGTTGCCTCCTTGGTCCTGGTCGACGTTTTCCCAGCGGTAGTTCAGATCGGCCTGGATCGCTCCGTTATGGCCGTAATGATAAAAATTGAAGGCATCCTCGATGTCCTGCGTAATCCCGGCCATGGCGGTGCCGCTGCAAACCAATGACAGCGATAAAAGCGACGTCGCGTTCGAAAATATGTTCGCTCGTTTAGGCATAAAGTCCTCTTTAAAATCTGATGACGACAAAAGTCAGTGTGTGTGGTCGCATTCGGAGAGAAAGGTCAACAAGCTTTCCCGATAGCGGTAATAGTCGGGATGCGACAGCAAGGCTTTGCGAGTGCGCGGTCTCGGCAAATCGATGGCCTGTATCTTTCCGATCCTGGCCTTCGGTCCATTGGTCATCATCACCACCCGGTCGGCCAGAAGAATGGCCTCGTCGACATCGTGAGTGACGATGATGGCGGTGACGTGGGTTCTTTCCCAGACCTCCATCAGTACTTCCTGTAATTCCCAACGGGTTAACGAATCCAGCATGCCGAAAGGCTCGTCCAGCAGCAGCAATTTGGGCGACAAGGCGAAGGCGCGGGCAATGCCGACGCGTTGCCGCATGCCGTTCGACATGTCGGCGGCCTTTTTGAAAAGAGAGTCGCCCAATCCGACGCGCGTCAGGTAATATTCGACGATATCGTCCCGTTCCGGCCGAGTCGCATGGGGATAGACTTTATCGACGCCCAGAGCGACGTTTTCAAAGGCAGTCAGCCAGGGAAACAGGCTGGGCGCCTGAAAAACGACGCCCCGGTCGGGTCCGGCGCTGTCGATTTCCCGGTTGTCGAGAATAATCCCGCCTTCGGAAATGCTGTTTAAACCGGCGGTCATCGACAGAACGGTGGATTTGCCGCAGCCGGAATGGCCGATGATCGAAATGAACTCGCCTTTCTTCATCTTCATGTCGAAACCGTCGACCACCTTGACGGTGCCGTTGCCGTCCGGCGTCGGGTAAATCTTCGATACCTGGGAAAATTCCAGATAACGGGGCCTGCCCAAATCGTCCTGCGACGGCTTCAAAGCCGAGCTGTCGTTCTGCCAGTCGTTGCTGGTGTTGGGCCGGACGTTCGGCAGAACGATTTTATCCGTCCCTTCCTGGCTCGCCTTTTCCATGCCCACGTGCATCAGATAGCGGGTGATTTCGGCCCGCAAGCGCTTGAATTCCTCCTCATGATTCAATGCGGTACGGTCTCTGGGCCGGGCCAGGTCGACGGTAAACGCAGGGCCCAACATGGCGTCGGGTCCGGGGTTGAGCGGAATTACCCGGTCGGCCATGATGATGGCTTCGTCGACGTCGTTGGTAATCAAAATGACGGTTTTCTTTTCCTGCTCCCAGATTTGCAGGATTTCGTCCTGAAGATTGCCTCGGGTCAACGCATCCAATGCGCTGAGCGGCTCGTCCAGCAACAGGATGTCGGGGCTGGCGGCCAGAGCCCGGGCCACGTTGACCCGCTGTCTCATGCCGCCCGACAGCTCGGCGGGTTTTTTGTCCATCGCCGCGCCCAGATTCACCATGCGCACGTATTTTTCGGTATGGGCCTTGCGTTTTTCCGCGGGCCAGTCTTTGAATAGTTCATCGACCGCCAGCGCGACGTTTTCAAAAACGGTCAGCCACGGCATGAGCGAGTAGTTCTGGAACACCACGCCCCGATCGGGTCCGGGAGCCGTAATCGGCTTGCCCTGCTTCAGGACGTCGCCGCTGTCGGGGAAGATGAGTCCGGCAATCGCCGAGATCAGAGTGGTTTTACCGCTGCCGGAAAAGCCGACGATGGCGATAAACTCGCCTTCCCTGATCTCCAGATTGATGTTGTTCAGGACACTCGTTTTTTGCTGGCCGTCGCCGTAGAATTTGCATACGTTCTTTAATTCCAGCAGAGGTTTGGCGGCAGCCAGCACGGGTTCTTTCCCGACCGGCTCGATTCCGCCCGCCTTGTCGTTGAACGCAACGGCTTTTCCGCCGGAAAAATCGACCAGATGAAGGCTTTTCGACTTGAGATTTGCTGATGCCATGATGCGTCTCCTTTAGCTTACCCGATCGAACGAGAAGACTTTTTGCAGAGACAGCATGATTCGGTCGAGAATGAAGCCGATGATGCCGATGGTAAAAACCGCCACCATGATTCTTCCCAGAGAGTTGGAACTGCCGTTCTGAAACTCGTCCCAGACGAACTTGCCCAGGCCCGGATTCTGCGCCAGCATTTCCGCCGCGATCAAAACCATCCAGCCCACGCCTAAAGACAGTCTCATGCCGGTAAAGATAAAAGGCAGCGACGAGGGAATGATGATTTTCCTGATCTGGGTGCCCCAACTCAGACGCAGCACCTTGCCGACGTTGACCAGGTCCTTGTCGATGGACGATACCCCGACGGCGGTGTTGATCAGGGTGGGCCAGAGCGAACACAAGGTCACCGTGATCGCCGAAGTCAGAAACGACTTTTCGAACCAGGAATCGTCGGTGCTGACGTATACGGCGCTGACCACCAGCGTGACGATCGGAAGCCACGCCAGAGGCGACACCGGTTTGAAAATCTGAATCAAGGGATTGATGGCGGTGTTGACGATCGGACTCATGCCGCACAAAAGGCCTACCGGCACCGCCACCAAGGTGGCGATCAAGAAGCCGGTAAACACGGTGTAGAGACTGGTTCCGATTTTATCCAGATACGTGTCTTTGCCGTTGTACGGACGGTTCTTGATTTGGGCATTGGGGTCTTCGATCAGCTTTTGTTCGTTGCGTTCCTGCTGACGCTGATAAAACGCCTTTTCTTTCTCCCGTTCGGCGAAATGCTCTTCCAGCAACCCCCTCGCTTCTTCCCAGACAGCGCCCGGCCCTGGAATGGCTCCCAGACTGGTATTGACCTTGGCGGCCGAAAAACTCCATATGCCCAGGAAAAAGGCGAAAGCGATCAGAGGAACGCCCATCATTAAAAACAACTGCCTCAGTTGCTGGACGGGGTTGTCTCCGGCTGCGATTTTCACGAAAGGAACGAACCAGGTCAGGCCGGTGATATTAAAAAACTTGATCAGTCTATTGCTCATGATATGCCTCTTTCCATTTTGCTGAAATCAACGCTCTCTTAGGCGATCCGGTAAAAAAATGAGCACGTCCCTGCGCTCCAGTGTCGTCCCTTACTTTCATCAGTGGCGGATTCCATACAGCGTCTTCAAAATGTTATTCGACGATCTTGCCGCCTACGACTTTTTGCTTGCCTTTCAGGCCGATGGCGAATTTGGTCAAATAGTCGTTGGGTTTGGTGGCGTCAAACACGACGCCGTCGATGAAATCGGCCGACGGCGCTTTGAAGCCGCTTTCGTTCTCCGGAGGAAAATCGCCGGCTTTGGCTTTGCCTTCCGCGATCAACGCTTTCGCAGCGGCCCTGTAAATGTCGGGACGGTAGACTTTCTTGGCCGTTTCCATGTACCAGGAATCGGGTTTTTCTTCGTTGATTTGCCCCCAGCGGCGCATTTGCGTCAGATACCAGACGGCATCGCTGTAATAGGGATAGGTCGCGTTGTAACGGAAAAAAACATTGAAATCGGGTAATGCCCGTTTGTCGCCTTTTTCATATTCGAAGGTCCCGGTCATGCTGTTGGCGATCACGTCGTAATCGGCCCCGACGTACTGTTTCTGCGACAGCATCTCGACGGCCTCCTTGCGATTTTTATTATCTTCGGCATCGAGCCACATCGCTGCCCGGATCAGCGCCTTGACGACAGCCAGATGCGTATTGGGATTTTTATCCGCCCACTCTTTACTGACACCGAATACTTTTTCCGGATTGTTTTTCCAGATTTCGTAATCGCTGATCACCGGCACGCCGATCCCTTTAAATACGGCTTGCTGATTCCAGGGTTCCCCGACGCAGTAGCCGCTGATGGTGCCGGCGTCCAAAGTAGCCGGCATTTGCGGCGGAGGCGTTACCGACAACAGAGCGTCGGCATCGATCTGGCCGGAAGTGTCCTGAGGAGGAGAATAAAAGCCGGGTTTGATGCCGCCGGCGGCCAGCCAGTAACGCAATTCATAATTGTGGGTCGATACCGGAAAAACCATGGCCATGTTGAACGGCTTGCCTTCGCTTTTGAATTTTTCAACCACCGGCTTCAAGGCGTCCGCCTTGATCGGATGCACCGGTTTGCCGTCTTTCATCGGAATGCCCGGTTTCATCTGCTTCCAGATTTCATTCGATACCGTTATCGCATTGCCGTTCAAATCCATGCTGAAAGCCGTGATAACGTCGGCCTTGGTGCCGAAACCAATGGTCGATCCCAAGGGTTGACCGGCCAACATATGAGCACCGTCGAGTTCCCCGTTGATGACCCGATCCAGTAAAATCTTCCAGTTGGCCTGCGCTTCCAACTGCACCGAAAGCCCTTCGTCTTCGAAGTATCCCTTTTCGAAAGCCACCGCCAACGGCGCCATGTCGGTCAGTTTGATAAACCCGAATCTCAGGCTGTCCTTTTCCAGTTCGGCCGCGCCGAGGGACGTAGCAAAAACGAACGGAGCAACGGCCGCTACGGTGGATAAGGCTCCAGCCAGTTTGGGCAGGTTAAGTTTTCCAGATGATTTCATAAGTCGATTGTCCTGTTTACGAATTTAGGGCAAAAAAAAACGTCTTCCACCCGGTTGTGTCGTTGCCGTCCAAGACACGCACGGGATAGTTGACGCCTTTGTCAGATGTGCTCAACGGTGAGCTTGATGTTCGGCTCCTTCGTTAGAGCCTTTACCGTAACTATAAGCAGGACTTATGCCAAAATTGAATACTCTCCTTTTATCTATTTATTTACTTGAATTTTCATATGCTTATGATTCGAAACCGGGATCATTCGCTGAATTTGCCGTTTTTTCGGAATTCTCGAAGCCGAAGAGCTTGCGCAACTTATGTGCATGACGGCAGTGCAATCGCACCAAATCAGCCCGGCTGAAGCAGGCGAAAGGCAGCATCGGAGGAAACAATGGGGAGAGGCAGGCTCTTTGTCGAATCGAGAGACCGTGTTTTGGATAAAATCGCTGGATTAACAAGCGTTTGTCCGTCTTCGGCCCGGTGCACGCGACCGCAGGCTTCACCGGGCGCGGGCGGCTGACGTTTTTTGGGTTTGCGCTCAAACGCTTTCGATTCGCCTGTGCCGCCGGCGGCACAGGCGGGATCATCGGCCGCCGAGGCGAGTATCAAAGACGAATCCATTCGTCTTCGTACCGCGGATGAAAATGCTCTTTAGAATAAGAAGGTCGCTATCGCTTTCAACTTTCCCCGTTCAATCACCGGAATGGCCAGCATGCTGCTCAGGCTGTCCAGTTCCGGATTGTATTGAATGTCCAGATTTCCGGTGATCAGCGGCATGCCGGTCAGCCAGACCCGGCCCAGAGCGCCCACGCCTTTTTTAACCGTGAGGGTTTCGAATATTTCCGCCAGATTATTACTCTCTTTACTGTAACCCTGCCGGCAGACCAGCCGATCGTTTTCATCGTCCGGAATCCAGATCTGAACCCTTTTGGCGATCGGAGTGGCTTTCGCCGACAGAAAGGTCATGACGTAAATTTGATCGTGGCTGTGAGCGGCCGGAATGCCGAGACCGGTGGTGATGCCGGTTTGTTGAGCATCAGCCTCCTGATCGAACTCGGCGATTCGGTTAAAGTTCTCCCTCAAGACCGGCATGCCCGTCTCCCAGGCCATCCCCGCCAGCCCCTGACCCTTCGGCATTTGCAATTGCCGGGATACTTTTTCGAATTGTTCGAGCTTGCCGTAATAACCGTCCATGACCCGGAGTAAATCGCCGGCGGCCGGATCGTTGCGCCAGACTTCGATCGCGCCGATTTGTTCGTCATCGTCGCCGCATAAAAAGACGACGACCGCCATTAAAAAATCGCCGGAAAAAATCGGCAGCGCGATGCCGCAGGTCAGGCCGGACTGATGAGCAACCTCTGTCCGCCTGAAGCAGGAATGCTCGAATTTCGTCAATACGATCGGATGACCTTCCGCCCAGGCTTTGCCGGGCAGGCCTTCACCGTAGGCAAAATGCTGCCACTCGCTGGCGGTTTTAAAATCGGTCAACGTGCCGTATAAGCCTGAACCCAGCTCCAACTGAGTCCGTTCCCGGTCGGGAATCCATATTTCTATCGCTTTGATGAATGTTTTCATATCATTATGAAAGAGCTTAGGGTTTCTGTTATTTCAGCAGTTCCGCCATGGCGATGACGTTTCTTGCGATTTCGCATAATGTGGTGTTTCTGTCCATCGCCAGCTTTCTCAGCGTATGGTAGGCTTCGTTCTCGGTAAAATTCCGAGTTTTGATCAGGATGGCTTTGGCGCGATCGATTTGTTTCCTGGCCTCCAACTGCGTTCTTGCTTCTTCCAGGGCGCGCTTGAGCTCCTGTTGATGCCTGAACCGGGCCATCGCCACTTGAAGGATGCCGCCGATGCGCCGGTTGTCCACGCCGTTCAGGATCAAAGCGCTGACTTCGGCTTTGATGATTTTGTCGATGGTTTCGCTGGAGCCGTCGCCGGTAAATAGGACTACCGGCAACGGAAATTGCTGATTCAGTCGATAAAGATCCGCCAGAAGGTTTGCCGAAGGCGTCTCAAGATGAATCACCACCACGTCCGGGCGGGTTTCTTTTACCAGGGTCAAAAAGAAAGGCCCATACTGGGTTTTCAGAATATGGGCGCCGTCGCGGCAAAGGGCGTTTTCGAGAATTGTGTCGTCAACACCGCTCTCAACTAACAATACGTTCAGCATATTCCGGAGGATGCGCGGCGTCAAAGAAGTGGGTGGAAGATGAAGGCATTCGTCGCTTAGTTGAACAATCGTCCATTCCGGTCTGTTTTTAACTTCGGACGTCCGAACGTTCTATTAACGATACTACAGTTGAAATACCGTTTTCAACATTAAAGGCAGCCATCCTCGTGTTTTTCGGTGCAAAATGGTGTCTTGAATTCGTGCCGGGAAGTTTCGCTTGATCCCTTTTAACGACATGAGGACCGGTCATGTTTCAAAGCAAAAATGCCGATGGAACTCGAAGCCTCCGGCGACTTTCGAAGAAAAAAGATTAAAAACTGAGGAAACGCGGTCGATCTTTTTTCAACCGCGCTCAACGGATAACGAATGCGAGACCCCTCATTTCGGCGGAGCCAGGCCGGCCGTCGTGAGGGACATCATTGGAAAGGATTGCTCGAATCAACCGGCTGACTTTCTTTCGGGTGCAGAGCGATTTTATGCCCTACACCCGATTTGCACAGTCCCGGTTCCTGCAAAGCGGAAATACGTTAGAAAGCGAGCCATCCCGATCCGAAAGAGGTGGCGAAAACCAGGCTGACGATGCTCATCAGCTTGATCAATATATTCAACGACGGACCGCTGGTATCCTTGAAGGGATCTCCCACGGTATCCCCGACCACCGCCGCTTTATGAGGATCGGAGCCTTTGCCGCCGTATTGTCCGGTCTCTATCCATTTTTTGGCGTTGTCCCAGGCGCCGCCGGCGTTGGCCATCATCACCGCCAGCAGGAATCCGGACGACATGGTTCCGATCAGCAGACCCGCCAAAGCTTCCTTGCCTAACAGATAACCGACAAACAAAGGAACGACCACCGCCAGTGACCCGGGCAGGATCATTTGGCGGAGCGCCCCCTGGGTACTGATGTCGACGCACGCCTTATAATCGGGTTGCGCGGTGCCTTCCATCAAGCCGGAGATTTCGTGAAACTGTCGGCGCACCTCGACCACGATTTGATGCGCCGCCTTGCCCACTGCCATCATCGTCAACGCCGAGAACAGATAAGGCATCATGGCGCCGATCAAGATGCCGGGAAGCATCGTCGGTCCCAGGATGTCCAGATTTTCGATCCTGGCGGCGGTGACATAGGCCGCCAGCAACGCCAGGGCGGTCAGAACCGCGGAACCGATCGCAAATCCTTTGCCCGTGGCCGCGGTGGTATTGCCCAGACTGTCCAAAGCATCGGTACGGTGCCGCACTTCGGCCGGAAGCTTCGCCATTTCGGCAATGCCGCCCGCATTATCGGCGACCGGGCCGTAGGCGTCGGTAGCGAGAGTGACGCCGAGGGTACTGAGCATGCCTACTCCGGCCAGAGCGACGGCATACAGGCCGGCGGTAATGGACCCGTCGGCTTTATGCCCCAACCAGATGCTGAGAAGAATGGCCGCCGCCGTGATCACTACCGGCAGGGCGGTGCTGAGCATGCCTACCGCCATGCCCTGGATAATGGTCGTAGCCGGGCCGGTTTGCGTGGCGAAGGCAATCGCCTGGGTCGGTTTATCGGTATAGGAAGTGAAATACTCCGTCGCATAGGCGATGGCATTGCCGGCAATCAAACCCACCAGAATGACCAACCAGTAATTGATGCTGACGCCGGAAATCAATACGGTCAGCAAAGTCAAGCCTAAAACCGCGACGGAAGCGCCCCAGACCGATCGGCGTAAAGCGCCCAATAGATCTTCGAGCGTAGCGCGTTCGTCGATCCTGGAAACCAGGGGTTTGAGAAGATGAGCCAGCTTGCTGAGCAACGACGAGAATTTACTATAAATATTGGCGGCCTCGGTCGGGCTTTGCTCTTCGCCGATCACCATATAAATCCCGAGCAGGCTGGCAATGACGCCCACCGCGGCGACCAGAAAAGGCAGACCGATAAAAGCAGCGGCCTTTTCCGTTCCCAGGGAAGCGCCCAAGGTAGCGGCGGCAATAATCGAGCCGCTGTAGCTTTCGAACAAGTCGGCGCCCATGCCGGCCACGTCGCCGACGTTGTCTCCGACGTTGTCGGCGATAACGGCAGGATTGCGCGGATCGTCTTCAGGGATGCCTTTTTCGACTTTTCCCACCAGGTCGGCGCCCACGTCGGCGGCCTTGGTATAGATGCCGCCGCCCACGCGAGCAAAAAGAGCGATGCTGCTGGCGCCGAAACCGAAACCGGTGACGTACACCAACTGGTTCGGATCACCACTGAAGATCAGATACAGAATCGTCATGCCGATCAGACTGAAACTGACGACGGACATGCCCATAACGGCTCCGCTGCCGAAAGCGACCCGCAGTCCCTCGTGCAAACCACGGCTCGCGGCCGCCGCGGTGCGCACGTTGGCTCTTACGGCCACGTACATGCCCAAATAGCCGGCTCCGGCAGATGCGACGGCCCCGACGATGAAACACAAGGCGGTTTGCCAATGCAGGAAGGACGATATGACGGAAGCAACTATCACAACAAAAATCGCCAATACGCGATATTCCCGGTTTAAAAAAGCAGAAGCGCCCTCCTGGATGGCCTCTGCAATGGCCTGCATGGCATTGTTTCCCCGCTCGTAATTGAGGATTCGCCTCAATTGCCACAGGACGTACCCCACTCCTCCGATGCCCATCAATAACGCAATAATGATTGAAACAGATGCTTGTAACACCTTATCCTCCCCTGTTGGTCTTATTATTTTTTATAGTTTTTCATGATTCAGTCATGAGCCGACAACACCGGTAAACGATCAAGGCATACAACAATCTTACTGCTTCTTATAGGTTTTTCTTTCCCGTCGTTTAATTCGCATCAGCCTGAATGACAACTTTTTATTACCGTAAGCCCAGCGTCTTTCCAGTGCTCAGCCATCGAGTAGAGTACTGAAAAGTTCATCCATCCACAATAAAAAATATTGCATCGGCTTTTGCCATCGTTTTCCAAATGAAGAAATACCGAACGTCCTGCTCAATTTTTGTCCAGGACGTCGAAAGAATATTCAGGAAATAAAGTAGAAATCGCGAGGAAAGTCGTTTCGCTAATTCTTTAAAAAAGACGGATGGCGGGGAGGCATGGTCGAGGCAGAGGACAAGGTTTTTTAACCCTGTCCAACAAAAGCTCAAAAGTTTGAAGGGCTGCCGGCTGCCTCTAATGAGGTTTGGTAGCCGATATCATGACTGCCGTCGCGCTGCCGTAAAAACTTTTACAGCAGGACGCTTCATTCAATGCATTTCGCCAGTCATCCAATTCCCGGCGGGCAACCAATCCGTCGGCCAAAGCCTGATCTTCAACGGCCTGCTGCATGGAAATGAAGTAGAACAGTTCGGCATCGGTAATACAGATCGGGAAAGCTTGCGCTTCCACTTCGATTAATTGATGTTTTTGAAATTGCCGGTACAAGCTCCGTCCGGAATAGCCGTTTTTTAAGATGCGGTTGATGCGGTAGTCCGAAAAGATCCGTTCCATCCGGGGCAACGGGTTGTCTATCGACAAACTGCTCCAGTCGGTATCGACTACGACGACTCTTCCTCCGGGTCGGGTCACCCTGACCATTTCCGACAAGGTTTTTTCGGGATCGGCAAGATGCATGAACAGCCGTTCACTCCGGCTGCTGTCGAAATAGTCGGATTGAAAAGGCAACGCCGCCGCATCGCCCTGAAGCAGTCCGACACATTCTCCCAACGGCGCCTTCTTGAGCTTGAGATTGGCCTCCTTCAACATCAGGCCGTCATAGTCCACGCCGGTGACACTGCCGCCGGCTCCTATCCGTTCCGCCAGATTCAGAACATCGGTTCCAGGACCGCAACCGACATCCAGAACATGATGCCCCCGACCGATGTTCATTCTTTCATAACTCATCAGTTTCAAGGGTAAAAACAGGGTCGCTGCTTTGGCCAGATAACCGGGGCTGACATTGCCATGGAAACCGCTCATAATCTCCGTTAACTCCTAGACTAATCATTTCAATGAACTATGCTATACAGCTTAGTCAGGATCCTAAAAATTAACAGAGAAGGGAGTTTAAATGATTGATGATCTGGACATGACAGCGCATTACCGGAAGTATTTTTATACGGTCAAGGCAACCACGTCGGAAATGCTGAAGCTGGCTTATCATCTTCGATATCAGGTTTATTATGAAGAACAAAAAATAATTTCCTCCGAAGAAGTCGAAGGCCAGATCGAAACCGACGTCTGGGATCCTCATTCAATCCATTGTCTGCAATTTCATAAGCCCAGCAATCAACCCATCGGCAATGTCCGGCTGATTCCTCTGGATAGCCATTCCACTTTTACGTTGCCTATCGAAGATCACTATACAAGAACATTCGATTTTCAGGATATGCCCATCAATCACCTGCGTCAGGGTAAAACCGGTGAAATTTCAAGGATGGCCATCGTTCCCTCCTTTCGGCGTCGAGCCAGTGACAAAATATATCGCTTCGAAACCGATTCAAATGATGACGGAAAGGGTGAAAAACGATTTTCGCTTAATTATATCCCCATGTGTTTGGCATTTACCGCTATTATATTAATGATGGAAGCCGATCTTGACTACGGCGCCGCGTTAATGGAGCCCAAGCTGGCCAGATTATTGGCTCGATTCGGTATTGACTTAAAACAAATAGGAGAGCCCATGGACTATTTCGGTTTACGTGCACCCTACCTGATCTTTCCGGACACTACTTATCAAGGTTTGCCCGCCAACTATAAAGATCTTTTCGATTTGATCCGGCAAGAATTAAAAAGCGCCTGATTTTCATCTTTTATGATTTCTTTCAAGAAAATGCAGCAGCGCTACCTGAGCCTGGTATGGAAAGCGATTTTGTCCGTCAGCTTTGCCACTTTCCTTGCCTCGGCGGGCATCGTGCTGTTCGGCAAGATGACCCTGGACAATAATTACGAGCAGGAACGAGCCAGGATTCAGCGCTCGTATCATCAAGCTTTTCAGGGCATCATGGAAGACATCAAAAGCGACCGGGTGGATCTGAGCTGGCTGATTCCGACTCTGCTCGATGGCTCCATAGCCAAAACGGAAGCTCTCAAAGTCATCAAGAAACTCATCGACGGCAATTGGTTTCAAATCGAGCTCGAATCGGATATCGAATCCGCGTTTTTGTTTACTAAAGAAGGCCGCCTGGTAGGCAACTGGGGTAATTCTCAATATGAAGAGCAGCTCAAGGAAGGCCTCGACTTTGTCGCCAAAAACGAATCGCCGTTCGATAGCATTTTGTGCATGGAAAGCTGCATTCATTTCCATGCTTCCCCGTTTCTGCATAACGGCGATTTCATAGGAATTTTCATTTTCGGCATCGATCTGGCCGATACGGTGCTGCAGATGAAAAACATCACCGGATCGGACGTAGGTATTCTGACGCCCGTTTCAAAACTTTCCCGGAAAGGCCTGCTGCAAATTCAACCCTGGTCGATTAATGTCCTGGCCTTGACCGAACTGGAAAAAAACACGCCCCTACTGTTGGAATTCAGTAAGAAACATCCTTCCGGTTTGCCTCGAAAGGCAAGAATTTTGAATTCAGAAGGTAAAACGTACGAACTGATCACGTTTCCTTTCAAGGACAACAACAATACGACGCTGCTGATTATCGAAGACATCACCGAAAGTATTACGGCCTTGAACCATGCCACCGCCTTGTACGGAATCGGCGGCTTGTTGAGCATGCTCTTTTCGGGCTGGGTTTTATTGATTTTGTTGCTTCGCCCGAGCAGCAGGCTGAAAAACCTGGTCAACCTGTTGCCTCTTATCGCGAGGAAACAGTATTCGCTGATTACCGATGTGTTTACCTCTAAAAAACGGTGGTTATTCAAGGATGAAATCGATGTGCTGGAATCGGCTGCTCATGATCTTATCGATACTCTGAAAGAACTGGACGAACAGGTCATACAACGAACGTTGAGACTTTCCGATCAAGCACGCGAGTTGCAGAATGAAAAAAACTTTATCGACAAAATACTGGACACCACCCAGGTCATTATCTTAACCATCGATAGTACCGGTTTGATCAGTTCGGCCAATAAATACGCCGAATTTCTAACCGGCTATCAGGAAACCGATCTGCTTGGAAAAAAATTCACTGAATTGTTCGTGACCGAAGAGATTTCCGAGTTTATCCAGGCTTCGAAAACCTACCTCGTTGAAAAGCGTAAGAAAACATTTCAGTTTGAATGCCCGATTCACGCCCTCGAAGGAAACGAGTTATACATTTCCTGGTTCCTGTCGCCTCTGGTCGTCGAAGATTCCGAATCCAATGCCATACCGAACACGCTCGTCGTCGGGCTGGACCTGACCGAAAGAAAAAAGTCCGAAAACCAGCTCACCTGGCTAGCCGAGCACGATCCCTTAACCAGCCTCTACAATCGAAGAAAATTCGAAAAAGAGCTGGAGTTGGCCATCTCCGTCGCGAGCCGATACGATCATACTTCGGCTCTTATTTTCTTCGATATCGATCAGTTCAAGTATGTCAATGACAGCAGCGGCCATCAAATAGGGGACGAACTGCTGATCAAGGTCGCCGAAAAATTGCAGAAGACCACCCGCAAATCCGACGTGGTCGCCCGCTTTGGCGGAGATGAATTCATCATTCTCGCTCCGAATATAACTCAAAGACATGCCGAAGACTTCGTGCAGAAACTGTGTTCGGAAATGACGACGGTCGTCATCGCCGACGGCAACGAACAGCATCGGGTATCGATCAGCGCCGGTTTGTTGATGTTCCCCGAACAGAATTGTACGGCTCAGGATCTGCTGGCTTCCGTCGACATCGCGATGTACCGGGCCAAAGAGCAAGGACGCGGGGGCTGGCGTCTGGCCAGCAACGAGGACATCAACCGGCATGAAATCAGAAAACGGGTCACCTGGAAAACCAACATCGAAAAAGCTTTGGAAGATAATCGGCTGATGCTGTATTACCAGCCGATCATGAGCATTGCTAATAGAAAAATAACGCACTACGAGTGTCTGCTCAGAATGCTAAGCCCAACCGACGAGATTATCCCTCCGGGCATGTTCATAGAAACCGCCGAAAAGACGGGACTGATTTTGCATCTGGATCAGCGCGTGCTCGAACTGGCCTTCATGAAGCAGGCCGAACTGATCGAGCAAGGATTCGACGTCAAATTATCACTGAATTTGTCCGGCGAAATGCTCTCGAACAGAGAAACTTTCAACATCATTACGCGCCTTCTCGACACTTACAGGCTCGAGGCCAGCAATTTTATTTTTGAAGTCACCGAAACTCAGGCGGTGACCAGCCTCCAGGCGGCTCACGATCTGATACTCAATATCAAAAGCATCGGCGGAAGCTTTGCTCTTGACGATTTCGGCGTAGGCTTTTCCTCGATGAATTACCTCAAGAAACTGCGAGTCAATTATTTGAAAATAGACGGATCGTTTATCAAAAACATTACCAACTCATATGAAGATCAACTGTTCGTCAATGCGATCAAGAGCGTGGGGCAAGGCATGAGTATAAAAACCATTGCCGAATTTGTCGAAAACGAAGCCATACTGGAAGTACTTTCGGCCATGGGCATCGATTATGCCCAGGGTTACCACATCGGCAAACCCATGCCCGAACCGGAATTTCACATTGCAAAATCCGTCAAAAAACAGACGGAGAGAATCCAGTAGCAAGCGATGGAGATTCCACCGTTCCTTCGTCCCGTCTCAGCCACCTCCCCCCTATCGGACGCGCCGGCACCGCAGCAGGAGCCGCTCAAACCGGGAAGCGTAATCGAAGTCACGGTCAAGGCGCGTTTGGGAGAAAACCGGTTCCTGCTTCAGCGATCAGCGGACGGCAAAACGCTGTCGGCTTTTAGCCGGATCGACCTGCCGCTCAATCAAAAGCTGCATCTTCAGTTGGCTCACCCGGGAAATCCACCGGAATTCCGCCTCCTTCCCTTGCCTGCACGAACCGAAGAGGCCATCCTCCCGAAAGTTTTGCGCGAGTTTTTACCTAAACAGGCGGATATCGGCGAATTGATAAAATTCTGGGAAGGCTTGTCCCGGAACCCTGATACGAATCCGCCCGATTCCATCCGTTTCGCGATGGACAGCCTCATCGCCGCACTACCCGAAAAGACGCAGCTTTTTACTGCCGACGGCTTGAAAAAAGCCTTGCTCGAATCCGGTCTGTTTCATGAGGCCCAATTGGCTGCTCAGTTAACCTCCGGAACTCCTTTTCCCGGAAATGATTTAAAAGCCCGCCTGCTTCATCTACTGTCTGTCGTCCGTGCCGCCATGCCGAGAACGGCGGAAGAAACCTCGGCAGCCAAATTCCCGGAAAATTCTCCGGCACAGCCGTCACCGCTTCAAACCGGGAACGATCATGCCCTTCCGGAAATGACCATTCTGGATAGACTGGCGCTCAAGGCGGAAGGAGCCCTGGCTAAAATTACCGTGGATCAACTCGCCTCGCAACCTCAGGATGGCGGTCCAGCCGCATTGCAATTAACGATTCCTTTTACGGACGGGAACTATCAGGACAGCGCCAGGTTATTCATTACGCCGGACACTTCCGAAGCATTCAGTGAAGACTCGCCGTCGTCCTGGACAGCCACCATCGAACTGCAACCGCCCGGAATCGGCAAATTCAATGCCCGGCTCGTCTGGAACGGATCGAGGATCGAGGCAACCATGTGGAGCGATCGGGAAGAAACCGGCGCACTCATGCGAGGCTACTGCGAACTATTGCGGGCCAGGCTGGATCAGGCGGGCCTGGAAACCGGAAATATAACGGTCCTGAATCAGCCCCCGGTATCTACGCCAAAGAAAACCGATGCACTGCCGCTATTGGATCTTCACGCATGACTTCTCTCTCCAAACCCGCTCCTCATCAGCCTAATATCGCCGTTGCTTTGAATTACGACGGCAGTGGAGCGCCCAAAGTAACCGCCAAAGGCAAAGGATTTCTGGCGGATCAAATCGTCGATCTGGCCAGAGACCATGGAATTCCTTTACAACAGGATGCCGCTTTGGTCAGCTTATTAGCCAAAGTGCCGTTAGAGGCAGAAATTCCCCGCGAACTTTATCTGGCCGTGGCTGAAGTCATCGCGTTTGCTTATCTGCTGAGCGGTAAACGGCCGGGAATGGCTATAAAAGAAAGCAACGATTAAAAAATTTTGACCCGCTCAATTCGCCCATCCTGAACGTTCACTCCTTTACTTTTTTATCAGCTTTTGACAATGCCTCTATCTGCGGCGAGGCTTTAAAGAGCGCCGTAGGAAAAGCCGGACCATCATGCCCGAATACCGCGGCAGCGGATTATTTATCCCGATGAATGCAGATTTCTGAAAGCTGTTATGTCGAGCGGTAAGGGGCGGTCTTTCCATTCCAGCAGCGTCTTGAAGACGTATTTTGTGACCTCAGACACTCGCTCATTTTTGTGAAAGTAACTGCAAATTTTCTCCGGAAGACTACCAGAATCACGAAAATAGGCTTTAATTGGAAGGACGCGATAAAAAAACTCAAAAAAAAAGCCGATTTGCAGAGCTCTTAACATTTAGTTAAGAAACGACTGGCACACTATCGCTGTTGCCAAGAAGATTGGCTAAGGTACCCCCTCAAATAATGTTCAAGTTCGCGCTTATCCAGTTATCTGAGGAGGTTTTTTATTTTTTATTTTTAGTAACGAGTAATTGACAGGAAATGACCAGTTTCCCATCGATTACTTAATATCACTCAAACGACAAGTACAGTCGAGTACGAACGAGAGTAACCTATGAAATATTCTACGTTAAATACCCGCGGTAGAAGTCCGTCTACGGGAATCATTCTACAAGCAACTATTATTTTTTGTCTAGCATTATTAATCAGTATCGTTCAAGTAAATTCTGCCGAAGCGGCCAGATGGCCGGGCGGCGGATGGGGAGACAGGACGGCGCCTACCGTTCCCAGCGGACTTACAGCGACCGCCTCCTCTTCATCACAGATCGATCTGAGCTGGAAAGCATCCTCCGACTCCGTAGGCGTAAAAGGCTATAAAGTTTATAGAGGCAGCACTCAAGTCGCGACCGTTAGCAGCACTTCTTACTCCAGCACCGGTCTTAGCCCTTCTACAAGTTATCAGTTTTCAGTAGCGGCCTACGATGCTGCGGGCAATACCTCGTCCAAATCCGGATCGGTCAGTGCGACGACTCTCGCCTCTGACGGTAGTGGTGGCGGTGGCGGTGGCGGCAGCGACGGCAGTGCCTGCAACGCCAATATGTCGAATTTCAAGCTGAGTGGCGATCCCACTTCCAATAGCGGTGCCACCTGGACCTACGTTTCTACCGACGGCGGCGTCAGCTATAACCTGAAGGGCATCCTCTTCAAACCCAGCACCGGCGGCAGCTCGTTCCCCGGCGGCATCGTCAGCCACGGCCTGGGCGGCACGGCTCCGGTCGAAACGGCCAAACTGTTCCAGCAATGGGGCATGGTGGCGATCGGTACCAACTATACTCACGCGAGCAACGATACAGGCTCTCCTACAGGAGATCAGGGAGCCAGTACCGCCAATATTCAGCGGGCCCATAAAACCTGGGACATTCTCTGCGGTTTGGGTTATGTCGACATGAAGCGCATAGTCGCTCACGGCCACAGCATGGGTGCGTTCGTCACCGCCGCGCTGGTCGGTTCCTATCCGAACGATTTCAAGGCGGCCTCGCATACCGCCGGCGGCGTCAGCGACAAGAAAGCGCCGACCTGGACTTCTTCGGCTCAAGCCAACGGCATCAAGGTGCCTTATCAGATGCACCACGGCGACGCCGATTCCACAGTGCCTGTCGAGGACGATAAAACGCTCGACTCGCTGCTGACCAGCAATGGCGTGACTCATGAGTTGAAGATCTATGCCGGTTACTCTCACAAAGATGTCCGCAACGACACGAACATCATGAATACCGTCAAGAGCTGGTACACCAAATACGGTGTGTTCTCGGCCACGGCGACCACGTCGTCGATGACCGCCGCAACGGCCGACACGACAACGGCGGTATCCGGTTCCACCGCAACAACAGCGGCCACTGCCGGCGACAGCACCGGCATCACGGCCGACAATGCTAAGCTGAACGGCGTATCGACGGCCGGCACCGGCACGTCCACGGCGAGCGGAAGCGTGTCCGCACTGTCCAGCGGCGCCGTGACTAGCAGCAGCCTGACCGCCGGCAACGTGTATTACGTTTCGGCCGCCGGCTCCGACAGCAACAGCGGCGCCTCGACGTCGCAACCGTTGAAAACCATCACGGCCGCCTTGAACAGCGCCGCCAGCGGCGACATCATCTACGTCATGGGCGGCACTTACGCGGAAACCGTGAGCCTCACCCAAAGCGGCGTTACGCTGAGCGCTTACGGCAACGACAAGCCGGTGATCGACGGCAACACCGCCTTGCCCGGTCTCGACGACGGCGCCTTGTTGTCCATCGAAGGCAGCGGCAACACCGTGTCCGGCTTCGAAATCAAAAACAGCAACGTCAACGGCGAGTTCCTCGGCGGCTACGGCATCCAAATCACCGGCAGCAACAACAAAATCAGTCATGTCAACGTCCACGACACCTGGGGCGACGGCATTCTGATGAACGGCGAGCACAACGTGGTGGAAGATTCCATGACGGCCGGCAGCCTGCAGTAACCCGTCCGGAAAAATTTATCAAGGATTCGATGAAAGGGAAATCGGTGCTGCGGTAAGTCATGCTGACGCAGCACCGGAACAGGGAAATCGGTATTTCATTCAACATCAATCGAGCCGGGGTGCAACATCCCCGGCTCTGCCTTTTTCAATAAGCTCCTCGTTATCCCCACCTCTTCCAACGGTCTCCAAGGCATTCATCAGGACCGTCATTAAACGGTTTTCATCCGTGCCTTTCTCTGCTCCGATGACATTTCATCGCCGACAAGTTCGCGACAAGAAACAAATTAAGCAATTCAAAAAGCCTTTGGGCGTTACCGGAACCATCGAGTTTCGCTTCGATGGTTTTATTACTTTGTCCTGGAGCCGGAGCGACCGGCAAACTCCATCCGGACTTGTCCGTTGACCAGCTTCAGATTAACGCTGAAATCTTTGCCCTGGCCCGATTTGAAGCCGGTCAGCACGCCGGTTTCGCCATGAGTCAACAATTTTTTCGCCATCGCCGGAGTGATTTCTTTATGGGCGAGGGTTTTCCAGATCACCATTTTGCAGCCGCTGCGCCATTCGCTGCAACTGTAGCCTTTGGCGGTTTCGACGATCTTGCCGCCGCAGAGCGGACAATCCGCCAGAGCGGCCGTTACCGGGCTCGACTGACTTTGGTATCTAAGATAGCCTGCTTGCCCCTGTGGGTTCAGCGTCAACCGAGCCTGAAAGATCTCGTCATCGACATGAACGGAATAAGCCGAGTCGGTCTGGAAGTTCTGCAACAACTGACGAGCCATCTCGTGGTTGACCTCGACGCCGAAGACCTGTTTCCACAAAACAAAACGACATCCCTCTTTCCATCGGCTACAGCCGTACCCCTGCCTGCCTTCGATTACAGCATGGCCGCATAAAGGGCAATCGCCGAACCGGCTGTCATCGATCCGGTGCTGCGTTTCCAGCATTTTACGGGTAAAAGCGACAATTTCGGCCATGAATTGATCCGGATCGTAGGCGTTGCGTTCGATTTTTTTGAGCTTGGATTCCCATTCTCCGGTCATCGCCGCCGATTTCAACCGCTCATCGGCGATCAGCGAGATTAAATGACGGCCCGCTTCGGTGCTCAGCAACGTCTTTTTCTGGCGTTGCAGATAATTTCTCCGGATCAGCGTTTCGATGATCGCCGCGCGGGTGGCGGGCGTGCCCAGACCTTTTTCCTTGAGGGCTTCCCGGAGCTCTTCGTCGTCGCAAGTCTTTCCCGCCGATTCCATCATGCCGAGCAGGCTGGCTTCGGTGAAAGGTTTGGGAGGCGTCGTTTTGCCCTGGGTAACGGCAGGTTGATGGGGCCCGGATTCGCCGGGTACAAACCGAGGCAGATGCTTTTGCTCTTTGTCTTCCGAAGCCGGTTCCGGGATTTTAAACAATGCCTGCCAGCCCGGATCGATAACGACCGTTCCGGTGGTCTTGAATTCCGTGCCGCCGGCCTGGCCGTGAACGCTGGTAACTTCCTTGAGGCAAGGCGGATAAAAAGCCGCGATCAATCGTTGCGCCACGGCGTCAAACACTTTGGCTTCCTCGTCGGCGAGAAGGCCCGGCAAGGTCATGGTCGGAATGATGGCGTGATGATCGCTGACTTTGTCGTCGTTGAACAGGCGATCGCCCATAACCAGACGCTCAAGATCGAGGCCGGCCACAGCCTCGGCGAAGCGCCGGGCCAACCGTTCCAGCAGCGGCTTCATCAGCGGCTTCATGTCGCTGCCGAGGCAGCGGCTGTCCGTGCGCGGATAAGTGATCAGTTTCTTTTCATACAGCGCCTGGGCCGCATTCAAAGTTTTCTCTGCGGTAAAACCGTAGCGCAGGCTCATGTCCTTCTGTAAATCGGTCAAATCGTAGAGAAGAGGCGGCCATATCTGCTCCTGCTTGCCCTTGACGCCGGTAATCCGAAAGTCATCGGTTTTGATGCGATTCAACAGCGCTTCTGCATCGTCCGACCGCTCAAACCGCCCGCCGGTATATTGAAAGCGGGTTTCACGATAAACCGTGATCAACTCCCAAAAGTCCTTCGGAATAAAATGAACGATCTCCCGGTCGCGTTGCACCACGAGCGCCAGTACCGGCGTCTGCACCCTCCCCAAAGTCCACAGCGTGCCGCCCTGGCCGAACTTGAGAGTATACAGCCGGGTGGCGTTCATGCCGACGATCCAGTCCGCTTCGCTTCGGCATTTTGCCGCCCGGTAAAGTCCCTCGTAGACACGGCAATCCTGCAACTGTTGAAAACCTTGACGAATCGCTTCATCCGTCAACGAACTGATCCACAGGCGTCTGGCCGGTTTATGCACGCAATCGGTCCAGGTTAAAATGTAGCGAAAGATCAGTTCCCCTTCCCTGCCCGCGTCGGTTGCGCAGATGATTTCGTCGCTGCCTTGAAACAGACGGGTGATGACGGCCAATTGTTTGATCGCAGAGTCATCGCCCCGGGCTTTCAGCGCGAATGGCTCGGGAATGATGGGCAGCGTTTGCAGCGACCAGCGCTTCCAGGCTTGATTGTAATCGTCCGGCTCCTTGAGGCCGACCAGATGCCCGAACGCCCAGGTGATTTGATAGCCGTTGCCTTCGAAATAACCGTCCTTCCGGCTCCGTACCGCCAGAGCCTGGGCGATGTCACGGGCTACCGACGGTTTTTCAGTCAAAATCACTTTCATGATCGATGAATTGCTTTACCTCTTGAATCGGATGCCGAATGCGTCAGGCCACCGGCTCCGCGTTTTGACTGATCCGGTAACAAGGCACGTATTTTTTTCCCGGCAGTTTCATCCGATGCTGCGTGACGAAGGACGCCAGCAACGAATCCATCAACTGCATGATGCCGGCATCACCCTGAATTTCAAAATGACCGTACTGCTCGATCGCCCGGATGCCTTCGTCTTTCACGTTGCCGGCCACGATGCCCGAGAAAGCCCGGCGCAGATGGGCGGCCAACAGGTGGGTTTCCTGATTTTTGTGCAATGCCAGATTCTTCATGTTGTCGTGGCTCGGAATGAAAGGCATTTGAAACACTTTGTCGATTTTCAGTTGCCAGTTGAAATAATAGGCATCGCCGGTCTGTTTGCGAAACTCGCGCACCTCCTTGATGCCGGCCAGCATTTCGACCGCCACTCTGGCCGGATCGTCGACGATGATCCGGTAACGCTGCCGGGCGGCCTTGCCGAGAGTCCCCTCGATGAAGCGATCGATCTGGTCGAAATAGTCGGCCGCGCTTGCCGGTCCGGTAAAGATCAGAGGAAAGGGCATGTCCATGTTGTCCGGATGCAGCAAAATGCCGAGCAAATACAAAATCTCCTCCGCGGTGCCGGCGCCGCCCGGAAATACCACGATGCCGTGGCCGGCGCGAACGAAGGCTTCGAGACGTTTTTCGATATCCGGCAAAATGACCAGGTCGTTGACGATCGGATTCGGCGACTCGGCGGCGATAATACCCGGCTCGGAAATGCCGAGATACTGCCCGTGCTTGATGCGCTGCTTGGCGTGGCCGATCGCCGCTCCTTTCATCGGCCCTTTCATCGCGCCCGGCCCGCACCCCGTGCAGATATCCAGGCCGCGCAAGCCCATTTCATGCCCTACCTGCTTGGTGTAGTCGTATTCCTTGCGGCTGATCGAATGGCCTCCCCAGCAAACGACCAGATTCGGATTGATCCTCGGGCGCAAAATATTGGCGTTGCGCAAAATATGGAATACGGCATTGGTGATGCCGTAGGACGAGTTGAGGTCGAATTTGGGAGTATCGTAAATCTCGTCGCTGACATAAATGATGTCGCGCAATACCGCGAACAGATGCTCCTTGATGCCGGTAATCATTTTGCCGTCGACGAAGGCGCTGGCCGGAGCGTCTTTCACCTCCAGCTTGATGCCGCGCTGCTCCTGAATGACGCGAATGGAGAAGGACGGATACCGCTCGAGAAGCTCCTTGCCGTCGTCCATCGTGGAACCGCAATTCAGCACCGCCAGCGAGCAGTTTCTGAAGGTCCTGTACAGCCCGCCCTGACTCGTATCCAGAAGCTTGTTCACTTCGGCGCGGGAAAGCACGTCCAGCCGGCCTTCGGGCGAGACAATTGCATCAATGACTTCGTTTTTCATCGGACTCCTGATTCATTTTTGTTTGACCTGATTGCCGAGCGTTTTGGTTCCAGCCGGCAGTAAAGGAATTTTACAGCAATTCATCCAACATTCAGCATCGATCCGCTATCCTTTAGCTAAAATCAACCAGCGCAAAAGGATAGAACATGAACAGATCCGCCAAACAAGCCAAGGGATTGTTTTTAAGCGTTGCCGTCTTATGGCTGGCCGCCTGCGCGCCTTACCGGCAGGCCGTCTATTACCCGGCCGCCGCCTCCTATCCGGTGTACGGCGGCGGTACCGTGATTACCCAGAGGAGCTATTACGGCGCTTATCCCCCCAGCTACCTTCCCGCCCCATATCCCGTTTATAAACCTTATCCTGTTTATAAACCGTATCCCGTTTATAAAAATTATGACCACGACCATGACGATCACGCTCATCATGACCACCCTCCGGTCATCTATCATGCCAATCCGCCCTGGCCTAAGGAAGGTAGATTGAAAGCGGAGCCGGACGATCGTCACCCTCGTCATTCCGAGCCCGAATACCCGCAATGGGGAAAAAGGGAACCGGTAAACGATGCACCCGACCGCTCTCCCCGCTACGGACGGAAAGAGCCTCGGGAATCCTGGAACGGAGCGGATTCGAATCCCGGTCATCAGCCTGCCGGCCATCCGTACGGCCGTCCCCGTCAGGATGCCGGCAATTACGGGCAAAACCGCCCTCTTCAAGGCAGGAACGACCGAAACAACTCGAACGACAACCGTCCACGCTTCGACAATCCAGAGGGCAACGGTGCCCAGACGGTACGTCATGAACCGCCGAACAATCAGCGGGACCATCGGCGCAAAGACCCGCAGCAGCGTTTTGCAGGCTATGAAGATCATTAGTAGTCAGTCCTGAAGAAACGAAAAGACGGAACACGGACCTGCGGGGTTTTAAAAATCTCGCAGGTCTTTTTTTTAATAAGACATCCTGCGGGGACTCATCACTGCCAATGCAAATGATTATGAAGATCTTGCCAGTGGACTTGGCGAAAACTCTGCATTTCATGCTGGTGCTGGAGGCGCGCCGACCAATCGGATCATGCTGACCATTTTTTCGATCGCCATCGCCACGTCATTGCTGCTGTTGGCGTCCCACAGCCGGCCTTTTTCCGGCGACGTTTCGGTCAAGCCCACGGCTTTGTTGCAAATCGTGCCCGAGACCGAAACGTAGTTTCCGAAACTCGTCAGGCGCCTCGATCGGCCAATACCTTCAAGCTGAGACCTTGGTTGTGCCAAAGATACAATTGCTCGAACGACCAACGGTATTCACCGTTTTGTTGGAGCCCCGTGGCGACGCTGGTCAGAAACCAGTCGGCGGCATCGTGATAACGGCGCTCCGACTTGGCCCGCCAACCGAGAAAGAACGCGGTTTCACAGACCTCTTTGGCAGCCAAGGTTTGTGCCGTAAGCTCCGGCTCGTCAATCAATTTCAGCAGGTATCGGCCCAGACGGTGATAATCGTCACTGCTTTCCGAACGGTAATGGTCAAGCAACAGGCGGTGCCGGTCGTCGGCCAGGTCGGTTTGCATCAGGGAAGCGGCGGCTCGGTACAACCAGACCGCTTCCGGATAATCGCCTGCTTCCGGGTCTGGAATAAGATCCCACAGCAAATCGTATTCGTGTTGGCCGAAATAGATCATGCTGGCCATGTTGCGAATCCGGGGCGGAATTTGCGGGCTCAACCAGGCCAAAGCCGCGTCCCTCCCTTTGGCCTCTTTCAGATAACGGTAGGATTTGACCAGCATCTCGAGATAACCGGGGCCATTCCAGCGCAACTGCGATTGCAGTTGAAAGGCCGTTGCGCTGTCGCCCCGGTTGGCGATGGCCGCAGCAATTCCCTGTAAAGACCATGGATCGACGCCGGCCCGGATCAGTGCTCCGAATGCCTGTTCGGCTTCCTTGGGCCGGTCGCCGAACTGCCTCGCAAAGCTGTCGCCGACCGTCCAGCGCCAGTCTGCTTCGGAAATGCGATGCGGCCATTGTTTCAACAATCTGGCGGCATCGTCGCTGGCTTTCTGCCGCCACAAGACTTCCAGCAAACCGGTTAACGAGTTCAGACTGGACGGATAGCGTTCGACCGCGTGCAACGCCAGTTGTGTAGCCTTCTCGTCGTCGCCCAGAGCCGACAGAACTTTGACGCCTTGCCGCAAGACCAGCCCGTAATCGCTGCCGATGACATCCTTCAGAGTACTCCAGGCTTCCTGCTTTTTGCCTTGAGCCAGCAGAGCATTCGACAGAGTCACTCGGGCTTTCAGAGAATCGAAGCCGGTGCTGCTTCGGCCGTCGTGTTCGATCCACGGCACGACCCGTTCGACGATCGCCTGGTAATCCTTGCGTTCCTTAAGAAATTCAAGATAGTAGGACAATGTCGTCCAGTCGTCCGGAGCACGTTGGACGAGTTCCCGATACACCTGCTGAACGGTGCTTTCGAGCGCTTCGTCGTCCGCCAGCGACAAGGCTTTGGCCCGAACGTTGGGCGGCAAATCGTCGTCGCGCGCCATCGCCAGCAATTGATCGTCGTTGCCGTTGTAATGCGCCAGCCAGACTTGCACTTGGCTGTTGGTTTTCGGTGCATCGCGAACAATGGACTGGTAAATGCGCTCGGCTTCGTTCAAATCCAGCAGACTTTGACTCAACAAAGAGGCCAGCTCGAAGCGGTGAGAGATTCGGGAGTCGGCGCGAGGCCAGATTTTCCCGGCGGTCGCGGCAATTTCAGGCGCGCCGAAAGACAGGCGTTGCAACGAGGCTGCCAGCGTATGACTCAGGGGCGGCAGACCGAGTGACGGCAGACCGTCCAAATCACCGATCAAATCGGCAACCCTGGCCTCGCCTTGTTCGGCTGCGATCGAACGATGATACCAGACCGAAAATTCGCCGGCGATGCCTTGCTTCGAGTTCCCGAGGACGGCGGCAAATCGGGAGGCGGCTTCGGTCGAACTGTATTGATTCAGCAGAAAATTGCCGTAATGATACAGTCCGGAGAAAAAATAACTCCGGTAATAGGTTTCGAACACGGGCCGGTCCAGAAAGGGGCCGTTCAAATCGCCGCCCAAGTTGCTCAAAACGGAATCGAAATGATGGATCAGAACGCCGTCGAAGCCATCGATGAATCGGCTCAGCACGCTCAGTCCCGCCGCTTCGATCAACGACGATGCGGAACTCTTCGGATCGTTCGCCGCCTGCTGGCCGGAATCCTGCAGCAAGTGATAGAACACCAGGTAATGCAGGGATCGGGCAATGTCGCTGCGCGGATGAAATTCTCCGGAATCCAGAATGGTCGCAAACGCGTGGATGGGCACTGGCTGATCGTCGAAGTTGCGCCGGATAACGTTGATCCAGGCCTTGATTTGTCCGGACTCGGCCAGACGGCGGAGCAGCAGATATTTGTCGACAGAAGCCCGCTCCCTGGATTTCTTTGCCAGCTCGTCGTCTTTTCGAGTCAGATACAAGCGCCACAACGAGTCGTCCGACAAGCGCTCGGCTAACGCCAGACCATGACCGCCATAACCCATCCGAGTAGCGAGCATGCTTTCGGTTTCGGTCAAAGGTTGAGCGTTCGCCGTCTTGGCCAATGCCAGAAAGGCCAGCGCCCTGGCCTGAACGGCGTCGGCGATTTCCATTTCGTCCAGACCGACAAAGGCCCAATGGGTCAGATTTTCAGCGGCCTCGAACAGAATGCCGGCCTCATGATTCCCGGCTTGCCAGCGCTGGTTCAACGTCTTCAGATTATGTCGCAGCCTGGCGGGATCGAAGCCTACGGACGGCATCGCCGGCGGCGTTTCAGACGCCTTGACAGGCATGCCGGTCAACGCTTCGGTCGCGGCTTTCTGCAAAACGGCCAGGCCGGACGCAAAATCGGGCAGTTCCGTGAATTCGAACGCTGGGTTGTTGCCGGCATCGATTCGCCAGCGCCCGTTTTCGAAACGTGGCGGCGGCAGCGATGCAGCCTCAGGGTCGGCAAATCGGCGGATTTCGTCCAGCGCCAACAAAAAGCGCCGGTCCGGCTTGACTCGGTACGGCTCGCGGCGCTGTTCCCTGATTTGCTGTAAACTGAGATTCGCCCATTTCATCGAAGCCGGTGATGCGGTTTCGCTCTCCGGTTGCGCCATTTTGAGATAAAGTTTGAACAGGGGCGGAAATTGTGGCAAATGGGTCCAGACGTACAACCCCGATACGCCCAATAACATCATTAATAGCAAAGTCTTGCGCAACATGATCGGCTACTCCATAAACAATGTCGGCGAATCGGTTCCGCCGCTATCGTCCAAGATTAGCCGACCTCGGTAATTTTGCAAAAATCTAACGCAATTCCTATGCATTCTATTTGGCGATACGTGATGCAAGTCCCCTATCCTTTCGAATCGAACTCAAACCGGAGCACTGCGATTGGACGTTACTGAGGATTATCCAGCCCGAGGCGCCGCCGGTCATCCTATTGTCTCCGGATTGTCATCCAGCGTTAACCGAACCGACACGAAACTGACATCTTGCTTGCCTAAGGTATCCCTATCTCAATTCAACGATAGGGTTACCGATGAAACATACAGAAACGGACACTTCGACACAATCCGTCAAAAAACTTTCGTGCTTTTTAGCCGACTCGGAGGATTTGGTCAAAGAAGCCCAGGCGCTGCGTTACCGGATCTTCGCGAAGGAAATGGGCGCCCGGCTGAAGACCGAATCGGAAGGTCTGGATTATGACGAAATCGACGAGTATTGCGATCATTTGATCGTCTACGACAATATTCATCGTAAAATCGTCGGGTATACGCGCTTGCTCGGACAGGATCAGGCGCGGCGGCTCGGGCGTTTCTATTCGCAGGAAGAATTCGAACTCGACCAGGTTCTGGCCCTGCCCGGCCGATTTCTCGAAATCGGCCGCACCTGTGTCGATCCCGATTACCGCGGCAGCGCCGTACTGACCACGCTCTGGTCCGCGCTCGCTCAATACGCATCGGCAGGCCGGTTCGATTATCTCCTGGGCTGCGCAAGCATCACGCCCGGCCCCAGCGGTTACGCCGTGGACGCGGTCTATCGCCACTTCGACGCCAGGAACATGGCGCCGCCCGGCCTTCAGGTCAAACCGACCGTTCCCGTTCCCGAAGAATTAAGATGCGGCCGCGACGAGTCCGGCATTCCGCCGCTGCTGAAAGCCTATTTGCGCTTCGGCGCGCTGGTCTGCGGAGAACCTTATTGGGACAAGGATTTCAATTGCATGGACGTATTCATTTTATTGCCGCTGGAACAGCTTCAGGAACGCTACAGCAAACATTATCTGAGAGGCGCTCAGACGAAGGAAGCCGTATCCGTTTTTGCTTGAATTGAATGAAAGGAAGTCGATGAAAGCGAAAATTCGTCTGTGCTATAGGCTGTTCTCATTGCTTTTGCTGTTCGGCGCGGGATTGATCATCGCCGCCGGCCTTTTCCCGGCGATCGGCTGCGCCTGTTCCGACATCCGCGCCAGAACCCTGCGTGATGCGATCAAGCGGCGATGGCTGCAATGCTTCGCCGTACTGATTTGCCTCCGGGTCGACCTAAAAGGCAAGCCGTCCGGGCAACGAGCGATGCTGGCCGCGAATCACGTCTCGTGGCTGGACATCATCGTCATCGGCCAGTATTTGCCGGCTTATTTCGTCGCCAAAAGCGATATAGCCGGCTGGCCGGTGATCGGTTTTTTGTCGAGGCAGGCCGGCACCGTCTTTATTCGCCGCGGCGACAAGAAAAATATCGCGGTCACTTCGGATAAAATCGCCTGTCTGCTCGAACAGAACTGCACCGTCATCGCCTTCCCCGAAGGCACGACGACGGCAGGCAACGAGGTGCTGAATTTTCATGCCTCCCTGTTTCAGCCCGCCTTGTCGACGAAGTCCGCCGTGCAGCCGGTCAGCATTCAATATCAGGGCGCGACCAAAGATCTGGCGCCTTTTATCGGCGACGAGACTTTTATCGGTCATTTGCTCAAGATGCTGATGCTGGACAAGATCGAAGCGACGCTCTGTTTTCTACCCTGCATTGCCACCGAAGGAAAAACCCGCCACAGAATCAGTCAGGAAACCAGGGAAAAGATTGCGGCTCATCTGTCCATTGAACCTTCATCCGCCGAACCGGATACAGAGTTTGAACCAATCGCGTTGCCCATGGGCCCGGTTTAGGATAAACGGCCGCGCCTTGGCAACGGTTCCTTCCGTCCGGAAATCCGCGCTTTTTATCGTCCATGTTCTGGGAAAATTCGATGTATCCCGGTTGCGGCCTGCCTCAACCCGATCGACTCATCGACGGGCAGGCGCCTTTCCTTATCCGATCGGATCAAGATCTGATACCATGGACGCATCGCATTCGACGGCAGTTCACGCTGTATGACCCTGAAAAAAGCCAATAAGGACTCATGATGACCGGTTTGAGATTTCCCGAACTCGACCAGTTGGAACGGATCATCGAACAATTGGGCGATCACGCTCGGGTCGAGATCGTCGAGCGCATACCCTACAAAAACGCAGAATTCCCGATCTACTGCATTGCGCTCGGCTCCCGGCAGGACGACGTGCCGGTCCAGGCTTTTTTCGGCGGCGTGCACGGACTCGAAAAAATAGGTTCCGAAGTGATTCTATCCTATTTGCAATCGATCAGCCGGCTGCTGGACTGGGACGAGGAATTTCTGGCCAGGCTTGACCAATCCAGGCTGGTTTTCGTCCCCATCGTCAATCCCGTCGGCGTTTACGCAGGTACCCGCTGCAACGGCAACGGCGTCGATCTGATGCGCAATTCCCCGGTGGAAAGCCGGGACGCCGCCCGCCTCTACGGCGGCCAGCGGCTGAGTTCCCGCCTGCCCTGGTACCGGGGCCATCACGCGCGCATGGAAAAAGAAGCCCTGGCCTTGTGCCGGGTCGTCGAACGGCACCTGTTCAATTCCTCTTTGTCCATAGCGCTCGATCTGCATTCGGGATTCGGCATCCGGGACCGTTTGTGGTTTCCTTATGCCTCGCGTAAAACGCCTTTCGCTTTCCTGGCCGAAACGCTTGCCCTGAAGGAGCTGTTCGACCGGTGCTATCCGTATCACGTTTATAAAATCGAACCGACCAGCGTGGAATATCTGATCAATGGAGACCTGTGGGACTATCTGTTCGATCGGTTTCAGCAAATCAATACGGGAGACCGACTGTTTCTGCCACTAACGCTGGAAATGGGGTCGTGGCTCTGGCTGCGTAAAAGCCCGCTGCATCTTTTCTCCCGACACGGCCTTTTTCATCCGCTGCTGCCGCATCGGCAGCAGCGGATTTTCCGCCGTCATTTCCTGCTATTCGATTTTCTGCACCGCTGTTTATTATTCCCTAGGGCCTGGGCATCGCTGGACCCGCATCAGAAAACCCGCCATGAACAAAAAGCAATGGAATTATGGTATGAATAATCCGTCCGGAAACAACTGGATCCTGCTTCGCGGTCTGACCCGCGAATCGGCGCACTGGGGCGACTTCATCGGCACGCTGCAAGCGGCCTTTCCGGAAGCAACGGTGACGCCGCTGGATCTGCCCGGCACCGGCCGCCATTACCGGTCCGTCAGCCCCAAGACGATCAGAGGTATCGCCGACAAGGTCCGAGCCGAAGCTTTTGAGCAGGGCGCCCTGCAACGGCCGGCAACGATTCTGGCCCTGTCGCTGGGCGCGATGGTGGCCTGGGAATGGATGCGAACTTATCCTGACGATATCGGCGGCGCGGTGCTGATCAATTGCAGTTTTGCCGGAATCAGCCCTTTTTATCGGCGTCTGCGTTGGCAAATCTATGGCAGACTGGCCGCCCTGACGTGGAAACGCGGCGTACTGGAACGGGAATCGGCCCTGCTGCACTTGCTGAGCAATCGGCAAGAGCACTATCCACAGTTGGCCCGCGACTGGGAAAGAATTCAAAAGGAACGCCCGGTCAGCCCCCAGAACACCTGCTGCCAGATCCTGGCGGCCGCCACTTACGATCCGGGAGAACCAAAGCCCGGCCAACCGGTCTTGCTGTTAAACAGCCGGGGCGACCGGCTGGTCGCTCCGAGCTGTTCGGAAGCGATAAGCAACCAATGGCATCTGACGCTTGACACGCATCCGTGGGGGGGGCACGATCTGACGGTCGATGACGGCGAATGGGTGGTTGGCCGGATCAAAAACTGGTTGAACCAACCTGAACCAACGGACGAAAAATAAGTCCGGTCTTCCGGAACCGGCATTGACTTTTTCAAGCCATGCCGGTTTTCCGGTTGGCGTCCGTCCCTGGACCTGTGCAATCCCGACGCTACCAGCGGCTTATTGCACTTTGAATGCGAACTGGCTGGTTGCCGTCTGACCGGCGGAAGTAATCACTTTGATTCCTCGTCCGCCTTGGCGAGCGGTGGAGGCCACATTGACCCCGATCGTCGCACTGGTCGAGCTTTTGACAGTCACCGACTCGATCCGGACGCCTGCCGGAAACGGAACAATCGAAACCGTCATACCCGAGTCGAATCCCTGCCCCGTCAATGCCAGCGTTGTTTGAGTACCCCGTCCGATTTGATTGGGCGAAACCGTCAATGGTGCGGATGAGCCGGATTCACACGCGTCGCCGACGCCGTCGTCGTCCGTATCGGCCTGATCGGGATTGCTGACGGTCGGGCAATTGTCGAGGTTGTCGTTAACCGAATCGCCGTCGCTGTCTTCGCTATTTCCTTCGCCCATTCCAAAAAAGTCGGCCAGTTGCTGCCCCATGAAAAGCTCGCCTTCGCTGTTGGCATGACAGCCGTCATCCAATAACAGGTCCGGCGTCAAGGGGCCAAGCACAGGACCCTGTTCGACTCCGCCTTCCGAAACCAGCTCGGCAGCCAGCTCTTCCATCCGTTGAGGCCCGTTCGCACCGGCAATACGGCAAACGGGGTCCACCGGACTGTTCGGGTCTGAATAGCTCGGCTGCGCGGAAACATAAATCGTAGCCTCGGGAGCCAGCCGTTTAATTTCATCGCGGACGGCTCGGGCATCTTCCAGTAAAGTCCGATCGTTGCCGTCTTGTTTGGACAAGGCGCACAATTGCCACCAGATGACGGTTGTATCGGGCTGATCGATCAAGGCCTCTTGCAACCAGTCCCAATAATGGTTGATTCCACTCAAATTCTCGGCCCAGTAAGTCACGCCGCCGCTGCTGTAATTTTCTTCGGCACTCGGCCACAAGCTGCCGCCGCCCAGTTCCAGATAACCTTCCACGGCATCAACGGTCATCGAGCAGCCGACGTAACCGATTTGTTCGGCATTGACGACGGCCTTGACCTGCCCGGTTCCGGCCAAAAACAAAACGAACAGGAATGGGACGAAAAAAAGCCCGTTTCGACGCGGATCCGCGCCATGTTTTATGGATTTACGAAGACGTTTTTCATTCGAAACATGACCTGGAGATTCGACAAAGGCCTGATGACCCACCAGGGCAGATTGCAAAAGCGAAGGAATGCTCAGAAGTTTTTTGAAGTGAACGTGCATGGTAAGGTAGAGCTCCACTGATAAGTAAAAAAGAAAACTTCATCGGAAAAAACCTTGTTTTGAAATGAGCTGTCCTGGAAAATGCCTTAAATCATGAGTTATTCTTGGGCAAATCATGAAACTCATCGAATGGATATTTTTTATGGGACTGTAAATAGCAAATCGATAAAAACAATGTTCTGTCGCAGACCAGGCCCGGCTACTATAGGTTCTCACTGAAATATGAAAACGTTTTGTTACAAAATCATAATAAAAAGAAATTCTTAATATAAAATTAAAACCTCGTCATTCGACTCTCATTCTTCCTGGCGCAATAAAAAAGGGCCTTGCGGCCCTTTATAGGAACAATATTTTTCCGTTCGCCTTTATTCCTTGTCGGCTTCCTTCATGCTGAGCCGGACCCGACCCTGCCGGTCGATTTCCAGGACTTTGACCCGCACCATGTCGCCTTCGGCCAACTTGTCGCTGACCTTGTCGACGTGTTCGTCGGAAATCTGGGAGATATGAACCAGACCGTCCTTGCCGGGCAAAATGGTGACGAACGCGCCGAAATCCATCAGCCGGACGACTTTTCCTTCGTAGATCTTGCCGACTTCGACTTCGGCGGTAATTTCCTCGATCAGGCGGCGCGCTTCTTCGCCCGCGGCCTTGTCCACCGAGGCAATCTTGACAACGCCGTCGTCGGTCAGATCCACGCTGGCGCCGGTGATTTCGGTGATGCCGCGAATGGTCGCGCCGCCTTTACCGATGACTTCGCGTATTTTGCTCGGATCGATCTTGAAAGTAATGATGCGCGGGGCATAGTCGGACATGTGCTCGCGGGTCGCGGGCAGCGCCTTGTTCATTTCGCCGAGAATATGGATACGGCCTTTTTTGGCCTGTTCCAGCGCGGTTTTCATGATCTCGGCGGTAATGCCGTCGATCTTGATGTCCATTTGCAGCGCGGTAATGCCGTCGGCGGAACCGGCCACTTTGAAATCCATGTCGCCCAGATGGTCTTCGTCGCCCATAATGTCCGACAGGACCGCGCAACGGTCGCCTTCCTTGATCAGGCCCATCGCGATGCCTGCGACCGGCGTCTTGATCGGCACGCCGGCATCCATCAGCGCCAGACTGCTGCCGCAAACCGAAGCCATCGAGCTGGAGCCGTTCGATTCGGTAATTTCGGAAACCACCCGGATGACGTACGGAAATTCTTCCATGTTGGGCAGGACGGCGGCGACGCCGCGTTTCGCCAGACGGCCGTGGCCGATCTCGCGGCGCTTGGGCGAACCGACGAAACCGGTTTCGCCGACGCTGAACGGCGGGAAATTGTAATGCAGCATGAACAGCTCTTTATATTCGCCGGCCAGGGCATCGATCACCTGCGCGTCGCGCTGGGTACCCAGCGTGGTCACGACCAAAGCCTGGGTTTCGCCGCGGGTAAACAAGGCGGAGCCGTGGGTTCTCGGCAAGACGCCGGTGCGGATCGTGATCGGGCGGATCGAGTCCAGGTCGCGGCCGTCGATGCGCTTGCCTTCGTCGAGAATGGCGTTGCGCACAATCTTGTATTCCAGATGCTCGATGATGCCGCGAATGCCGTTTTCCGAATAGTCGCCCATCGCCATCAGCTTTTCGACCGCCGCGTTCCGGATGTTTTTCAACCGTTCCTGGCGAACCAGTTTTTGCGCGATCTGGTAAGCTTCCTTGATGGGTTCTTCCACTTCGTCGGTGATGTGTTTGACCAGTTCGACGTCCGGTTCCGGGGCGGTCCATTCGACGACGCCGGCGCCGGCCGCCGCCGCAAATTCATTGATGGCGTTGATGGCGGTCTGCATTTGCTCGTGACCGAACAGCACGGCGCCCAGCATGTCTTCTTCGCTCAGGCAATCGGCTTCCGATTCCACCATCAGCACGGCTCTCGCGGTGCCGGCAACGACCAACTGCAACCGGGATTCCTTCAAGGCCGACGGCGAAGGATTCAGCAGATACTGACCGTCTTTATAACCGACGCAGGCCGCGCCGATCGGGCCGTTGAAAGGCAGGCCGGCAATGGCCAGCGCCGCGGACGCGCCGAGCAGGGCGGGAATTTCGGTATCCACTTCGGGATTCAGCGAAATGACCGTGGCAATGATCTGAACTTCGTTGGTATAACCCTCAGGAAAGAGAGGGCGGATCGGTCGGTCGATCAAACGCGAAATCAATGTTTCTTGTTCGCTTGGGCGGCCTTCGCGTTTAAAAAAACCACCCGGAATTTTTCCGGCGGCATAGGCTTTTTCCTGATAATTGACAGTCAACGGAAAAAAATCGCCGCCACTGGCTTCTTTTTTTTCAACGACGGTGACCAGTAGGGATGTGCCGTTGACGTCGATGATAACGGCGCCGTTGGCCTGGCGCGCTATTTCGCCTGTTTCCAGCGTAATGAGTTGATCGCCGTACTGAAATTCTTTCCTGATAGGATTCACTATAAGGTTCCTTTGCTTAGAGGTTATATAGAGGTTTCTCGTGTGGGTCGCTGCAAAAATGAAAACGGCACATAAAATGCGCCGTTTTCAAGCAAGCGGTTATTTACGCAAACCAAGCCGGTCGATCAAGGTGCGATAGCGGTTGACGTCCTTATTTTTAAGATAGTCCAGCAACTTGCGGCGTTGATTCACCATCCGCAACAGGCCGCGGCGTGAATGATTGTCTTTTTTGTGCTCTGCAAAGTGCGGCGTCAAATGAGTGATGTGCGCCGTCAATAAAGCGATCTGCACTTCCGGGGAACCGGTATCGGTGGGTGAAAGACGGTACTCTTCAACGATGGCTTTCTTTTGTTCTGCAGTAAATGGCATGGTTAATCCCTATTAAGATTAAAAAATAAAGCCCTTTCATAAAGGGCCGGTAAATTTCCGTTTCCACGATAGGGTGTAGAAACGGAGTTAAAGCAAAAATTCATCGCCTGGGCTGGTTTCTTCTTGCCTTTAATCAGTCATATTGAACAACTTTCTGGGCGCTAGTTTACCATCCAATAGCATTTCTCCCAAGCCTAAAAACGCACTTTCATGATAGAGCCGGACCGTTCCCAGAGCCGCCGGAACATCATGAAGCGACTGGCCGAACCGGATGCCGGCCGCCTGCCGCTCCGACAATCGCAACGCCGGCAGCGACTGCAACGGCGCGTCGACCGGAATCAGTTGCTGGCGCAAATCGATTTCGTTCATCGACATCAACTGCTCGAGAGTTTTTGCGTTTTTTATATCGAAAATGCCCGCTTGCAAACGCCGCAACTCGATGACCGTGCCGCCGCAGCCGAAATAATGACCGATGTCTTCTGCCAGAGACCGGATATAAGTTCCTTTCGAACAGAACACCTCCAGGGTCAGCCGGTCTTCCGAAAAATCGAGCAGCTTCAGTTCGTAAATCCGGATGAGTCTGGCCTTGCGCGCGACCGTCTCTCCGGCCCGCGCCAATTCGTACAGTTTTTTGCCGTTATGCTTGAGCGCCGAATACATCGGAGGAATCTGATCGATTTCACCGGTGAAGCTCTGAAGACAGGCCTGCAACGCCTCCCCGGAAATCCCGGGCACCGGACGGATCGCCAGCACGGCGCCTTCGCTGTCCCCGGTTTCGGTCAGAATGCCCAGCCGGATCACTACGCGGTAACGCTTGTCGTCGTCGAGCATCATTCCCGATACCTTGGTCGCCTCGCCGAAACAAAGCGGCAACAGTCCGGAAGCCATCGGATCGAGGCTGCCGGTGTGTCCTGCCTTATTGGCGTCGAACAAACGCCTGACTTCCTGCAGGGCCTTATTCGAAGACACGCCCAAGCGCTTGTCCAACAGCACGATGCCGTGGACGTTTCGTCCCGACTTGCGTTTCGCCATGCGTTCCTACTGCTCGGAAGGCTTGTCGAGATCGCTCAACAACTCCGCCACCCGCATGCCGGTATCGAAGGAGTTGTCGTAATAAAAACGCAACTCGGAAATGTGGCGCAAGCGCATTCTTTTCGCCAATTCATGCCGGATCACGGGCGCCAGCTCATTAAGCCGTTTCACATTGTCCCGCTTGCCCTGCTCGTCGACGTTCAGGACGGTGACGTACACTTTGGCGACTGCCAGGTCTTTCGACACGTTCACTTCGGTGATCGTGATGAAACCCAACCTGGAGTCTTTGATTTCCCGCTGCAGAATGAAGGAAAGCTCCTTCTGCATCTCGGATGAAACGCGGTCGCTACGGCCGAATTCTTTTCTCATAAAATAATTATAGGACCCTTTTCACTTCGGTACGTTCAAATACTTCAATCTGGTCGCCGACTTTGACGTCGTTGTAGTTCTTCACGCCGATGCCGCATTCCATGCCCATTTTGACTTCGCTGACGTCGTCCTTGAAGCGGCGCAACGATTCCAGTTGTCCTTCGTAAATGACCACGTTGTCGCGCAGAACCCGGATCGGCAGGTTTCTCCTGACGTAGCCTTCCACGACCATGCAGCCGGCGATTGCGCCGAATTTCGGCGAACGGAACACATCCCGGACTTCGGCCAGGCCGACGATCTGTTCCTTGATTTCGGGCGCCAGCATGCCGCTGATCGATTTCTTGACTTCGTCGATAGCGTCGTAAATGACGCTGTAATAATGCAGATCGATGCCTTTTTCCTCGATCAGTTTTCTGGCGGTCGCGTCCGCGCGCACGTTGAAACCGATCAGAATGGCCCCGGAGGCAAGCGCGAGATTGGCGTCGCCTTCGTTGATGCCGCCGACGCCGCCATAGACGACCTTGACCTCCACTTCCTCGCTGGAGAGGTCGGTCAACGAGCTGCGCAAGGCTTCCAGACTGCCCTGAACGTCGGTTTTGATGACCAGATTGAGGCTGGCGATCTCGCCCGCGGACATCCTGGAAAAGACTTCCTCCAGTTTCGACGCGCTCTGGGCTGCATGACGGCTGGATTTTTTGCGCTCCTCCCGGTGTTTCGCCAGATCTCTGGCGATCCGTTCGTTTTGCACGACCAGAAACTCGTCGCCGGCATTGGGCGTGCCCGACAAGCCCAGAATCTCGACCGGCACGCTGGGTCCGGCTTCCTTGAGCGCCTTGCCGTTTTCATTGAACATCGCGCGGACTCGTCCGTATTCCTGTCCGCACAGCACCATCTGACCGTTTTCCAGGGTGCCTTTCTGTACCAGAACGGTGGCCACGGCGCCTCGGCCCTTGTCCAGCCTCGACTCGACGACGATGCCCGATGCCGAACCTTCGACCGGCGCTTTCAATTCCAGAATCTCGGTTTGCACGATCAAGGCTTCGATCAGCTCGTCGATGCCCTCCCCGGTCTTGGCGGAAATTTTCAGAAACTGGACGTCGCCGCCCCACTCTTCCGGAATCACGTTGATGTTGGCCAGTTCCTGCATCACTTTGTCCGGATTGGCGTCGGGTTTGTCGATCTTGTTGATCGCGACGATGATCGGCACATTGGCGGCCCGGGCGTGTTCCACCGCCTCTTTGGTCTGCGGCATGACGCCGTCGTCGGCGGCCACCACGACGATGACCACGTCGGTCAAATCGGCGCCTCGGGCGCGCATCGCGGTAAAGGCGGCGTGGCCCGGCGTATCCAGGAAGGTGACGGAACCGTGATCGGTTTTGACCTGATAGGCGCCGATATGCTGGGTAATGCCTCCGGCTTCGCCGGCAGCCACTCGGGTTTTGCGAATGTAATCCAGCAGCGAGGTTTTACCGTGGTCGACATGCCCCATAATGGTCACGATCGGAGCGCGCGGCAGCTCAGCCCGGTTTTCTTCCATCTGGGCTTCGGCCAGCATTTCCTTTTCCAGGTCGTCATCGCTTTGCATGATGGCTTTATGGCCCATTTCCTCGACGAGAATGGCGGCCGTTTCCTGATCGATCGCCTGATTGATGGTGGCCATGATGCCGAGTTTCATCAAATGCTTGATCACCAGCGCGGCCTTCACGCTCATTTTCTGAGCCAGATCGGACACCAGGATGGATTCGGGTATGGTGACTTCCTTGACGATCGGCGCAACCGGCATCTCGAATTGATGCTTGCCTTCCGACTGCACAGGAGCGCGCTGAGGCTGCTTGGCTTTTTTCTTGGGCCTTCTGGGCATGTCCTTGCCTTCACCGAAGAGACTTTCTTCCTGTTTTTTTCTATGCAGAACTTCCTGCTTGGCAAACGCTTGCTGCCGGACTTTTTCGGCGTTGCGCTTGATGGATTCTTCCAGTCTGCGCTCCTTTTCCGCCTGTTTTTTCTTGACTTCGTCGGATTCCTTGGGCCGGCCCGACTTTTCCGGCTTGTTTTTCTTTTCTTCCTTAATTTTCAGAGTGTCGAATCTCGACTCCGGCTCCTGCTCCTCGATGATCGCGTGCTCGACCGCTCCAGGCGCCGCAGTGGCCGGCTCGGCCGCCGGTTTTTCCGGAACCGCGGCTTCAACCGGAGTCTCCGATTCCGCTACCGGCTCGGGCGCTTTCTCGACCGCTTCGATTTCTTTGGCCGCTTCCACCGCAGGCGTTGCAGGCGGCGGTTGCAGTTCCTTTGGAGAAGGCGCCTGCAATTCCTTGTGTTCCTCGGTCTCGGCGACTTCGCTGCGCTTGACGTAGGTTTTCTTTTTGCGCACCTCGACGCTGATGGTTTTGGTCGTGCTGCCGGGAACGCTGGCCTGCTTGATTTCGATGACCTTCCGGCGTTCCAGGGTGACCCGGCGCGGCGAAGTCTTCATTTCTCCTTCGTCCTTGCCGTGGCGTTTACGCAAATGCGCCAGCAACTGCATTTTTTCGTCGTCGCCGATAATGTCGTCCGGAGTGCGGGCGGAAAGACCGGCTTCCTTCAGTTGCTCCAAGAGCTTGTCCAAAGGAATTTTGACTACTTCCGCCAGTTGTCTGATTGTTTTATCGCTCATTTGCTCCCCCTTTCCCCCGCGCCATTTTGCTCGGCAAACCAAGGCTCGCGCGCCTTCATGATCAATTTTGCCGCTCGTTCTTCGTTCAAACCCGGTATATTCAGCAGATCATCGACCGACTGATCGGCCAGATCATCCATCGTGATGATGCCCCTTCCGGCCAGTTCGTAAGCCAGTTCCCTGTCCATTCCTTCCATTTCCAGCAAGTCCTGTGCCGGTGCCGTCGTTTCAATTTTTTCTTCGGCGGCAATGGCGCTGATCAGCAGAGCGTCTTTCGCCCGGCTTCTCAATTCGTTGACGATGTCTTCGTCAAAGCCTTCGATATCGAGCATTTCGCTGGCGGGAACATAGGCCACTTCTTCAACCGTATTGAAGCCTTCCTCCACCAGAATCATCGCAATGTCCTCGTCGACGTCGAGCTGTTCGATAAACATGCGTTTGATCTTGTTCGCCTCGGCTTCGCTGTTTTCTTCGGCTTTGGAAGCGTCGATCACGTTGAGCTCCCAGCCGGTCAACTGGGTCGCCAGTCTGACGTTTTGCCCGCCACGGCCTATCGCCTGGGACAGGTTTTCGGAGCTTACCGCCAGATCCATGCTGTGCTTGTCTTCATCGACGACGATCGACTGGATTTCCGCCGGCGACATCGCATTGATCACGTATTGCGCTTCGCTTGGGTTCCAGAGAATGATGTCGATGCGCTCGCCGGCCAGCTCGTTGGAAACCGACTGCACTCTCGATCCCCTCATGCCGACGCAGGCGCCCACCGGGTCCAGCCGGGGGTCGTTGCTCTTGACCGCGACCTTGGCCCTGGCGCCGGGATCGCGCGCAGCGCCCATGACCGAGATCATGCCTTCTCCGACTTCGGGCACTTCCAGGCGGAACAGAGCGATCAACAGTTCGGGCGCCGTGCGGCTGACGAACAATTGCGGGCCTCTGGGCTCCGAATGCACGTCTTTGAGATAGCCTCGAATCCGGTCGCCGACACGGACGGACTCCCGAGGAATCATCTCTTCCCTGGGAATCAGGGCCTCGACGTGACCGCCCAGATCAAGATAGACGTTGCCTTTTTCGATCCGTTTGACGAGGCCGGTGATCAGCTCGCCGACCCGGTTTTTATAGGCATCGACGATGAGTTTGCGCTCGGCTTCCCGCACCTTGTGAATGATGACCTGCTTGGCCGTTTGCGCGGCGATGCGCCCGAACTCCACGGACTCGATCTCTTCCTGGATGGTATCGCCCACCTGAACGTCCGGGTTGTCCATCCGGGCGACTTCCAGCAGCACTTGCGACTGGGGAAATTCGACGTCGCCGTTGATTTGATCGTTGGCGGCCACTACGTCCCAAATCCGGTAAGTGACGTAATCGCCGGTTTTTCTGTCAATGACAACACGAGCTTTTATCTGATTGCCGTAACGTTTTATCGTTGCCGTTTCCAGCGCCGATTCGATCGCCTGAAAAACAACTTCCTTCTCGATTTCCTTTTCATTCGAAAAAACATCGACTACTAATAAAATTTCTTTATTTGCCACTGTGCTCTCCTTTTTCAAAACTGTATTCAGGCACCAGCCGTGCTTTGCTTATAACGTCAAACGGAACTTGGTAAATTTGACCGTTTTCCTGAAGAAAAATAACGTCGTCTTCGACCCTGTCGATCAGACCCGTAATTTTTTTTCGGCCGTCGACCGATCTGAAAAGATTGACCACCACTTTACTGCCGACGAATTGTTCAAATTGTTTGAGCTTGAAAAAAGGCCGGTCTGCGCCCGGGGATGAAATTTCCAGTTGATAGTTGCCCGGAATCGGGTCTTCAACGTCCAGCACGCCGCTGAGTTGATGGCTGACTTTCGAGCAGTCGTCCACCAGAATCCCGTTTTCACTATCGATGTAAACTCTCAACAGACCGTGTCTCGGGTGCGGATGATATTCGATGCCGACACATTCATAACCCAAACCTTCCACAATTGGTTCAATCAAATGGACCAAATGTTCAGGAGCCTGCTTCATTGTTTTTCCCCACTTTCAAACGCACAAAAAAAAAGAGCCCGAGGCTCTTCCATTAACTAACGATATATAAACACCCACCCAGAACGGTTCCCGGAAAATAAAAAACCCCAAGATGGGGCTTCCGTATTGGTAGCGGGGGCTGGATTTGAACCAACGACCTTCGGGTTATGAGCCCGACGAGCTACCAAGCTGCTCCACCCCGCGATTGATTTAAGCTATTATACGGAAATCCAGAGAAATAGCAATCGATTTATTTAAAGTCATTGCTGCAACTTGCGGATATTACCGGCAGTTGAAAGAATTCCGGCTCTTCCGGTCCAAAAACCGGACAATGCGAAACGTTGGAACTTACTTGCAAAAAAAAGGTTCCCGATATTTTTAATAAAACCGGATCGGTCCGGCCCATTTCCCCCTATTCTTCGTGACCTGTTTATGAACTACATCATGGCAATCGATCAAGGCACCAGCAGTTCCCGGTGCATTATTTACGACCGTCGGGCCAATCCGGTCGCAATGGCTCAGCAGCCGCTTAAGTCCTGCTATCCGGAACCGGGCTGGGTCGAACAGGATGCCGAAGACATCTGGCGGACGCAAGCCGAAACGATACGGCTGGCCTTGTCGCAACGGCAGCTCCAGGCGTCCGATCTGATCGCCGTCGGCATTACCAATCAGAGGGAAACGGTCGTCGTCTGGGATCGGCTCACCGGCAAGCCCATTCATAACGCGATCGTCTGGCAGGACCGAAGAACGGCCGAAGAGTGCCGCCGTCTGCAGGAAGCCGGACTGGAACCGATGATCCGGGCGAAAACCGGACTGCTGATCGATCCTTATTTTTCGGCGACCAAAATCCGCTGGATTCTGGACCACGTCGAAGGGGCCCGGGAAAAAGCCGGCCGGGGCGAACTGGCTTGCGGCACCGTCGACTCCTGGCTGGTGTGGAATCTGACCGGGGGGGCCCTGCACATCACGGACGTCTCCAATGCGGCCCGCACCCTGCTTTACAATATCGAAAGCCGGCAGTGGGACGAGGAATTGCTGAACCTGTTCGAGATTCCCTCCTCCCTGCTGCCGGAGGTCAAATCGACTGCCGAAATTTACGGAACGACCGCCCATCCCGGCATCGGTTCGGGCATTCCGATTGCGGCCGTCGCCGGGGATCAGCAAGCCGCCTTGTTCGGCCAGATGTGCCTCGACCCCGGCATGGCCAAATGCACCTACGGTACGGGTTCGTTTTTAATGATGAACACCGGGCCGGAAAGACGGGCGTCGAAGCACCGCCTGTTGACGACGATCGCCTGGCAGATCGGCGACGAGGTCGCTTACGCGCTCGAAGGCAGCGTCTTTACCGGCGGTTCGGTGATTCAATGGCTGCGCGACGGTTTGCGGCTGTTCGACCGGACCGCGGATTGCGAGGCGCTGGCCGGCAGCGTTCCCGATAGCGGCGGAGTCGTTTTCGTGCCCGCGCTGAGCGGGCTCGGCGCGCCTCATTGGGATCCCAGGGCCCGCGGCAGCCTCTTCGGCATTACCGGCGGCACGACCGGCGCCCATATCGCCCGGGCGGCGATCGAGAGCATCTGTTTTCAGGTCAACGATCTCCTTAACGCTCTCTCCGAAGACGGCGGACGGCCCGTGCCGCAGCTCAGAATCGACGGCGGCGCGGCAACGAACAACCTGCTGGCGCAATTCCAGGCCGACATTTCGTCGCTCGAAGTCGTCCGCCCCCAGACGCTCGAAAGCACGGCCCTGGGCGCGGCCTGTCTTGCCGGCATCGCGGTCGGACTATGGAATCTGGAAGAACTCAGGAAACAATGGGCCATCGACCGGACTTTTCACGGCGCCATGCCGCCTGAAGAAATCGATCGACGAACACGGCGCTGGCTGAAAGCGGTCGAAAGAGCAAAAAACTGGGCGGATTAAGCCGGCCGGCTCGGCATGAGCAAACCGGGCGAATACATTCGCCCTTATCCGATAATCCGTAATGTTTATCCTGATTGATCGAGATGAGATGGATTCATGGCTGCCTCGGAACTGACGACCGTTTTGCTTTTATCGATTGCCATCGCTGTGCTGCTGATGGCGGCCGGACGCCGCGGCGCTCCGCCGTTCCCGTGGGATATTGCCCTGCTGACCCGGACGGCGGCCTGCCGGAACCGCCGGCTGGACCGCATTTTTCTGGTGGTTACCCACCTGGGCTCCTTCTTTGTTCTGGCGCCGATAGCTGCCGCCCTGCTGTGGCGGCTGAACCATGCCGGCCGATCCGAAGCCGGATTCTTTCTGATGCTAAGCTTTATCGGCGCCAGCGTCATTGCCAATCTGAGCAAACCCTTATTCAAGCGCAAGCGGCCGAATTTATTTCCGATCCTCGGCAAAATGCCGGCGCATTCTTCGTTTCCGAGCGCGCACAGCGCGCAGATCACGGCTTTCGTCGGCTCGCTTTTTTTGATATTCCAGCCGGCAGAAGCGCCGTTTGCAGCCGGATGGCTCGCCGCTTCCGTTCTCGTGGTGGCCATGGTCGCGTTTTCGCGCATCTATCTTCAGGTTCATTACCCTTCCGACGTGATCGCC
Organism: Methylosarcina fibrata AML-C10; assembly: GCF_000372865.1. NCBI lineage: Bacteria > Pseudomonadati > Pseudomonadota > Gammaproteobacteria > Methylococcales > Methylococcaceae > Methylosarcina > Methylosarcina fibrata. The sequence goes on along the minus strand of NZ_KB889965.1, from coordinate 315,399 downwards.
GGGCTGATGCTGGCGCTGCTGTGGGTCCTGGCTTCCGAGCATCTGCTCGCTCTGTTCGGCGTCAACATCGGGTAAATTCCGCAGCCGGCGCCGGAAAACCGGTCAGCGGGTCTGCCGGTCGACCTGCCTGGCCAGTGCTTGCAGCTCTGCGGAGATCGCGACCGGATACTCCGGCGTATCACTCAATCGGAGCAACGCTTCCGGCAGCCGGTGCAGTTGCTCCCGGCTGTATTCACGGATTTCCTGCAATGAAGGCTTCCGGGAAATCGCTCTACCGCCCTGCATGACCGGGCGCAACAGCGACTCGCCCGCATACGGTGCGCCGTCGAGCGTCACGGTATCGCCCCGCATCTTTCCGTTTTCGTTGTAATTCCGATAAACCTGTTTGCGGCCCGGCCAGGTCGCCTTGCCTTCCGAGCGTTTGCGCCGGGCGATGCCCGCGTATTCCTGAAGTTTATAGACGCAGTCGAGATAAGGCGCGTCGGCCGACGTATCCAGCCGGGTGCCGATGCCGAAGCCGTCGATCGGAGCCTGTTGCCTGAGCAACTGATCGAGCACGTATTCATCGATGCTGCCGCTGGCAAAAATAGTGACTTCCCGAAGCCCGCCCCGATCCAGAATGTCCCTGACTTTGCCGGCGTGATCGGCCAGATTTCCGCTGTCGAGGCGCACTCCCTTGACGTCGATGCCCTGCGCCTTCAGGCGGGACGCCAGGCCGACCACTTTGTGCGCGGCCTGCTCGGTATCGTAGGTGTCGATCAGCAACACCACATTGTCGGGATTGGCCTCGGCGAAATGAAGGAAAGCCAGCTCTTCCTGTTCGTGAGCCTGTATAAACGAATGCGCCATGGTGCCATATACCGGAATGTCGAAAGCCATCCCGGCCGCCGCCGTCGCCGACCCGGAAAAACCGGCCAGATAACTTGCCCGTGCCGCCATCAGGGCGGCTTCTTCACCATGGGCCCGGCGCATGCCGAAATCCACCAGCAATTTATTCCCGGCAATCCATACCAAACGGGCGGCCTTCGATGCGATCAGGGTCTGATAATGCAGCAGATTGACCACCCGGCTTTCCACCAACTGCGCTTCGGGCAGCGGCGCGGTAATCCTGAGGACCGGCTCGTTCGGAAAAAACACCGTGCCTTCGGGCATGGCCTGAACGTCGCCGGTAAAAGCAAACTCGGCCAGACGCTCCAGAAAGGCCGGTGCGAAACGGCGCGTGCCGGCCAGCCAGTCGATTTCCTTGGAGGAAAACCGGAGACTTTCCAGATAATCCAGCACCTGCTCCAGGCCCGCCGCCATCAGATAACTGCGGTTTTTCGGCAGCTTGCGCACAAAAAACTCGAAAACAGCCGTCTCCTCCATGCCCTGCCGATAAAAACCCTGAAGCATGGTCAACTGGTACAGATCGGTCAGCAACGCGCTGTTTTCACTCATTGCAGCCTATCCAACGTCACGGGCTGCGCTCCTTTTGAAATCATTTGCCGGATCGCTTTTTCTCCGTCCTGCGCCTTCGCATTGATCGCCCTGACCGCATCGGTCAGCAATAGGACCCGGTAGCCGAGGTCCAGCGCGTCACATACCGAATGGAGCACGCAATAGTCCGTCGCCAGGCCGCCGATGAACAGACGCGAGACATGCATCCGTTCCAGCAGGATTTTCAATTCGGGGCTGGAAAAAGCGGAATATCCGTCATTGCCGGACTCCGTCCCTTTGGAAAGAATATGGGCCGTCGCAGGAAGATGCAACTCATCGACAAATTCGGCCCCCGTGGAACCGGCCACGCAGTGTTCCGGCCACGGGCCGCCCTGGGATATAAAGGAAGAATGCTTTTCCGGATGCCAGCAGCGGGTGGCGAACACCGGCAATTGGTGCCGGATAAAACACTCGATATAGCCGTTCACGACCGGTACGACTTGATCGCCTCCGGCAACGGCCAGACGGCCGCCGGGGCAAAAGTCTTTTTGCAGATCGGCCACCAGCAAGCCGTCGCCGCCTTGTAACACCACCTTAACCGTTTTATCTCTTTCTTCTTTCATTGCAGGACACTTTCGCCAATCCAGTCATTATCCAGGTTTCCCGTAGCTTGAGGTAAAAACCGAAGGAAACCTACTCGATGGTTTCGCCCGTTACCGGTTTCTGCCGCTGTGCCATATGGAAAGTAACAGCCAGAAACCCGCGATGGCCGCAAAGGTGTAACCCAGAAAGCCGAAAGCGGGCAAACCGAACATTTCAGGTCCCCCTTCCACGGTCATGATGATCGAGGAACCGATAATCAATGCAGCCGTAACGATGCCCATCGTCAAACGGCTGATCGCGACATCGAAGACGTTCGCATAATGCTCCAGGCGCCGCACGTTGATTTCGATCTGAAACGCCCCTTTTCGGGTGGCATGGAGCAATTTGCGCAAATCTTTCGGCAGGCTCGAGATCAAATCGAGGATGCTGACCAGATTACGCCACCCCCGCTTTCCGATGGCTTCCGGCCGGTAGCGATCCATCATCAACGAATGAAGATAAGGCGCGGCGAAAACCAGCGTATTGAATTCCGGATTAAGATGCCTGCCGAGGCCGTCCAGGGTGATATAAGCCTTGATCAGCAGCGCCAGATCGCTCGGCAGGATCAAGTTGTGGTCGCGCAGCAGGGCCATCAAATCGGTCATCATGACGGTCAGGCTCAAGTCCTTGAGCGCCAGCGAGCTGTATTGGTCAACGAAGGCTTCGATCTCGACGATCAGCATCTGCTCGTTGATGTTCATGTTGTCCGACCAATCTTCCAGGATTTCCGCGACCTGGGCGGGCGCATGGTTGACCATGCCGTACAGCAAACTGACGACCTGATCCCGGCGGTCTTCGGTGATGCGCCCGACCATGCCGAAATCGATAAACGCCAGTTGATTGTTGGGCATGTAAAATACGTTTCCGGGGTGCGGGTCGGCATGAAAAAAACCGTCTTCCATGATCATCTTGATGACCGCCCGGGCGCCGTGATCGGCGAGCACTTTCCGATCCAGCCCGGCATTTTCCGCGGCGGCCAGATCCCTTCCCGGAATGCCTTCGATATATTCCTGGACGTTCAGCCGTTCTCCGGTCCACTGCCAATACACTTTGGGAATCTTGATATGGGGATTGCCGGCCAGATTGGCCGCTATCCGCTCGGCATTCCGGCATTCCGCCGCAAAATCGAGCTCCCGGCGCAAGGACTGGGTGAACTGGCGGACGATTTCTTTCGGCCGAAAACGGCGCAGTTCGGGCGATTCGGATTCGGCAATCTCGACAATCCGCTGCAGAAGACGCAGGTCCGCTTCAATGATCCGGCGCAGGTCGGGCCGGCGAATCTTCAGGATCACCGGAGTGCCGTCCTTCAGTATCGCCTTGTGAACCTGGGCGATGGAAGCGGCGGCCAGAGGCTGTCTGTCGACCGCCAAAAAGAGGTCGTCGACCGGCTCGCCGAGATCTTCTTCCAGTTGGCCCAGCAACTCCTCGAAAGGCACCGGCGGGGCCTGGTCCTGAAGCTTTTCGAACTCGGCAGTATAGGGCGGAGGAAACAAATCGACCCGAGTCGCCAGCACTTGGCCCAATTTGATAAAAGTCGGACCCAGTTCTTCCAGGACGCGGCGAATGCGCTGCGGCGTATCGAGCGTCACGTATTCTTCGACGTGCTGCCAATGCAGCACCTTTCCGGCGCCTTCCAGAAGCCGGCCCATGCCCAAAACGCGCACGAAGCTGCCGAAACCGTAACGAATCAGTACGGAAGCAATATCCTGAACTCGGCCGATATCCCTGGCTACGCTAAGCACTTCCCACAGCATCGGAAATGGCCGGGCTTATTTTTTCGTTTGGGACGTCTGCAGGCTTTCGGCGATGCCCGCCAGAATGCCGCTGCCCATCTGGGCCAGAACGGAAGTGACCGTCGCAGCGCCCGAGACCAGCGTGCCGGTGCCTTGGGCCGGCAATTCCTTGAGCGCGTCCAGGGCATTGACCACCTGCTTTCCGACCGCAGTTCCGCTTCTTTGCGCATGGTCGATAAAATCCGAACCGATTTCGGCCATCATGTGATTGCCGCCTCTGGCGATTTTTCCCAGAGTTTCAAAAAACAGGCTTTCCATCGTTTTCAAGTCTTCGGTGGCCTGGTTCAGATCCGACTCGGAAAAGTCATTCATTTTTGAGGAAGCTTCCTGGATTGCCAGTTTCGAGGCTTCCGCAGCGACCGACAACGCATCGTCCAGAGCGGAGGCGGCCTGCCCGAACCGCTCCCTGGCCTGCTCGCCTTGCGGGCCGATGCCGTCATTAATGCCGTGTACGACCGCATCGGCGACCTGGGTGATATTGCTTATACTGAGCTGCCGGTTAGTCAGCGCCTTCAACGTAATGGCCTTGACTTGCTGATAGACGTCCAATCCGGAATTTACCGCGTCCCTTACCGCTTCTTTAACATCGTGCTGCGAATTAGTTTCAGTCATGTTCATGCTCCAGATTAGAAATAGTCGTATGGATCGTTTTCAATTCGAATGTTCGGTTCGAATCCTCTCATTCTACCGAGACCTCTGCCATTTCGTCTTGTTCCCGCCGATATCCCGAAACCGGATCATCCGGGATCTGCATGACTTTATGCTTCACTAACGGGAAAATCGCCGGCTTCGTTTTGATATTCGTCTTTTCGGCCTTTGTTATTTTATGACTGAGTTTCGCTCAAGACAGTTCTTTATTGATGGATAATCTGATTTCACCGGCATCCGCCAATTTCTTGACCGTCTTTACGATCGACTTCCGGGCAAACTCGATTTCGCCCGGATGAGCCGCCGGCGCCATCACCAGGTCTTCGCGCAGCATTTCGGCGGCGCGCCGAGACATGCATTTGAATACCTTTTCCTTCAGCTCTTCTCCGGCTCCCGTCAAGGCCGACAACAGATGGCCGGTCGAGATTTCGCGCAATAGAGCCTGCATGCCCTTCGCATCCAGGTGAATCAAGTCGTCGAAAACAAACATCTTTTCCTGAATGTTTCTGGCCAGTTCGGCATTCCGGTCGGCAATTTCGGCGAGCAGAACGTCGCCCGTTCGGCTGTCGATACGGTTTAAAATACCGGCAGCCGAATCGATACCACCGACCGGCGAGACATTTCTGCCGTCGGCATCCGGCAACCGGTGTCCGATCATTTGATCCAGCTCGCGCAAAGCCGACGGCTGGACTCCTTTCGTGAGAGCGATTCTCGTCAACAAATCGGCACGCAGGTGCTCCGGCATGGACATGATCACTTCGGCGGCCTGTTCGCTGTCCAGCACCGACAGAATGATCGCAATGATCTGCGGATGTTCGTTACTTATCAGATCCGCCACCGAGCGGCCGTCCATCCATTTAAACTGCTCGATGCCCCTGGTCAGGCTGCCCGGCCATATCCGCTCCATTATTCTTTTTGCCTTGTCGTCTCCGATCGCCAAAGTGAATACCTGGCGGATGTAGTCCTCTTTATCGAGAACCAGCGCATTCCGGTTTTTTACCGCAGCGATCAATTCCTCCACGGCCGTTTCCACGGCGCCGGCCGAGACGTCTCTGGCGCCTGCCATCGCGGCGCCGATTTTCTGCATTTCACGGGGCGGCAGGAGCCTGATCACGTCCGCCGCCCTGTCCCTGCCCAGCGACAGCATGACCAGAGCCGCTTTTTCCAGTTGAGCGGCGTCGAACTCGGTCTTTTTCAAATTCAGCATGAGGATTTCCGCCACCCATCCCGCATCGGCATCGACGATCTTCTTTATGTATTCCAGCCGGAGAAGATAATCCGCCGGCGGATCGAACTGCAAAATGGCGACGATATCAGTCGGCAAAGCCCGCAAGGCTTGTTGATACTCGTTCCACTGCTCGCGATCCATGCCGCTGCGCTCGTATCCTCCATGGCCGGCCCATGCCGCATCCCGAATTTTTGCATAGTTTGCCTTCGCCAGACCGCCCAGGCGCCATCCGGGCCGATAACGCCGAAAAGAGCGGATGATTCCCAGCACCAGCAATAAAGCCGCCACGCCGGCAATGATCTGGCTTGCCTTCGGATAAAATCCGGTCCATTGCCAATACGGCAGGTCTTTTGTGGAAAGCTCCGGCTCCTTTTTAAAGGACGCATGGGCCAGGGTTAACTGATCTCCCCGGCCGCTGTCGAAACCGACGGCCTGCTTTACCAATCGGGAAAAACCCTCCAGATCCTTCGGGCTGTAAGGGCGGGCTTTCGTCTTCACATCGGCGGATGCGCTTTTGTTGTCGTCCAGCAGTATCGAAACGAACAATTTGCGCAATACCGGCTTCAGAAGATTTTCGTATTTTACTCTCTTTTCGGCTCGGCCATTAACCGGATAATTTTTTCCGGCTGCCGTCGCGGCCGAGCCGGATTGAACCGAAGGATTCCCTGACTCGGCCACAGGAAAGTTTGCCTCTTCCGCCGACGGTTGGCTTGCCGCTCCCGGCGCCTCCTCGTCGGCAGCTTCCTGAGACGGACCCGATCCGAGAAAATTCAAATCAGCGGTCACCGTCACGCGCACGGCTTCAGCACCCACCAGGGGAGTTAACAGATGGACGGCCCGTTCGGCCAATTGCTCTTCGAGGTTTTTCTTGTATTCGAATTGTTCGGCATTCCAATTGGAATGCCATAGGTTTTCTTTGCTGTTGAGTAATTGGCCTCTTTGATCGACCACGATGACCCGCTCCGGCTTCAACCTCGGCACGCTGGCGGCCACCAGTTGGACCAGCGCCTTAATCTGATAAGGCCGCAGTGCCTCCTCCGGCCGGTCGACGGTTACCGTCACGGAAGCGCTGGGGTCATTCCCTTCCGCCGTACTTCCGTTCGGTTCGGTCAGGGCCAGCAGTACCCTCGCCGTCCGGACGTTGTGGATAACCATGAGCGAATGCGCAATTTCGGCTTCCAACAGCTTGTGGGCTCGTAAGGCTTCGTTCTCTTTCCCGAGTTCGGGCTCCCCATACTTTTCCGTCGTCACGGAAGGATTTGATGGCGAAACCGCCCCGTCCGCGGAGTTGCCCGGTGCCGCTCCGAATCCGGACGCAGCTTTCTCGTTCCGAAGGTCCGTTGCCGACGGGAAAAAAGCGGACGGTTGAAGATGCTCCGCCAAGACGTACGCAACTGCCATGCCCCCGACAAGAACGCCCGCCAAACCGATCAGACGGCCCGCCGTTAGCTGAAAATTTCCTTGATTGGATTGATCGACATTTTTCATGATTACTGCACGCCTGCCAGCCTCGGATTCAAACTATCTTATTGAAGCGCCCGTTCATTTTCCAACCCGGCTTCAAAAACAAAAACGGCCGCAATGGCCCTCGACAATGGCTGCCGGATGAATTTGAAAAGCCGTCAAGCCTCGTGTTCCGCCAGCCGGCTCACGATTAAGGTTAAAAAACGCGTTCCGTAAATCCCGTCGGGAATGGAAAAATTTGATTCCTACTCATCTTCCGTACGCGGCATTAGGAAACCGGTGGACTCCTCTTTAAGTTTAGTCTGAAAACGGGTATGAGGAATGGCCGGCCGCACTCAGCCCGGCGATGGACACTGCCGCCCGCAGATATCCTGGTCTATGAGAGGCACAACGGACGTTAACGGTTGCCGATGGCATAGCCTGAATCAGGCCGGATACAAGAGAAGAATTTCGTCGAATATCCCGGTAAATTTTTAATCCGTCCGATGCATAAAAATATATGAATTTCAGTTAATTCGATTGCTTATTTAAAATGAATTATGGATTTTGCCTTTCTTTAAAAGCACATTCAGGCTTGACAAATATTTCTCTTGATAGAGACTAAGGCGGTTCCAACAACTCAAGAGTAAGCCTTCTTTGAACGATCTACCCCTCGGCACGCTGCTCGGCCTGCTTGTGCTCATGCTCATTCTGTCCGCTTTTTTTTCAGGGTCCGAAACGGCCTTGATGACACTCAATCGTTACCGGTTAAAGCATCTGGTTAAATTAAAGCATTCCGGCGCCATCAAGGCCCAACGCTTGCTCGAACGGCCGGATCGCCTGCTCAGCCTGATTTTATTGGGTAATAATTTCGTCAACATTTTCGCTTCGTCGATCACCACGGTACTGGCGATCCGGCTGTACGGCGAGAACGAATCGATCATCGCCCTGTCCGCGGCCGTGTTGACGATCGTCATCCTCATTTTCTCCGAAGTCACGCCCAAGACGCTCGCCGCCGTCAAACCGGAACTCCTGGCCTTTCCGGCGGCCTGGATTTACATTCCCTTGTTGAATCTTTTCCATCCGATCGTCTGGAGCGTCAATCTGTTCACTCATCTGCTGCTCAGAATGGTCGGCGTCAACGTCAAAAAGAACCATCAGGACATACTCAACAAGGAAGAACTGAAAAGCGTGGTGACGGAAGCCGAAAGCCTGATTCCGATCCGGTATCAGAAAATGCTGTTGAGCATTCTCGATCTGGAATCGGCGACGGTCGAAGACATCATGACGCCGCGCCACGAAATCTACGGCCTCGACCTGGAAGCCTCGCTCGAAGACATTATCGAACAGATCAAAACGAGTCCGCATACCCGGCTTCCCGTTTATAAAAAAAGTATCGACCGGGTCATCGGTTTTCTGCATCTTAGAAAAGTACTGGTGCTCGTCGATCAGACCGATTTCGACAAGCAAAGCATCATCAACCTGCTCAGCAAACCCGTATTCATCCCGGGCAGCACGCCCATGCACAAACAGATGCAGCAATTCAAGCAGGACAAGGTTCGCATCGGCCTCGTGGTCGACGAATACGGCGACGTGCAGGGACTGCTGACCCTGGACGACTTATTGCAGGAAATCGTAGGAGAACTGGTTACCGAAGAGGAGACCGTCAAGAAACAAAACGACGGCAGTTATCTGGTCGACGCCGGCATCACGATCCGGGAATTGAACCGCATCACGCAGTGGTCGTTGCCCACCGAAGGCCCCAAAACCCTGAACGGACTGATCATAGAATTTATGGAGGCCATACCGGACGTCGGTACCGGCATCATGCTCTACGGCTATCCTCTGGAAATTCTGAAGCGGGATGATAACACCGTAAAACTGGTCAAATTCCTGCCGAAAAAGGAGTCCTGACCTTCCGTCCCGGAGGCGGTTCCGCTCCGAACGAGCAGCCAGGAGGCTTGCTATTCCCTGCCCGACAAAAAGGGCACGAAGCTGACCCGTTCCAGCTCCTCAATTTCAAAGCCGTTCTCTTTGCGAACTACCCGTTGAAGCTCCTGCCGGCTGCCTTTTCCGATCGGAATCACCATCACGCCGCCGACCGCCATCTGATCCAGCAGCATTTCCGGAATTTCGGAAGGCGCCGCCGCGACCAGAATGCCGTCGTAAGGAGCGAAATCCGGCCAGCCCCAACCGCCGTCGCTGTGCAGATAGCTGATGTTTTTCAGCTTCAAGTCCCACAAGTGGTTCTTGGCCTTTTTCTGCAGCGGCAGAATTCTTTCCACCGAATAGACGTGGCCGACGAGTTGGGCGAGAATCGCGGTCTGATAGCCGCAGCCGGTACCTATTTCGAGCACTTTCGACAGAGGGCCGAATTCCAGCAACAGTTCGGTCATTTTGGCGACGATATACGGCTGGGAAATCGTCTGATTGAAGCCGATCGGCAAGGCCGTGTCTTCATAAGCCCGGCTTGACAGAGCCTCGTCGACGAAAATATGGCGCGGCGTATTTCGCATCACGTCGAGGATCTTGTTGCTGGTAATGCCTTGCACCCCCAGGCGGGCGACCATGCGCTCCCGCGTCCGCCGCGAAGTCATGCCGATTCCCTGTAAACTCATTTTCATGAATGATTCTCCACAGGAAGCCATTTTCTGATCGAATTGAGGCTCTCGAAACGGGTTAAGTCAATTTGTAACGGCGTTACCGATACGTAACCGCGGTTAACGGCGTAAAAATCGGTTCCGGGACCGGCGTCCTGTTCGACGCCGGGCGGCCCTACCCAGTAAATGGCGCGGCCGCGGGGGTCCCGATTCTTGATGACGGCTTCCGCCTTATGCCGCTGACCGAGCCGGGTCGCCTGATAGCCTTTCAAATCTTTAATAGCCACATCCGGAACGTTGACGTTCAATAAGGTATCCTGAGGCAGAGGGTTTTCGATGAGTTGTTTCAGCAATGTCACCGCAACAAGAGCGGCCGTTTCGAAATGGCCGGGCTCTTCAGTCGAAGCCAGCGAAATCGCCATGGCGGGAAGGCCTAAAAAACGCCCCTCGGTCGCCGCCGCCACCGTGCCCGAATAAATCACGTCGTCTCCCAGATTCGCGCCGTGATTGATGCCGGCAATCACCATCTCGGGCTCTTTTTCCAGCAGACCGGTGATGGCCAGATGCACACAATCGGTCGGCGTTCCGTCGACCTTGATGAAACCGTTGTCGGCCTGGTAAGCGCGCAACGGCATTTCCAGCGTCAGCGAATTACTGGCGGCGCTTCGATTCTTGTCGGGGGCGACCACCGAAATTTCGGCAACCGAGGTCAATGCATTGGCCAGAGCCACAAGCCCTTCGGCCAGATAGCCGTCATCATTACTCAACAAAATATGCATTACCATTCGCCCTGAAGCAGAATAATCTATAAAATCGTCAATATTAGCAACAATAAAATTCAAAATCAGCTTTCGTGTCAAAAAAATTCCTTTCCGCAGCCGACAGTGCGCTTTTTCGCCATTCTATAGGAAAAGTGCGTCCGGTAAATAATGATAAAGTCCTCCTGCAGAATCAAGAAAAACCCAAGCCTCGCCCGAAACAGAGAGCCTTTCACGTCGAGGAGGATTTGATCGGAACGGTTGCGAACGACATCGAAAAACTGGCCCCGGAAGATACGCTGGCCTTTACCGCCCCGGGCCTGCAAAAAAACGTTTTAAAAAAACTGCGCAACGGCCAATTCGGCCTGGACGCGGAAATCGATCTGCACGGACTTTCCAGCCGGGAGGCCAAACGGCAATTGCTGAATTTCCTACGCTCCGCCGTCATCAACGGCTGCCGCTGCGTACAGATTGTCCACGGCAAAGGCTATCGTTCGTCTTCCGACTATCCCATTCTGAAAAACCATCTGAATGTATGGCTCAGACAGCATAAAAACGTGCTGGCGTTTTGTTCGGCCCCCGCTAAAAACGGCGGCGCCGGGGCCGTTTACGTATTATTGCAGTTGTCGTAAAACATCCTAACGGTCATGAATCTCATGCATCGCCCCGGAACATGAAAGTCATCGTAGAGGGAAAGTCCTCGATTCCGCTTCGCTGCCTCGAGGCTACCTTTTCACTCATTGATAACTTTCTCAGTAAAGGAGCCGTTTGTTTTTCAAAGCCCAATGATTTCGCTTAACAGGGCCGTGGCATAACTTCCGGCCGGCAGCCCGAAGGACAGTTCCAGCGCCGTTTCGCCGATGAATTCCCATCGCAGCTCACGTACGTTCACTCGCAAGGGCCTCCGGTCGGCCTCCACCCCGGACCGGACCAGTCCCTCGGCGATTTCGGCATGCGCTTCGATCAATGCTTGTTCGGTCGCCAGCGCGTCCAGGGAAACCTGAACATCTCCCCTGCCCCATAAGGCGCCGCTCGGATGGAGGTTTCCCGCATCGATCCGGGCGATTATGTCCGGATCCGGCTTCTCCGCATGAAAACGGCTGTGCGACCAGTCGAAAAAAAACACGTCGCCGGCGAGGGCCCGGTTCCAGTTTTTTTGTTCGATTCTTCGAGCCAGAATTTGATTGAACAGAAAGGACCGGGCGGCCGACAAATAAAGGCTGCGCTGTTCGCGCCCCGCTTTCGCCCCCCGAAACAGAGCCAGGGCCTGAGCCAGGTTTTGGCCCTCGTGACCGAAGCGCTGAGGCCCGAAATAATTGGCGATGCCGCCGGTCCGGATCGCTTGCAGTCGGTCGTGGGTTGCCTGTTTGTCGCCCCGCCATTCCCGAATGACGAGTTTGAAACGGTTGCCCGCCAAGGCGCCGCGCTGGAGTTTCCGGGCATGACGCAGCGACTGAAGTATTTTCACCGAGTCCGATGCAAAGGCGGTCCAGTCGGGATCCGGTTTGCCCGGCAGCCAGACGCTGAACCATTGCGTCGTGACCGCATGGCGGTCTTTCAATCCCGCATAACCGACGTCCCGCTGTCTGACGCCGGCAAAGCGGGCCAGTTGCCTTGCCACATACTCGGTATTTTCTCCGGTTTTCTCAATGTTCAGAAAAACGTGCTCGCCGGTCCCCGAAGGTTCGAAAGCCAGGCATTCGTCGACTCGAAAGTCTTCCGCCGCCGCCCGGATGACGCCCCGTCCCGGAGGCCGGCCGTACGCACAAGGCCAGACCGGAATGGCCGTGCTCTTCATGCGAAGCAGATCATCCGACAGAACGAGCGCTGAAGGCTCGCTCATTTTTCAATCAATACCACGGCCTGAACCGCAATGCCTTCCTTGCGTCCCTCGAACCCCAGTTTTTCCGTAGTGGTCGCCTTGACGTTGATGCAATCGATTTCCGTCTGCAGATCGTCGGCAATGCATCGGCACATGTCGGCGATGTACGGCGCCATTTTCGGTGCCTGCGCAATGATCGTGATGTCGGCATTGACCAGCCGATAGCCTTTTGTCCGGACGACATCATAGACGTGACGCAGCAGCACGCGACTGTCGGCGCCTTTGAATTCGGGATCGGTATCGGGAAAATGCTTGCCGATGTCGCCCAGGGCCGCGGCTCCCAATAAGGCATCGCTTAAAGCATGCAACACCACGTCGCCGTCGGAATGCGCTTCCAGGCCTCTTTCGTAAGGAATCCGGACCCCGCCCAGAATGATGTGGTCACCCTCGTTAAATCGGTGCACGTCGTAACCTTGTCCTATTCTGATCATTGCTGCTCCAAATAAAATTGCGCCAGGGCCAGATCTTCGGGCCGGGTAATCTTGATATTGTCGGGCCGGCCTTCGACAATCCTCGGATGAAATCCGGCAAGTTCCAGCGCGCTGGCTTCGTCGGTCACCGCAGGATTCCCTTGCGCCGCTTCCAGCGCCTTCTTGAGCAGGCCGTAGCGGAACATCTGCGGAGTCAACGCGCGCCAGACATGAGATCGATCCAGCGTGCCGGCAATGCGGTTTTCCCGGACATGTTTCAGCGTATCGTGCGACGGCAGGGCGAGAATGCCGCCGACGTCTTCTGCGGTCAGATGATCGATCAGCTTGTTCATGTCTTCTGCGGTAATGCACGGCCGGGCGGCATCATGGACCAGCACCCAATCCTCGTCGGTAGCCCGGTCCCTGAGCGAATTCAGCCCCGACAGCACCGAATCGGCGCGTTCCTTGCCGCCTGGAGTCGTAACAATGGCCGGATGCCGGGAAATTTTCAAGTCCGGCCAATAAGGATCTTCCGTCGAGACGGCTACCGCGATGGCCTCGAAAATGCCGGTAGACAGAAGCCGGGTTAACGTATGCTCTATGACGGGAGTTCCGGCCAGTTCAAGATACTGCTTGGGTCTGTCCGACTGCATGCGTTTGCCGACGCCCGCCGCCGGCACGATGCCCCAAAATCTGCTTGTTCGAGTCATTTTTTCGTATTAATCAAGAATTAAATAGCTTGCCTGAAGGATTGGAATGGCTTGACCGTCGTTCCGGAAGAAAGCGGGATAACAAAGATCAAAGGTCCGTTCCTTAGGGATACGGAAGGGAAAACCGCGGAAATTCGCCTATCAGATTACACAATTCCTGCCACTACGGAAGGGCCGTCAGCCGCCGGTCATTATACCGGACAAAGCGAAAATGGATGAGAGGATTTATTCGCCGTTTCGCCCGGCTAAGGAAGACCTGCCAGGTTTCAGAAACCTGGCAGGTCTATCATTGACTCGATCGCAGGCAAGACGCTTTCATCGAATTCATCATGGCCCGTCAGGACATTGGCATCGCCCAAATGAAAAACGGAAAAAATAAAGCCCCGATACATACGAAATGTACCGGGGCTTAAGCCGCCTGGTTGGCTTGGGGCATCCTTCCATGGCCACGTCCTGTTGTTTCTATCAAATCCGTTTTCCATTTCGGCGACTCCTTAAGCATTGCAGAAAAGTTCAATAATAAAAGTCCGCTTAATCGTAAATTCGTGTCGGCCGATGCCGAATAGAGTGTAATAAAATAATGACATCCCGCGAGTTATGGAACGAAGCCCGGCTGCGCCCTTCCGGAACAGTCCCTCTTGCGGATAACAACAATCGATGCAATTCGGAATGACTTCATAGTAAAATGGTGCATTATGCTCACCAACGAATGTCGACATGGTTCAACGTACGGCCCAAATAGAGCGAAATACGCTCGAAACTCAAATCAGCATCAAAGTCAACCTGGACGGCACCGGTAAAGCCTTGTTTTCCACGGGCGTTCCTTTTCTCGATCACATGCTGGATCAAATCGCCAGGCACGGCCTGATCGATCTGGAAATCGACGCCAAAGGCGATCTGGAAATCGATGCCCATCACACGGTGGAAGATATCGGCATTACCCTGGGCCAGGCGTTTGCACGCGCGCTCGGCGATAAAAAAGGCATCGCGCGTTACGGCCATGCCTACGTTCCTCTGGACGAAGCTTTGTCGCGCGTTGTCGTCGATTTTTCCGGCCGGCCGGGATTGTTTTATCAGGTTCAATTCCCCAGAGCGACGATCGGCAGCTTCGACGTCGATCTGTTTCGTGAATTTTTTCAAGGCTTTGTCAATCATGCGGGCGTCACTTTGCACATCGATAACCTGAAAGGCGCCAATGCCCATCATATTGCCGAAACCATTTTCAAGGCAATGGGGCGGGCGCTGCGCATGGCCGCCGCCCACGACCCACGAATGTCCGGCATCATGCCGTCCACCAAAGGGTGCCTGTAACTTTTTTCCTCTCGACCTATACTCTACCGTTATGTCTTCTGTTGCTGTTATCGATTACGGGATGGGCAACCTGCACTCCATCGCCAAGGCTCTTCAGCATGCGGTTCCTGCCGCTACGGTCATCTGCACTTCCGACAGAGATGCCATTCTCAACGCGGACCGCATCGTTTTTCCTGGCGTCGGCGCCATAAGAGATTGCATGAACGCGTTGAATCAGGCCGGCTTGTCGGAAGTCGTACAAAAAGCCGCGCGCTTGAAACCGTTTCTGGGAATTTGTCTGGGCATGCAGGCTCTACTGACCGAAAGCGAAGAAAACGGCGGCACCGCCGGTTTGGGCGTCTTTTCGGGCCGGGTCGTGCGCTTTCCGGATCACTTGCAGGATGCCGACGGAAATACGCTGAAAATTCCTCACATGGGATGGAATCAGGTCCACCAGACGCCTCATCCTTTATGGCACAACATTCCGCAGAACAGCCGTTTTTATTTTGTGCACAGTTATTACGCTCAACCCGAGGATGCTTCCGTGGTGGCCGCCACGGCCGACTATCCGGAAGCCTTCGCCTGCGCCATCGCGGAAGACAATGTTTTCGCCGTGCAATTTCATCCGGAAAAAAGCCAGGCAGCCGGTTTGCAGTTGTTGAAAAACTTTTTAAACTGGGATGGACAAGTTTTGGTCGCCAACGACTGACCGGATTGTTTTTAGTTATTCGCTATTGAGGATTTTGAAATATGTTGCTGATACCTGCAATCGATTTGAAAGATGGCAAATGTGTCCGCTTGCGGCAGGGGCGTATGGACGAGGATACGGTTTTCTCCGACGATCCGGTTGCCGTCGCCGGCCGATGGGTTGCCGCCGGCGCGAAAAGATTGCATCTGGTCGATCTGGACGGCGCTTTTGCCGGCAAACCGAAAAATGCAGAGATCATCACCGCCATCGTGAAGGCTTTTCCCCACGTTCCGGTGCAGATCGGCGGCGGCATTCGCGATGAGGACACCATTCAGGCTTATCTCGATGCCGGGGTCGAATATGTCATTATCGGCACCAAAGCGGTCAATGCGCCTCATTTCGTCAGGGACATCGCCATGGAATATCCAAGGCGCATCATCGTCGGGCTCGACGCCAAAGACGGCAAAGTAGCCATTGACGGCTGGTCCAAACTGTCCCGTCACGACGTGATCGATCTGGCGCAGCATTTCGAGGATGACGGCGTGGAAGCCATTATCTATACCGACATTTCCAGAGACGGCATGATGTCCGGAGTAAACGTCGAAGCCACGGCCAGGCTGGCGCGGGCCATCCGCATTCCGGTGATTGCTTCCGGGGGAATCACCAATATCGACGACATCCGGGCCCTGGGCGCCGTTGCCGGCGACGGCGTCATTGGCGCCATTACCGGGAGAGCCATCTATGAAGGCACTCTCGACTTCGCCGAAGCGGAAAAACTGGCGGAGACTTTTTAGCCATGGGTTTGGCAAAGCGCATCATCCCCTGCCTGGACGTCGATAACGGCCGCGTCGTGAAAGGCGTTAAATTCCTCGATATCCGGGATGCCGGCGACCCGGTCGAAATTGCCCGGCGTTACGATCGGGAAGGCGCGGACGAACTCACCTTTCTCGACATTACCGCAACCCATGACGACCGGGAAACCATGGTGCACGTGGTCGAGCAGGTGGCCAGCGAAGTGTTCATTCCGCTGACGGTGGGCGGCGGCATCCGAACTCTGGACGACATTCGCCGGATGCTCAACGCCGGAGCCGACAAGGTCGGCATCAACAGCGCGGCGGTGGCCAATCCTGAATTCGTCTACGAGGCCGCCCAGCGTTTCGGTTCCCAGTGCATCGTGGTCGCCATCGACGCCAAAAAAGTCAGCGCCGGCAATGAGCCCGACCGATGGGAAATTTTTACCCACGGCGGACGCAAACCCACCGACATCGAAGCGGTCGGCTGGGCGCAAAAAATGGTGGCCTACGGCGCCGGGGAAATCCTGCTGACCAGCATGGATCGGGACGGCACCCGGGAAGGCTTCGATCTGGCGCTGACCCGCGCCATCAGCGAAGCGGTAACCGTACCCGTCATTGCCTCGGGCGGTGTCGGCTGCCTCGACCATCTGGCCGAAGGCATCCTTCAAGGCAAAGCCGACGCGGTGCTGGCCGCCAGCATTTTTCACTTCGGCGAATACACCATACGTCAGGCGAAACAGCATATGGCGGCTCGCGGCATCGAGGTGCGCCTGACATGACCGACGCCTGGCTGGATGCAATACGCTGGACGGAAGACGGTCTGGTCCCGGTCGTCGTGCAGCAGAGGGACAGCGGAAAAATCCTGATGTTCGCCTGGATGAACCGGGAGTCGCTCAGTTTGACGGTCAAGGAAGGCTATGCCGTTTATTGGTCGCGGTCGCGCCGAAAATTATGGCGCAAAGGCGAAGAGTCCGGACACCGGCAAAAAGTAATCGATCTGTTGCTGGACTGCGATGAAGACGTCATTCTGTTAAAAATTGAACAGCAAGGCGGCATTGCCTGTCATACCGGTCGAGAAAGCTGTTTTTACCGGCGCCTGGTCGACGGTCAATGGCAAATTGCAGAACCGGTATTAAAAGATCCCGAAACCATTTACACAAAGTCATGAACGACGTCTTACAGCAATTAGCCAACATTCTGGAGCAGCGGAAACAGGAGCCGGCCGAAAAATCCTATGTCGCCAGCCTTTATAGCAAAGGACTGGACACCATTCTCAAGAAAGTCGGAGAAGAAGCCACGGAGCTGGTCATCGCCGGCAAAGGCGGAGACCAGGCGCAGATTATCTACGAAACGGCCGATCTGTGGTTTCATACCCTGGTCTTGCTCGCGCAGCAAAACTTGAGCCCGGACGATGTATTGAACGAGCTGGAGCGCCGTTTCGGTTTGTCGGGGCTGGAAGAAAAAGCGCGGCGGAAATCCTAGCTCGCCAGGATTCGTCTTTCTGTGCCCTGAGGCAATCCGAAGAGATCTCCTCGACCGAACGAACGATCCGGCATAGGAAAAAAGGAGACGGCCTTCGTCATTCATTATTCATCAAGTGGAGTTTAATATGGGCATCAGCCTCAGTGAACTGTTAATCTTGCTCGTCATCGTCATGGTGCTGTTCGGCACCCGGCGTTTGCGTGAGGCGGGCTCCGATTTGGGCAGCGCCATCAAAAGCTTTCGCAAGGCCATCAAAGAAAACGACGACACGAAACCTTCGTCCGATTCTGCCGCCGATCAAGTCATCGAAGGCCGGGTCGTTTCGCGCCATCATGAAAAAAATTAACCGTTATGTTTGACATAGGATTTTCCGAACTTTGCCTGGTCGCTTTGGTCAGTTTATTGGTGATCGGTCCGGAACGGTTGCCCAGGGTCGCCCGGATGGCGGGCTTCTGGATCGGCAAGACACGATCCATCATCGCTTCGGTCAAGACGGAAATCCGGGAAGAACTTCATGCCGAAGAACTGCGCCAAGCCTTGAAACAAGAATCGGGTATGAAAGAATTTCGGCAATTGCTGGATGAGGCGACCGACGCGGCGCACGCCATTCAATCTTCGGTCGATACGGTAAAAAGAGAAAGCGCTCAACAGATTTCCGGTCCCGATGAGTCAAAATAATCACGAAGAGCACGCGGAACAACCGTTCATCAGCCACCTGATCGAATTACGCGACCGAATTCTGCGCGTCGTTTTCTGCGTATTGGTGGTATTTTTGGCGCTGGCTTATTACGCCAACGACATTTACGCGCTGCTCGCCGGCCCGTTGATGAAGCACATGCCGGCCAACAGCACGATGATTGCCATCGAGGTGGCCTCGCCTTTTTTTACGCCTTTTAAACTGGCGCTGGTCGTTGCCGTTTTCATTTCCGTTCCGTACATTCTGTACCAGTTCTGGGCTTTCGTCGCGCCCGGCCTTTACAAACAGGAACGGCGGCTGATCCTGCCGCTGCTGATCGCCAGCACGTTGCTGTTTTATCTGGGCGTCGCCTTTTCCTACTTCGTGGTCTTTCCGCTCATCTTCGGGTTTTTAACCGCCGCCGCTCCGCCGGGCGTGGCGGTCATGACCGATATCACCCAATATCTGGACTTTGTTTTGACGATGTTCTTCGCCTTCGGGGTTTGCTTCGAAGTGCCCATTTTGACGATCGTCCTGGTTTGGGCGGGGCTGGTTACGCCCCGGGAGCTTGCGGAAAAACGGCCCTACGTCATCGTCGGCGCCTTCATCGTCGGCATGGTGCTCACGCCGCCCGACGCCATTTCGCAAACCTTACTGGCCGTTCCGATGTGGATGCTGTTCGAACTGGGGCTGCTCAGCTCGCGCCTGTTCGCCCGCAAACCGGAAAGCGCCGATCCGGCCGGAGGGCTAATAAAAACCTTGCCTGATGAGATCGATTCTCCGAAGCACAAGTGACGAGCTTCGTTATCACTTCGAAGCCTATCGGGATCTCTCTCACCCATCGGATGCCGGACAAGCTTCTCTATCCGCGGCCAACCAGTGCCCGTAATAGCCCGACTGCCCTGCTCGTAATCTTATCCATTATTTACAAAAATACCGGGAAAGGTATAATCTTCGGATTGATTCAAATAAACTCACCCTCATGGCCATCCATTTTATTTCCCTCCATCATGCCAGCATTATGGTCGCAGATACTGCGACCTCCCTTGCCTTTTATCACGGAGTTTTGGGTCTGAAGCAGATCGAGCGGCCCAATCTGGGCTTTCCGGGAGCGTGGCTTCAGGTCGGCTCCCAGCAAGTTCATCTGCTGGAACTGGAAAGTCCGGATCCGAAAACCGGCCGTCCCGAGCACGGCGGCAGGGATCGTCATTTCGCCCTGACCGTAGTTTCGCTGGCGCCCGTTCTGGAATCCTTGAACAGAAACGGCATTCGTTACAGCCTGAGCAAATCGGGGCGTCAAGCCCTGTTCTGCCGGGATCCGGACGGAAATGCCGTGGAAATCATAGAACAACCGTAAACACTTCCTGTATTTTCATCCAGGACAAAGCCTATCCTTCAGGCCAAGTCTTCCGCAGCCCCTATCTCAGCCGTTTTATGCCAAAAATCGAAACGGCTTAACGATTTTTGGCGCTTCTTTGCCACGCCCAGCCGCATTAAGCAAAACCTGACTCTCGACAATCGGATCCGGCGAGCTGAAATCTTTTGGACGAGCGGTAACCGAAAAGACGCTCCTTCAAAAAATCAAGAGAATGAATCCAAGAGCATCGGACAAGGGAAAATAATAAATCCGGATCCCGTATGCCCGGCATTTTAAACTTAAGGCAAAGGCATTTGCTTCACACCCGCTACCGATCGGCTCCGGCAAAATCCTGTGATTTGCCGCTTATACTGAACGCCAGATAAAGGAAGGCAAGACCCTATTTTTACCGAATTAATCGGTCTCTGCGGCTCAACCGTCCTGTTAACGAAAATTATTTCTTTTAATCCTGCCTTAAGAATTCTGTGACAGACTGCCTTCGTCTCCGAAACGCTTCACCTGAAAAAGGAGATTCCTCAAATAATCTTCCGATTATTTGAGGAAAGAGTTTGATGTAGTACAGCAAGTAGTAAAAACCGGAATCTGCACATTACGGACGATTACTTTTGTTCATTTATAATCAAACGAGAAAAATTATGAAGTATTCAATGTTCCATGCCCATTTGAAACATCAAAATACAGGGGTAATTTTACATATATTGATGTGCCTTTGTCTATCCGGAATCCTGAGCGCTTTTCAGATTAATTCGGCACAGGCCGCCATTCGGCCTCCCCGCGACACGCGGCCTCCCACCGTCCCCAGCGGACTCACGGCAACCGCAGCCTCTTCTTCACAGATCAACCTGAGCTGGACGGCTTCCACCGACTCGTCGTCGGGTGTTAGAGGCTACAAAGTATACCGAGGCACCACCCAGATTGCGAACGTCACCACCACGTCCTTCTCCAACACCGGTCTTGCCGCCAATACAAATTATCAATATTCCGTCGCTGCCTACGATCGGGCCGGCAATACGTCGTCGAAATCGACGTCGGTCAGCGCGACCACGCTGTCGAATTCAACCGACACTACGCCGCCTTCTACTCCCGATGGACTCACCGCATCCGCCATTTCTTCTTCCACGGTCAACTTGAGCTGGACGGCGGCCACCGATAACGTGGGCGTCAAGGGCTATACCGTCTTCCGGGACGGCAGCCAGATTGCCAGTGTGACGACGACCACCTTCACCAATAACGGTCTTTCCCCCGCCACGAGTTATCAATATACCGTCCTGGCTTACGATGCCGCCGGCAATAACTCCTCGGAGTCACAACCCGTCAGTGCCACTACGTTGGAAGGCGGCTCGGGCGATACGACGGCGCCGACCGTTCCCACCAACCTCAACGCTACCGCGACTTCTTCCTCGGCAATCAACTTGACCTGGACGGCTTCCGAAGATGCTGTGGGCGTTACCGGTTACAAAATATTCCGGAACGGCAGCGAGATAACGACCGTTACCGGTACTTCCTTCTCCAATACCGGTCTGACGGCCAGTACGACCTACAGCTACACCGTTTCGGCTATGGATGCGGCCGGCAACGAATCGGATCAATCGCAATCCGCCAGCGCAACAACGCAGTCAGGCGGTGGCGGCGGACCGGCTGCCGGAGTTCCTGCCGGCATTTATTCGATCGACAATGTCGTGGACAAACCCTTTGTCGACGGCGTGCTCATCCGTATTCACTGGAGCCAGGTGGAAAAAACCGAAGGGACGTATGACTTTTCCAAGATCGCCACCACCGTTAAAAAAGCACAAGCCCTGGGACACAGCGTCACGTTGGCTACTATAGTCGCAGCCGATCCCACTTGGCTGGCCGCCAAGTCGGAGACCTACAACGACCCTCAGTTCGGTCAGACGATCGTTCCCTGGGATACCACGATGCTGTCCGCTCTCGAGAAACTGACCGCAGCCCTCAGCGTCTATCAAATCGACGGCGTGCCGTTAAAGGATCATCCCACGGTCAAGCAGGTCGACGCGCCCATCGGCGGCATTCAGTCCGTCCGTCTAAGACAACTGCCTTCCGGCTATACCGCCGATAAACTCAAGGAAGGCGTGTACCGCTCGGTCGGCGCCTGGGCCACCGCTTTCCCCAACAAGCACCTGTACGTGGGATTGTTCGGCATACAGGACAACATCAGCAACCCATCCACCGCCGACGACATCCGCGACACGTTGCTGGCTCAGTACAAAAATGTCAGTTTCTTCCAGGAAGTACTGTCCGGTTCGGCGCCGAACGGCCCATTGGGCGATGTTCTGGAACCTGCCGTTGGCAAAACCGGCATCATGTTCCAGGCTTGCGGCGAATGGTCGAATCAGGGAGCATGGCCCCAGTGTAACTTTCCGCAAGGAGACACCCCGAGCGCAGGTATTGCTCACGGTTATAACGACTATGGCGCGACTTATTTCGAAATCTATGAAAATGATTTGAATAACAGCAGCTATGCGTCTCAGTTCCAGCAATGGCACGATACGTTGGCTCCGTATCTTCCATAAGTCCTGTTCCTTTTTGGGTCATCCCCCAGTAGCCCCGCGCGCTCCATGAGCGCGCGTTTTTTTTGCTTCCGGACGCACTAACCGGCAAATGGCAGAGCCGGCTTCATCACTATTGATAAAAAGACCTGCCGGGTTTTAAAACCTGGCAGGTCTTTTACTGGCCCCGTCCGGACAAGGCCTCGACCTTTCTATAACGTTCTTCCGAGTGTCACCGAAAGGAAGCTCCCGAGTGGTGCGCTCTATTACGGCAAATTCAAGGCAAAGGCACCGCCTGGATTATCGTGTTTTGCCGACCGGCGGGTTGAACTGACGAAAAACGGCACTGAATGCCGGTTTACAGGCTTAACGCCATCCCCTGCCGGCCAAAGTTTCTGTACCGCCCTCCGAACAGTCAAAACACCCATACTCTGCATGAATACTGGCCTTCCCTATCAGAGCGGCTCCAACGGCAAATAAATACGGCAGAATTCCCTTTCTTTTCGTTCCCGGTTCTTAACTTTCATTTAAGAAAGCCATGGCACACTGTACCCGTCTCCAAATTATTCCGCCCGGGATAAATAAGGAGAGTTCTCAAATAACTCTCAAGTTATTTGAGGAGAATCAACTCAGTAATAGGACCGGAAACTGCACATTGACGGACGATTACTAAAGTTTATTTCTATAAAACCAAACGAGAAAATTTATGAAGTATTCTAAATTCCATGCCCATGGTAAACCTGGAATTACCGGTTTAATCTTAAAAACATCGATTTCTCTATGTCTGGCAGGGGCTATGGGTATCGCACAAGTCGGTACCGCACAAGCAGCCCGGTGGGGCGGTGGCGGTGGCGGTGGCGGCCGGGGAGACAATACCGCCCCGACCGTTCCAAGCGGACTCACGGCAACCGCCGCTTCTTCTTCGCAGATCAATCTGAGCTGGAAAGCTTCCTCGGACTCGGTCGGAGTCAAAGGCTACAAAGTATATCGGGGCGGCACCCAGGTGGCCACCGTTTCCGGCACCTCTTTTTCCAATACCGGCCTTTCCGCCAGCACGACTTATAAATACACCGTCGCCGCTTACGATGCGGCAGGCAATACGTCGTCGCAGTCCTCATCGACCAGCGCCACAACGTCTTCCGGTTCAAGCGGCGGTGGCGGTGGCGGTGGCGGCGGTGGCGGCGGTGGCGGCGGTGACGTTGTTTCCGGAGCCCCCGCCGGCATTTATTCGATCGACAATGTCGTGGACAAGCCTTTTGTCGACGGCGTGCTGGTTCGTCTTTACTGGAGCGAAATCGAAAAAACCGAAGGCAAATACGATTTCTCCAAACTTGATTCGATCGTTCAGAAAGCCAAGTCGGCAGGCCAAGGCGTCAGCGTAGCCACCATGGTCATGGCGGCTCCGACCTGGCTGGAATCGAAGTGTACGACCTATAACGATCCTCAATTCGGCAAGACCATCGTGCCGTGGGATACCACGATGCTGTCCGCTCTGGAAAAACTGATCAGCGCTCTGAGCACGCATCAAATCGACGGAACCGCTACGAATGCTCACTCTACGATCAAGCAGGTTGACGCGGCCATCGGCGGCATTCAATCCGTGCGGCTGACCCAGTTGCCTTCCGGCTATTCCGCATCGAAGTTCAAAGACGCCGTGAACCGCTCTGTCAGCGCCTGGGCCAAAGCCTTCCCCAATAAAAACATTTATGTGGGATTGTTCGGCATTTCGGACAATGTAGACAATCCGTCCACCGCCGACGATATCCGCGACACGTTGATGGCTCAGTACAGCAACGTCAACTTCTTCCAGGAAGTGTTGTCCGGCTCGGCGCCGAACGGCCCGTTGGGCGACGTGCTGACGCCTGCCGTAGGCAAAGCCGGCATCATGTTCCAGGCTTGCGGCGAATGGTCGAATCAGAAAGCCTGGTCCTGGTGTAACTTCCCGAAAGGCGACACCCCAAGCGCAGGCATCAGCCATGGTTACAACGATTTCAAAGCCACCTATTTCGAAATCTACGACACGGACTTGAACAACAGCAGTTATTCGAGCCAGTTCCAACAATGGCACGATACTTTACAACCATACATTCAATAAGTTCTTACCTTTCCCAGGGGGCAATCCCCTAACCTTGCGCGCCCGCAACGGGCGCGCGTTTTTTTTCGTCGGACCTTGATGCGGAACCCGGCCTGCTTCGAATGAAAGCATGAGTCACCGCATCCCGGCCTGATGGTCTATAATTGGCAAAAGCCCGGCCGCCGTTCGGCCAATCCTCATGGAGAAGCCCTATTCAAACGAACGAACCGAACTTTGCCCCAGGATGGATTCCGGCTCCATGCCGGACCGCCTCGGGTTTTTTACCTTTCACTAATCGATTTCAGCGAGGAATTTCCAGTGCCAGCTTTTAACGACTACGCACACAAAACCATCGAGACGTCCTTTGCTCAGCACGAAGCGTTACTGAGCCGCTGCCTCCAGGAGCTAGCCCCGCTCATCATCGACGCCGGACGCGCCATCCGTTCGACTCTCAAGCAGGGCGGCAAAGTGATGTTCTGCGGCAACGGCGGTTCGGCTGCCGATTCGCAGCACATTGCGGCCGAATTCGTCGGCCATTTCATGAAAGAGCGCGGCCCGCTCAACGCGATAGCGCTCACCACCGACACCTCGATCCTGACCGCGGTCGGCAACGACTACAGCTTCAACGACGTGTTTTCCCGGCAGGTCCGGGGCATCAGCAAACCCGGCGACATCCTGGTCGGCATTACCACGTCCGGCAACTCGCAGAACGTCATCGAAGCGGTTCAGGCCGCCAAGAAATGCGGCTGCAAGACCATTGGCCTGCTCGGCCGGGACGGCGGCAAACTGGCGCCCTTGTGCGACATCAGCTTCATCGTGCCGTCGAACGAAACGCCGCGCATCCAGGAGATGCACATCCTGATCGGCCACATCCTGTGCGATCTGCTGGAAGAAGAATGCGAAGATTGACCGGCTCTAGCGCAGCCGGAGCACGATAAACTCCGGGCAGTTTTCCAAAACCGATTCGATGCTGTCATTCAACGAGACGGCATCGGATGCAGTCCCGCTCTCCGGGTTTCCGTTTCCATTCAATCAATGCTCCGCATTTCCCTGGAAAAGTCCCTGCTCCAGCGGTAGGGTATGCACCGCATACCTTCTCGAAAGCCTGATCATTCGGCAAGCTTTGAAAGGGTATGCGATGCATACCCTACAGATCTTTTTCGCAAAAAAGGAAATTTTCCCAAACGGTAAGAGCCCTGGAAGACTGACAAATAATGTCACAAACAGACATTAATCCGTAAGAAGAAACGGAGACCCCGGATAAAACCGGTCCGGAATTCGTACCGGCCGGCAGGCATCAGCAAAGCTGGACACGGGCATACAACGCAGTTTGCCGCGTTTTTCGACGCAACGTTTCGACTGATTTAATACCTGGCACGCATCCTGCATCTACCTGACTGACCACTAACCAGACCAAGAGGTATCTCGCATGAAAAACAATCACATCAACCGTCAACAAGGTTTTACCCTGATCGAATTAATGATCGTCGTCGCCATCATCGGCATTCTGGCGGCGGTCGCGATTCCGGCCTACAAGGATTACACGACCCGCGCCAAGATGTCCGAAGTTTTGGTGATGATGGAACCGGCCAAATTGGCGGTGTCGGAAACCGTATCATCCATGGGCTCTCTGGCTGCCTTTATCACTGCGGGCGGTACTGGCCCTGTGGCAGGATATAACTTCCCAGGCGATACCCCCTATGTAGATGACATTGTGGTTGCAAACGACGGCACCGTCGTTACAGTCACCGCAACCTCCTTGGTACCTGGCGCACAGGGTCCTGTCGTGCTGACTGCAAGAGAAGTAACCGGAGCTGCTGCCGGCGTAGGCAGCGGTCAGCTGACCTGGGCCTGTACTTCAACCATCGACGGTAAATACCTGCCCTCCAATTGCCGTTAATCCTGGGACGACAAGGTTGAGCTTCGGATAATCGCCTAAAGCAACCGCAAGAAACCGCTCCGGATTATTTCCGGAGCGGTTTTTTTTATGCCCTGTTCCTGTCTAAAATCAAGAAATCCGACGAACAAGCCGGCCACAAGATCCTGCCTCATTCAAGCCGGCAAAAACTGTCGACCGAACGCAGTCTCAACCGCTCTCCTGCGGCTCGGATTTTTTAGAATATACTTCCATTATCCCCGAACATTCCAACCGGAGCCCCCATGACCACCGACCACCCGTATCGACCCACCCTGAGTCTGCTGCCCTTGTGCCTGGGGCTCGTCGTCACGGCGGCGGTCTATTGGCCCGGCCTGTTCGGACCGTTTTTTTTCGACGATTACATCAATATCGTCCTGCCGGAAGGAATCCGCCTGAAATCGCTGACGCTCGACGCGATGCTGCACTCGACGGCCAGCGGCAACGCCGGCCCATTGGGAAGGCCGGTCAGCCAGCTCAGCTTTGCCCTGAATTATTATTTCACCGAATTGGCCCCCTTCCCGTTCAAACTGACCAATCTGGCCATTCACGGCCTGAACGGTCTTTTGATCTACGCCGTTGCCCATTCCTTACTGAGCGCCACCCGGCCTTCGGACCGCCTCGAAAACACCCGCCTTCTGGCCGCTTTCGTCGCGGCGGCCTGGCTGCTGCATCCGATCCAGTTGACTTCGGTTCTGTACGTAGTGCAGCGGATGACCAGCCTGGCGACGCTGTTTCTGCTGGCCGCGGTGCTGCTGCATCTTCGCGCCCGCCGCGACGATCCGGACGGACGCCGGAGCCTGGCGTTCATGCTGGCGGCCTGGCTCGTGTTCTGGCCGCTGTCGGTGCTCAGCAAGGAATCCGGCGTGTTGTTCATAGGCTTCGTCTTTATCTACGAAGCGATCATCCGGCGGCACGTCCACGGCGGCATCGATTTATTCGGCAAATTCATCCTGGGCGCCACGCTTTGCGCGGGCCTGGCGCTGGCGGTTTATCTTTTGACTCCGGCCGGACGGGAATGGCTGCTGGGGAGCTACACTCTCCGCTCCTTTACCCTGACCGAGCGCCTGCTGACCGAACCCCGGGTACTCTGGACTTATCTGGGCATGATCCTGTTGCCGCGTCTGAACGCGTTCGCCGTTTTCCACGACGACATTTTGGTATCGACCGGCCTTCTGTCGCCCTGGACCACGTTGCCGGCGCTTCTCGGCATCGTGGGGCTTGGCTGGC
Organism: Methylosarcina fibrata AML-C10; assembly: GCF_000372865.1. NCBI lineage: Bacteria > Pseudomonadati > Pseudomonadota > Gammaproteobacteria > Methylococcales > Methylococcaceae > Methylosarcina > Methylosarcina fibrata. Next base: position 287,835 of record NZ_KB889965.1, on the reverse strand, counting down.
TCGTCTGGCGGAATCGGGAGCGCAATCCGCTACTGTCGTTCGCCGTCGCCTGGTTCCTGGTCTCGCACAGCCTGGAATCCTCGATCATCGGCCTGGAAATCGCCCATGAGCATCGAAACTACGCCGGCCTGTTCGGCATCCTGCTGCTGCCGGTGGTCGGGTACCGGGCCGTAGAGCCGCAAAAAACTCTGAGAATCGCCACGTCCGCCGTGGTGTTGTCCTTTCTGATGTTTTCGGTCTTGACCACCGCGCTTCGCTCGCATCAGTTCGCCGACGGACTCAGGCGCGCGCTGATGGAAGCGGAAGCGCATCCGTTGTCGACCCGCTCCAGCCTGACTGCGGCCGACGAACTGATGAAAGGCATCGCGCCCAAGGACCGCAACGGCCAGTGGTATAAACTGGTTCACGAATTCTACGAGCGGCCGGGCCTGCGCGATCCCGGCGCCAAGGCCGGATTGCTCGGGCTGATCCGCCTGAACTGCCTTGCCGGAGTGAAAATCGATCCCTTCTGGCTGGAGGAACTGGAACGGCGTTTTGCCAAAACCCGCCTGCCGCCGCCGGACAGCAATCTCTTGTTTTCGATTAAAGAGATCGCGCTGCACAACGATCAATGCCTGAAGGACCCCGAGGTGAACCGGCTGTTCAAGGCCGCCCTGTCCAACGGCATGGCTTCCTCGGAATCGCGCATGTTCATGTACGTCTGGTATTCGGAATACCTGTTCTTCCGCAACAACGACCTGAATGCCGCTCTTAAAGCCCTGAACAGTGCCAAGGCCATCGCTCCCACGGAGCCGCATCTACAGATGCAACGGGACCTCTACATTGAGATCGATCGGGAAAGAAACAAGACCCACGCTTCAGGTTAATTCCTAAGCCCCGGATTTCGCGCGGCCGAGCACGTAAACGCCCGATAGAACCAGACAGGTGCCGGCCGACTGCAGCGGGGTAACCGCTTCGTCCAGGACCAGGAAGGCCATGACCAGCGTCGCGATCGGCCCGATCGTGCTGACGACCGAGGCCGCATCCGCACCGATCCTTCGAATGCCGGCGTTCATGAAAAAAGCCGGCAACACGGTCGAAAAAACGGTCATCGTCAAGGCCAGCCCGTAGACTTTATCCGGAAATCCGGTGAAGGCAAAGCCGCGCTCCAGAACAAAATGAATCAACGTGGCGATACCGGCTACCGACATTGTATACGCGGTAAAACGGGAAGAGCCGATCCGGTGCACCATCACCCCGCTGCCCAGAGTGAATCCGGCAAACGCGACCGCACTGCCGAGCACCAGGGACGAACCCAGCCATAAGTCCGGTGCCGCCAGCGACACGTGTTCGACAAACACCAGCATCATTCCCGAATAGGTCAGCGCCAGCGCGGCGGCCATGAAACGGGTGATTTCCCGCCCGAACGCGAACGCCGAAAACAGCACGACGAAGGTCGGGTACAAAAACAGGATAATCCGCTCCAGCCCCGCCGAAACGTATTGCAAGCCGTAGAAATCGAGATAACTGGCAAGATAGTAGCCGTCCAGTCCCAGTAAAATCACGGCCAGCCACTCTTTTCTCCGCAGCGGACGCGGTTGCGTTTTCCGGTTGTGCCATGCGGCCGCCAACAGAAAAATCGGCAGAGAGAACAGCATCCTGAGCGCCATCAGGGCGATGGCGTCCAGTTCGGGCGCGGCGGCATAGGCCAGCTTGACCAGAATCGATTTGGCCGAAAAGCCGAAGGCGCCGAGCAAGACCAGGCACAAGCCGGCAAGAAAAGAGCGCCGGGTGGAACGCGCGCTGTCCATCAGAACGGGTCTTCGTCCGGCAGAACCGTCAGCCGGTCGCCGACGCAAATCCTGCCGCTTTCGAGAATTACGGCGGTCAGGCCGCCGTGGCCGCGCAGAGCGTTGTAGCCGCCGGGGCCCAATATCTGCTCCATCCGGGAACAGGGAGCGCAAGGACCCGTAGTTTGAAAAACGGCGGCACCGATGCGGAATTTCCTGTCTTTCAGGGCGATCAGGTTAAGACCCCGGATGACAAGATTCCGGCGCAGCATTTCGGGACGAACCGGCTTTCCCGAAAACGAAGACAGCACGGCCAGATGCTCCCACTGCATCAGCGTCACCTGGCGCTTGCCTCCGCCCCGGTAACGGTCGCCCACAAGACCCGACTCCGCCTCGGCCACCGCCGCCTCGACGGAAACGACGTCGAGTCCGCGGCCCGGCCTTAAGCCGATCCAGACCAGCTCGCCCGAAACGGGGAAACAATTCAGCAAATCCGCGATCGTCAACACTCAGCCCGGCGCCTTTGTTCTGAAGCCGTCGATGAGGCCTTTGATCTTGCTTTCCTGCCGCATGACGCTGCCGCACAAACGGAACTGTTCAGCGGCTCTCGAAAGATTCCGGCCTGGCTCGGACACCTTGAAATAACGGTCGCCTTCAAGATGATCGGTATAAAATCTGAGGCCCAATTCGAACGGAAGCAGTCGGATCGCCGAATACAAATAGTCGTAATCCGGTTCGGTAAAAAAGCTTGCGGTCTCGTTCAGATACCCGGCCAGAATCGCCGCCGCGATCTCCGAATCGAATTCGCCGGTATCCGGAATAAGGCAGCAGGACCTGAGGCAATCGCCGACGTCGTAATGCAGCAAGCCCGGCTTGACGGTATCCAGATCGACCAGCCCGACAGCTTCTTTACTGCGTTTATCGAACAGAAAATTGTTCAGCTTGGGATCACCGTGAATCACCCGTAGCCTGAGCAATCCTTCTTCCTTTGCCCGTTCCAGATCACCGGCGATGCCGCCGTAGGCTTCGATAAAATCGGCGCAATAGCGGCTTTCCGGAGTGGCCGGGACGGAAGCCGATTCAGCCGCTTGGCGATAGCATTCCAAATAGCCGGGCGTGACGTGAAACCCCGGCAACGTGTCCATCATCAGCCCGGGATCGAGATCGCCGAGCAAACGATGGAACCGGCCCAGCGCGCGCCCGGCCTGTTCGGCGTCGTCGAGCGTCCTGATCGTTTCCAGGCTTTCGCTGTTTTCGATAAAGCTCAATGCCCGCCAGAGATCTCCTTCCTGATCCCGAACATGGGTTTCTCCCTGACGAGTCGGTACGATTTCGGGAATCCGAAGATCGACCGAGCCGGTCTGTTTCTGCCGAAGATGACGGTCGAGGACGTTCAGATTGGCCATGATCCGTTCCGGATGCGGAAACACCCGGCAATTGATGCGCTGAAGCACCAGCGGGGCCGAACCGGTAGTCACCAGAAACGTGTCGTTGATCAGGCCGTTCCCAAGCGGAGCGACGTCGATGACCGTCTCTGCGAATTGTTCGGCGATCGCATGAAGGGAATTCATCGGAATGGAACTCATCATTTAAAAAAAACCGGCCGGCGGCCGCTGCGGAGGGTCACCCTGCCTGAACCGCTTCGCGGGCGCCGAGCAATGCCGTCAAATTTCTCAACGCCTGTCCCCGATGGCTTAACGCATTTTTATCTTCGGCGGACAATTCGGCCGATGCGCAATTCCGCTCCGGAACCCGGAAGACCGGGTCGTAACCGAAGCCGTTTTTTCCGGCGGGCGCGGTCAAAATGCTGCCTTCCCAGACGCCCTGGGCAATCACTGGAAAAGGGTCCCCGGCATGCTGCATGAACACGAGAATGCAGATGAAGCGGGCGGTGCGCCGGGCGTCCGGGACGCCTTCCAGCTCCTTCAGCAATTTGTTCAGATTGTCCCAATCGCTGCTGCCGGCGCCGGCGTAGCGTGCCGAGATCACGCCCGGGGCGCCGTCCAGGGCGTCGACCACCAGGCCGGAGTCGTCGGCGATGGCCGGAAGACCGCTGAAGAGAGCCGCGTTTCTGGCTTTGATGATGGCGTTTTCGACAAAGGTGCTTCCCGTTTCTTCGGCCTCGATCACGCCGAATTCGGACTGCGGAACGATCGGATGATCTTTCAGGACGGCCTGGATTTCACGAATTTTGCCTGTGTTATTGCTGGCCAGAACGATTTTTTGATTTTTTGCAAACAACATTTAAATATTACCCGACCCGGTTGCGATGGGATGTTGACCTTTACCTGCATTCCTCCAGGGCGAGGCGCTGTTTTTCCAGCAATTGTCCGATACCGGAACTCGCCAGATCGAGCATGGCATTGAGTTCGTCCCTTCGGAAGGCATGGCCTTCGGCGGTCCCCTGAATCTCGATGAAAGCCGACGCATCGTTCATCACGACGTTCATGTCGGTTTCGGCGTGGCTGTCTTCGTCGTAGTCGAGATCGAGCACCGGAACGCCCTTATAAATCCCTACCGATACCGAAGCCACCTGACCGTGCAGAGGATTGCTCCGGATTTGTTTATTCTTCAACATATGCCGGACGGCGATCGACAAGGCGACGAAACCGCCGGTGATCGCAGCCGTGCGCGTGCCGCCGTCGGCTTGCAGCACGTCGCAGTCGATGGTGATCGTGTTTTCTCCCAAAGCTTTCAAATCCACCGCGGCGCGCAGCGAACGGCCGATCAGGCGCTGAATTTCCAGGGTGCGGCCGCCCTGCCTGCCGGAGCTGGCCTCGCGCCCCATCCGGCTGTGCGTGGAGCGCGGCAGCATGCCGTATTCCGCGGTGATCCAGCCTTCGCCCCTGCCCTTCAGGAAGCGGGGCACCTGGCTATCGACACTGGCCGTGCAAACCACCCGCGTATCGCCAAACTCGACCAGAACGGAACCTTCCGCATGCTTGGTGTAACCGCAGGTGAATTTAATTTCTCTCAATTGATCGGGATTTCGTCCGCTCGGTCTCATGCTCTTATGCCTTGTGTTAAAATCGCAACAGTATAACCGAACTCACCGGGATGCGGGCTTCAATTTACCGCCTCTTTTCGACCGCTTCTCCGCCTTATTCGGCGCGCAAGGCTTCCAGGGGTTCGAGCCTTGCGGCTTTCATCGCGGGCGCCACGCCCGCAGCCGCCCCGATCACAATGGACACCAGAAAAGCGGCGGCAATATAAGCCCAGGCCAGTTCGACCGGCAGCGCCGGCAAGGCGATACCGATGATCCGGATGGCCAGGATGCCCAGAATCACTCCGGCCAGACCGCCCGCCGTACTCAAGCCCAGGGCTTCGCAAAGAAACAGTTTGAATATCACGCTCCGTTCCGCTCCGATGGCGCGCAGCAAGCCGATTTCGGAAACCCGTTCGGAAACGGCGATGGTCATGATGGTCAGAATGCCGACCGAGCCGACGAACAGCGAGATGCTGCCCAGGGCCGCCACGGCCAGGGTTAGGATGTTCAGAATCGAATCCATCGTTTTCAACATCTGGTTCTGAGTCACGATCGTGAAATCTTCGAACCGATGCCGGGCAATCAATAGTTTTTTGACCGAATTTACCACGGCGTCCACCGGAAGACGGCTTTGATAAAGCAAGTCGATTTCCATCAGGCTTTCGCGGTCGAACAGTTCCAGCGCTTTGGCAGCGGGAATATACAAGGTGTCGTCCATGTCGAAGCCCAGCATCTGCCCTTTTTTTTCCATCGTCCCGATCACTCGGTAGCGATCGCTGCCGATGCGGATACGCCGGCCTAACGGGTTGTCCGAGCCGAACAGTTCCACCGCCAGTTTATGACCGAGGACCGCCAGCGCGCGGGGATTGGTCTCTTCTTCGGCCGGCAGAAACCGGCCGGCGGCGGTTTTTAAGCGCCAGACTTCGGGAACCGAGCCGCCCACGCCCAGAACGTTGGTGCGCCTTTGCCGGGCGCCGCCCTCGACCCTGGCGTTGCCCTGGACGACCGGAACGACTGCGAGGATGGCCGGAAGCTTGCTTAAACCGACCGCATCGGCGATCGTCAGCGGCCTGACGGTGCTGATGGTGGCGCCGGAAATGCCGAACGTGGTTTTTTTGCCCGGCGATACCGCGATCAGATGCGTGCCGAACTGGGTGAATTCGCTCAGTACAAATGTATGGATGCCCCGTCCGATCGAAGTCAGAATCACTACCGCGGCAATGCCGATGATCAGGCCGATGACGGTCAACGCCGAGCGCAGCTTGTGACTGATCAGAGTCCGGTACGACAAACGGACTAAATCGAAGGCGTGCATCGCTAGCGCTTCCCCAGCGCGGCCACGGGATCCAGCCGGGCCGCCCTGCGGGCGGGCAGTACGCCGAACACCAGTCCGGTCAGCAAAGCCACCGCCAGAGCCGCCGCCAATGCCCAGAGCGGCAGCACGATCGGAAAATCGGGATACACCGCCTGCAACACGGCCAAAGCCACTTGGCCGAGCCCCAGTCCGACCAGCGCTCCGGCGACCGAAAGCATGGCCGCTTCGGTCAGAAACAGTCCCTGCAACTGGCCGGAGGTGGCGCCCAGCGCCTTCAGCAGTCCGATTTCGGCGGTGCGGTGCGTCACGCTGACCAGCATCACGTTCATCACCAGAACTCCGGCCACGGCCAAACTGATCGCGGCAATGCTGACCACGGTCAAGGTCAGGGCGGTCACTATTTTGTCGAAAGTGCTGATGACGCTGTCCTGGGTGATGATCGTCACGTCGTCTTCCCCTTCATGCCGAAGCTTGATGATCTGGCGAATATCGTCGACGGCCCTGAGCATCGCCGCCTTCGATTTGGTTTCGATCAGAATCCGGAACAACGAGCGCGTATCGAACAAAGCCTGCGCCGAAGCCACCGGAATGATCACCATTTCGTCGAAGTCGACTCCGATCGACTGTTTTTCGGACGCCAGCACGCCGATGACCCGGAAACGGCGGTCACTGACGCGCAGCCATTGCCCGAGCGCCGGCTTTCCGGCAAACAGCTCGGCTTTGATGGTCTGGCCGATCACGCAGACCGACGCGGTTTTATCGATTTCCATTTCCGGCAGAAAACGGCCTTCCGCCATATTCAGGTGGCGTACTCTCCTCAAGGCATGGGTCGAGCCGAAGATATTGGTCTCGCGCTCGAGCCCGCCGGACGAAGCCGGCGCCGAGCCGACCGTCAGCGGCGCTATCGCGCCAATGTGGGGACTGCGAAGCAAGGCTTGAGCATCGTCCAGCGTAAGATCTCTCGGTGTTTCGCCGAACAGCGGCGGTTGCCCGCCCGTGGTTTCCGAGCGTCCCGGCAGGACAATGACCAGATGCGTTCCCAGCGATTCGAACTCGTGCACGATATAGCTTCGCGCACTTTCGCCGAGGGCCGTCAGCACGCTCACCGACAACACGCCGATGCTCATCGCCAGAATAATCAGCGCTGCCCGCAAAGGCTGCGACCGGATGGCGAGGGCGGACTGTTTAAGAAGATCGGCGGTCAGCATTCGGTTCGGACTAAAAAACAAGGCCTCTTCGAGGTCAGACCTGGGCCTTTTTATACTGGATCGAAGAATAAACCGACAGGCCGATCAACAGCGCTCCCGCAAGCCCCGTGACCACTTCGGGAATGTGCCGGCTCATGCTGATCAGCATGATGCCCGCCAGCACGCCGATCGCATAGTGAGCGCCGTGCTCCAGAAACACATATTCGTCCAGCGTGCCCTGGCGCACCAGATAGACGGTCAGGCTCCGGACGAACATGGCACCGATGGCAAGACCCAGCATGATGATGATCACGTCCTGAGTGATCGCAAAGGCGCCGATGACGCCGTCGAACGAAAAAGAGGCGTCCAGCACTTCCAGATACAGAAAATTCATGACGCCGGTTTTTTTCACGGCCGACGAAAACTCTTCGCCTTCTTCCTCGTCCTCGAACAGGGCCGACAAACTGTCGACGACGACGAACAGCATCACGCCCGAAATGCCCGCCACCATGACGTTCAAGCGGATCTCCGGAACCAGCCAGTGCTGAATCACCAGGAGCAGCCCCAGGGCCACGATCAGTTCGATCGATTCCAGCTTGCCGAAAGACGCCAGTTTTTCTTCGATGCGACCCAGCCAGTGCAGTTCCTTGCCTTCGTCGAAAATGAAGCCGAAAAACACCATCAGCAGGAACATGCCGCCGAACGCCGCGATCTCCACGTGAGAGGCTTCCAGATGATGGGCATAAGTCGCAGGCTCCGTTAAGGCCATATCGGCCACGCCGGCAAGATCGATCCCGGTCGCCATCGAGACGATCAGGATCGGAAACAGAAGACGCATGCCGAACACCGCAATCAGAATCCCCCAGGTCAGGAAATAAAACTGCCAGCGCTCATCCATCCGTTTCAGCACGGCGGCATTGACAACGGCATTGTCGAAGGACAAACTGACTTCGAGCACCCCCAGAATCAGAGCGATGAACGCGCCGGTGACCCCTCCCCAATAAAACGCCGCCGCCAGGCAGAAGGCGGTGACAATGAAAGAAAAACGAAAATGCTGCATGTTTGGCTCCTGATAGTTGATAATGTGGCGCTTACTATAAGTTCATTTTGCTTGAAATCAATGAATTTCATCCGGGGCCTTATTACACGGATGAGCGAACTCAACGCCCTGTCCGGAATCGATTGATGATCAAGCGAGAGGAAGTATAGACCCGTCCGGGTTGGCGGCGGAAGGCCGGTTCCACTCAAGTCGCCGGCTCCGGAGGGAACAAGCGCCTGTTTCTTCGGACCGGTTCGACGATCGGATAAAAAGATTGCAACCCAACGCCCAGGCCGCGGGACTAACCGTTATCGGCAATGAAAAAAAAGGCCGTGAATCCTCCGTTGCGAAAGCTTTTTACCGATAACGGTCATGCCCGATAGCTTATAATAATCCAGTAATCGCAGCCGGAAATTCTTGCTCGCATCGCCTTGGAAACGTTATCCGGATGAGCTGATCCCAATTCTTATCGAGCCCGAGCCAACCCAACCCATCCCGACCCTTTGCCTTATGGAATCCGCTGACAAATTGAGCCCCATGCAGTTCCTGCTGCAGCAAATTCAGGACGTGATCACGCTGCTGGAAAAACAGCAACTGGAAAGATCCCTGCTGCAGAGAGGCCCGGCAACCAATTACGACCTGGTCGAAACCGTACTGCACAAGCAGCATCAGACCCGGCTTCAGGAAAAATTCGAGGATTTGCACCCGGCGGACGTCGCCTTCATCCTGGAATCCTTGCCTCTGGATCAGCGCAAAGTCGTCTGGGACGCGATCAAATCGACCCAGGACGGCCAGGTGTTGCTGGAAGTCTCGGATGCGGTGCGGCAAACGCTGATTTCCGGCATGGAAACCGAAGATCTGGCCAGCGTGGCCGGCAAACTCGACACCGACGAAATTGCCGACATCGCCGCCGACCTTCCCAAAAGAGCGATGTTGAAGATACTCCGTTCCCTGAACAGCCAGGAACGCAGGCATCTCAACACCGTCCTGGCCTTTCCGGAAAATCAGGTCGGCGCACTGATGGATTTCGGCATGATCGCCATCCGCGAAGACCTGACGCTGAAAGCGGTCTCCGCGTACATTCGCAAACTGGGCAAACTGCCCAGCCACACCGACAAGCTGTTCGTGGTCGACCAGAACAACGTCGTCAAGGGCATTTTGCCGTTACCCCGTCTGCTGACCCACTCCCCGGCGCATTATGTATCGGAAGTGATGGTCACCGATTTCGTTCAGTTCCGGGTGGATCAGGAAACTTCGGAAGCCTCCCGCGCCTTCGAACGCTACGATCTGATTTCGGCGCCGGTGGTCGACCATCAGGGCGTCCTGCAGGGCCGTCTTTGCGTCGACAGCATTCTCGATTTCATCCGCGAAGAAAGCGACGAAGACCTGTTGATCCAGGCGGGCGTCGAGGAAGAGGAGGATTTGTTTTCCAGCATCTGGAAAAGCGCGAGAAACCGCTGGAGCTGGCTTTTGATCAACATCGTCACCGCCTTCATCTCGACCCGGATCATCGGCCTGTTCGAAGATACCATTCTGCAACTGGTCGCGCTGGCCTCGCTGACGCCGATCATCGCCGCCACCGGCGGCAATACCGGCAATCAAACCAGCATGCTGATCATCCGTTCGCTGGCGCTCGGGCAAATCACGCCGATCAACGTCAGGCGCCTGATCAAAAAGGAACTCTGCCTTGCCATGCTCAACGGCACGCTGTTCGGGCTGTTGGTGGGACTCGTGGTTTATCTCCTCTATCAGAACCCGGCGCTGGCCGGAGTGATGGCGATGGCCATGTTCATCAATCTTCTGTTCGCAGTGATCGTAGGCTTGGCCATTCCCTTGCTGCGCCATAAATTCGGCAAGGATCCTGCGGTCGGTACCAGCGTCATGCTGACCTCCCTGACCGATGCGATGGGTTTCTTCATCTTTTTGGCCTTGGCCAGCGTGTTTTTGTTGAAATAATACGCTCTGCTTTCGCCCTCGGCGTTCGACTTTAGCCTTTGATGCCCCGGTAGCCGGACGTAATCGGATAACGGCGATCGCGCCCGAAAGCCCGGGTGGTGATGCGGATGCCGGGCGGAGCCTGGCGGCGCTTGTATTCGTTGCGATCGACCAGACGAACGGCTCTTTCCACGTGCTCGCGGCGGTAACCCGCGGCCATGATCTGCTCCGCCGATTGATCCTGCTCCACGTAACGCTCCAGGATCGGATCGAGAATGTCGTAAGGCGGCAGGGAATCTTCGTCGACCTGATCGGGCGCCAGTTCCGCCGAAGGCGGCCGGGTCAGCACCCGTTCCGGAATCACCGGAGCAATCCGGTTGCGGTATTTCGCCAACCGGTAAACCAGCATCTTGGGCACGTCCTTGATCGGCGCGAAACCGCCGGCCATGTCGCCGTACAGGGTGGCGTAGCCGACGCTCATTTCGCTTTTATTGCCGGTCGTCAACAACAGCTTGCCCTGTTTGTTCGATAGGGCCATCAGAATGACGCCACGGCAACGGGCCTGGATGTTTTCCTCGGTCGTGTCCCTGGCGGTGCCGGCGAAAAGACCGGCCAGCATGCCGTTGAAGGCCGCCACCGCCGGCTCGATCGAGATCGTATGATGGCGCACGCCCAAAGCCTCCGCTTCCGAGACCGCGTCTTCGATGCTCATGGCCTGCGTGTAGCGCGACGGCATCAACACCGCTTCGACCTGGTCTGCGCCGAGCGCATCCACCGCCAGCGCCAGCACCAGCGCGGAATCGATGCCGCCCGAGAGTCCCAGCAAGGCGCCCTTGAATCCGTTCTTCCGCACGTAGTCCCTGATACCGAGAACCAGCGCCCGGTATTCGCTGGAGACGTGAGCATAGAGCGGCGCGCAAGCGCCCTTGACCGGCTTGTGGTCGACGAATTCGACGACGCCGATCTGCTCCTTGAACTCTTCGGCGCGAAACACGACGTCGCCGCGCTGATCCACGACGAACGAGGCACCGTCGAAAATCAGCTCGTCCTGGCCGCCGACCTGATTGACGTAGACCAGAGGAATTTCGGCTTCCCTGACCTGGGAACAGACCACGTCCTCGCGCTGGTGGATTTTTCCCGAGTTGAACGGCGAGGCGTTCAGAGTCAACAAGAGATCGGCGCCTTCCTTCTTGTTGGCGGCGATGAGGCCGGGATGCCAGACGTCTTCGCAAATCGTCAAACCGATGAAAGCGCCGTTGAATTCGAACACGCACGGCTTGTCGCCGGCGGTAAAATAACGCTGTTCGTCGAATACTCCGTAATTCGGCAGCGCCCTTTTCCGGTAGTTGGCCACGACCGCGCCCTGATGCAGCACTGCCGCGCTGTTGTAGAGCCTGTCGCCGTCCTTCTCCGGATAGCCGACCACCAAAGCGATACCGTCGACCAGGCCCGCCAGTTCATAGACGGCGTTATTGGCCTGGGCGATAAAGTCGGGGCGCAGCAACAGATCTTCGGCAGGATAACCCACGACGATCTGTTCGGGAAAAACGATCATGTCGGCGCCCAATTCGTCCCGGGCATGGACGGCCGACTTCCGGATGGCGGCGACGTTGGCCGGAATGTCGCCGACCGTGAAATTGATTTGCGCGATGGCAATTTTTAAAGAAGGGGATAACATCCGTTAACTCGGTATGGGAGAAAATCCGGGGGAAGTTCGGGATCCGGAAAGCGAAAGCCGGTCAAGGAAAGAATCGATCGCCGCTAAACGTTTTGGCTGCGGCGGCGACGGATTCCGTGGTTTACCGTCGATATCGCTATCTCGAAGCCGATACCCGCTGCTTGATCGCCCGGCCGATGTCGGTAGGAGAATTGACGACCTCGACGCCCGCCTCTCTCAATGCGGCGATCTTGCTTTCGGCGGTGCCTTTGCCGCCGGTAACGATGGCGCCCGCATGGCCCATGCGCTTGCCCGGAGGCGCGGTCTGACCGGCGATGTAAGCCACCACCGGCTTGGTCACATAGGCCTTGATGTATTCGGCCGCATCCTCTTCTTCGCCGCCGCCGATCTCGCCGACCATGACGATGCCTTGGGTCTGCTCGTCTTGCTGAAAACGCTGAAGTACGTCGACGAAGTTCATGCCGTGGATCGGATCGCCGCCGATTCCGACGCAGGTGCTTTGCCCCAGGCCCTCCTGGCTGGTCTGATACACGGATTCATAGGTCAGAGTGCCCGATCTGGAAACAATGCCGATCGATCCCGGCATGTGAATCTTGCCGGGCATGATGCCGATCTTGCATTGTCCCGGCGTAATCACGCCGGGACAATTGGGTCCGATCAATAGAGCGTCCGTACCGGCCATCGCGGCCTTGACGCGCAGCATGTGCAGCGTGGGAATGCCCTCGGTGATGCAGACGATCAGCTTAATGCCGGCGTCCACGGCTTCGAGGATCGCGTCGGCCGCATAAAAAGGCGGCACGTAGATAACGCTGGCATCGGCGCCGGTTTGGTCGACCGCTTCCTGAACGGTATTGAATACGGGCAGGCCCAGATGGGTTTGCCCTCCCCGCTCGGGCGTGACGCCTCCGACCAGCCGGGTGCCGTAGTCCAGCGCCTGCTGCGAATGGAAGGTGCCTTGCTTGCCGGTAAAACCCTGGCAAATCACTTTCGTTTCTTTATCTATCAAAATGCTCATACGGCCTCCGCCAGCGCAACCACCTGTTCGGCCGCGTGAACCAGATCGTCGGCCGCATAAAGATTAAGTCCGGTATTGTTGAGCAAGGCGCGGCCCTGCTCGGCATTGGTTCCTTCCAGGCGCACGACCACCGGGACGGCGACGTGCACTTCTTTAATGGCCGCCAGAATTCCCGAGGCGATGATGTCGCACTGGACGATGCCGCCGAATATGTTGACCAGCACGGCCTTGACGTTGCCGTCCGACAGGATCAGTTTGAATGCTTCGCAGACTTTTTCGACATTGGTGCCGCCGCCGACGTCGAGGAAGTTGGCCGGCCTGCCGCCTTTCAGCTTGACCAGATCCATCGTCGCCATCGCCAGGCCTGCGCCGTTGACCATGCAGCCGATAGTGCCGTCGAGCGTAATGTAATTCAAACCGAATTGCTGGGCCTTGTTCTCCTTGGCGTCTTCCTGGCCCGAATCTTTCAGGGCCAGAATGTCCGGATGAGCCATGACAGCGTTGTCGTCGAAATTGATTTTCGCGTCGAGGGCGAACAATTCGCCGTCCGTCGTTTCAATCAACGGATTGATTTCGATCTGGCTGGCATCCTTGGCCAAGAACAGCTCGACCATGCCTTCCATGATGCCGCCGAGCGCTTTGACCTGTGCACCCTTCAAACCCAGCGCATAGGCGCACTTCCGGCATTGATAGGCCTGCAGGCCGGCGGCCGGATTGATGGTCAGTGAAATGATCCGTTCCGGCGATTCATGCGCGACCGTTTCGATATCCATGCCTCCCGCCGCCGAAGCGATGAAAATCATTCGCTCGCTGCCGCGGTCGATCAGCAGACTCAGATAAAGCTCCCGTTGGATCGGATAGGTTTTCTCGATCAGCAGCGAATTGACGGGCAAACCGGCCTTATCGGTCTGCACGGTGGCCAGGCGCTTGCCCAACAAGTCCCGGCTGAAATCCGCCACCTGGGAAATCTGTTCGGCCAGCTTGACTCCTCCGGCCTTGCCCCGGCCGCCGGCATGAATTTGAGCCTTGACCACCCATCCGTCGCCGCCCAATTCTCCGGCAATCTGTTCCGCCTGCTCCGGCGTCGCCGCTTGATTTCCGGCGGGAACAGGTATTCCGTAATTTCGAAACAACTGTTTTGCTTGATATTCATGGATATTCATTCATCGCTCCTGGTAGACCGGTCCGCCCGGCGTGGATTTTTCTCAAGTCGTCTCATCGATGCTATGATTAAAAAACGATTATTCTAACGAAGTCCCGGCAAAACGCCATTCATTATTATTCAAGATGTCCGAATCTTCTTCAGTCACCGTCCATCCCTGCCCTTTTTCGAAAGGGTATGCCATACCGGCGGAACAAGCCTGGATCCTGCTTAAGGTCTTTCTGGTTTACCGCTCTCTGCTCGCTTGCCTGTTCCTTGTTTTATTTTACGGCCGGATCGGCCCTTCCCTGCTGGGCTCGTACGATCGCGAACTATACATCCACAGCAGCCAGGTCTATTTTGTCGTCACCGTTTTGTCCGGAATTTGCATTTTTTTGCGGCTCACCGGCTACGCGTCGCAGGCGCAGATCTTGATTTTTACCGACATCGTCATTCTGACGGTCATCATGCACGCCTGCGGCGGCATCAGCAGCGGCATGGGCATATTGCTGGCCGTCTCGATAGCGGCCGGCGGCCTGATGATCGGCGGACGCTGTGCAATGCTGTTTGCCTCTCTCGGCAGCCTGGCCATTCTAACCGAGCATGTTTATTCGGATTATGCAGGGATTCTGCAGACGACCTCTTACACTTATACGGGCATGATGGGAGGAGCCTATCTGGCGATTGCTCTCGTCTCCCATGCCTTTGCCAAACGAAGCGAACAGATTCTGCAACTGGCCGACCAACAGAAACAAACCATAACCAATCTGGAAGAGTTGAACCAGTACATTATCCATCATCTGCAATCCGGGATCATCATCACCAATCAGGAAGAGTCCATCCAGATGGCCAACGAGGCCTCCTTGCGCCTGGTGAATTTGCCTGCCGCGCCCCGTCGTCTGGGCGAGATTTCCATACCCCTGTCATCGGCTTTCCGGAACTGGCTGAAGAATCCCGATCAGGATCAGGTTCTTTTGCAATTTTACGGTCAGGCCGAAATTCAAATACGGTTCATGTCGCTCCCTGCCAGGAAAGAGCATTATTATATGCTTATTCTCGAAGACATCCTTCTCTATAATCAACGGCTACAGCAAAACAAGCTGGCTTCCCTGGGACGGCTGACCGCCAGCATCGCCCACGAAATACGAAACCCGCTGGGAGCGATCAGCCATGCCGGGCAACTGCTTTCGGAAAACGCCGGAATATCGCGCGAAGATCAGCGTCTGGTGGAAATTATCAGGACCAATTCGAACCGAATGAATCAAATCATCGAGGACATTTTAATGCTTTCCCGGCGAAGCGCTTCCCGCCGCGAAAAAATCCAGTTGGCCGACTGGCTGGATCATTATCTGAAAAATTTCCATCTCGAACACGGCGTCAATATCAAGGTCTTCAGGCTGGATATTCCGAACAACGACCTGAACGCCTGCATCGATGCGGGACATCTGAAACAGATCATGGACAATCTTTGCCAGAATGCCCTGAAATACGGCAAACCCGAAGAAGGCCCGATCCGGCTGTGCTGCTATAAAAGCCGGCATATGAGCTGTATCGACGTAATCGATAACGGGCCGGCCATTCGCCATGATCACGTCAGACATCTGTTCGAGCCTTTTTTCACGACCTCCGCCACCGGCACAGGACTGGGGCTTTATATCTCCCGAGAATTGGCGGAGCTGAACCAGGCCAAATTAAGTTATTATTTAACTAAAAATAATCGCAATTGTTTTCGGCTGCTATTAACGGAAGCCGAACAAACTATTATTGAAATATGAGAAAATCGCTAACCTTGATTGTTGATGACGAACCCGATATCCGGGAGCTCCTGGAAATCACTTTGCGCCGGATGGACGTCGAAACGTGCTGTGCGGACAGTGTCGCGAGCGCCAAGGCTCTGTTGCAGCAAAGACCTTTCGATCTTTGCCTGACCGATCTGAGGCTGCCTGACGGGGATGGGCTGGAACTGGTCGATTTCATCCAGGCGGCGCCCAGTCCGATACCGGTCGCCGTCATTACCGCCCACGGCAGCATGGATACGGCCATTCTGGCGATGAAAAAAGGCGCCTTCGATTTCATCTCGAAGCCCGTCGATTTGACGGTGCTGCGGCAGTTGGTCGGCAACGCACTGAAATTTACCCATCTGGCGCTGGGCAAGGAAAGGCGCACCCGTCATACCCTGCTCGGAGATTCGATGGTGATGCGCGAAATCCGGGCCAAAATCGAAAAACTGGCGCGCAGCCAGGCTCCCGTCTATATCCGGGGGGAATCGGGATCCGGCAAGGAATTGGTGGCCCGGCTGATCCATCAGCAAAGTACGCGCAGCGAAAAACCGTTTGTGGCGATCAACTGCGGCGCCATTCCGCTGGAACTGATGGAAAGCGAGTTTTTCGGTCATAAAAAAGGCAGCTTCACCGGCGCCGTTACCGATAAAAAAGGCTTGTTCCAGGCAGCGGAAGGCGGCACTTTATTTCTCGACGAGATTGCCGACCTGCCTCCTCCGCTGCAGGTCAAATTGCTGCGCGCCATTCAGGAAAAAAAAATCCGGCCGGTGGGCGAACAATTGGAAATTCCGGTCGATGTCAGGCTGCTCAGCGCCACGCACAAAAATCTGGCGGAAATGGTGCAAAACGGCAGTTTCCGGCAAGATCTATTTTACCGGATCAACGTGATCGATCTGCACGTGCCGCCTCTGCGCGAGCGCGCTTCCGACATACCTGAACTGACCCATCACATCCTGACCAAGCTGACGGGCAACGACAGCTCCGATCAGGTGCGCATCTCGCCTTCGGCCTTGTCGGCGTTGCAGCGCTACCAATTCCCGGGCAATATTCGCGAACTGGAAAATATTCTGGAAAGAGCGCTGGCTTTATACGACGGAAAATGCATCGAGGTCGACGACCTGAATCTTCCGCTGCGCGCCAATACGGATTCGGAGCTGCTGAAATACGACCCTGCTCTGGGCTCACTGGAAGATTATCTGGAAAAAATCGAAAAAGAGGCGATTTTACTGGCTCTGGAAGAAAACAAGTGGAACAAGACGGCAGCCGCGAAACAATTGGGGCTATCTTTCAGGTCGTTTCGGTATCGTCTGAAGAAACTTTCTCTGGATCATTAAAAAGCCGGGATCTTCAGGTTTTGTTTGAATGGACTGACGGACAAGACTGTTCAAAAAATAAATCAACCAGCAGAGACCCGACCTGCTGGTTTTCTTTCCCGTTCTAGGCGCGGTATTTATCCATGGCTTCCAGCATGGCCAAGGCGGCCTTTATACTGGCTTCCGTATCGGCATCCAGTTCGTTGTTCTTGTACACTTTAGGCAATAAGCCTTCGGAGACCAATGCTTCTTTGATCCATCGTTTGGTAAAGCGGTAGTTCGTATAAGCATTGGAAACCTCTCCCGTTTTAGGGTCGCGCAGACCGCCGGCTCTGCCTGCCGGATGGGAGGACTCAGCCGCGGGTTCAACCGCCGCCGTCGCGGGAGCAGCGGGCTCGGCCTCTTTTACAACTGTCTGAGATTTGGGCGGCTCGGCCGGCACCGTCTTTTTTGCGGCTTCCTGCGCGCCGCCGGATTTGCCGGATATTTTTTGATCGTTGACGACCTGATAAACCACATAAGCCACAAAAATAGTCGTTAAAATAAACAACCCTTCAGTCATGACAGCACTCCCCTCCACAAAAAACGATTATGATCGCCGGCTTAGGTTGAACACGCCGGTCTTTTTGGCAAATAATCTTGCTAAAACGGAATATACCAGAAGCGAGTAACTTCGGTAAACTCTAATTCAGAAATAATAACTTTTTCCGTATAGAGGCCCCCTATAATTTTTTAAACGGGATAGCGATTTTCATCCGGATCAAACGCATCGGCCGTGCTGCGATGGGCGGACTTCTTTCCCTTTCCGCTTCACCGATCTTCAGGCCGGAACGCAAAAAACGCTCGACTCGATCCACCCGTTCGAAGCGAGGGCCGGACGCCGGCAGCTCCTGTCAGTAATGCCTTTCCCCGTTCTTCCCCAAAAACGGCAATGTTTCGGCAAAGCCCATCGCATGACGCGCCAGAAGCCTTTTGGCCGTGGGCAAATGGTCCAGCAAAGTCAAGCCGATGTTTCTTGCAGCCGTTACCGGGGCCCAGTCGTTCGAAAAAATTCGGACGACGCGGTCGGTAAAAAGAATGGTCCGGTCGTGATCTTTCCGTCTGGCCTCGGCATACTCTTGTAAAAATTCGGAAGCGCCCGGATCGAGGCCACGCCGATGCCGTTCGATCAGCCTATCGGCCAGGACCACCACGTCGCGAAGTCCGAGGTTGAATCCTTGTCCCGCCACCGGATGCAACTGGTGCACGGCATTGCCGATAATGACGGCGCGTCCGGAGACCATCTGTTCCGCACGGATCAGCGACAAAGGAAAAGCCCGTCTCGGCGCCGTCAGCTCAAGCGCACCCAGTCTATAGCCGAAGCACTGTTGCAATTCATCGAGAAACTCGGCTTCGCCGCCCGCCATCAGCGCTTCGGCATCGGCCCGGGTCCGGGTCCAGACGACCGCAGAGTGTTTGCGGCCGACCGGCAATAGAGCCAGGGGGCCCGAAGCGGTGAAGCGTTCGTAGGCGGTATTACGGTTGGGTAGCGACGACTTGACCGTGGTCACCAGCGCCGTCTGGCCGTAATCGTAAGTGGTTTGTCCGATCTCCAGCAATTTTCGGACCGACGACGAACCGCCGTCGGCGCCGACCAGCAGCCTGGCCGTGGCCGTTGTGGCTTCATTCGCCCATTTTAAACCGACGTTCATTTCATCCGGTCCGGAGGCGAGCCCTGTAACCCGGACAGGGCTCAGCAGTTCTATGCCGACCTGACGAACCGACTCCGCCACGTGGCCCTCGATGTCCCGGGCCGTGATCACATAGCCCAGAGCAGGCACCTGCTCGGCGGCCGCGGATAAACGGGTTTTGCCGAAATAGCCCTGGTCGGAGACGTGAATGCTCTCGATCGGGGTGGCGGCATGGCGGATTCCCTGCCATAATCCCAGCGATTCCAGCATCGCTACGGAACCGGCGGACAAGGCCAGAGCCCGGTCTCCGGCGGGAGAGGCCTGCTGTTGCTCACGGGTGCTGGCTTCGACGATCGCCAGCCGCAAACCGCTGCCTTGCAGCGCCAGGGCGAGGCAATTGCCGGCCAGACCTCCGCCGGCTATCAACAAATCGTAATCCTGACTCATCAGGCCGCCTGCATCAGGGCTTCTATGTCGGCGATGGTTTTGGGGACCGCTGCGGTCAGGCATTCAAAGCCGTCCTCGGTAACCAGGATATCGTCTTCGATGCGTATTCCTATGCCCCGCCATTTTTTATCGACCGTCTGGCAATCCGCCGGAATGTACAAGCCGGGCTCCACGGTCAGCACCATGCCGGGCTCCAGCAATCGCCATTCGCCGTCCACCTTGTAGTCACCGACGTCATGAACGTCCATGCCGAGCCAGTGGCCGATCCTGTGCATGAAGAACTGTTTGTACTTTTCTTCCTTGATCAGTTTTTTTACCTTGCCCTTTAACAGGCCCAGCGACACCAGCCCTTCGGTCAGGACTTCAACGGCCGCCTCATGCGCCAGATGCCAGGGCAAGCCCGGCCTGATCTGTTCGATGGCAGCCGCCTGGGCATCTAAGACCAGTTGATAAAGTTGTTTTTGCGGCTCGGTAAAGCGGCCGGAAACGGGAAAGGTACGGGTAATGTCGGCGGCGTAATGGTCGCATTCGGCGCCGGCGTCGATCAGCAGCAAGTCGCCGCTTTTCAATTTGTCCGAATTTTCCGTATAGTGCAGCACGCAGGCGTTTTTACCGCCGGCGACAATGGAAGGATAAGCCACCGAGCGCAAGCCTTCCTGGACGAAGCAATGTAAAAGTTCCGCCTCGATCTGATATTCGTACATACCGGGCTTGCATTTCTGCATGACCTTGACGTGGGCATTGGCGGAAACTTCGGCGGCGCGGCGCATCAAATTGAGTTCGTCCCTGCTTTTGAACAACCGCATTTCGTGCAGTATGTGCTCCAGCGAAACCAGCTCGCCCGGCGCCACGACGCCGGTTCTGGACTGGCTGCGGATATGGTTGATCCATTCCAGCAGACTGTGGTCCAGGTCGAAGTTCCGCCCCAGCGGGTAATAGACTTTGCTTTTGTTTTCCAGCATGCCCGGCAGAATTTCATCCAGATCGTCGATCGGAAAGGAATCGTCGGCGTGGTAATGCCGGGTTGCTCCCTCCAGTCCGGCATGCGCCCCTTCCCATAGAGCCTTGGTTTCGTCGTATTCCCGGCAGAACAGTATATATTCGCCCTGCTCCCTGCCCGGTATGAAAACCGCCAATGCATCCGGTTCGTTAAAACCGGTCAGATAATAAAAATCGCTGTCCTGGCGGAACGGATAATGAACGTCCCGATTGCGGATCCGCGGCGAAGCGCTGGCGATCAGGGCGATATTCCCCTTGCCGATGCGCTGCATTAATTGTTTGCGACGTTTTTTAAATTCACTTTGTTTCATTGGCGCTCGTCTTCTAATGGACAACCCCGGCCGTATTAGCGTTTATTTCATACCGGAGTAATAAAACGGCCGATCTTAAATATTCGGTAATTTCGACAAAAGCGCATTCGTCCTCCTCGCTTTCCGCTACCGTATCGACACGGGTGAACTCCGAAATATCCTTCAAGATTTCGCTGACCTTCCTGTTCCAGTTGATATCGGTGCAAACGGCGCCGACTCCATAAAGAAATCCCTGGCACCACCCGGCCAACGCCGCGACCTGATCGGTCAGCAGAGCATTATCGTCGGGCAAGAAAAGCTCGAACTCCATTTGCTCGCTCGCCAATAAACTGGCCGTTTCCTCGAACAGATCCATCAATAACCGTTTTTCCTGTTCATTAAGAGGAACGGCTTTGGAAAACAGCTCGGACAGCCACCGTCCGCTTTCCGTATGTTCATCGACGCACAACATGCCGACGGCGACGCCATGGGCTTCGGCCGCGGTCAGCTCGGCATCCCGTTGAAGGCAGATCGTATTGATTGTTTGATAAGTCATGAATTCATTATTGAACAAAGCTTGGAGGGGTCTCGATGCAGCGTCGCCGCTCCCCAGGAATGAATAAAATACAAGCCATTGCGCGCCATATGGAAAATCCGGTTTTTTCCCCACAAGCTGCCTTATTTACAGGCTCGGCGGCGCTTTGACGCGAAAACCGCCCAACCACCGGATTTTGTTTTGCAATGCGCGGCGTCGGGAGTCCGATCGATTGTGTTTTTTCATATTACCATAAGAGTGGCCCGCCGACTTTTTTTATAGCGCCGCTACTCTACTATCTCAAGTTTGGAGATAATATCGATTGCGAAACCCAACAACGGCATGCCCAGATAATCTGTTAATATTGAATCATTTTCTTAATTTTTCAACATTAAGACAAATTCTAAATTTTAGGATAGAATAATTTTCGTCCTTACCAAGTCGTATGGAAATGAGTTTCCGGTAAACGCTGATCAGTCGATTGAGCCGAATCTAATCCGCACTGGGCATGCCGTTTAATAACCGGCAGTTGTCCTTCAAGGCGTTACTGGCTATCAATTACCTGGAGCGACCCGTTTTCCATCCCTACCCATCTGGTACTACGTCCATGAATGCGAAGATAAATCCGAATCCAGATCAATCTCTCGAATTAAAAGAACTCGAAGAAAAGCTGGATCAACTGATAGAGCAATACAATTCCGTTAAAAACGAAAATACGTCCCTTAAAACCAAACAGGAAGCCTTGGTCAAGGAAAAAGCCAAACTTCTTGAAAAAACCACTCTGGCAAGGCTCCGGGTGGAAGCCATGATTAATCGTTTGAAAGCAATGGAGCACGGCTAATGAGCAAAGATTTACACCCCATAACCCTGACCATCATGGGTAAAGACTATAAAATCGCCTGCGCTCCCGAAGAACGCGACGATCTGCTTCGATCGGCTCAGCAACTCGATGCGCAAATGCGCCAAATACGGGATTCCGGCAAGGTTAACGGCGCGGACCGGATTGCCGTCATGGCGGCGCTCAATCTTGCTCACGAGTTGCAGGTGACCAAAAACCAGAATGAATTACTCACCCGGCTGCTCAATGAAAGCCTGGCCAACATGAGTCAAAAAATAGAAAACGTTTTAGAAAATTCTTAAAAAATAAGCTAAAATATAGTCGTGTATCTCCTGCAGCATTCGAGGATGTATTGGGTGTTTCCTGAACCTATTATTACCCGGGAGGCGAACACTCGGCAATGGTGTGCAAGCCTGTTGTGAACAGGAAGCCTGATTTACCGGACCAGCCTCCACTTGAACCTACGGTTCAAGGACGAAAGTACATTACGGCGCAGGCGGGAGATACATGATTTTCTCTTCCGAAATTTTAAGCATTTCCGGCTCATTCCGGCGCTTTTGCCCTGAAAGCGCGCAACCGGAGTTCTCTGACGAACCGAAATTTCCCTAAAAGGTTTTTACCTTGCTAAGCCGCAAAAGAATCGGGCTTTCATCTCCGGGTGACAAAACAAATAATTAATCCAGCGTCCTGTGTGGTGCCATTGATGCAAATGAAATACAAAACCGACGATTTGAGGATCTGTGCGACCAAAGAAGTGATCGCGCCGATTCAAGTCCATACCGAAATGCCGATGACCGAGGCCGCGGCCGAAACCACCGTGAAAGCGCGTCAGGCGATCCACCGCATTCTCACCGGCGAAGACGACCGGCTGCTGGTGGTGATCGGCCCCTGCTCGATTCACGATCCGATCGCCGCGAAAGACTACGGCAGCCGTTTGAAAGCGGTCAGGGACGAGTTGGCCGACGATCTGGTGATCGTGATGCGGGTGTATTTCGAAAAGCCGCGCACCACGGTCGGCTGGAAAGGGCTGATCAACGACCCCGACCTGGACTCCAGCTTCAACATCAACAAAGGCCTGCGCGTGGCCCGGCAATTGCTGCTGGATCTCAACAACCTGGGCATGCCGGCGGCCACCGAATACCTGGACCTGATCACGCCCCAGTACGTCTCCGACCTGATCGCCTGGGGCGCGATCGGCGCTCGCACCACCGAAAGCCAGGGCCATCGGGAGCTGGCCTCGGGCGTCTCCTGCCCGATCGGCTTCAAGAACTCCACCGACGGCACCATCAAGATCGCCATCGACGCGATCGGCGCGGCGATGAGTCCGCACCATTTCCTGTCCCTGACCAAGGCCGGCCATTCGGCGATTTTCTCGACCACCGGCAATGAAGACGTGCACATCATCCTCAGGGGCGGCAACGGTCGGCCGAACTACGATGCGGTCAGCGTCGAGCAGGTCGCCGAAGGGCTGGTCAAGGCGAACCTCAGGCCCAACATCATGATCGATTTCAGCCACGCCAACAGCCTGAAGCAATGCCAGCGCCAGTTGATCGTCGGCGACGACGTCGCCGGCCAGATCGCAGGCGGCGACCGCAGGATCATCGGCGTCATGCTGGAAAGCCACCTGAAGGCCGGCCGCCAGGAAGTGGTGCCGGGGCAGCCTTTGACCTACGGGCAGAGCATCACCGACGCCTGCCTGGGCTGGGACGACACCGTCCCGCTGCTGCACAAACTGGCCTCGGCGGTGCAGGAGCGCCGCTCGGTCGACCGCAACCGGAGCCTCAACGCATGAACATCTATGTCAATGGCGTACCCCATGCAGGCACCCTGCACGAAAAAGGCTTCGATTAAATTCCACCGAACGCCGGGGCCGGCCAGAGCGTAAGCGGGTTCTGCCCCTGGAGGGCATGAAAGCACGGCCTAACTCGGCCTACAGCTTCTGTCGTGCCTCCAGCCCCGGCTCTGCATGGAAGCGGATTCATTCTCGATTGAAATGGGCGAGGAAGAGTTGAACCTAAACCGGTTCGGCAATGCCCTCTTCCGCCCTCATGAAACAGGGGGCTATAAAAACTCAGACCCCCGCTACGAAGCCTGCCGCTTCGATCCCGGCAATCGCACAACGCTCGTCCTGATCGGAGACGTCTCCGCTGATCCCGATCGCTCCGATCAGATTGTTGTCGGCATCGCGGATCAATACGCCGCCGGGAACCGGCATGACCTTGCCTTCGGCCAAGCCGATCAAGGCTTTCATGAAATCGGGGCGTTGCACGGCAACCCCCGCCAAACTGCGGGAGGAGACTCCCATATTGACCGCGCCCCAGGCTTTTGCCGTGGCGATCTGCTGTCTGATCATGCTCGCGCCGTCTTCTCTCTGCATGGCTTTCAAATGGCCCGCCGCATCCAGGACCACCACGGTCAACGGCGCCATATTCAATTCCCGCGCTCTGTTGATCGCGGTCTGTATCATTTGATTGGCTTTTTCCAGTGTTAAACTTGTCATCCGTAAATCTCTTTTTTTGTTGTTTTCTAGGTTATTTCAATAAAGATTGCAATGGCGTCCATACTCGTTCAGCGATAATCGATTGCGCTTTCGCATTGGGATGCAGTCCGTCCGGCTGCATCAGTTCCTTAATGAGGGCAACGTCTTCCAGAATGAAAGGGACATAAGGAATTTTCAGTTCCGAAGATAACTGGAGATAAGCATTATAAAACATATTAGTGTAACGTTTGCCATAATTGGGCGGAATGCGCATGCCCAGCAGCAGCACCCTGGCGCCCGCTTTCTGTCCGCGCCGGATGATCTCGGCAAGATTGTTTTTCATGATGTTCACCGGCAGCCCCCTGAGACCGTCGTTGGCGCCCAGTTCTATCACAAGGATCACAGGCTTATGCTCCGACAGGATCCGGTCGATGCGCGCGAGCCCGCCGGCCGTGGTATCCCCGCTGATGCTTTCGTTGATGACTCGATCGCTACCGTTTGAGGCATTCAGCTTATTCTGCAACAATGATACCCATCCCTGCGAGACTTCGATGCCGTATCCGGCGCTGATACTGTCGCCCAGGACGACAATGGTACCGGCCGTCACGGCCTGCGGTATGAATGAAACAATAAGGATAAACAAGACTCTAAGCAACATGACTGAAAAATCTGAAAAGTACTCGAACCACATTATCGTAGCAGAAAGCTTGGGCAAAGAGGTTACGACTTCCGAAGGGCTTTTACAAATTTTGTCAGGAATCGATCTGATCATCCAATCCGGAGAAAGCATCGCCGTCGTCGGCGAATCCGGTTCCGGCAAATCGACTCTGATCAGCTTGCTGGCGGGCCTGGACACGCCTACCTCGGGTTCGATTACCGTAAACGGCCGGTTATTGACCGCAATGGATGAAGACGGCCGGGCCGCGCTTCGCAGCGAACTCATCGGATTCGTTTTTCAGTCTTTTCAATTATTGCAGGGATTGACCGCGCTGGAAAATGTCATGCTGCCTCTCGAACTCAGCGGAAACCGCCAGGCCAAGCCGCTGGCGGCGGCCTTGTTGAAACGGGTGGGACTGTCTCACCGTCTGACGCATACGCCGAAGCAGCTTTCCGGAGGCGAACAGCAGCGCGTCGCCCTGGCCCGTGCCTTTGTCGGCAAGCCCGCGATTCTTTTCGCCGACGAACCGACCGGCAACCTGGACAGCAAGACCGGCGCCCGGATCATCGATCTCTTGTTCGAACTGAATCATGAACACAACACGACGCTGATCCTGGTGACCCACGATCAGGCCTTGGCCAGTCGTTGCCGGCGCACCATCCGGTTAAACTCGGGGACCATTGCATGAGCCGTTTTTTGCTGGCATTCAAACTGCTGCGCCGGGACAGCCGTTCCGGCGAATTGACCTTATTGACGATCGCGCTGATCATTGCAGTCGCAGGCTCCACCACCGTCTCGCTCTTTGCCGACCGCCTGCACCGCACCATGACCCAGCAGTCCGCCGAATTTCTGGCTGCCGACCTGGTGGTCGGAAGTTCTTCCCCGCCGCCTGCCGAATGGTCCGCCAAAGCCCGGCAACTGGGCTTAAGCGAAGCCCGAACGACGGAATTTGCCAGCGTGCTCATGGAAAATAACGAACTGATGCTGGTCAGCGTCAAATCGGTCAGCGACCACTATCCGTTGCGGGGATTTTTAAAAATGACCGCCTCCGATTATGCAGCCGAAACCGTCGTTCATAAAGGCCCCGAAGCCGGCACGGCGTGGGTTGAAAAACGGATATTGTCCGCCCTGAAACTGAAACCCGGCGATTTCGTGACGGTAGGCGAGAAGCCGCTGACCGTTGCCGGCATTCTGACTTATGAAACCGACCAGCAGGGCAATTTATACAGCTTTTCCCCCCGAGTCATGATCAATGCCCGGGATTTGGCGGCAACCGGCGTGATCCAGCCCGGTAGCCATGTCCATTATTTTTTTCAGCTTAGCGGCGCCGACAAAGATTTAGCCGAATTCAAACGCTGGCTCAAACCGCAACTGGATCCGTCGCAGCGTCTTCTGGACATTCGTGAAGACCGGCCCGAACTGGGTTCGGCGCTGACCCGCGCGGAACGCTATCTTGGCTTATCCAGCATTATCGTCATCGTTATTTCGGGCATCGCCATCGCCATGGCTACTCGGCGTTACAGCGAACGGCATTTCGACAGCACGGCGCTGTTGCGCTGTCTGGGTTGCCGGCAGCGAGAAATACTCCGGCTTTATCTCTCCCAGTTCCTGGTCATAGGCCTGATCGCGAGCGCTACAGGCTGCCTGATCGGCTGGTTCGCCCAAAACGCCCTGTTCCGTTTGTTGCAAGCCTGGCTGCCCGAACAGCTTGCCGCCCCCGGTCTGCTGGCGGTCTTTTTCGGACTCGCCACCGGGCTGGCCGTTTTATTCGGTTTTGCGCTGCCGCCTTTGTTACGCCTGAAACGGGTCTCCGCCCTGAGAGTGCTGCGCCGCGACCTGGATCCTTTGCCCACCGGCGCCTGGCTGGTGATGGCCATGGCCCTCGGCCTGATCTGCATGCTGATCTGGCGTTATACCGACGACCTCCGGATGACTCTGACCATCGCCGGAACGGGAGTTTTGGTGGCGTTGGTGTTGGGCTTGCTGATTCAGGCTCTGCTGCTGTCCGGAGCGAGACTGTTGCCTCACCTGAATCTATTCTGGCGCTTCGGCCTGCAGGGCTTGTTGAAAAATCGCCGCGCTACGGTCGGTCAGATCATGGCTTTTGCCATGACTCTGGCCGCAATGATACTCGCGTCCATCGTGCGTACCGATTTGATCGACGCCTGGAAGAAACAATTGCCCACGCACGCCCCCAATCATTTTGCCCTCAACATTTTTCCGGAACAAATGCCGACGTTTGCCCGGGAATTAAAAGATCGGGGCATCGAAGGCAGCCGGTTTTATCCGATCGTCAGGGGGCGGCTCATCGAGATCAACTCGAAGCCGGTTGAACAAATCGTCAACAAGGATTCGCAAGGCGAAGAAGCCATCCACAGGGAATTGAGCCTGACCTGGACGGACGAGCTGCCGGAAGAAAATAAGGTCACCGCCGGCCAATGGTGGAACTCTTCGCCTCCGGGACTGGTCTCGGTTGAGGAAAAGCTGGCCGAAAGCTTGAAAATCGGCCTGGGCGATCAATTGACTTTTGTCGTGGGCGGCCAGCGGTTCATGGCCTCGGTAGCCAGCATTCGCGCCCTTCAATGGGATACGATGAAACCGAATTTTTATATGATTTTTTCACCGGGCACACTGGATCCCTACCCCAAAACGTATCTGACCAGTTTTTACCTACCCGAGGCGAAAAAAGAGGTACTGAATGCGTTGGTCAAACAATTTCCGGCCATGACCGTTCTGGAAGTAGACCAGATCCTGCAACAATTTAAAACCATTCTTGCCCAGGTCAGCCATGCCATTCTGTATCTTTCCTATTTTGCATTGACGGCGGCTTTTACGGTGCTTTTTTCTTCGGTTTACAGCACGCTTGACGACCGGATTCAGGAAGGCGCGCTGATGCGAACCCTTGGAGCCGAACGCCGTTTTTTAAGAAGAATCCAGTGGCTGGAGTTTTCCCTGTTGGGCTTCATTTCAGGCATTCTGGCCGTCGTGATCGCCGAGGCGCTGATTTATGCTTTGTATCATAAGGTCATGCACATGGAATACCGGCCTCATTTCTACTGGTGGGGACTGATTCCTCCGGCGGGCGCCTTGCTGGTGGGAGCCGCCGGATGCTGGGGAGTCCGCAGCGTCGTCAACAAGTCGCCGATACGCGTCTTAAGAGAGCTCTAACGCAATCGGACTACCCTGTTATTCATGCTTTATTCATAATAAATTAACTATACTTAAAACCATTGAAATTAATTCAAGAAGGTACTTCAATATGATGAAAAAACTCGCATTAAGCATTGCTGTTGTCGGTAGCGCCTTGAGTGCCGGCTGTTACAGCTACGGCGGCTGGCAGCCGACGGTGGATCCTTACAACAATCCGAACGCTTACCGGATTAATCAAGATATAGCCGAATGCAGACAATTGGCCAGCGAGGCTTCCGGCGGCACGGCCAAAGAAACGGCCATCGGCGCCGGCGTCGGTGGTTTGATCGGCGCCGCAGGAGGAGCCGTGGTCGGGGCTTTTACCGGCAATCCGGGGGCGGGCGCCGCCATCGGCGCCGCGGCGGGCGGTTTCGGCGGCGCCGCCAAGCAAGGTTTCAGCGCGGAAGATGCTTACAAAAGAGCGTACTCCAATTGCATGAGAAACCGCGGACAAAAAGTCGTCAACTGATCGTAAAAGAGCATAACACAGGGACGTGTTTTCTTTGCTACTCGCCGGGAGGACGTGATCGCCTTTCGGCTTCTCCGTCTCCTGCGGTTCCCCGAGTCAACCGACGGCCGCTTTCGGAAAAGCGCAACAAGAACGGCGACAAATACTGCTCGCTTTCCTGGGTATAAATCCCGGCCGACTCATAGACCGTCATCCTTTCCTTTAGGCATGTGAGCCGGCTTCGGCCGAACGTCAGCGCCGCCACCCTGGCTTCGCTGTGGGCAAACCCCTGAATCAGAGTCTCTCCAACCGGGTACAGGCCGGCCTCCAGCGCCAGTTCCGTCAACTTGCCGACGGCATGAACGGGCAGCAACAGATAACAAGAGCCTTCAGGCGCGAGTAAATGGTTGACGATGCCGATCAGTTCGCAGTAAGCCAGATGTTCGGCATGACGGGCGGTTCGTCTAAGCCTGCTCTGCGAAAGGTAATGGCGTTCGAAAAACGGCGGATTGCATACGATCAGATCGTATTGCAAGGCAGCGGTTTCGGCAAAATCCTGAATGCTTCGGTGAACGGCCTGAAGCCGGTCGGCCCAGGGGCTCAGCGCAAAATTCAGTTCCGCTTCCCGGTAAG
This sequence comes from Methylosarcina fibrata AML-C10, assembly GCF_000372865.1. Taxonomy (NCBI): domain Bacteria; kingdom Pseudomonadati; phylum Pseudomonadota; class Gammaproteobacteria; order Methylococcales; family Methylococcaceae; genus Methylosarcina; species Methylosarcina fibrata. The sequence goes on along the minus strand of NZ_KB889965.1, from coordinate 258,490 downwards.
CCTCTTCCGTGAGTTCCACGCCAGTAATCCATTTCCCTCCCAATTGGGCCGCCATCAATGCCAGCACGCCGCTGCCGGTGCCGACATCCAGCACCGCTCGGCCTTCCACCGGCGGCATCATCGCGCCGAACAACAGCGTATCGGTGCAGATCTTCATCGCCGACTGTTCCTGAACCACCGAAAACTGCTGAAAGCGGAAAATCGACATCTTCAACGTTTCCTGTGAAGGTCAAACGACCGATGGGCGGCACCCCACTCCCGGTCAAGCTTGCCCTTTCATTACTGGCGGCTGTCCGGCAATTTCCTGCCGGCCGGGCCTTTTGAAGATGACAGTTCCTGCGGCTCATCCGAAGACCGAAGCGGTTCTCCGGCCTCTTTCAGAAGAGCTTCCGCCGCTTGATACAACTCGGGTAAAACATCGTTCAGAGCTTTTTCGAAAGAGCGGTAAAGCGTCGGTTTGATCGTGCCGATTTCTCCAATTTTTTCGATGCTTTTATTAAAGCTCCGGAAAAGATGGGCAGGATCCAGCGGGTTGTTCACATCATTTCGGGCAACGCCGGAGGCGGCGCTTAATTTCATCTCGAACCGGCAGAGGGAATCGCTGAAATGAGCCGTGACTCTCTTAATACTGGCCGACCAGCTCAGCCATTCTTCAAAATCATTCCTGTCGGTAAAAGCCGTCTTTTCTTCGGCATCCCGGGCTTGAAGAACAAAATCCGCCTTTCCCAGCAAGTCCGTTTCATTTAAAACGGATTCGGTGAATTTCCCAAGAATGGCAGTCTGGCAAAATCTTAATTCTCTAATGGCATCGAGAAAGGCCGCTTCCTCGCTAAAATGAACGGCATTCGCCGCAGCTTGTTCCAGATCGTTTCGCACTCGATTGAAAAACACGTCCATCAGCAGGGGTAACCGAATCTCGAGCACCGATTCAAGCGAGTTTTTAAACTGTTCCAGGCTTGCCGACGGGAGCGCTGAGGCCTGCTCGCTGAAGATGTCAGCTTCGCCGTGTGTCCCCGCTGCTTTAAGCCAACCGTTGAAAACGGCTTCCGGCATTTTGGCGAAAGCCACGCCAAGGCCGCCGGCACCGAGTCTTATGACTTCAGCTTCAATGGCTACCGCTTCCTCTTCTTTCTCTCTGGCTCGAGACACCAGAATTTTTACTTTTTTATGCAGCAGCAGAGACAAATCCACAAAGGATTTTTTGCATTCCAGGAACAATCCATGCGCGCTGAAATCAAGGACATGGCATTGCAGGGAGAGCGGTTCTTCCATTGCAAAAGAAATCGGTTCCTCGAAAGCGAGAATCGCGTCGAGTTTTATTCCATGCCGTTTGGATCGGCGACGTTCTGTATCGATGAAATAACTTGACATTGATTAGCCCCGGACACTTGCGTTTTAATCGTAACTTGTAAATCATCAAGAAAAATCGGTTCAATTCCTTTTTGATGAATTTGTTGTTGATGTTATACAAGCCGTTGGTATTTTGAAACACATGAAATAGAAAATCCAGATTATCTTTATGGGTTTGAAGGAAACCAATCACTTTCGGAGATTAATTGCCGTCCCGAGTGCCGATGCGTTAAAAGGATTTATAAAAATCCGTTAAAATGAGCTTTATCGCCCTCGTTCCGGCCTCAATAAAACCAAAACGCGCGTGGGGGGCCGATTTTGATGATGTCTCCGTATTGAAAAATATAGCATACGGCCTTAATAACGAAGGTTTTCGGTCAAGTGACCTTCTGACCGAACGCCGGCATCTGACCGGTAAACTTGAAACAACAGCGATTTCATGAAGAATTACCAGCATGTTTTACTGACGGCGGATTTCTCCGAAGAAGGAGATCTTGTTGCTCATAGAGCGAGGCAAATAGCCAATCTCTATCGGGCAAAATTGAGCATCATCCACGTTCTGGACAATATCCCGATGCCGGATACGGGCTATGGCACCTTGATACCGCTTGATCAAACGACGGATTACGAACTGCTTGAAGCCGAGAAACTTAAATTAATCCGGCTGGCGGAACGTCTGCATGTCGAACCCGGCGACCGCTGGCTGATCTGGGGCGTTCCCAGGGAAGAAATTGTCCGGCTGGCCGAGCGGCAAGCCGTCGATTTGATCGTCATCGGTTCGCACGGACGGCATGGTCTGGCGATGCTGCTGGGATCGACCGCAAACGGCGTGTTGCACGACACTCGCGCCGACGTTCTGGCGGTCCGGCTGTCCTAGCGATTCGCGCCCAAAGCGGCTTCACTTCAGGCGAGACGCCGCTCTTGCTATCGATTCGAACCCTTTGCTTTCGGATTTCCTTTCATGCTGAACCCTTCCTTCAAGCCAGGTATAATAGCGGCTTTTTCCAAGCCGGCCGGTCGTTCGGCCGACCAATCATGAGGAGCATTTCGTGGCTAAAGCCAGTGAATTAAAAAGAGGAATGATCGTGGAAATCAACGGCATTCCTCACGTCGTCAAACAGATCGACGTCAGAAGCCCATCTTCGCGCGGCGCATCGACCCTGTATAAAATCCGTTTCAATAACATGAAAACGGGTCAAAAACTGGATGAGACGTTGAAAGGCGACGATTTCTTCAAGGAGGCCGACTGCGTCCGGGCCAAAGTCCAGTTTTCCTACCAGGACGGAGACAATTACATCTTTATGAATCTGGACGATTACAGTCAGTACAGTTTGAGCAGCGAGGATCTGGAAGGCAAGATCGAATATCTCACCGAAGGCCTGGAAGGCATCGTGGCTTTATTGATCGACGACGCCATCCTGGGCATCGAACTGCCCAGTTCGGTAGTATTGCCGATTGTGGAAACGGCGCCCGCGATCAAAGGCGCAACGGCCACCGGCCGCACCAAAACGGCCCGCTTGCAGACCGGTTTGGAAGTTCAGGTTCCGGAATACCTCGAAACCGGCGAGTCGGTCAAGATCAATACCGAAACCGGAAAATTCATGTCCCGCGCCTGATCCGGCCGATGCATTTTTAAGAATTATTTCGATCGGATGAGACTGACCGTCCCGCAGGGGGAATTCAAACTGAACCGTTCGCCGTTCGGCGATCCGCCCAATTTACAGGCATGGGACGCGGCCGACGAATATCTGCTCGATTATCTCGACTCCGAATGCAGGCCTTCGGCCGGCATGAGCGTACTCGTCCTGAACGATGCCTTCGGCGCACTGGCTTGCGCCTTGAGTTCGCTGCGGCCTGACGTGGTCTCCGATTCCTATTTGTCCCAGCAGGCAACACGGTTCAATTTTGCCCGGAACGATTTGCCGGAAACCGCCGCCACACTGATGAACAGCCTGGAGCCGCTCGTGAAGCGGTACGATCTGGTGTTGATCAAAGTGCCGAAAACCCTGGCTTTTCTGGAAGATCAACTGATACGGCTGCGACCTTGCCTGACCGCCTCCTCCAGGGTGATTCTGGCCGGTATGGTCAAAAACCTGCCGGCTTCGGTCTGGGCTCTGGCAGAACGCCTGCTGGGGCCGACGGCGACCTCGCCGGCAAGAAAGAAAGCCCGCCTGATTTTCGTCAAACCCGACCTGGCCAAACCAGCTCCTCCGAATCCTTATCCGACCGGATACACGCTCGAAAACACCCGGTACTGGATCAGCAATCACGCCAACGTCTTTTCCCGGGAAAAACTGGATATAGGCACCCGTCTTTTTCTTCAGCAACTGCCACGCAGCACCGAATACCGCGACATCGTCGATCTCGGCTGCGGCAACGGCGTGGTCGGCCTGCTTGCCGCCGAGCGCAATCCGGCTGCGACCGTTCACTTCGTCGATGAATCTTATATGGCGGTTGCATCGGCTCGCGACAATTTTTCCCGCGCTTTCGGCGGACAGCGCGTCGCCACGTTCACTGTCGGGGACGGCCTCTGCGACTTTCAGCCTGAGTCGGCCGATCTTGTTTTATGCAATCCGCCGTTTCATCAGCAACATGCCGTAAGCGATCGCATCGCTTGCGAAATGCTCAAACAGTCGTGGAAAGTATTGCGCAACCGGGGCGAATTATGGGTAATAGGCAATCGCCATCTTCATTATTACCGTCATCTGGACCGGCTGTTCGGAGCGCATCGAATCGTCGCTTCCGATCCGAAATTTGTGGTGTTGAAGGCAAAAAAGGAAAAACGGCTAAAGCAGACGCCCCTTTTTTGACCTCCTTCAGATGCGACAAAATCAAACAGAGGCATAAAGCCGCTGTTTGAGTCGCAATGAAAGAAAGAAGAAAAATTAACCGTGCAGCTTGCGGCTCAAGAACATATTGCTGAAGATCGCTGCCGAGGCGAACAATACGGTCGACACGACAAACTCGCCAGAAATAAAACCGGTAATACCGACGAGAAGCAAAATGCCTATGAGCAAATCTCTTTTTAAATGAGTCATATAAGTGATCCTATGAGTTATTAAGAATTTACGATTACACTATAGAGTCGCTTTTATTTGTTTACAATGGTGAATTTTTACAATAAATAGTTTCTTATTTAGAAACAGTATTTGAGTTCATCGTCATCACCCTGTCACATCTTTGGGTTAGAGAAAATTTATCCAAAGCCTGTTTTTCCCGCATCATTGTTATTTTCTCCGGATGTCGGGAAGGCTGCGGCAAAAGATGTCCGAAAGCCGGCTTTCTCTTTTTGGCGAGTTTTAGCCGGAGAGCGTTCCTTGTCGCTGTTTGAAAATAAACTACGGTGAATCAGGATTATGTTATAAAATAACAGGTTTTTGAATCCAATAGCCGATTGATCGGTTCACTAAAAGCGATTGAGTTATGCGATGTCCGTTTTGTACGGCACAAGACACCAGAGTTCTTGATTCCAGGCTGACCAACGAAGGAGATCAGGTGCGCCGCCGCCGGGAATGCATTGTCTGCAAGGAACGATTTACTACTTTCGAAGCGGCGGAACTGACCTTGCCTCGGGTCGTCAAACGGGACGGCACCCGCGAACCTTTCGAAGAGAAAAAATTGCGCTCGGGCATGCTCCGGGCCCTGGAGAAACGCCCGGTCAGCGGCGATGAAATCGAAGCGGCCATCCACCGCATCAAAAAGGAACTGATGAGCCGGGGAGATCGGGAAGTCACGACGCACGAACTGGGCGAAAAAGTCATGAAGGAGCTCAGCGTGCTCGACCATGTGGCTTACGTCCGCTTCGCCTCGGTTTATCGAAGCTTTCAGGACGTCAGCGAATTCACCGACATGATCAAACACTTGCAGAAAAAATAAGATGCAGCCGGTTACCGAACGGGATGCTTTCTACATGGCCAGAGCCGTCCGTCTGGCGAAAAAAGGCCTCTATACGACCGATCCGAATCCTCGAGTCGGCTGCGTCCTGGTCAGGAACGGCACCGTCATCGGCGAAGGCTGGCATCAAAAAGCAGGCGGGGATCATGCCGAGATCGATGCCTTGAACAATGCGCAGGACGCCCGCGGCGCCACCGCCTACGTCACGCTCGAGCCCTGCAGCCATCACGGCAAAACGCCGCCCTGCTCTCTGGCCCTGATCAAAGCCGGCGTGAACCGAGTCGTCGCAGCGATGGAAGATCCGAATCCTTTGGTCGCAGGCAGCGGTCTCAGGCAATTGAGAGAAGCCGGCGTCGAGGTCGTCTGCGGCATCCTGCAATCCGAAGCGGAAGCGTTGAATCCGGGGTTCATCAAACGGATGAAGGAAAAGCGGCCCCTGGTCAGAAGCAAGCTGGCCATGAGCCTGGACGGGCGCACCGCCGTAGCCTCGGGCGAAAGCAAATGGATTACTTCGACTGCCGCCAGAAACGACGTGCATCGGCTGCGAGCTAAAAGTTCGGCCATTCTGACCGGTATCGATACCGTTCTGGCCGACGATCCTTCGCTGACCGCGCGCATTCAGGAGGACGTGCTGCAACCGTTGAGAATCGTCCTGGATACGCATTTGAAAACGCCGGCGCATGCGCAAATGGCTGGGCTGCCGGGCCGCAGTCTGATTCTGACCGGATCGGACGATCCGGAAAAAACGGAGCGTTTGCAGCAAAACGGATTTGAAATCCACCGCCTGCCGAAAAAAAACGGCCGGATGGATCTCCACGAAGTATTAAGCTTTCTGGCAAAGCAGCAGGTGAACGAACTGCTGGTCGAAGCCGGCCCTACGTTGAACGGAACCCTGCTGGCCGAAGGCCTGGTCGATGAATGGATCGTCTATATGGCGCCTTGCGTTCTGGGCGACCGGGGACGAGGATTGTTTCACCTGCCGGGAATCACTGCGATGGCGGATAAAAAGACCCTGAAATTAACGGATGTCAGACGCGTCGGCAAAGATATCAAATTCACCCTGAAGCCGCGCCAATAAAGGGTAACTCCCTACTTCAAAAGAATGTTATTAATCGGGAGCAAGTCCTCTACAGATTCAAGCATTTTCGAATTACATTTCAGGCGATACCGCATTTCCGTCAAGGAAACGTACAATCACTATTTTGAAACATAAGATCCGGAAGAACTTATTCAATCATTGACAATCGATTTAAAATAATTACCCAAATTTATCCAAGACCGACCATGTTCACAGGCATCATACTGGCAATAGGAAAAATCACGGCAATCGAGCGCAAGGCGGGCGATTACCGCTTCACTGTCGATACCGGCAAATTACCGATGGCCGACGTCCAGTTGGGCGACAGCATTGCCGTCAACGGCGTCTGCCTGACCGCGGTGGAACTGGGACCCCGTTTTTTTAGCTCCGACGTTTCCAATGAAACCCTGTCGCGAACGACGCTGCACGCCGCCACCGTAGGGACGCCGGTCAATCTGGAGCTGGCCTTGACGCCTTCGAGCCGGCTGGGGGGCCATATCGTCAGCGGCCATGTCGACGGCATCGGCGCCGTTATCGAAAAAAAGCCGGACGGACGCTCCTTTCGGTTCAAGTTCAAAGCGCCCGACCCCCTGGCCAGATACATCGCCGAAAAAGGCTCCATCTGCATTGACGGCATCAGCCTGACCGTCAACGAAGTCACAGGTTCCGTTTTCGGCGTCAACGTCGTTCCGCACACGCTGCAGGAAACCACGCTGGGCCGTACCGCGCCCGGCATGAAAGTCAATCTCGAAGTGGATCTTCTGGCCCGCTACCTGGAGCGTTTAATGCAGGGCAACAACGCTGCGCGGGAGCCGCAAGGCATCACCGAAGCCTTGTTGCAAAAAAGCGGTTTTCTGGATTAAGCACAAGGCCTGGAGACAGCAATGAATACCATCGAAGAAATCATAGAAGATTTGCGCCAGGGTAAAATGGTCATCATCATGGACGACGAAGACCGGGAAAACGAGGGCGATCTGGTCATGGCGGCCGCGTTCACCCGCCCCGAGGACGTCAACTTCATGGCGCGCTACGGCCGGGGGCTGATCTGCCTGACCCTGACCAGCGAACGCTGCCACCAATTGCGCCTGCCGTTGATGATCAACGAAAACAAAACGGCCCATTCGACCAATTTTACCGTTTCCATCGAGGCGGCGACCGGCGTCACCACCGGTATTTCGGCGGCGGACCGCGCCCGAACGATCCAGTGCGCGGTCGCTCCGGACGCCAAAGCCGACGATCTGGTTCAACCCGGCCATATTTTTCCTTTGATGGCCAAATCCGGCGGCGTTTTGAATCGCGCGGGACATACCGAGGCGGGCTGCGACCTGGCCCGCCTGGCCGGAGTCGAACCGGCTGCGGTGATCGTCGAAATTCTCAACGAGGACGGCTCGATGGCAAGGCGGCCCGACCTCGAACTATTCGCCAGGCAGCACAATCTGAAAATCGGCACCATCGCCGATCTCATCCAATACCGCATCCGCCACGAGAATACCCTGGAACGCATCAGCGAATGCACCTTTCCTACTGAATTCGGCGACTTTCGCCTCTATGCCTACCAGGACCGGAACGACAACAACCTGCATCTGGCGCTGGTCATGGGACAGGTTTCGGGCGACGAACCGGTGCTGGTCCGGGTCCATGCGCGCAACTTGCTGGACGACCTGTTTGCCTCGAAACGCAGCGGCAGCAGCATTTCCATACGCACCGCCCTGCAGAAGATCGCCGAAGCCGGCCGGGGCGTTTTGGTGGTCATCCGGCGCAATGAGGACAACAAGGCGTTGGTGGAACTGATTCATCGCTATCAACTGGAGGACCACGGCATCGCTCCGAGCGATGAAGACCTGGAAACGACCGATTGGCGCATGACCGGAACCGGAGCCCGAATCCTGGCGGATCTGGGCGTGCATAAACTCAAGGTCCTGGGCACCCAGAAAAAATACGTGGGGCTTTCGGGCTTCGACCTGGAAGTGTCCGAACACGTCGGTTCCTGAACGGATGTTAACGACGTCCGCCAGGCCCGTTTATATATCATCTGACAAGTCATTTTTAACAAGAGAAGCATCATGTCGACAGTAAAAACATTCGAAGGAAATTTATCGGCCCAGGGAGGCAAATTCTGTATTGTAGCCTCGCGTTTCAACAGTTTTATCGTCGATCAGTTGCAGGCCGGCGCCGTCGACACGCTGATCCGCCACGGCGCCCATCCGGCGGACATTCATCTGGTCAAAGCGCCCGGCGCCTTCGAATTGCCGATGGTGGTGCAGCGCATCGCCGCCGCCAAAAAATATCATGCCATCATCGCCATCGGCGCGGTAATTCGGGGCGGCACCCCGCATTTCGAATACGTCGCCGGAGAATGCGTGAAAGGTCTGGCCAGCGTATCTCTGCAATACGAGGTACCGGTCAGTTTCGGCGTCCTGACCGTCGACACGATCGAGCAAGCCATCGAACGTGCCGGCACCAAAGCCGGCAACAAAGGCGCCGAAGCAGCCCTGTCGGCCATTGAAATGGTCAGCCTGTTCAACAACCTGGATCTCTGATGAGCCAGGCCCGAACCAATGCCCGCAAAGCGGCCGTACAGGCTTTGTACCAATGGCAGATGACCGGCCACAATTTGAGCGAAATCGAACGCCAGTTTCACGAAGAAAACCGCTTGAAAGACGCGCAGAAAAGTTATTTTGCCGAACTTTTTTACGGCGTTCCGGAAAACCTCGACACCATCGACCGGGCTTTGTCGGAATTCATCGATCGGCCGGTCGACAAGATCGATCCCGTCGAACGGGCCATTTTGAGAATAGGCGTTTACGAACTGCTGCGCCGTCTGGACATGCCCTATCGGGTCATTCTGAACGAAAGCATCAATCTGGCGAAGTGTTTCGGCGCCGACGGCAGTCATAAATACGTCAACGGCATTCTGGACAAGATAGCCCAGAAGACTCGGCCCGTAGAAATCAGGAAATGAGCGAACGGACTATTCCGCCTGATCCCGTTATCGTAACGTACGCGCATGGCTCTTAGCGAATTTTCCCTTATCGACCGGTTTTTTACCCGGCAACGGGTCAACAACCCGACGACTCGTCTCGGCATCGGCGACGACTGCGCGTTGCTGGCCGTCCCGGAGGATTGCGAGCTGGCGGTGACGATGGACACGATGGTGGAAAACGTTCATTTTTTCGCCGGCGCCGATCCCGAACAATTGGGCCATAAAATCCTGGCCGTCAATTTGAGCGATCTGGCCGGCATGGGCGCGAAGCCGCTCTCCGTTACCCTGGCCCTGACTCTGCCCGCAGTCGATGAAACCTGGCTGACCGCCTTCACCCGGGGTTTTCTGACGCTGGCCGAACGCCATCAAGTCGATTTGATCGGTGGCGATACCACGTCGGGTCCGCTCACGTTAACGGTGCAGGCGATGGGACTGGTGCCCAAGGGCCAGGCATTGAAGCGCTCTACCGCCCGCGCCGGCGATTTCATCTTTGTCACCGGCCCCATCGGCGATGCCGGACTCGGCTTGAGAATCAAGCAAGGCTATGCCTCCAGCCGGCCCGATGAAGCTCTCCGCCGTTTCAACCGGCCCGATCCGGCTTGTGCCGCAGGCCTTGCCTTAAGAGGCCTGGCCACCTCCTGCATCGACGTTTCGGACGGGCTGGCCGGCGATCTGAGCCACATTCTCGAGCAAAGCGGGGTCGGCGCCTGCCTTGAATGGGACTCGCTGCCTTTGTCCGATGCGGTACGGGAATACCTTCAGGACACCGGAGACTGGTCCATGCCGCTGGTGGCCGGCGACGACTACGAACTGTGCTTTACCGTCAGTCCCGAAAAAGCGCCCCTGTTGGCCCTGCCCTGCCGCAAGATCGGCATCATCGAGCCGGAACCCGGTTTGCGCCTCAACAAAGACGGAACTATCAAACCCTTCAAAGCGAAAGCGTATGAGCATTTTTCATAAGTCATCTCACGGTAGCAATCAATTGACGCCCGGACAGATCCTGGCCGACCCGGTCCTGTTTCTGGCCTTCGGCTTCGGCTCGGGACTCGCCAAAAAAGCCCCCGGCACCCTAGGCACCGCGGCGGCCATTCCGCTTTATCTGGCGTTTGTCCAAGCCGGTCTGACGCTCTACAGCGTATTGACGGTGGCGGCGATTTTGTTCGGCATTCCCATCTGCGGCAGAGCGGCCGAAAAACTGGGCGAACACGATTATAACGGCATCGTCTGGGACGAGGTGGCCGGCTATCTGATCACGATGTGGCTGGTGCCCGCCACCTGGCAGACGATCATTGCGGGCTTCATTCTGTTCCGAATCTTCGATATCCTCAAACCCTGGCCGATTCGCTGGATCGACCGGCAAATCGGCGGCGGGCTGGGCATCATGCTCGATGACGTACTGGCCGCGGTGTTTGCCGGCGCTTTACTTTGGCTATTCGTCCTCCAAGGCTGGATCCAATAGTCATGGGGCTACCGCGCTCGTTCCGATCACGAACGGGCGAAAGATGCCTTCGACACTCTCCGTATTGCCCTTTGGGCTTATTGACAAATGCCGCGTTTAGTAGCAAGGTGAATATAACAATTCAACCATGAAGCGAGCGGTCGGTTTGCCGACAGCCCATGGCGGGCGGGTCCGACTTTGCAGCATTAGGCTCTTCCACCGTTTTCGAATCAAGGAAAATCGGGCGCCAATCGATTCTCTCAATGCACAGGACTGGGTATGTCAACAAAGCCACTTGTCGAAGCTTTCCTGCTTTTTCTGCTATTTTCCGCATCGCTTCCTCTCTCTGCCGCGCCGGCCGGAACTCTAGATCAAAGTTTTGACGAGGACGGCAAATTAATTACGCAAGCAGGCGCCGACTTTTCCAACGCCGACGCCTTGATTCAGCAATCCGACGGAAAGCTCGTCGCGGCCGGGGTAAGCAGGGACATCTTTACCAATGAACGCTTTTCGGTCGTGCGTTATAACGCCGACGGCTCACTGGACACCGGCTTTGGCGGGACGGGTATCGTAAACACCGATATCGGCTTCGGCAATGCCGCCGCATTGGCCGCCGCGCAGCAAGAAGACGGTTCCTTGATCGTGGCCGGATTCAGCTTTAATAACACCGATAACGACTTTACCCTGGTGCGCTATACTCGCAGCGGCGTTCTGGATACCGGCTTTAACGGCACCGGCATCGTCATCACGCCGGTAGGTTCGGCCGATGACGGCGCCTTCGCGGTTGTTCAGGACAGCAGTAAAACCGTGACCGCGGCCGGATTCAGCCGCATTTCCGGCACCGACGATTTCGCCCTGGTTCGATACAATCTGGACGGTACGCTGGATACCCGTTTCGGCAGTGACGGCAAAGTAACCACCGATTTCGGCCAGGAGGGCAATGACGTCGCTTTCGCATTGATCCGGCAAAGCGACGGCAAACTCGTTGCCGCAGGCTACAGCGATAACGGCAACAATGAAGATTTTGCCCTTGCCCGCTATAATGCCGACGGTTCGCTCGACACCAGCTTCAGTAGGGACGGCCGAGTCAGAACGCCGGTGGCGTCCGGACTGGACCGCGCCTTGTCGGTCGTCCAACAAAGCGACGGCAAGCTGGTTGCCGCAGGCTACAGCGAAAAAGGCGATACCCACGTCATTGCCGTGGTCCGCTATAATGCCGACGGCACCCTGGACAAGAGTTTCAGCAAGAACGGCAAGGTGACCACGACCATCGGCTCGCTTGACGACCGCGCCTATAAGGTCATCCAGCTCCCGGACGGCAAGCTCCTGGTCGCGGGCTATACTCAGGCCGCCGATGACGATGCGAATTTTGTGCTGGTCCGGTACAACAGCGACGGCAGCCTGGACACCAGCTTCAGCGGCGACGGCAAACTCGCCACTAACTTCGGCACGAGCGCAGCACCCGGCATCGATCAGGCTTTCGCCGCCGTCCAGCAAAACGATGAACAGATCGTTCTGGCGGGCGCCAGCAATGCCGGCGGCTTGCAGGGTTTCGCTCTCGCGCGCTACCGGTTCGACGACGAAGACAGCGACGGTATTAAGGACAGCCAGGACAACTGTCCCGCCAATAAAAACAAGGATCAGGCCGACGCCGATAACGACGGCGCAGGTGACGTCTGCGATCCCGACGACGACAACGACGGCGTGCCCGATACCGAGGACGCCTGCCCTTTCGACCCTACCGAGACCTCGGATACCGACGGCGATCTGACCTGCAACAATGCCGACCCCGACGACGACAACGACGGCGTGCTCGACGGGGAGGATCCCTCTCCGCTGGTAGGGATGAGCGGTGAAAACAACGGAGATTATTTCGGCTACAGCGTAGCCAATGCCGGCGACATCGACCAGGACGGCTTCGACGACATCATTGTCGGCAGCCCCCGAAGCAATCCGGTTCTTCCAGGCAATAACACGCCTGCCGGCGATGCCGGATCGGTCATCGTCTATTCCGGCAAAACCGCGCTTCCGATTCAAGATCTGTCCTTCACCGGCGATGCCGCGGGCGATCAGTTCGGCATCGCTGTGGCCGGTGCCGGCGACATCGACAAAGACGGCGTACCCGACATTGTTGTCGGAGCGCATCAGGCCGATGCCGTCGATCCTATCTCGCAAAAACTGATAAAGAATGCCGGCCGGACGCTGATTTATTCGGGCGCCAGCGGAACCAGACTGTTCGATTTTTATGGAGAAGCCGCCGGCGATAGCCTGGGCGTTTCGGTCGCCATCGTCGGCGACGTCGATCAGGACGGCTTTGCCGAAGTCCTGGCCGGAGCCTGGAAAGCCGACGGCAGCGATGCCGCTACCGGCAAGAAGCAGACCGATTCGGGCGCCGCTTATCTCTATTCCGGAAAAACGCACCTCTTGTTACACAAATTTCAGGGCGAAAACAAAGGCGACTATTTCGGCTATTCGCTCACTGCGAGCGACGTCGACAACGATGCCAGGCCGGACCTTGTGATCGGCGCTTACCGGCACGATGTGCCGGCAGGCAAGAAAACCTTGTCGAACGCCGGAAGCGCCTATATTTTCTCTGCCGTCGATTTTTCCCTGCTCAGACGCCTCGACGGCGCTCATGCCGGTGACCGGCTGGGCTTCGCGGTAGCCGGCATTGCCGACGTCAATGACGATGCGCATGCCGATGTTCTGGTGGGCGCGCCGAACGAGGATGCGCCGAACCCGACAACCCACCAGAAGGTCAAGGATTCCGGTACCGTTCACATCTTTTCGGGGCTGGACGGCGCTTTGCTGGACCCGCTCGAGTCGGATCAACCCGTCAACACAGATCCCCAGGCCAGCGCTTTATTCGGCAGCGCGATACACGCCGCCGGGGATTTCAACAACGATTCGGTTCCCGACTTTGTCGTGGGCGCTTATAAATACGATGCCGTCATCGAAGGCGTCAAAACGGCCAATACCGGCAAGGTGTCGGTACACAGCGGCAAGGACGGAGGCTTATTGTTTTCAGCGGACGGCCATGCAAAAAACGGCTTTTTCAGCTTTGCCGTAGGCGGAGGCGGGGATCAGAACCAGGACGGGTTGAGCGACATCATTATCGGCACCTATAAGGCCGATCCCGGCAACCTCAACACGTTAAAGCCCAAAACCGACGCTGGCGTCGCCGAAATCATCCACGGCAGATAACAAGGCTCGCCGAAGACAGGAAATAAACGTTTCGTTCAAGCCGGTTATAAAAAACCGCCGGCAAATCCCGGCCGGCGGTTTTTTTACTCAACATAAGTTTTGTTGGTTATACGATCAAAAAAATGGCGCGCAAAGACATTCCTGCCGGACGCTGTTTACTGATCGTCTCCAGCCCTGACGTCGAATTCGATCTTCCAGCGGCCGCTGTCCTTCTGAGAAATCGCCTGAAGCTCCAGGGTTCCGACTTCGGTGACGGCAGCGCACAGATGCACGGGGACGATGTCGCCCGGCCTGCGCCCTGCTTCCGGCAAGGTAATTTCGATTTCGTCCAGTTCCTGAAGCTCCTGATCGGTCCAGTAATCGAGCCGGGTGCCAACCCGGTCATCGCGGCGCACGGTCGAGGCAAAGAAACGGAAACGCACCGGTTCGCCGACGACCAGGCCGAATTCATCTTCGGGCAATTCTTCCTGGGTGCCCTCCTCCATGCCGAACGGCGCGATGCATAAAGCCTGGAGTTCCGGCGCCATGCCCGGCACCGCCGGCATCGCGCTTTCGACGCCGACATAATAGGAAGCCGCGGTGCCGCCCTTGATGCGTACGCCTTTGCCTTTGCGGACATAGCCGTAATAGGCCGCACCGCGCGCCACCGCGAGATCGAGATCGGCGCCGGCCAAAAGTCTTGCTTCCGGCGCTCCTTCGGCCACAAGCCAACTGTTCAGCACTTCGATCAAGCGGTCGGCCAGAGCCTTTCCTTTCAGCACGCCGCCGTTAAACAGGACCGCCGTCGGATGCAGAAAGGTGGCGTGTTCGGGCAGATTGACGTCCTTGAGATCGTCGGTAGCGCTTTGCTGTTTTCCCAGGAAAGCGGCCAGATGACGGGTAATCGCGGCGTCCTGGGCATACGGCAGGCCGGTAGTGCGCAAGCCGGTGCGGGGGCGCACCAGAGGCCGGTCGGCGACCGAGACTCTGGGCAGAAAGCCTTCCACCAGCACCTTATTGACTTCTTCGCGGGTCAGTTCGGTACGCAGCGCTCCGCCGATCAACGACGAGCCCCGGTTGGCGACGACCAGAGGAATCTGGTCGATCAACAGGTCGGTGAAGATCTTTTCCTTGGCGTCGCGGCAACTGTGAGTCAGCGCTTGAAGCTGCCAGGGCTCCAGCCGTTTGCCGTCCTTCTCCAGCTTGGCCTTGACGGTGTAAGCCAGGGCCAGGTCCATATTGTCGCCGCCGAGCAGAATGTGATCGCCGACCGCAACGCGGGTCAGCTCCAGGTTGCCATCGCGTTCGGTCACGGCAATCAGCGACAGGTCGGTGGTGCCGCCGCCGATATCGACGACCAGGATGACGTCGCCGCACTGGACGTGATTGCGCCAGTCGCCGTGACTTTGTTCGATCCAACTGTACAACGCCGCCTGAGGCTCTTCCAGCAGAATGGCCTGCTGTAGTCCGACCGCTTTGGCCGCTTCGACCGTCAGTTCGCGCGCCGCCGGATCGAACGAGGCCGGCACGGTAATGACCAGATCCTGTTCCGCCAACGGCGCCTCGGGATGAAGAGTCCGCCAGGCATCGTGCATGTGCCGCAGATAAGCGACGGTAGCTTCGAAAGGCGATACCCGGTCCACTTCTTCGGGCGCTTCCGCCGGCAAAATCGCGGCTTTGCAATCCACTCCGGCATGGCACAGCCAGCTCTTGGCGCTGGCCACCAGCCGGATCGGCGTCTTGCTGCCGAGATTACGGGCAATCTCGCCGACCAGATACTCCGGCTCGGCCGTCCACGGCAAAGCGGTCGAACCTTCCGCCAGTTCGGCACTGTGCGCCTGATACAAAAACGAAGGCAACTGGCTTCTTTCCTCGACGGCTCCGGGCGAGGTCAATTGCGGAATGTCCATGACCTGCTGGGAAAATTCGTCCGTTTCCAGACTGCCCAGCTCGGCGTAAGACAGCACGCAATGGGTCGTGCCCAGATCGATGCCGACGGAAAAACGAGGCCCGGCAGCGACTCCGGAGGGAGCCGAGTCGTCCCGTTCTGCGTTCAATTTCTCGTCATGTTCGCTCATAGCTCGACCTCCGCCGGGGCGATGATACTGGCGTTATGGCCTTGCGTCAGCTTCGGCAGGCGAACGCTGGTCACCTGCCAGCCTTTGTGGACCAGGGTACCGGTAAAGGGCGGTTCGCCGACGATGTTGCCGGTCAAGCGCACCGAAGCGGCATCAAAGCCTTTGGGCAGCGAGATTTTGCCGCCTTCCTGTTCGGTTCTTACCGGAGCCAGGGTAAAGTGCTCGTTGATCGTCTTATTGCAACCCTCATGGACCACGCGGGCGGCAATGCCGATATCGGCATCGCTGAAACCGGCGAGGTCTTCCTTGATGAAATCGATGAAGCGCGCCTGGCTTTGCAGAAGGCCCAGGAGCTGCAGCGCGGCATCGGGCGTCGCCTCCTTCAATATCACCGGTTCCGGCGCGGGAGCCGGAACGAGTTTTTCCACCTCGACGATTTTTTCGACCACCTTGACGACAGGTTCGGGCGCAGGAACCGGCATTGCCGCGGCTTTTTTCCTACTGCGCGACAACCCGATCACCATTGCCAGCAGCACGATGATCAGCATCAGCGCCAGCAGCAGAACGGCTCCGGCCAGACTGACATGCCACAAATCAAAGGTCGTGGGCCTTAGAGTCAAATCGATTGCATATTGTGTATTCATAAAGAATGGGTCACTGTTGTCCTGATTTACGGGCGGCTTCGGCAAACATCATGGTCTGGATCACCGAACGGGTGGATTGCAGTCGCATCTGCTTCAGATGGCGGTCGGCGACGACTTCGGGCACTTTTTCTTCGAGATAAATGCCGCGAACCTGAGCCAATACCGGCTCGCACTGTTTGACCACCTGCTCGGCTCCTTTCCGGATGTCCATGTCCCGATAAGCCGGTTTTTGCATTTCGGCGCTGACGCATTTTTTATACTCGTAGGAAGATGCCTGGATTTTCTTGATCGTGGCGTCGGACAACGTCGTATTGTGCCATTCGTTCTTGGGATCATCGGCGCTGACGGCGGTCGCCGACAACAGTAAAGCTAGGAAAAGAAACTTTTTCATGGTGACTCTCTGGATGGTGAAGAAACGGGTTCAAGCGATTGGATTCGTTTTCTAAAAGCCGATTTTACGCTACCCTGCCAAGAATGAATAATCGCGCATATTTTCAAACTATCGGGGCAATAAAGCCAATTTCAACCCCTGCACTTGCGGAAGACGGCTATAACGGGCTGATTTCGGTTATTCTCAAAAGCGAGCAAGAAAAGGCTTACATATAAGCCGAGCATTATAATATAAAGCTCTGCCAGGCCGGATAAGCGAAGCGCGTCCATTCTGTTCAATAAACCGGAGGAATAGGAAGAATGCCGAGACGGAGAGCCAATCTCAGTCCCTGACACCGCCTTTCGTTTAAAAAATACCGAAACGTCCGGCTAATGCTGCGCCTCATGTATAATGGCCAGCTTGAACGATCTTCTTTTCCCGGTTTATGTATAAATACGACGCCCGTCTCATCCATCAGAGCCACGACGATGACGGCATTCTTGAAATTGTCGAGAGTGACGGCGTCAGATCGCTGCATTTCGGTACCCTTTCCCGGCAAAGCAGCATGTCTTTGGCCGAGCCGGAGCGGCTCGTACTGGCCTACGTGCGCGCCATGACCGCCTGGCTGTTGTTCAAGGAATCTTTTGAAACTGCCTTGATCGTCGGCCTGGGCGGCGGCTCCCTGGCCAAATTCCTGCTGCACCATTTCCCGGAGTGCCGGCTGCATGCGATCGAATACCGGAAAAGCGTGGTCAAAATCGCGCGCAGCCATTTCGGGCTGCCTTTGGATCCCCGCTTGAAAATCGTCATCGACGATGGGGGCCGTTTCATACGCCAGCGCACCGAAACTTTGCGGGAAAAATTCAGTCTGATTTTTCTGGACGCCTTCGACCAGGAAGGCATGGCGCACTCGATGCGCAGCATTGCTTTTTTCGATGCCTGCAAAAGTTTATTGAAGCCGGACGGCATCCTGGTTCTCAACCTGTGGACCACGGACAAGCCGCTGTACGATGCTTGCGCCGATTGGCTCGACAGCGCCTTTAACTCGAAAGTTCTCTTTCTGACGGTCCACGATAGAGGCAATACCATCGGTTTTGCCTTTAACGAAGGTACGCCGGTTTACGAGCTGAACCGGCTTAGGTCCCGCGCCCTCGCCCTTGAACAGCATTACCTCATCGAGTTTCCCGGTTTTTTAAAGGATTTTTGCCGGCAAAATGCCGGCACTCTCAACCACGTGATCAGAAAATGAAATTATCCACCATAGCCTCGGCACCTTTTCTCTTCGGTTACCGCAAATACTGGGCCCATCGTTTCGGCACGGCCCCCATGCTGCCGATGAGCAGGGAAGAAATGGATGAACTGGGCTGGGACAGTTGCGACATCATTCTGGTGACCGGCGACGCCTATATCGACCACCCCAGCTTCGGCATGGCCCTGATCGGCCGTTTATTGGAAGCGCAAGGCTTCCGAGTCGGCATCATCGCCCAGCCCGACTGGACCTCCGCCGACGATTTCCGGAGACTGGGCCGCCCCAATCTGTTTTTCGGCATCACCGGCGGCAATATGGATTCGATGGTCAACCGCTATACGTCCGATAAGAAAATCCGCTCCAACGACGCCTATACGCCGGACGGCGCCGCGGGCAAACGCCCGGACCGGGCCGTCACCGTCTATTCGCACCGCTGCCGTGAAGCCTACAAGGACGTGCCGATCGTCATCGGCGGCATCGAAGCCAGCCTGCGCCGGATCGCCCATTACGATTACTGGTCCGATACCGTCAAAAAATCGGTCTTGCTCGACTCGAAGGCCGATCTTCTGGTGTACGGCAACGCCGAACGGCAAATCGTCGAGATCGCCCACCGGCTGGCGCTGGGGGAAGCCATCTCCGATCTGACCGGCATCCGCGGCACCGTGCATTTCGTTAAAGAGATTCCGCCCGGATACGCGGTCAGGGACTCGACCGAGCTCGACCGGCCCGGCATTGTCGCACCGCCGCAAAATCCCTATCAGGAACAGCCCGCTTGTGAAGCAAAGGCGGCTGCCGGCGAAGAACCCGGCGAAAGCGTGGTGCAGTTCGACAGGACTCTGCTCCGGAACCGGCGCGCCCATACCGTGATCCGTCTGCCCGCCTACGAGGACGTCAAGGACGATCCGGTTCTGTACGCCCATGCATCGCGGGTCATGCACGGCGAAACGAATCCGGGCAACGCCCGCCCCTTGCTTCAGCAGCACGGCCAGCGTCAGGTGTGGGTCAATCCGCCGCCGTTACCCTTAACCACCAAGGAAATGGACGGCGTCTACGACCTGCCCTATTCGCGGCTGCCGCACAAGGTTTACGGCAAAGCCAACGTGCCGGCGTTCGAAATGATCCAGCATTCAGTCAACATCATGCGCGGCTGCTTCGGCGGCTGCACCTTCTGCTCGATTACCGAGCACGAGGGCCGGATCATCCAGAGCCGCTCCGAAGATTCGATCATTCGTGAAATCGAGGCCATCCGGGACATCTCGCCGGCCTTTACCGGCCATATTTCCGACCTGGGCGGGCCGACCGCGAACATGTACCGGCTCGCCTGCAAGGATCCCAAAATCGAAGCTTCCTGCCGCAAGCCCTCCTGCGTGTTTCCGGGCATCTGCCCGAATCTGAATACCGATCACACTCCGCTGATCAGGCTTTACCGGCGCGCCCGCGCCCTGCCCGGCATCAAAAAGATTTTCATCGCGTCCGGCCTGCGCTACGATCTGGCGGTGACCTCGCCCGAATACGTCAGGGAGCTGGTTACTCATCATGTCGGCGGCTATCTGAAAATCGCCCCCGAGCACACCGAGCAAGGCCCCTTGTCGAAGATGATGAAGCCCGGCATCGGCACCTACGACCGCTTCAAAGAAATGTTCGACAAGTTTTCCAAGGAAGCCGGCAAGGAGCAATACCTGATTCCGTATTTCATCGCGGCCCATCCCGGCACCACCGACCAGGACATGCTGAATCTGGCCCTCTGGCTGAAGCGCCACGGCTTTCGCGCCGATCAAGTGCAGGCCTTTCTGCCGTCGCCGATGGCGATCGCGACCGCGATGTATCATTCCGGCAAGAATACTCTGCATAAGGTCAGCCGCAAGTCGGAAAACATCTACATCCCGAAAAGCGTAAAACAGCGCCGCCTGCACAAGGCTTTTCTGCGCTACCACGACCCTAACAACTGGCCCTTATTGCGGGAAGCGTTGAACAACATGGGCCGCAGCGACCTGATCGGCAACGGCAAGCACCATTTGATTCCGTCGTTCCAACCGAAAGGCACCGGCACTTCACCGGAAAATGGACAACGCTTCAGAACCAAGCATACCGGCCAGGAAGCGGGTTTACCCGGCAAGAATCGAGTACGCAAAATCAGAAGTCAACATCCGCGAGCCGCGAAAAAGCGGTAATAAAATTCCCCAGGCCAACCGGACATAATCCCTAAGCGAGGCCCTGATAAGAGAACTGAGTTATGCAGAATGAAAATTAAAAAATGCTTTGCAAAATAATTTTCTTCTGTATAATGCGCACTTCTTTGCTGGCGTAGCTCAGTTGGTAGAGCAGCTGATTTGTAATCAGCCGGTCGCGGGTTCGAGTCCCATCGCCAGCTCCATGAATATCAAGGGTTTAGATTCAAATCTAAGCCCTTTTTTATTTTCGGGGTTACGCTGGGGTTACACTCCAGGTTAAACAAAGCCTTTTGCCCCATCGATCACGCTCCCGCAAATCCTACCGTTTCCGCCATTACCTCATGCAGTGGCCCGGCTGATTGTTTCCTATTTGACATACAATCAATTTCTTAGCATGATTTCGTGCCAACTCTCTGAAAGCCTTGACAAACATGCATTACAGGCGGGCATGATAATTGCAATGGGTGTTGTTTCCTGAAAGTAGCACATTACTGCAAGCACCGATTGGGTAGACGCCAATGCTTTCTCTAAGCAATGGACGGTTTCTGAGAAAGTGGCTATTGGGAAGGCGATTGAGGCCGAACTCGGGGATAGGCGCGGAACTAATCAATATACTGAAAAAGAGGATTGCCAAAATTTTGGCGAAGCAATTTCTGGAAAAAGAAAGGATGATATCGCCGCAGAGCAAGCCGGATTCGGCAATAAAGAAACCTATCGACAAGCCAAAAAAGTCGTAGAAAGCGGCATTCCTGAAATTATCGAAAAAATGGACAACGGCGAGATAGCCGTTAGCGTGGCCGCCGTTGCCATTACCTCATGCAGTGGCCCGGCTGATTGTTTCCTATTTGGCATACAATCAATTCCTTAGCATGATTTCGTGCCAACTCTCTGAAAGCCGCGCTATCCGTGCGTTACAGACGGGCATGATTATTGCAATGGGCGTTGTTTCCTGAAAGTAGCACATCACTGCATTGCCGATATGAACGCCAGGCATAAAAAAGCCGGTGTTACCCGGCTTGTTGTTTAGGCGGTTTTATCCGCCTCATCCAAGAATACCACCTGATCCGGTTTCTCGTCTGGGTAACAGCGTTGTAACGCCTGCTCCTCGGTTTCTCCGTCCATCAGGATAATCACCACCAGCCCTATGGGGCGGTGTTTGGCTTCCAGTTTATTTACTCTCGTCTTGATACTCATTGTTTCGCCTCCAGGGCTTCCACTCGTCTAGTCAGTTCATCCACTTCAATGATTTTCGATTGCGCCGCCAGGGCGGTTATCAACTGGCTGCCGATGTCGGGCGGTATCTGCCCGGCCATCGTTGCCCGGATAATTTCGACGCCTTGTTCGGTCAGCGATCCGTTCACGGGCAAGCTAATCGGCAAAGCTTGCGGCTTCAATGGCGGGCATACCCGGTCAATCAAGACCTTGGCGGCGGCCACGTCTCCGGCCTTGGCCTGTTCGACCAGTTGCGCCAGAATCTCCGGCATGGCGTCGGCAATGGCTTTTCGAAGTTTTGTTGCCGGGGTAGCTCCGGGTTCCCGGCCTTTGGGATTGCCCGATTGTCCGGGCTTGAATTTTGTATCTGCCATCCTGCTGAAATCCTGCTGATTCAGGTTGATTATAATTAAACATTGTTCAATTTATCGACGACCAGCGAATAAGCGTTATACGGTCGCCCCGCTGGCGACATCTTCTTGCCTAAGAAGGTAATCGCTACCAAGTCGCCTTTATCGGCTCCTTGCGCCCTCAGATTATCTTTTAACCAGGCAGTGAGCCATGCCGCGGTAACGTGCCCGGTTTCGTCCTTGATGAGGATCTGGATGTTTTCGCCGTAAATGCCCGATGCCTTTTGTGAACCGATCAATTCGCCTATCAGGCTTTCGCCGGGTTCCGGCTGCCATGTCTCGATGGCTAAGGTGGCTTTCTGTTTCAGAGCGGCTATACGGTCATTGATGTTGGTAGGTAAGGGGAGGGTGGTTTCGGTAATGTTGTTCATGGTGGTGTTCCTTCGTTTCGCCAATGATTGGATATGCGTACTCTTTGCGTACCGCCTTGCGTACTGTTCAAGCGTATTCGTCCGTGCCGGTGTGGTCTTCGCAGCGGCGGGGAATGTCATCGACCGGCCTGAACCGCTGCCGGGTGCAATAGCCGTTCCTCAGGTTCAGGCACTCGCGGCAATGGTGGCGGTCGTCTGGCGGTGGTTGCGGGACTTCCCCGGCCCGGCCCAAGTAATAGGCCAATGCATCCGGGTCACTGGCGCAATAATCAATAACATCGTCGACGGCGGCCTGATCCGTTTCGCCAATATGAGATAGCCAGGACAGTATTTTTTGACGGTCTGCCTCTGCTATTCTTGCTATTCTGCTATTCGGGAATATCTCTTGATTAGGGAATGATTTTGCATTTTCTGTCTTAGGGCCTTGCGATTCCTGCGATTCTGCTATTCTTGGCATCGGTTCGTGCTCTCGAATAGCAGGAATAGCGGGAATAGCAGGGGTATAAGCCGAAAAATTAAATTTTATCGGCGCACTCATACCAAAACCTCATCAGGTGAATAAGCGTTGATATTCCATGCCTGCTTTCTGATTTTGCCGTCGATTTCCGGCGCTTGGTCAGGTGAAATAGGCGATAGGTAGCCGTGCCCCTCCAGGATTTTTAAAATGGGAATCGCCCGCTCCTTGCTTCGGATGGCGGCAGGGCCTTCCTGATACACTTTCACGGGATAAATCTGTCTTAAACCCTCGGCCCTAAACCACTCCAGTAATTTTTCAGCTAAAATCAGGTCTTGATTCTCACTTGCCAATTGCCTGAGTCGTAACGCTTCGGTCAGGTAGAAGTCAGTCAAACGAATGCCGCAAACCATGTGATTTTCGTCAACTGTCTGCGCGCCTGGGTCGTCGAATAGCTGAAGGATTCCGGCCAATCTCGCCGCGTGTTCGGCGGCCTTGGAAGCAAATGCGGTAATAGATCGATAAGGCCCGTCGGCTGTCTGCTGTCCCTCTATATGATCGTGATAAGCAATCCACATTTGACGGGCTTTTGCTGATAAATTGACTGTTCTTAGCTCAAGCTCCCCGGTGTCCTGATCCCATTTCCACGACCTCAGTAATCGGTCAACGGTGGCGTTATAGGCCAATAGCGCCGGGTCATTGTGCAAGTCTATATCAACATAGGAGCGCGTTCCTTTAGTCGACTCCGGGTGCACGATCAAAAACCGAGACAGAATCCCTTGATCCGCTGAAACGCCATCGTTCAGGAATAAAGCCGCCGCGCCCGGCTGCGCCATCAAATGAACCGAACAGCGCCGCCCGTATAAGATCCGGCTGCCGTCCCCGGCCCGAACTCGGTCTATCGGCGCGCCGTCCCATAACTTTGATAGGGATGCGACAGTCTTCAGCCGGTTTTCAGCATTCATCGCATGCCCGCCCAACATCCGACCGCCTTCATCGGAAAAGATGCCGATTGACGGCAAGCCGGTTTCCAGCAATTTAAAGATGCCCTCAAACGTCGGGTCTTCGCTGAAGAGCATCGGCATACGTGGAGCTGATGGCTCGGGCAAAGGGCAATCTTTGCCTTCCTTGATGGCATCTTTTCGTGCTCTCTCGAATGCCTCTTTCTCATCCTGAAATTGGCGCAATGCATCCTTGAATAACTTGTATTCTTCGTGCTGCCAAGCCGCATGAGGCCGTTTCGCGTGATTATCCGTTGCGCTCTTGCGTTCGCCGGATTCGGCAATTGTAAGAAAAAATTCAGACAGTGGGATTCGGCTGCAATGAAGCCGGATATCCGCAATACCTTGAATGCAGACTGCCGCGCCCGCTAAAAACGACTGAGCACATAGGGCGGGCGGCGCTTTGACGGCTGCCTGAACCGCCTCGACTGCTGCCTTCAACTTGATACCAAGCGCGTCAATAGGAAACGGCTCGGCGGGTTGGTGTGGGCGGCGCAAAGGTTGGATTTCAATTGGGTTCGGCACATCAGCAGCCAACGCACCCGGCTCGCCCATTTCGCCTGCCCCTTGTGTCTGATTGAGCAATTCTTCAATACCGGAAACGTACTCGCTCATAGCCGTACCCCCATCAATTCGGCTGCATCGCGTAAGCGGTTATACGCCAGATCCACGCGCTCGGCATCGGTTTCCGACAATGGGGCTTTATGGACTATCTGCCGCGCTGCCAGGGTAACGATTCCGGCCTCACGCGCCAGACATTTCAATACATCATATGGATTGAATGCCGCCGTTCGGCTGCTGCCTTTGTTGTAGGTAGATTTCTCGGGGTAAAGATCGCTGAACGTCAGGCCGATAGCGGCCAGCACGTCAGCCGGCTCGCATCCGGCGAAGCAATGGAATAAAATTTTTCCGCCCTTTTCGGTTATCGTTAGAGACGGGGATTTATCAGCGTGGGCAGGGCATCGGGCGATATAGCGGCCATGTCCGGTTCGTTTGACGCCATCAAGGCGCGTGATTAATTTTTCAATCATGGCAAAGTCCTTTTTGCCGGTGCATCCATCGCCAAAAACCGTTATAATTTCAATGCGTTGAAATTGCGGTTTTGGTTCAAGAACCCGGCTATCTATGGGTGATGGTCGGGTTTTTTATTGTCCGTCGGCTGCGTCAACTGTGCGCGATTCCAGGAAAGCATCTAGAGCGGTCTTTCTATACTTGACCAGATGGCCGACTTTGATAAAAGGGATGGGATAGCGCTTTGTGCATCTCCAAACCTCTAGCGTCGAAACAGTAACGCCTAGGTATTCAGCGGCTTGCTTAGTGTTTAAAAGATCGGTATTTGTTTGCAGCATGTAATGGCCCTCCGTAAGGGTTTGTAAAACATGCTGTTAATCTACGACATCTTTTTGTGACTGTAACCCTAAATAATTCACGATAAAATCGTCTTATTTTCCCGCTATTTTTTTAGGAATCCATTTTATGTAATTTGTAATACCAACTTTACGAAAAACAACGTTTGAATCAGGGCCTAATACTGCTCCAAAAAAAACGCTATTAATGTGCTCCTGGTCTACAAAGGCAATTTCTTTTGTTTCTTGGCAAACCCAAACTTCTTTTCTTACAGCGCGCTTATTTAATTCCGTTATCGCGGCCTCGATAGCCTTTTCTCCTATGCAAAAAGTTTCAGCTAAATATATTTTCTTTGACGTAGCGGACAAGTTTGGATAATGAATATCTAATGCAACTCTGGCCGCCATGATTGAAATATTTCTTTCATACTTCGAAAGTTTTTTAGGGCACCCTATCTTCCCTTCTTTTTTCATGGGGTGATTATTTATTTTCTTGGGACGCCCACGTTTCTTTTTATGTAAATTATGGATGAGTTGCTCAGCCTCATCCTGGGTTAACCTGCCGTTACTTAAACTGAATAAAATTTCTGACAAATCCATAGCACTCCTTCATTAAAGCGCAATCATCCTTATTGGCCCGTCGGCCTATCCGGTTAATTGGGGGTCAATCGATCCTTAGCAGCGAAACATCATCTGCCATGCAAAGCTCGGCAATATCGCCAGCCTTGTTTCTTAGGATCAACTGCAATTGTCTATTGGTGCAGTTGCCGCGCCGTATCCAAATCACCTTCGGCGGTTGACCTCGCAACATGCTTTGTTCGTAAAAATCGGCGTCCTTGCTGACAATGACAAAATCATTATCTTTGGCGTAACGCCATACCTCATTGTCGGAACCGCCGCCCAGACCCACCCGATCAACATGGGCAGATCCAGGAAAAATATCGCTTAACCCCGCCACCATTTTGGGAGACAGGTTCTCGTCAAAAAGCAGCCTCATCCCTTGATTACCCGCGTATGGCGCTCGCGGTCGGCCGCATAAGCGAAACAGGCGCGTATGTCGTCGCGGGTCAAATAGTCGTAATCGTCCAGCACTTCCTCTTCGGTCATGCCGGCCGAAAAACAGTCAAGGATGTCATCGACGGTAATCCGCAAACCGCGTATACAAGGCTTACCGCTGCGTTTTCCCGGTTCGATGGTAATAAAATCGTGGTAGTCAATGCTCATAATGCTTTCTTCATTTTGGTGATAGGGATAATCTCTCCTGACTCTTTCAGACCACCGGCCGCCAGCATGGCGCTGGTGGCGCGTTCGACGGATTCGCGCACGGGGTCTAAGTCTAACCGGGCATAGATGGCCGTGGTCGATGGCGACTTGTGGTTAAGGCTCTTGCCGACAATCGCCAGAGACGCGCCCGTTTTAGCCTGCCAACTGCCCAAGGTACGCCGCAAGTCGTGAATGCGCAGGTCGGATAGCCCTGCCCTGTCCAATATCCGCTTCCAGGCTTTTTTGGGCTCCACCAGATGCCCGGTAGCGCCGCTTCCAGGGAATACCCAAACCGGATCACCGCCACGCCTTGTTTGCAGAATGGTGACGGCTTCCGGAGTCAGCGTGACGGTTTGCGGTTCGCCGTTTTTGGTGGTCGGAATACGCCACTCTGCCCTATCCAGATTGAGCTGGCTCCACTGCATTTCCTGAGCATTGGAACGCCGCGCACCGGTCAGCAGTAACAATAAAAAGTAGTCGCGTAGAGTATCGTTCGGCTCCTCCGCCAAAGCCTCAAAAAACGCCGGCAATTCGTCGGACTGTAAAAATCGGTCTCTCTTGGTCTCCGGGAATTTCTTGATGCCGTGCGCCGGATTCGTACCCTTGAATAACTTCCGTTCGGCAGCATAGCTGAACAGGCTTGATGCCATTGCAATAACCCGGTTGGCAGTAGTAGGGTGCTCCTTTCCTATCTCCGCGTGGAGCTTACCGAAGTCGGTATCTTTAAACTGCGACAGTTTCCGCCTGCCCCATTTCTCCAGATACAAGCCGAAGTCATACCGATAGCTGCGCTTGGTTTTCTCCGACAGAAACGCGCCTCTCTTATTGCGCCGATGCTTTAGAAATTCGTCGAACAGCTCTTGCAGCGTGGTTTCGGTCTTTAAGGCTCTGGCGTCGGTGTTGGGGTTGATGCCTTGAACTAACAGCCCATTTAAGCGGGTCGATTCCGTTCTGGCCTGCTCGACAGACATGTCCGGGTAACGCCCCAGGGTTACGCGCTCAGGACTGCCGTTTTTAACCCGTCTGAACAGTGAGAAGGTTTTAACGCCATTGCTGGTGACGCGTAGCTGTAGTCCGTTTGTTTTCAGGTCGTGGTAAGTTTCCCGTTTACCTGCTTCGGGCAATGCCAAGCCATCCAAAGCCGCCTTAGTGAAATTGATTTTATTCTGTGCCATGTCTCCGCCTTCCGGGGTTACAAATGATTCCGGGGTTACGCCGGGGTTACACAGTAGAGCAAATTTAAGCAAATTTCGTGTAACCCCGTTAAGGCTATGATAGGCTGTATTTAAAGGCTTGTAAAGGTTTGTTAAGGTTAAGCAATCAGCAGAGAATAACAGACCTTCAAATTTGTAATCAGCCGGTCGCGGGTTCGAGTCCCATCGCCAGCTCCATGAATTGATAAGGGAATCAATGATTTACAACGTCATTGATTCCCTTTTTTATTGCCTTACGTTTTCGTTGCGTGAATTTTGCGTGACCCTCTGACGCAGACCTTTTCCGCCGCCGCAATCAGATTTTCCAATTCGGCAGACGAATAATGATCCGTAATCCGGCTCGACTTGTGACCCAACAAGTCCTGCCTGTCTTCGAACGATACGTTTGCCGTCCTAAGGCGCCTTCCGAACGTATGCTTTAAATCATGGATCCTGATTTGCGGCAATCCCGCACGCTTGCGAGCGCTTTGCCATCCGGAATTGTTCATTACCGTGATCCGGTTGCCTTTATAGGTGAAGACATATTCCGGATGGTGTCCTCGTAACTCCTCAACTACTCCCCTAGCAACGCTATTCAAGACCACCAGTCTTTGTAGACGGTTTTTGACGGCATGTACAGGGATGATAAAAACGCTGGTGTCGAGTTCTGGAATGTATTCCTCCCATTCCCACCGCAAGGTGCAGATTTCCTGTTCCCGGCAACCCGTGTTGACTTTAAACAGCGCCATCTTCGCCAGATGCTCGGGCAATTCTTGAAACAAGCGTTCCTGTTGCTCCCAATTCAAAGGACTCGGTTTTCTTGCATCCAGTTGCGGTAACAGCTTGATCTTCGGCGCGGTGGCCAGCCAAGTCAGGCCATATTCATCAATCCACTCCATGGCTGCCAGATTCAGGATGTGGCGCACGGTTTGTAAAGCATAATTAATCGTCCGGTTTTTGACGCCTTGACTACGACGATCCTGGATATAGCTTTGTAATGTGCCCATGTGGATCGACTCCAACGTTAACTCGCCGATATAGTCATCCAGTAACTTCAGATGCAAAGCGGCATCTTTCAGACTCGCCTTTTGCGATTCCAACAAATATTTCGTTGCAGCTTCCCGAAAGATGCGTTTCGGACGCACGCCATACACGGTGGCTTGCCGGTTCTCTTCCATCAATCGTGCAAGGTAACTTTTCGCTTCTTCGAGGTCGCTTGTGCCAGTGCTTTGGCAAATGCGTCTGCCTTTGATGACTTTGTCGATGTGCCAGCAGTCGCCCCTTTTGACGAGACCGGGGATTTTCTTTGCCATGTGGTTTTCTCCTGTAATTGTTGTTTTTGTGCGCGAGGTTTGCAGTGGCGGTTTTTGTAGTCGTCAAACCAGGCGTCTAATTCAAGGCGATCGAAGGCAATCCCCTGCGTGCCGATTTTGATTTCGGTTAGCGAAGGTCTGACTTCGGTGTTAAAACGGTTCTTGTCCATCCCGAGATAAAATGGCGCATCGCGAATGCGGATGACGCGCGGGAGAATTTTTGCGAAAGTTTCAAGTGATGTGGTTGTCATAAATTGCACCGCAGATGGTTGTGGTGCAGCGCATTTACAGTTTTCGAAAATGCGCTTTTTTCTCGCGTTTTTTCGCTGTTTTTTGCGCGAGCTTATTTTTTTCAAACAAAAACGGATGCACTTTTGCAGGTATCGTTTTCATTTTTTTGTGATGGTTTTTGGCGACTGTGTGAGGTGTTTTTTTCGGTGTTTTGTTTTTGCGAATTTGCTGAATTGAAATCCAACGCCATGCCGATTTGCCGATTTTGCCGAAGCGGTTTTCGAGTCCAATTTACGGAGATGGCATCCCTTTAAAAGCTGAAATTCGCCATCGCTTACCGTTGGGCTTTCGTGTGCCGCCGGTCATACAGGATTGTGGTCTGAATGTTTTCATGGCCTGCCAATTGCCGTGTGGTGTTGAAGTCCACGCCTTGTTCGAGCAAGCGGGTGACAAAGGTGCGCCTGAGGTCATGCGGTGTACAGGAGGCTATGCCGGCCTCTCGCGCTCGCCTTTTTAAAATGCCGTAAATACGTTGTGCGTTCATGCGTTGTAACGGATCGCATTCGCCGTCTTTCGCCAATCGGCAAAATAAGGGGCCTGGGCTATTGCCACGACAATGAATCCACCGACGAATATAAGCACGGGCGAGCACGGGCAACAGTAATTCACGTGAGCGATTACCTTTGCCTTCACGGACCCGCAAATGCCCGTTACGTACCCTATAATCCGTGATGTTTAAGCTTGTCACCTCGCTACGCCTGAGTCCTGCGTAGGCCAATAACACCACGATGGCTGCATCGCGGAATCCTTGCAGGGAATCGTCTTGCCGGCACACTTGCAGCAACCGATCGATTTCCTTTCCCTGGAGGCGCCGCCCGACAGATACTTGCTTACCTGGCGCGCGACTGATGGACTGAATCCGTTGCCATTCCTGTGCCGGATACTGGCCAGATAAAAAGCCGGCTTTCAACACGCCACGCATCGCCGCGAGTGTCGTGTTGATCGTATTCGGTGATTTTCCAGTCTTGCGCAACGTCGCCCGAATACCGGCTACATGTTCATAATGCAGCGATAGCCATGGCAGTTGTTCCAACGCTCCGGACCAGCCTTGCAATGTAGCCACGTTTTGCAACAAGGAACGCATCGAACGTCGTCCAGTGGGCGCCAAATTGTCGAGATACAGTGTCAACGCTGCGCACGATGTCGACGATTTTCGTGCCCCATGATATTGCATTAAGGGGGATGTCATTTCGTTGGTCATACCGCAGCCTCCTTGCGAATACGCAACATCAAGGTAGGCGTGTTAATGTGTATTAACATGCCCACGGGGCTTGTCATGTGTTGCCCTGGCCGGGATTGCGTTGCAACCTGCAGGGATTCGGTTGCCCGTTTCAGCGGGATGGAGGTGTGTTTTAGCCTGATTTTCATAACCATCCCCGTTCTGCAAATGAAAAAGACTCGGTGCCGCCGATCACGAAATGATCCAAGACCCGGACCTCGATGAGTGCCAGTGCCGCTTTCAATTTCTCGGTAATCTGCCGGTCCGCTTGGCTAGGCTCGGCCAGACCTGACGTATGGTTATGTGCCAGGATCACGGCGCTGGCATTGAGCGCTAGGGCCCGCTTGACGATCTCCCGCGGATAAACGCTGGCGCCATCGACGGTGCCTTGAAAACAGGCTTCGCTGGCCAGGATCTTGTGCTGGTTGTCGAGATAGATGCAGTAGAACACTTCATGCTCCAGCAGGGCCAATTCCAGCATCAGAAATTCCCGGGTATCATTCGGGCTGGTAATCGCCTGGCCTCGTGCAAAGCGCTGTTGAATCAATTGGCGGGCCATGCTGAGGATTTCGTCAGGGGTTACGGGGCGCAGCACCAGGTAAAATCCGGACGTGGTGTGGCTTTGAAAGGGATTGTTCATTATTTTCTCCGATAAATGGACGTGACGATCCCTGGGCAGGATTTACCCCATTCAGAAAAGTCACGTCGGTATATAAGGAAGGGATCAACCCCAGATCGGGGTGATCCAGAACATCACGCTAGACAGGGCCTGCGTTCAGAGTTGTTCGTACAGCGCCTCAATGTCGGCCAGAATGGCACTGACGCTGGACAGGGCGCGGCGTAAGGATTTGGTTGTGTGTTTGTGCGGCTGGAGGCGCTTCACGGTGTCGCGTAGTTCCGTGACCAGCTCGATCACTTCCGGCGCTAGCTTGCCCGAACTCTCGGGTGGTGTGCCGGGTGCTTGACCGGTCTCTAGAGATTCCGTCGCTTTGAGGACAGGCTCTGGTGTAGATGGCGTGGACTGGGCTTTGGCCGGTTTGGTGACGGCGGGCTTGGTGTCTGTGGAGGTTTGGGATTCGGTTGGGGTTTCAGTTTTTGGATTCATCGGGATTCTCCGGGATAGTGGTTGGGGATTAATACTCTTCGGGCAGCAGGATCGTCGTGACGCTGCGGTCCGCTTCAGTGATCAGCCAGCACGTAACCGGGTCTGGTTGTTCACCTTCATTGTCAGGCGCCGTCAACCGATAGGCCGACAACAGGCGGTGGCCATGAATCAGGGCGTCTTCATTGGCCTTTGCATCTTCGGCGCAAACGTCGCCCCAATCGCCGCTGAGATGGCGTCCAATTAAGCGAAACGGATTGACTTTAAAACGCTCCAAAGCCGCTTGGGCACCGGGCGTGTAACAGAGCTGCCCCAGTTCGAAGCGCGCAAACACAGGCGTGGCCTGGGGTGGGGAGGATTCGGTCATGATCAGGGTCTCCTGGGATAAAAGTTTGTCAGTAAGGTACGGCGAACGAGCCTGCAACGGATATTCGCCGTGCCTGTTCAATAGTTGAAATAGATTAGAGTCTATTCTGAGGTGCTTATTCGTCTGCGCTTTCCTCTTCTAAGGTTTCTGCTTCCTCCTCAAGGAGGAGATCCTCCTCGTTACTCTCCGGCGGTTCCGCCAGGGCGGCCAGCAGGACCTGGGTCATCCGGTCCGCCAAGACACGGAGCGTGCGGCCGGCCTCGCGGCAGAAAGGCAAGGATTCTGGCTGGTTTAACAGGCGCTGGTAGTTGTCATTGGTTAATGCTAGGCAGTGAGTCAGGGCTTTAAGAGCGGGATCAAGTCCCGCAGGTAAAGAAGGGATGGTCATCAGGGTTCTCCTCAAACAGGAGGATAAAAATCTCCGGATACCCAAAATCAACGCGCGCATGAAAGCGCACCGGAAGTTCAAACCCGATGGGCCAAAGTGAATGTACGCGTTGAAATGGTGGGGCGGAGGGAGGGCAAGGCGACGGGGAATTCAAATAGATCGCCTATGTAATATTATAACATAACATACTTAAAAACTCAAGCCATATATTTATAAAAGACTTTTTATATCAATGGTTTATATTAATAACTCGACCGGCATTAAAGTGTTCGGGTTTGATCATTTAAGTTTATGGAGAAATGGCAGCAGTATTTCATTTTTAGCCCTCACGGGTCACTATCCAAACCGGATATCCTTGGCTAAAAAAATTTTAAATAACGTGACAGTCGGGGTTCGACCGATTGTGTTGAAAAAGTCGGTTTTTGCGGAACAGGCCGATTTGATCAATAGCGCTATCTATAACTCTTTGTTTTTTTAAAAATAAATTTGAGCAGAAAAGGGCTTTCTATCCAAAATGGCCTTTTTTTACACAATCGGCCAATTCCGGATCGCTAGGTTGTGCCCGTGACTGACAGTACTTGAGTGGATACCAGTCTGCCAGTTTAGCTATAGATACTTGATTGCAAGATCTGCCCCCATGACCCGAAGTCATCGTCACCGCCAACATCGGCTGTCTGATGCATTTGCGCTCTGCGAACAACGTTCCGGTCGTACATTGGATCGAACTGCTTGCTGCGGATTGATGTTCCGTCCACTTCACGCCGAGCACAACATATCTCTGCGACGTCCGGCTCTCTGCCCGAATCCCCTTCCTGCAACTTTCATTGCTAACGCTACCTCTAAATTAAAACGATACATAGAGCGGACTCTAGCCTACTCCCCTCGTTAGAGTTCCAAAGTACGAATCGCACTTGGCTCCTGTTTTGGATGAACCGAGCTTGAATTTTCGAGGCGATTAGAGAGGTGGGTATGAATACGTTAATAGCTAAACGCTTTATTCCGCGCTGGCCAATCATTGTGATTTTTATTTTGTGCATAGGATTTAACGCCGCAGCTTGGGGCAAGGATCGGCAACAGCGCGCCAAAGCCAAAGCGGTGGCGGATAAGGTTGAAAAATACGCGGAGTGCAAGGAGCCGAGGGAAGGAAAAGGCGATTTGGTGAAGGATGATACCCGAGTGAAGATTGAAAAGAGCGGGGAGCCGGTGATCGAACAGAAAGGCGAAGCATCGTTTTACGGAAAAGGTTTCCACGGCAAAAAGACCGCCAGCGGCGAAATATTCAATCAACATGAAAAGACCGCCGCACATCCCACTTTGCCTTTGGGCAGCGAGGCGGAGGTGACCAATCTCGAAACCGGCAAGTCCGTCGAACTGGAGATTACCGACCGCGGGCCGTATGTTAAAGGACGCGATATTGACTTGTCGAAAAAAGCCGCCAAAGAGATTGGCTTAAACAAAGAAGGTGTGGCGCCGGTGAAGATCGAAGCGAAAATCCCTCCCAAGGCAGAGGTTAAACCGGGCGATATTAACTGCCGATAGTTGGCCGATTCAACACTTCAACTGACGCCGGACAAACGGTCAAAGCCCATTCGAAATGCTGAGAGTCATTCACATGACCTCACTTCAAGCGGGCTTAGGCCATTTTTTGTATCCACAAAACCTGTGGATAATGTTGTGACTATTCCGTGACCAGTGGCGCTAAGTCTCTGGTTTCCAGGACACAGGCTTAAGTTGACCAAAAAATGATCATTCGAGCAGATCATGACGGCGCTTTGCATCCAGTCGATACCGCCTATACTTACGGTTCTACACCAACCTCGGCAACGACTCCTTATGCAAACAGAAACTGGCAAACTGGTTCGATGGATCGACGATAAAGGTTTCGGCTTCATCAAACCCAGCACCGGCGGCAACGACATCTTCATCCATATCTCCGCCTTGCGAGGGATGAGTCGTCCTCCTGTAGTGGGGGATACCCTCCATTACCAGACGGAAGTCGATGCCAGCGGCAAACCCCGCGCCATCCAAGCCCTTATCGAAGGGGTACCCCAACAACTGACGCTGGAGCCAGCCGCAAGAAAACGGGCAGCGCCGTCGGACCCCGCCCCATACGATAGGCGACAGCAAATACCGAAGCAGAGGATCATTCGGTCACAAAAACGCTGAGGCAGCCTACCGATTCTGTTTCTGTTGCTAATTTTGGTTGGAATTTACGCTTACGATACGTATGGGCATCGCCATGCTCAGACTGTCGCCCGGTCAATGCCTCCGTTAGTAGCGGAATCGGAGATAGCCGAGCCCCACTTCCAATGCCAAGGCAAAGTTTATTGTTCCCAGATGACGTCGAGTGAAGAAGCCGAATTCTACCTGGATAACTGCCCCGGCACGAAGATGGATGGCGATAGGGATGGGATACCTTGCGAAAACCAGTTTTGAAGCCTTGTCTGGCGGTGTAAAAGGAAATCATTAGGAGAAGTTCGGCCATTTTACGACATTCAGATCGCTGAAAAACATCTGTGCAAATGCCGCATGCTGCCTAACTCGCGAACAGGCGGTCTACATCACAAAGGGAGAATCATCGGGCTGATTTGTACCATCGATATTTGTATTGAGATCTGATATACAATCATGTAGGGTTATATTATATACAGAGGAGTCTCATGATGGCCCATACACAAACCAAAGAAACGGTTTCCGTTTCCATCAATATCCGCGCCAGAGCCGGACAGCGCGATCTCATTGATCAAGCCGCAGAACGTTTAGGGCGCAGCCGATCCGACTTCATGCTGGAAGCCGCCTGCCGCGAAGCGGAAAATGTGTTGCTCGACCAAGCCTTCTTCACGGTCGATGCCGGCACCTTTGCTAAATTTCAGGCGTTACTCGATCAGCCCTTGCCGCCCACGGACAAGCTACGCCGCTTGCTCAAGACCAGAGCCCCATGGGAGAAGTAATCGCGCTCGATCTTACCCCTCCTTCCCCGATCACAACGGATCACCAGCTGAGCAATTTCGACAGCGGCGAATTATCTTTGAACGATTGGCTCAAAAAGCGCGCGATCAAGAACCAAGCATCAGGCGCTTCGCGTTGCTTCGTAATATGTAGCGGCGGGGAAGTGATCGGTTATTACAGCCTGTCGGCCGGTGCGATCAGTCAGGAGGTGGCGCCCAAAGCGATGCGGCGTAATATGCCCGATCCTTTGCCCATCCTGCTGCTCGGTCGGCTTGCCGTAGATAAGCGCTACCACAATCAAGGGATTGGTCAGGCGTTGCTGCGCGATGCGATGCTGCGCGCAGTCAACGTCGCCGGGGAAGCGGGGGTGTTTGCCATGTTGGTGCATGCCCTGACCGACTCAGCGAAACAGTTTTACCTTTCGCGCGGCTTTATTGAATCCCCTTTACAACCGATGACCCTATTGATGACCATAGCCACGATTCACGCCATTTTGGCTGAACCGGATTAACAGGACAAGATAATTTCTTGAGCATAAATAAAAAATCGCTGCGGCATATAGGGAGTGAACAGTGGCTAATCCCAGAAGCTTAATCTATGCCCTTTATACCCATTGGGATATTATAGAAAGCCTGATTCCTCTCAGCCGGGAGTTTCCGGTATTCGAGCAACAACAGCTGTTAACCGTCATTGCTCGCATCCATCCTGGGAAGAACCTGGAGGAACGTGACGACATCCTGCGTCAACTCGCTTCATCCGATCTGCTGCAAATTCTGCCCCGGGATTCCGCTTTACAAATTCATCCTCAGGTCCTGGAGTTCGTGCGCGGGCTGACGCGTGAACATGAGCTGGGTTTATCTGACATTCTCCGCGCCCGGGTTGAAGCGATCAAGAGTGCCACCATCAAACTCAGTGACGGTTTGCTGAATAATCATGCCGACCAACTTCGCCAGGCAGCCAGTCAACTGGCCGAACTGTTTCGGCAAATCAGCCAGCAGCTTGACCAGGACCGGCACGCCATTCTTGAAATTGCGGAACGAGCCAAGTCTGCCGATGCCAATCTGCCTATCGCTCAGCGTTACCGCGAGGTTTTGGAGGCGTATGACAATTATGTCGCTCCGATGGCGGAAATGATGGACAGCGGCCCCTCGGGTACATTCTATCGGCATCTGGAGGCGGCTGAGCATACGTTGGATCATGTTGTAGAAACGCTGACGATCCAGGGCTCGCTGTACAGCCAACGCCTCGCTATGCGGCAAGTGGCGTTTCAAGCCAAGGAGCTTCGCCGCCTGGGCCGGGATGTGCTGAAACATTGCAGTGCCACTCTGTTGCCGCTGCGTGAAGAAATTCGGCAGCACAACGAATTGTCCTCCGCCATCAGTCAATTCCTCGGCAAGATCCGTAAGCGCGGCCTAAACTGGACATTGCGCGGCAGTGCCTTACCTTTATGGCGCCGGGAAATGCCGCGCCGCGTGACTGTCGGCAACGAAGTGTTGGCGATCATGAGCGAGGCGATGAACTATCAACCGGCGACGGTGGATTTTCCCGAGGAGGTCGCCGTGGATGAAAGTCTCCTCCTGGAGTTAATTGATGAAGCCGACTTACTGAAACGCCTGCACAGCGAGGTGCCAGTTCATAATTTACTCCAGTGGTTACATCACGAATTTCCCCAATGCAGCGACGCCAATCTCCTCCGGATTTACCATGAACTGATCAATCGAAGTGATTGGCTGATTACCCAAGCGGATGCCCCCCAACAACAGAATCTCAACACGGTGCGGGTTACCCATTACCCCCACGCGATCGAAATGGCTTCGGATGAATCATGAATACTGTTTCACCTCTCTATCTCCACAAGTTGCCGCATCTCAATGAAATTTTCGGACTCCTTACCAGCGGTAAGCATCTGAACCGTTTGGTCGATCATCAGCTTTGGACCGAATTGGAGAAAGAACAAGCCGCTTACGAAACCTTATTCGGCGCCCTGGGCTACGTGCTCAGGATCGATGGCCGCGGTTTTGCCTGGTTTCATTATGATGAAGCCAGCAGCAATGTCTCCAAAACCACGCGTCAACTGGCCTTGCTGTTCATGCTGATCTTCGAATTTCAGGCGGATGCTGGACACCATTTGGGTCGATTTACCGACTGGGTCATTGACGATAAACTTTTATCGGCGATACGAGAAAAGAATCGGTTGCTACTCGAAGCGGAGGCTTTAGCCGAGGAGGATGCCCTCCCTCAATTATTAAAATCGGCGAGTAACTATGGATTCGCGATGTCGGAAGGGAATGGCTGGAAACTGCTTTCCGCAGTCTACCGTTATCTGGATCGCTTTGAAGAACTGGTTCGACAAGATAAGCGCGAAACCGCGGACGACGATCAGTATGGGGAGGAAATGGCATGATCCAGTATGGATTTCAGCGCTTGGTGCTGCTTAACAGTGCCGGTTATCGGCGTGCGGAATTGCCCCTCGATGCGGCGGTATCCTTGATCGCACCCAATAATACCGGCAAAACCAGCCTGATCAATGCCCTGCAATTCTTGTTGATCATCGACAAAAGACGGATGGATTTTGGGGCTCACGATGTCGAGATCAGCCGTCGTTTTTATTTCCCGCACAATAGCGCTTATATTTTGTTGGAAGTGGCCTTGCCGACGACGGGAACGGTGGTATTAGGTTGCGTGGGCAAGGGCGTCAGCCACGATTATGAATATTTTGCTTATAAGGGCACGTTGGATGTAGAAGAATTCCGCCTGGACGATGGCTCGCAAGTTCAGCAGCCTCAGTTCAAGGAACACATGGCGAGGCACGGAAAACTGGTCTTTAGCTATTCTTCGAGCGAATTTGCCGATGCGCTCTATGGAAGCCGGAAAAAACGCCAGGAGCATGAGCCTGATTTTACTGTATTCAAACTGGAGCATGGCAGCCAGGCGGACGTTTTTCAACGGGTGCTGACCCGAACCTTGCGCCTGGACAAACTGCGATCGGGAGAAGTGAAGGACTATTTATTAGCCATATTTCGCCGCGATCTGCCCGATTCCAATATCGATTTCAAGGCGGAATGGGACAAAGCCTTTGCCGAAGTGAATGCCGATCGGGCTCAGTATGACGCTACATTCAAACAGAAAAACGCCATCCAGACTCTGGAACGCCTGCAAGCCGACCGCCTGCAGCTTCGCGGCAAGCTCTTGCATTTCCGTCCGTTGATTGAAGCCAAACTGGTCGAATGGGAGAACTATTACCAGCGAGAAACTGCGGCGCGGGTTGAACAAATCGACCAGCTGGAACAAGAGGAATCGAAACTGCAACTGCAAGACAGAGAATTAACTGAAGAGCAATTGCGAACCCGGCAGCAATTGGAGAAACTGACTGACATCGATCGCAGACACAAGGAGCTTGCCGTCGAATTTGCGCTGATAAGGAATCGCGGCGATTTGGTCGATAGTTTACAAAACGCCGAACAACGTCTAAACGAACAGATCGCTTTGGTGCAGCAGGCAACCGCCCGAGGCAGCGAAGCCATCCGCAGAGACTTGAAAGTTGCCATGAAGGAACAGGCTGAACTTCAACGCGAATTGGCAACGATTGCCGATAACCTGTATTTGCAATTAAAACAGGTTCTGCCTGAACTTCATGTTGATGCCCTAAATCGCTTGTTTGATAGCCAAGTGATGACGCTGGGCCCAAAGGCGTTTGAAAATTCGCCGGAAAAGCTGCAAGCCTGGCTGCGAGATATATTAGATCAACCCGCCGGAGCTATTGCCCTACCGGGATTAAAGATTTCGCTGGAATCATTAGCCGCGCATTACGATCAGCGTACCCCGGAACAAATCCAACAGCGGCTTGCAGAGCTGGAACAACTGATTGAAGGTTTAAACCGTCAGCTGGACGCGGCACAGGCCTTGGATGCCGCGAATCAGGAAAAACAGCGATTGGAAGCCGTTGTCCGGCAAATGCAAGAGGAACTGAAACGGTTCGACGAACTGCAAGCCCTGAACGCCAATCAAGCGGAACGCCTGGACGAAAAAACAGCCCTTGAGGAAAAACTGGCCTCATTAAAAACACGATTAGATGGATCCGCAGCTGAAGCCAAGCGACTACGCGAGTTGCAGCGAACCTTGCAAGACCAACTGACTGATCTAAGAAAACAACATCAAAGCATCTGTATGCGACGGGAAAACCGAGGCGATGAGGCTCCCGTGTTCAATTGTCTGGCTGACTTTCCTCATCTGGCCTGGCTGGGAAATGCCGATATTGCCTTGACGCAACTCGATGCCACCTTGGAGACCTACCAGCGTGACTGCAGGAGTTTGCTGCAACTCGATGAACGGATCGAGTCGCGCTTGGGGGAGTTGCATGCCGGTGGTCTGACCAAGTTCCAGTTTATCCAGGGCAGTGAAACGGAAATTGAACGCATACTCGAGTTTGCCGCGCATTTACCGCTTGAGGCCGAGGCGATTGACCGGAAAACACGCGATGCCGTGGTGAATGTCACCGCCTGTCTTCGCGAGCTCCGCGACGGCCTGGTGACGTTCAAAAGCAAAATGAATGAATTGAACCGCCTGATCAGCCGCCGGCAATTGTCGGACTTATCGGTATTCAAGATTGCGCCGGTTGACGAAACCCAGTTGGTTGAAGCCGTCGAACTTTTAATCAGCACCGCCGAGAAAGCCAATAGTGGTGAAACGTTCGATCTGTTTAACCATGGCAGCGTGTTGGATGATGAAAAAATCAATCGGGCGAAGAAATTATTGATCGCCGAAGGCGAGGCAAAAGGCTGTCTGCGCATCGAGCATTTTTTCCGTCTGGAATTTATCGTCGGTAAAGCTGGGCGTCGAGAAGAGTCTTTTACCGATTTGGACAGCGCAGCCTCTAACGGAACGGTATTGATGGCCAAATTAGTGACTGGCCTGGCTTTATTGCATCTGATGCTGGATAAGCGCAGCAAGGTTCAGGCGGTTTGTTATCTGGATGAAGCTTCCGCACTGGATCAACGGAATCAGCGGAATTTAATTGCTACCGCTAAGGATTTTAGTTTTGCGCTAATTTTTGCATCCCCAACCCCCTTGGTGACGGCGCGTTATCTGGTCCCCATTTCCAATATTAAAGGCCATAATCAAATCAGCCGGCAAATGTGGCAAATCATTGAGCCGCTAGAAGCGGAGGAAATTGAAGCATGAGCCGTGCACTGATCGCCGCCTTGGAAAAGCTGGTGGCGAGTGGAACCGATGTACCGGCCAGTGCATTGACTGCAGCGCAGCGCGCGACTCTCAACGAATTCGAGCGAAAAACCGGCGCCGTCCGGACCAAGCCGCAGGGTAGCGGGTTAGTTTATCAGATTGCGAATCTTCCGCTCTTACAGGAGCACCTCAAATCACTTCGACCGCATAATGCAGATGACCTTCTGGATTCCCTGCCGACACGGGCCGCCAATATTGCCCAAACCCGGAATAGCAAAGGAAAAGGCCATAGCCATGGCCACTATTATTTGTTGATCAAACCGATTGGTTCTAATGTGATTTGGCATCATGAAGACGGCCGCAAGCTCGACCTCTCCGCTGTCAGCGCGATTGCTGGTGCGGGCGCTCTTGCAATTCAAGCCAATGACGCTTGGTACACGGAACAGCCCTTGTGGTTAGTCGAAAATCAGGCTCTGTTTAATCGGCTGGACTGGCTGCCCCCCGAAGCTAAAGGCACGATTACCTATTACGGGGGCCAGATACACGGTCAATTGCTCAAATGGCTAGCTGCGCGTCAACGAACTCCGCAAATGGTTTTTTTCCCGGACTATGATGGTGTCGGATTACTCAATTATGCCAAATTGTTAGAAACAGCCTGTTGCCCTTGTACATTTTGGCTCATTCCGGATTGGAAAAATCTTCTGCAGAAGTACGGTAATAATTCCGTATGGCAAAATACTCTGAGCGATTTCCACGCGGCGTTGCCCAGACTCCAGGCGGCAAGAATGAACGATGAAGTCCAAGAACTGTGCGTATCGCTCTCTACGATTGGATTGGCATTAGAGCATGAAGTTATTTGGTTGTCGGAATTATCAAGATCTCATATTTGATCTGATTTTTGTCCTTTGTTGAGCTTGATGCCTCTCCTCTTTTCAAACAATAGCGGTCTATTTCCTGACTAGCCGGCGAGACTTGATTCTAAAATGCCTCTTATTGATTGATCGGAATCCGTTACTGTTTGAATTCTGGAGAAGTGATCCCGATTCGTTTCGTGGCAGTGGCAGCGTTTGAGCGATTTGTGCTCGTATTTGAGCGCTTCATCAATTGTCAAAACTTAAAGACCAGCCTATAGTTTTCCATAATACCAAAATGTTGGGTGATTTTTACTACCTGCCTCGATCATAAGATTGGTATTTGAAAGTTTATTGATCTGTTGTTTAATCTCGCCTTCGAAAGGAAATTCAGCTCGTACTCCCCGAACAATTCGCCAATAACCAACACCTTGGTCCAACATAATCTTAAATTGCGAACCATCGGCCCAAGTAAGCTCTAATTTTCTTTCATGAGGTAGATCATGGAGCGGATACTCATTCCAAATAAAGCTATGGAAACCTGTACTGAACCACGCATTAACTACTTCGCGTCTGTCCTCGCTCTCTCTCCAATCATGATAAAACAAGCGAGGTATCTCTTCTTTTGTACGGATGAGTTGGGCTGTTTCAATAGATATTCTCGTGCTTTCGGATAATCCGTCTGAGAAGCTAATTAATTGCTTCAATAAACTATGCAAAAGCAGCAAGGTGAGTGGTAACTTTAAGTAACGGTCTGAGTAATGCACTTCTAATAGTTTGATCTCACCTCTTAATCTATTTTCAAATATCGGCGACTGTTCGATAATTAATGACCATGCTTTTTCTCCAAATAAAAGAGATGGGCCGTTTAATTCCGGACCTATGGCTAATTCCGTTAAACCAGGACGCGAATCTCGTAAGTCGGCTGGATTAATTTTTATCCATTCAACTGGTTGAGAAGGAATAGGCTGTTGTTGTCGAGATAAGACATATTGACCACTCAATTCACCACCTGCTCCCCAGTGAGGCGTGGGAGCTAGCGCATTTTGATGGCTTGCTACCCAGCGAACATGGAAATGGTCTGCACCGATTTCAAGAATCAGGGGTAAAGCGGGCGATCCATCCATATGAAGAGACTTAGCGCTATAGAGTTCTGCGCCTGTATAAGCGGCAACGGCAGAAAGTTCGGCTCGTTGGCTTGAGTTTAGCGAAGATAAAATTGAGGCAGGGATTATTAACTGTAATTTAATGCCTGCGCTACTCAAACGATTCAATTCATCTCTAAAACGCCATGCTAATGGCTCCCATATAGAAGCATCTCCACCAAGGTAGATACGCGCCAAATTTATGTTATGTTTCTGCCATTCCCTATTCAATGCCAGAATTAGAGGCTCCATTTCTAAGTGGCTCTCTGAACCAAAAGCCATAAGATGTTCAGGAATATCTAAGGCATTGAGATAGACGCCTGATAATAAAGTTAGCGCCGCGTGACGGTTTAAGTTTTTTTGGTGATGTTGCGTAT
The DNA here is from genome assembly GCF_000372865.1 of Methylosarcina fibrata AML-C10. Lineage (NCBI taxonomy): Bacteria > Pseudomonadati > Pseudomonadota > Gammaproteobacteria > Methylococcales > Methylococcaceae > Methylosarcina > Methylosarcina fibrata. The sequence continues at coordinate 215,619 of NZ_KB889965.1, read as the reverse complement.
CGAACGTCAATAAACAAGCTTGGCATGCGGAGTCGCAATTCCTTGGACATTCCAAAGCTGAAAGCGCTTTACGAAGCAGTTTTGGCAATTCAACTCCGGCTTGTCGGACATAACCAGCACCACCACAAGCCATATCATAAAGGTAAATAGCATAAGCCGATTGCTGTAGTTCATTCCGCACGGGGGCTGCATGAGCACCAACTTCGTTTTCTTCAATACCTAAATATTGACACCAAGCTTGACGTAGCGCTATGGCTAGCGTGTAGGCCGTCATTTGATCGATAGGTTTTCCTTCTATATCCCTAAGCTGCAACTCGAGCACTTCCGTTTGTGTCGATATACCTAAATAAATTCCCTTAAGAATTGCCCAGTCCTCGTTGTTTCCAGGGCACTCTTTTTCGCGGTCATCCATACGCCCGCCCCGCAAGCGTTTATGTGCGGAAAAATCCTTGGGGAGTTCACCCTTTTCCGTCATTGAATCGGCCATACCGCAGCGAAGGCATAAACCATAACCTGTGCCGTTTAATCCCTCGGAGCGATGGAAAAGTTGTCCTTGTGTGCTAATTCGGTAGCGACCAAAAGCTGGATTTGCTAATGGCATCCAATCGATACCCTCCAGTGAAATAAGAGGATCTCTAACCGGAATATATTGCGGAATGCTTATATCGTTATGGGGTTGGCAGCGAATATCCACAGCGAATCCTGCCGGTTGCAAATAGCGTTGCCGAAGAAGTTTTTCCCCATTACTTTCGCCGCATTGAGGACAGCGATTCGGTATTGTCAGCCGTGTGCCATTATTGCCACAGGTTTCACAACGCCAAACCCAACGCAAATTTTGTATTTCCGGTTGACCATTCATCTCCACCGGCATTTGCCAATTTAACGTGACACCGCCGCTACGGTACACTCGGCCATCTAAAACCGTATCCGTTCCTGGCGCGTAGTCTCGAATTGCAATGGCCAAATTGCGGCTAGGGAAACCGGAGCGTTTGGCACGATTATCTTCCCTTTCTGAAGTCGTGGAATCAATGCGTTTACGCGTGATATCCTCAAGCGTTGTAGTAACCAGTTGTACGACATCGGTTGGAAAACCGTAGCCTGGTAAGAATCCCCAATTTGCCAGAACGCCAAGCAGATATTCGCCCGTTATTCTTTTTATTTGAATGTCTATAGCTTGCTCGGGTTTGCTGTTTCCTTCTTTGGTTTTAACGAGATCATATTGAATAAGCAGAGCATCAAGCTCATTCCGCCAGCGAGTAGAAATAAGTCGAGCGGCAGAGGAGCAACGATCCAACAAGTAAGCGGGTGATCGCCCTGCAAGGATGCTGCGCTTAGTGACTGTGATCAATCCTTGAACCAAATTTTCAATCTGAGTAGCTTGAGTCTCACACCAGTTTATAAATGTTTCGCAGGGAGCCGATACCCCTTCAACAGGGGATTCGAAGAACCAGCCGGTATTTACCTTATGTGTTCTGTCCGGTACTCGATCGGTTAAAAATGCCGCTAATGCCATAGCATTGATATGGCGTTGGATTATCGGCTCACTTTGTAAAGCTACCTGAGGCATTGCTAGACGAGTTACAAACGGCCACAGCGGATTTTTAAATACCGCTTCGCCATGCGGTGTAGCTTTACATAGTGTAAAGCTTACTGCGGAGGTTTCTCCTCGGCGTCCAGCTCGACCGGCACGTTGTAAAAAATTGGCTGGATGAGGTGGAACATTATTCATTGCTACAGCGCTTAAACCGCCAATATCGACGCCCATTTCCATCGTGGTAGAACAACTTAAAACATTAACTTGACCAGATTTAAAAGCATTTTCCCGCGCGCTTAATTCACTCCCTGAAATTTGTGCTGAATGCTCCAGAGCCCTGAGATACCGATTATGCATCACTATCCGGTCACTAATATCAGGCCATGCACCTAATTTTCTAATGTGAGATATTTCTGTGTTGCTTTCCAACCATTTATTCATGTCATTTAGAGATCTACCCAGCCAAAATGGATTAGGCACGCGAGGCAAAGTTACTTTTATTCGGCACAAAGCCATTTCATCCGACGCTGGTGATGCTGGTAAATAAGGCGTAACTCCTTTAAAAGTGACAGGTAACAGCCGGCGTGTTACTGGACAAAACCAAGCTTCACGAACCTCTTGCAATACGGCCTGCTTATCCAATTCCAATTGAAAGCCATCTTCGCTTTGCGTCAAAATTTGCTTAATGCCTTGCCAGACAGCCAGCAATAATTCCTCCAATTGTTGACAATGTTCTTGTAATTCGAGGTCGAGTTTAAAAGCGTAAGCTAAAAGCCGAACCAGACGATTTCGCTTGAATTGCTGATTTTGAATAGATGGCCAAAGTCTTTGGGTTTTGGGGGATTTTCTAGCAAAACCAGGCTGGAGCATATACATAGGGCGTGAAGGATACCCCAACCAACGGATTATATCTTTGGGTGCTGAAATTGCCGGACCGCTGGTGCGTAAAACATAATCTACCGCAACCTGCAATAAAGCGTGCCATTCTTCAATGCTGACGCTGCGTTGTTTCATAACAGCCGGCAATTCAACTTTATCCAATCCTGGATAACGTAGTTGAACTAGTAGTCAGTCACGAAGAAACACAAGGATACAGGCGAGCCAGTTTACGTCGTGCCTGTTGCGTCGTAAATCGCCAATTGACGGGCGTCGCCTTGGTGTTGCGCGGTAGGATATTGGCTTCGACCTCACGCCGGAGGCTCTCTGTGTCCGGTATCCGCTGTGATAAACACATGTTCGACAAGACGGCCAGTTCGATCTCAGCGATGTTTAGCCAACTGCCATGCTTGGGCGTGTAGTGGAACTCCAGCCGTCGCGCCAATTCACGGGCTTGCTCTGCTGGAAAGGCTTCATACAAAGACGCCATTTTATGGGTATTCAGATTGTCCAGCACCACCCGGATCACCGCCGCGTCCGGATAAAGTTCAGCGATATGCTTCATGCTGTGCGCGAATTCGATTTTGGTCCGCCGCGCGGTGATGTCCACCTGCCGAAAACCGCGTTTAGGTTCGCAGATCATCATCAAATCGCAGACGCCTTTCCGTTCATAGCCGGTGTCATAGCGGGCCGGTTGACCGGGCTCAGGCGGGAGAGGTTGGCGGACTTCCGCAATGAGTTGCTTCGGACTTTCGTCGAAACACACAACCGGGCGCAACGGATCGTAGGGTTCTTCATAAAGGTCCAGCACGTCTTCCATCGCCGCGACAAATTCAGCACTCACCTCGGGAATGCACCACTCTTGCTTCTGCCAGGGTTTGAGAGTGTTTTTTTAAAAGCTGACGGATGGTTTCATAGCTGCAACGGTCGGCATACGCTAATTCCACCACTTTGTCCGCCAACAACCGCAAGGTCCAGTGATCATGCCCTGTCGGCGCCTCACTACAAGCCAAGGCGATAATATGGGCGGCCTGCTTCTCCGTCAGTTTTGGGGCACGTCCTGGACGGGGGCGTTCTTTCAGGGCGGCTTCCGGGCCTTCTTCCACACACCGTTGGCGCGTCGTCAACACCATTGATTCCGAGACACCCAAAGCTTGGATAATGTCTTTATCCTGAATACCCGCTGCCGCTTTTAATAAAATTCGCGCGCGTGTCAGATGGCGTGCCGCGGCTTTTCCTTTGTTGATCATGGCTTCCAAGCCACGCTTTTCGTCTTCAGTCAGATTGACTTTGTATTTAAGAGCTGGCATTGCTTGACCTCAATCAGTAACCATCAATGCCACTATAGAGTGACTTACAAGCCCAATATATCCTTTTGATTTAAATTGACTGACTACTAGACCTAAGCCTTCTAAAGAAAATTGTCGCTTAGGCCGCACAAAAAACTCGCGAAGCAAACATAAACGAGCCATTTGGCGATCGGATAACTGGTTGTATGTCAGTTCTTTTAGGTTCCGCAACATCCATCGAGTGAAATCGTCAGAGTTCATGAGCTTATTTTCCGCTTCTTCCCATGGAAGTTGAGCGCTCTGCGGACTTTGCTTTTTTTCTAATTCCAGACGTTTTTGCTCAAGCAAGTTTTGAAGCACAGGATTAGTTACAGCAAGTGGCTCAAGGACGGCCACTTCTTGTTTTAATTGTTCAATTGCCGTTTCATCAATGGACTGCAAGGTTGCTGCCAGAGAATGGTAAAGCAAACTACGAACATAGTTGCGCTCGCTATCTTGCTGTAATTTAGCGGCAAACCGCGCAGTTCCCTGGCGGCTATCGGTGAATGTAATCAGGCGCTTACCCTCAAGCGGCCTTGCTTCTTCGCCGCCAGTCATCGGCGGTAATGGCTCAATTAAAGCGGGGATGGCGGTTGACAGTAAAAATGGAGCTCCGAGTCGTATGGGCCGAAATAAGGTTTTGCCAATTCGTTCAATTTCACCACAAACAGGACAGCGCAATTCATGCAATTCATCATCTTTAGGTAAGCAAAGGTGAATAGGGATGCCTTGTTTCTTATCCCGATCAAGCTGACGGTTTTGACTCAAATCAATATCTTGATCATGAACCAAATTCCTGGCCGTTATCAGCCTAACAAATCCTTGGCTTGATCTATTCGGTACCTCTGAGTCATTTTCTCCCTCAGTTTCTAGTGGCTCCAATTCTTGCTGAAATTCGTCTTCATCCTGATCGTATTGTTTTTGTTCTAACCAATCTTTTCCATCATAGTGAGTTTCTTGCCCCGACAAGAACTCATTGCCGCATTCTCCACATTGCACCAAATCGAATACCGGCATTTCACAATGCTCACAATGTTCGCGCCTTTCCAGAAAGATGGCACCAAAGGGCCATTGCTCATTATCAAGATGCGTATCTTTTCTGCCTTTACAAGCCGGGTTAGCGCAAGCCCAAAGTCCGTTCAAAGCACGATGAAAAAGATGCCCTCTCAACGGTAAAAAGGGTACGTTTTTTTCATTTTTAGCTTGACTACATAGATCTAACAATTCAAGCGTTGTCTGACGTGAATGACTGCTGGTGTCTTGATATAGTAATTGACTTAAATGTGTCAGCTGGGCTGGGCGTTCAGTAAGACGAGCCCGCAAGTTGCGAATTTTTGCATCACTGGCTAATTTATTAAAAAGATCGGTCGCTGTTGAATTGCTTAATTCATGCAGATCAGGACAAGTAACATTTTTCTGTTGCAATGAAACGCCTAATTCAGGAACTTCCCTACTTCCTTCAACAACAGTGACCCTGTCCGGCGATACACCAGCTATATCTGCTAAGAATTCCGCCAATTTTTGACGGGACGTTTCGCTGCTATCACCTAGGGTTGCAGATGTAGCGATAAAATGAACATTATCGGGAGTACATCCAAAAGCGTGTAAGACTCGCCTCAATAGTAAAGTCAGCTCAGCAGCTTGAGACCCTAAATATGTGTGTGCCTCGTCAATGACAATCCAACGCAACTTGCCTTTAGATTGGTCAAGAATTGGCCGGTCTTCATTCCGGACCAACATATACTCCAACATGGTTGCGTTAGTCACTAAAATCGGCGGCGGATTTTCTCGCAAAGTTCGCCGGCCAGCCACTTCACTTAACCAATTGCTTTTTGCCTGATCTTGTGTATCGCCGTTATATAAGCAGAATCTTATCTTACCTTTAAATGGTTCCGACCATGCAACCAATCGGTCTTTCTGGCTTTTGATCAGCGCATTAAGAGGATAAATAAACAGAGCTCTAACGCCGGTTAATGTTGCATTTTGTCTTTGTTCGACCTCAGCAGCTAGATCATGCAGAATCGGAATTAAAAAACATTCCGTCTTACCTGACCCCGTACCGCTAGTGACCAATACCGATCGTGGTGGTTGTGCTTCAATGAGTGCATGCCAAGCTTGTAATTGATGACGGTAAGGGCGCTGTTGTAAAGAAAAGGAATAGTCTTCTGATATATCTTTCTTCTCTGGGTTGCTTAAGGCATTAATCAAATCCCGATGCAACAAATTATCTTTTAAATCTCCTAAGCTTCTATCAGCTGGCTTCCAGCCGAATGTAGCTTCAAATACTGGATCGGCAAGGAAGGAGCCAGGGATGCCGGCATCCTGGTTAAAACAATCTCGAAGATACTCCCTCAAAGCATCATTACGAAACCCCAGTAAACCTAATGAGGCACGAGTAGCGCGCCGATTAAGTTGAACGGTAAGGTCACTATAAAACTTTTTTACATTCATTATGACGCCACTTCCTGGGGTACTTGCTGAGGCAAACGAGATAGTTCAAAAGTTAAAGCCAATGCATATACTGTATCAAACCACTCTGGATCAAAGGCTCTAATCAGTCTGAGTTCGTAAATTAATCGATCTGTTATGGCATAGGATTTTTGTTCATTTAAATCCACCCATTCTGATCCTTTAATATTCGGCTCAAGATTATTTGGACAATGCAACCCTTTAACACTGAGTTTTGCGACCAGAAAAGGAGCACATCTAACAGAGCGATATACTGGAGAGAGATGGGGAAATAAAAAAAACTCGTCAACCAAGCCCTGATTGACTTTTTCCATGACCTCTTTACTCTGTGGCCACTGCTCCTCTGCATCATGTCGCCCTTGCAAATCTTTTTCAACTTCCTCAATTTGCTGGTCTATAAAAGAGGGGCATCTTCGCATGACACGAATCAAAGTATTATTAAGTGGCCGCTCTAAAAATATTTGTTGGTGCAGCCAATCGCAAAGAACAGTCCAATAAGCTCGTCTAGAGCTGGCTCGATTGCGGAATTGTTGAAAAACAGAAAATAACAATTCGCCATTTGCATCCATTTCGCCTAATGCATTCCGAAGGCTGTAAAAATGAAGTGTTGCTGCTTCTTTCCAACATTGAGTAGGTAATAGGCTCCAAGAGAAGGGCAATTGCTCAGCCAATGACCAAACACAGTTAAATGATTCATCATCTGCTTTAAGCAAGGCTAAGGCCAGTGTTTGTGGATAAGATACCAAGCGAACAAGCACATCGAGCGAACTGGTCGGGAATTCTCTGGATAGACGGATCAAATCGAATAGCAAGAACCAGTCGGGATGTTCAGGGTTTGTTCCCAGCTCTCCTAGTACTTTACCTAAAAGCGTTTCACGTCGCTCCTGGTCTGACTCACGAATTGCTTCCGTCAATAAAGATGTAGATTTTGCTCCCATATCAATGTAATTGTTTACGGGTACCGACCATAAAATAGGCCTAAAACGAGCCCAATCTCCATCTCTACCGATAATCCACCATGGCCCCGGCATAAGATCGGTGGGCACATTCCAACATGCCGTTAGTTCTTGATTAACTTCTAATTGAAGGGGGTGGGCCGATGGCACCCATAATGGAAACATTTCAAGCCTAACCCGTTGTTGCCAATCATCTCCAAGCTTAGAGAGGTTTTCCGCTGCCAAGCGGATATGTCCTGCCGGATAATTAGCAATTAGCAGACAATCGAAACGGGTTATTTGCAATCGTGTCAGGCATTCCCCTTTCGTTGTTGTAATCTCGAAACGAACAGAATCATCAAGATTTCTTCCGCTATTCAGTAAGGAGGCAACTCTTTCTTGCCACACTAAGAGGTTGCTATCGATAAGTCCTGAAATTAAGGTCGGCAAGCGGTCTCGAAATCTTAGTCTCGAGAATTGCTGGCTAGTAGTCAGTCACGAAGAAACACAAGGATACAGGCGAGCCAGTTTACGTCGTGCCTGTTGCGTCGTAAATCGCCAATTGACGGGCGTCGC